>DASSGH010000150.1:0-50895 GCA_035693615.1 Xanthobacteraceae bacterium
CGTAGTGCTTCTCGACCATGCGGGTGTCGCTGTGTCCAAGGCTCTTGGCCACCACGAGCAGGGGGACGCCATTCATGACCGCGTGGGAGGCCCAAGTGTGCCGCGTCACATGGAAATTGGCTGGCGGGCTGATCTTCGCACGAGCCGATGCTTCCTCGATCGGCCGCGTTTGGTGCGACTTGCCCCACGTGCTGCCGTCGTCCTTGGTGAAAATTGGATGCGATCCGCTACGGCCGGCGCATGCTGACGCGAAGAATCGGACGCCTTCGGAGGTCAAATGCACGTGATGGAAGCGCTCGCTCCCGTCCCCCTTGCGAGTGCGCATTCTCAAGGTGCCGGCGTCAGCGTTGAAGTCGCTAACTGTCAATTGCGCGATCTGACCGTAGCGGCCGCCAGTCAACAGAGCAGCCTGCACCAATCGTCGGAATCCCTTGTCGGCAGCATTTATGAGCCGCTTGGCCTCTGCGAGCGATAGGTAGCGAACGCGGGCCTTGTCCACCGACTTGAATGGCTTGACCTTCCGCCACGCCTTGTCGGAGTCCACCTTATCGGTGTGGAACGCGTAATTGAGGGCGGCGCGAAGGGTGGTCCACGTCCGATTAGCTGATGCGCGGCGTGATCGGCGAGCTTCCTCATCGTTGGCCAGATCGCGGTGCTTTTGCTTCTCCCCGGGCCTCGTCCTCAACCGTGGCGCGGTCTTGGCGAGCGCGTCCCGCCATTGCCGCAACCTGTCCGCCGTCAGCGATGCTACCTCTAGCTCGCCAAGGCTCGATCGAATGAACGCGCGGTCACGATATCGCGCGTCCGCAATGGCGGCAGCTGACCGGCCATCGCTTTCCAGCCATGCTAGGTACGCGTCCATTGCATCCGTGATCGTATACGACCCCGTGGGCTTCCCCGCGGCCCGCTGCTGCCGCTTGGCGCGCTCTTGGGCCTGACCAAAGCTTAGGACGTTGTGGCCGTCTGCCTCGGAATAGTCATCAGCGATAATTAGGGCATCAGCTGGCGTACGTAGATTCTCGGTGGTGTACTTCCCATCCCCGTTATAACGCCTCGCTAGCCATGTGCCCGGCCCACTTGCGAGCTTTCGATAGCCGAGATGCAGCCCGGGCTCGATCAGCCGGAAATACGGCTTGTGTGCCGCCTTAAGCCGAGCACGCGCCGTCCTGGTTTCGAGGTTCGAGTCGCGAACCTTGCGAGGCATGTTCTGCCTTCCGGCTCCGGGTCCATCCGTTCGCGTTTCGATAAGTGGCGGATCCAACATGGGTCCAATACGGGTCCAATATACGTGGAAAAACACCCGTGTACAAGGAAAGGCGGAAGCCACCAGGAATTCGGCATTTTTTGGCATTTTAAAAACGTCTATGGACACCAAAAGACGCCATATCATCCCTTTCACGGCGGAAACACGGGTTCGAGTCCCGTAGGGCGCACCAATGAAGTCAAAAACTTAGCCCTCTGCCGCCGCTGCGTGCCCCACCATTGTCCAATAAATGGAGATCGCCGTGGGCTGTGGCGAAGCCGAAGAAGATTCGGGCAAAGACCGATGATTGCGCGGCGCAAGATTCTTACGACAGCCTGCATTTGTCTCGCACTCGCGACCGTGGGCGCGCGGGCGGCAGACCCTTCCGCCAAGGCGTTCGTGGAATCGATCTACGCCGCCTATAAAGGGAAAGATTCGAAGGGGATTTCGCTCGAAACCGACGCAGCCGTGCGGCGCTATTTCGACCCCAAGCTTGCGGCCCTCATCATCAAAGACCGCGAGGACGCGCAGGGCGAGGTCGGCAAGCTTGGCTCCGATCCCTTCATCGATGCGCAGGATTGGGAGATCGACGCCGTCGACGTCGCCATCCGTGCCATCACGCCCGACAAGGCCATGGCGACGGTTTCGTTCAAAAGTCTGGGCGAGCAGTGCAAGATTGTCCTTGATCTGGTCAAGCTCAAGACGGGCTGGCGCATCGCCGACATCACGTCAGACCGTAACGGAAGCTTGCGCGCATTTCTGAGCAAGAAATGAGGCTGCGATCGCTACGGGGCCGGATCGCCGCGGCGCTCGGTTGCGAATTCCACGGCGAGCGCACGCGGCGCCGAGGGCGGAATGAAGACCGAGACATCGCCCGACCATTCGTTCCTAGACCACGCCGCCCGTGCGCCGTCCCCGCTGTCGGCGTGCGCCTCGGGGATCGCCTGACCGTCGAGCCGGACCAGATTCACCGCGCCCTCGATGCCATGGAACTGCAAGCGATAGCCGCGACCAGCGACGCGCTGAAACGCGCCGTCGCCGCTTTCCGGGGTCACATCGAACCGGACTGCCTCTACGGTCTGGCTCAAGCGCAGGTCGGTGCGTTGGAACTCGCCGCTCCGATAGGCGATGCTGAGCCCGTCGTCCTCATAGAGCGAAAATGCGCTAATCCTCCTTCCCCCGGCGAGGTCGAGGGGGGCAAAGCCGTAGACGTGGACGGACAACGGATCGACCGGCTTCTGCCCAGTGTATTGCATTGCCGGTCCAAACGGGATCACCGAGCCTGCGCGCACGTAGACGGGCAGACGATCAAGCGGAACGGCTTCCCGCTCGATTTTTCCGCCTCCCTCAACCGGCTGCAGCTCGCCGAAGAAGTCGTACCACCTGCCCTCGGGCAGATAGAGCTTGCGATTGCCTTCCTCGTTGAACATCGGCGCCACTAGAATGTTGTCGCCGACGAAGAACTGATCGTCGATCCGAACGCCGGTTGGATCCTTTGGTTCCTGCAAAGCGAAGGGGCGCAGGATCGGAATGCCCGTCCGATGCGCCGCCTCGTGCAGCGAATAGAGGTAGGGAATGAGGCGATAGCGCAGGTTCAGGAACGAGCGAGCCGCGCTCTCGACTGCGTCGCCGTGCGAGTAAGGTTCATGATCGTCTTTTCCGTGCGACCACATGAAAGGATAGAACGTCGCCGCCGCAAACCAGCGCGCGTAGAGAATGTCCGGTGACTTTCCGTCCCAGCCACCGATGTCCTGCCCGACATTGGAAAAGCCGGAAAGCGTCAGGTTCAGCATAGCGCGGGTGTGCGCGCGGAAATTGGCATAGGTCGGAACCGAGTCTCCGGTCGTGGTCCAGCCGAGCCGCTGGGTTCCCGCAAAACCGGGTCGCACCATTCCGGTGCTTCGTCCGCCGACGCGATCGACCATGCCGTTGACGACCGCGAGCGGATAAACCAGCCCGAACAAGTTGCGCGTCTCCGCCACCGACATGCCGATGCTGGGCCAGAACTTCTGATCCGCGTTGCGAACGTGGTCCAGCTCGCCGAAATCGACCATGCCAAGGGCCGCGCCATTCTTGAGCGCGTCGCTCCATTTGACTGCAAAAACATGGTCGACCGCACGCGTCGAGAAATAGTCCAAATATGCCACCGAGCTCTTGTCCTCGACGTCCTCGACGCACGCATCTCGGCCGATGGCCGGGCGATTTTTGCGATCCACCATCAGGAAGCCGCGCGCAGCAAGGTCATTGAGCAAGTCGGAGTCGTCGTTGCCGTGCCAGACCCCGAACATCGGCATTCCAAATCCGACCGTCAGCCTGCCGCGGTAACGTTCCCACAGCGCATCGATGAAAGCCCTTCTCGTAGCCTCCGGGTCGAAGGCGTCGTAGTAGATGACGTCGAACGGCAGCTTGCGCTGCCGCATCTGCTGTGCGACCTCCAATCCTTCGCGGCCTCGATAGCTGGCCTTGCCCTGGTGGTAGCCGAACGCCCAGAGCGGCAGCATGGCGGGACGGCCGGTCAGCTCGGTATATTGCGAGAGGACCTCCTTCATGCCGCCGACGAACAGGTAGAAATCCATCTCTCCGCCGGTTGCCTTGAGCTGCAACCGGTTCTTGACCGACGCGCCGATGTCGAAGGTTGAAGGCCGGTAGTTGTGGAAGAACAGGCCGTAGCCGGCGCTGCTCACGTAAAAAGGCACGCTCTTGTAGCTCTGGTTGGACTCGCTCGCGAAGGCGTCGCGATTGACGATGGCGATCTTCCGCCCGCGCTGATCCAAGGCCGCGCGCTTGTCACCAAATCCATAGATGCGCTCGCCATTCTGCAACTCGAGGCGGGCGACGCGTTCGCCGTCGTCGATCTCCCATTCGTCGATCAAGACCTTGTCGCGACTGCGCAGCTCAAGCGAAAGAACCTGATCCTCCAGGGATAGATTCAAGGTGGCCGCGGAGGTGCTGAACGTCACTTTGTCCGGCTGCGCGTCGAGGCGCACGTCGGCGGGTGGATAGGACGAATCGGATTTGATTGTCACATACTCGGGAACACTCGAGGTTGCGGGCTCCAGCGGGAGGATGCGCACGCGCAACGTCGTGGGGGACAGGACCGTCACCAATGCCTCCGCCGACTCGGCGCGGCCGACCCTGAATGAGCGATCGTCTTCCTGCGTGACGAACATGCGATCCGCGCTTTCGCCGTGCTGAGCGAGTGCCAGAGATGTCTGCGGGGCCGGAAAGCAGAACGCCCGCGACAGCCGCAAGGCAGCCGCCAAGCCGCAATGACAGGTTCGAGTTTCGCACGAAACATTCCCTCTGACTGCGGCATGACTGGGCACGCCGGGTGCCGATCGGGCTGACGAGAGCGTGAGGAGTTCGAAAACCGGCGGCGAGCCCGATCAACTCAGGGGCAAGGTTTTCGCGACCGTGCTCTTGCGCGCGGGTAACGTGATCGCGGCTCGCACGTGAGAGCGGCAAAATGTGGGTATTTTGTTGCAGGTGTCAGGTCCATTTGCCGCACGGAACTCGGTTCCAGCGACATCGATGGTGCGGATAGCTGCCGGAGAGCCACGCGCACAGCTGCCGGCGTTGCGAAAGAGCGTTTTTTCGGGATTGCAAGGCGCCGGATGCACGTGCGTGACGGCAGCGCGATGCAAGGGCTTTCCTCGCCCGCAGCAACAAAGAGCCCCGCACGTGGCGGGGCTTAATTCAGCTATTCCCTCTGGCGTATTCCGGATCGGCAAGGGCTTGCTTGGTGAAACCGTCCAGCTCGCCTTGACAATGAGCATTTCACATCGCGATGGCGCGCGCTGTGACGGCCGTCACGTTTTGGCGCCTTCCGATCCGTTCCAGACCGGTCAGCAGTGGCAGCCCGGAACGCAGCGAAATCGGCCTGCAGGCCAATAGCCGCCGGCATCCGAGGCGGATCATCGAGGACGACCCGGTTACGGCTGCTTGGTCATCTCGGCGCAGGACGCGAGACGCGTGGCCTGCGACTGGTGCATGTAGCAAAGCTCGATGCGGTTCGGGGCCAGGATCGAGCCCACGGTATAGCCGTCGTCATCGACCAGCAAAATCGTGTTGTTGCGCGATATCACGGCGACAAACTTGTCGTTGGCGCGCGCCGAGGAAAACGTGCCAGAGAAGCGCCGGCCGTCCTGCTTGTCTATGGTCATGGTGAAAGGGACGTTGTCGAGCCGCGGCTCGGTCGATGGCGGCGCGGCGTGATGGGGATTCCCGGGACCGAGGATGATCGACTCGCTCTCGCCCTTCCAAGTGCCGCGCACGTCGGGGATCGCACTCTGCGCTGCCGCGGGCGCGGCGGAAAGCGCGGCGAATACGACAATCCAGGCAAGCTTAGACATGGCCGAGGTCCTCCAGGCGTTCATCGTCTCTCACTTTCGGTAAAGCCCCCACACCGCAATCAGCGCGGTGATCGTCGCGAGCAGGAAGAGGCCGGAAAGAAGGCCTCTCTGAACATCCCACGCAAAGAGCCGGGCGAGATCATAGAGCACGTAGGCGCCGAACGTAAATGCAAGGCCATAGATGTACGGGTTGCCTTTACGCGCCGCCGCTAAAATTGCCAGGATGGCAACTGCAGCTTCAAGAATGGTCGAAATAACGAGCATCCCGGCGGAAGCTAGCGGATGCCCCTGGCGCAATCCAGCACATTGGCAGTCTGCGTGCGAACCCCACGGCTTTTGCGCTTCGACACCGATCGCGCGGAATGCGCGTTCACTTGGCAGCGCCCTTGATCGCCTCTATCCTCTCGCCACCGCAGCGGGGGAAGCTCAAATGTTGAAACCGATCGCGGCGTTCGCGATGGCCATGTCGATAGCCGCGCCGGCCCTGGCGGACGGCATGGAGTACACACCGCGCCGGCACTATCCCACCCGCTTCTATCTGCCGGCCGAGCGGCACGTGATCGAGGTCGTAAGCCCCCCCTATAGCGGCAATTTCATCATCAACGGCGCGCGCTTTACCGCCCGCACGCCGGCCTGCTTCGGCTGGGTGGCCGGCGAGCGGATCACGCTCCTTGCCGGCGACTGGAACGCCCGCTGCGCGGTTGCGGTCTTTTACAATTTTTACCGCCGCAACACCTGCGAGGCGTGGTGTCGCGGCGGTTGGTGGTGAGCAGGCTTCCGCCGCACGTTGTCACGATCCGGGATTTCCAGCGCCCGCAACCGGCGGATAGATGTGGCGATGGCCGTTAAAATCCTCGACCTCGTAGCGCCGGGTGCCGTTTTTGCCGCCGACGCGGGCGAGGTAACTCGGCCCAATCGGCGACTTTCCGTGGCCGCCGGGAATGTCGAGCACATAGGTCGGCTGGCAGAGGCCGGAGAGTCGGCCGCGCAGCGCGCGCATTAACGCTTGGCCCTGGTCAATACTGGTTCGCCAATGCGCCGTGCCGGGCGCGAGATCGCCGTGATGAAGGTAATACGGTTTGATCCGGCATTCGACCAAGGCCCGCATCAGTTCGCCGAGCGCTGCGGCGTCATCGTTGACGCCGCGCAGGAGTACGCTCTGGCTCAACATGGGAATGCCGGCATCGACCAAGCGCGCACAGGCCGCCCGCGCCGCGGGCGTCAATTCGCGCGCGTGGTTGGCGTGGAGCACGACGTAGGTGGCTTTCCCGGACGCTCTCAGCGCGCGCGCCAGGGCGGCCGTCACCCGCGAAGGCTCAGCGACGGGCACGCGACTGTGCACGCGGATGACCTTGACGTGTGCAATCGCCGCGAGCGCCGCGACTAGCTCTTTGAGGCGGCGCGCGGAGAGCACGAGCGGATCGCCGCCGGTGAGGATCACCTCCCAGATCTTACAATGCGCACGAATGTAGGCGATCGCGGCGTCAAGCTCGCCGCGCGAGAGCGCGCGCTCCCGGCCAACCACTTCGCGGCGGAAACAAAAGCGGCAATAGGCGGCGCAGACGTGGACCGGCTTGAGCAGCACCCGGTCGGGATAGCGATGCACGATGCCTTTGACCGGGCTGTGGACGCCGTCGCCGATCGGGTCCTCGCTCTCCTCGGGCCGGCTCGCGAGCTCGGCCGCATCGGGAATGAACTGGCGCGCGATGGGGTCGGATGGCTCCGCGGCATCGACGAGGTCGGCGAGGTCGGCGGTGAGCGCCAGCGCATAACGCGCGGCCACCGCTTCGATTCCGGCGCGGCGTTCAGGCGAGATCAATCCCGCCGCGAGAAGATCGTCTGCTCGGCGTAATGGCTGGCGTTTGCGTCTCATGGCAATGTTCCACTTGGCGATAGGCCCCGCTTGGCGAGCTCTCGTTTCGCGTTTCGCTGATGGTGCGCGGCCGGCAAAAAGTCAATGCGCGCCCGCCACACAGCGGCGAAACAGGCGCGGCCTTCCCGCTTGCGGAGCACGCAAATTCCGTGTCGTATGCGCCGCGCATTCACGAGCGAGGACAGGATGAAAAACTATCTGGACGGCGGCGAGGCGATCCTCGAGGCGTTCCGCAAGCTCAAGATCGACTACATCATGTCCTCGCCCGGCTCGGAATGGTCGCCCGTTTGGGAGGCGCTGGCGCGTCAGAAGCTCGAGAACAGAGCCGGCCCGGCCTTCATCGAGTCCTGGCACGAGACGCTCGCGGTCAACATGGCGGCCGGATACACGCTGATCACGGAGCGGCCGCAGGCAGTGCTACTACATGCCGGTGTCGGCATGCTGCAGGGGAGCATGGGCATCCACGGCGCCCTCCAGAACGAGGTGCCGATGGTGGTCCTGTCGGGTGAATCGCAGACGCTTGGCGAAGACCCCGAGCTCGACATCGAACAGCAGTGGTATGGCGGGCTCAGCGTCGGCGGCATCGAACGCTTCGTCGAGCCGGTTGCGAAATGGGCGCGCGCCGTGACCAGCCCGTATACGCTCTACGAGAGCGTGATCCGCGCCGGCGAAATGGCGCAGCGCCTGCCGAAAGGCCCGATCTATCTCAACGTAGCGCTTGAGCACATGCTGCACGACTGGACGCCGCCTGCGAGCGCGCGCGAGGTGCCGCCGGCGCCGAGAACGCAACCGCGCCACCAGGACGTGGAGAAAGTTGCGGAGCTCGTGCGCAGCGCCAAGAGCCCGGTCATCGTCACGGAAACCGCCGGGCGCGATCCCAAGGCGTTCTCGGCGCTGCAGGAGTTCGCCGATCTTCTCGCCATTCCGGTGATCAACGGACGAGCCAATTCTTACGCGAACTTCCCGACCGATCATCCGCTCTACCTCGGCGTGGGCCGCTACAAAGCGGTGGAGGACGCCGACCTCGTGCTGCTCGTCGGCGGCCGCGCTCCCTGGTACCCGCCGCGGCAACGCCCGACGCGCGGCAAGATCGTGGCCATTCATGACCATCCCTTCAAGGAGCACATGGTCTATCAGAACTTGCACGCCGACCTTTATCTCGAGGGCGACATCGCCGAAGCGCTGACGCTCCTGACCGCGGCGGCGAAATCCTCGAAGCTCGACGCCGGCGCGCTCGAGGCACGACGGCAGCGCTGGACGCGCGAGCACCAGGACTATGTCGCCGGGCTTCGCGCCGAACGGGAGAAGGCGCAGAATGGAAGCGCGATCGATCCGCTCTCGCTGTTGGGCGCGCTCGCCGACGTCATGCCCGCCGATACCATCTACGTGGACGAGACGATCACCCATTCCACGTTGATCCGCCAACACCTGCCGCAAACGACGCCGCAAAGCTTCTTCCGCGGCTCGGGCGGCCTCGGGCAAGGGATCGGCACCGCGCTGGGCATCAAGCTTGCGGCGCCGCAGCGGCCGGTGGCGCTGCTCGTCGGCGACGGCTCGTTTCTCTACAACCCCATCATCCAGGCGCTCGGCGCCTCCAAACGGCACGAGCTGCCCATCATCATCATCGTGCTCAACAACAAGAGATACGAGGCGATGCGCAAGGGCCACGTGCATCACTATCCCGATGGCGCCTCGGCCAGCAAAGAGCTGCATTTCGGCGTGACCATCGACGGACCCGACTATGAGAACCTGGGCAGCCACTTCGGCTTCCATGGCCAGCGCATCGAAAAGCGCGCCGAATTGGCGAGCGCGCTGACACGCGCGCTCGCCGCAACGCGCGAGGGACGGACGGCGCTCCTCAACGCGGTGGTGACGCGGTAAAGGCGCCTGGATCAGACTGATGGCGTGTCGTGGCCGGGCTTCGTCCCGACCATCCACGTGACGGCTGACCTGATCAAACTACGCGGTGAGCCTGTTAGTCGCTCGAATAGCCGATCGCGCGGATCATCTTCCCCCAAGAGGCGACTTCGCTGCGGAAGTAGTCGCTCGCCTCGCCGATCGTCTTGATCGTCACATCGAAGCCGATGGTCTTGAGCTTTTGCTGCACCTGCGGCTCCTGCATGATGGCATTGATCTCCGCGTTGAGCTTGGCGACGATCGTATCCGGCGTCTTCGCCGGCGCGAAGAAACCGACCCACGAGCCGGAATAGACATTGGGGAATCCCATCTCACCGTAAGTGGGCACGTCCGGCACGGCGGAATTGCGTGTCGGGCTCGCCAGCCCGATGCCGCGGAGGAGCCCCTGGGTGATGGGAGGCACCACCGTCGGCAGCGTCAGCACGATCGCATCGACATGGTTGCCGACGGCCGCGGCCACCGCCGGCGCACCGCCGGTAAACGGCACATGCAGAGCCTGAACCTTGGCGACCTCGCGGAAAAAGTATTCCGCGCCGATATGCGGACCGGTGCCGACGCCCGCGCTGCCATAGGTGAAGCTCTTGCCGCTGTTGATGAACTCGCGCAAATCCTTCGCCGGATTGCTGGGATGCACCGCGAACACGTCCGGGCTGAACGCCACGATGGCGATGGCCCGCAGATCGTCGGCTGAGAAACCCTTGTTCCTGGTGGCGGTCTCGTTGACCGCGAGCGAGGTGGTGGTGACAAGGATGGTGTGGCCATCGGGCGCCGCGCCGCTCACCGCCTTTGCCGCGAGATTGCCGCCCGCGCCCCCGCGATTCTCCACTACCACCGTGTGGGCGAGCCGCTCGCTGAGCCGTTGTGCGACCAACCGGGCGACGACGTCGGCGATGCCGCCGGCCGCGAAAGCCACTTGGAACGTGATGGTCTGCGTCGGAAAGCTCTGCGCCGAAAGCGGCTGCGCGACGCCGATGGTGCTCGCGATGAGCAACAGGCCGAGCATGGCCCGGAAGGCCGACAGCGCGCGTGGTATCATCCCTATGTTCTCCCGCCCTAGGATCAGTGCGCCTGAATGATCGCCTCAAGCCGTGGCCAGGCGTCGGCGCCTTGGCGCCGCATCAGGTCAAGGTAGTCGGCGTTCTCCCATTTGACGATGGAGTCATAAAAGCTCGGCCGCGCTTTGCAACGGCGGTACCAGTCGGCGACACGATCTCTCTCACCGATCATACCGAGGATGCCGAGATGTTCGAGGCGCGCGAGGTAGGGGGTAAAGGCGGTGTCCGCCAGAGTGTAG
Organism: Xanthobacteraceae bacterium; assembly: GCA_035693615.1. Classification (GTDB taxonomy): domain Bacteria; phylum Pseudomonadota; class Alphaproteobacteria; order Rhizobiales; family Xanthobacteraceae; genus VAZQ01. The sequence continues at coordinate 10,680 of DASSGH010000150.1, forward strand.
GCGCCGCAGGCGAGCCATTGATGCGCAGCGAGGGCTTCTTCCATCTCGTCGAGGAGCAAAACCATCCGTTGGACGGCAATAGTGAAATGCTGCGACTCCGTTCCTTTTTCAATCACGTCGCGCCGGCGTTCGCGTTTGAAGACGTTGGGTATCGCTTCCAGCATCTTTTGCCCGAGCGCGCCGCGCGCGATGTACTGGTGCCGAAAGGCGATGCCGAAGGTCAAGACCGCGGCGGAGGCGTCGTGGATGTCTTCGTCGAGCTGCTTGGTCCACAACCTCACCCGCGCCCGATCGTAAGGATCTTGAGGCAGGAGCCTCGGCTCGGGATAGGCCTCCTCGAGGTATTCGAGAATGACGTTGGATTCCGGAATCACCTTGTCGCCATCGACGAGTGTGGGGACGACCGCGCGGCGATTGAGCTTGCGGTACCACGGCTGCTGATGCTCCCCCGCACGCAGGACGAGGTGGCGGCTCTCCCATTCGACGCCTTTTTCGGCAAGACCCAGCCTGACCTTCTGCGCGCAAAGCGACATGTCGTTGTGATAGAGCGCCAACATTGTTTCCTCTCCCCCTTTACCGATTCCGATCGAAGAGAAGTCATCCCGCTCTGAACAGGATCAGCGCGAGATATCGGGAGGCGCCAGCGTACACCGGTTCGATCGATGCTTGCTGTCATTTCGCGGCTTGACGTCGTACGGTGCCGCGCGCTTTGTGCGGATCGAGACAACCGCAGGAGGAGCCGCATGAATGGCTTTCGCCCCTCGCGTCGACAGGTTCTAGGGGCGAGCGTTATCGGCGGCGTCGCGGTCTACCTTGCTCCTCTTGGCAGCAAGGCCTTTGCATCGCTGTTCGAGGGGCAGTTGCTCACGCGGCCGGATTGGAACGGCCGCGATGATGTCCTCAAAATCGCGTCGACGGCACCTCGAAGGTTACCGGGGCCAAGGTGTTCGCGCGGGATATCTCGATGCGGTAGCAACCTATCTTCTCGGCGACAGCCCGCCCGCGCCCCCGTCCTTGGCAGCGCCCGATCCGGCCGACGTCGCCACGGACGAAAACGGCGCCGGGCGGATCAGCTACGTAGCGCTGTGCGCTGGCTCCTATGGCCTCGAAGGCAACGGCATGCCCAACACGGTGGTCGCGATGCGCAACAACAGCACCTTACGCCTCGCCGACCCGCGCAACCTGATCGTTGCGATGCTTGATGGCATCGGGGCTCGCACATCGTCAGAGCATGCAGGCGATGCCTGGCTTCGCCGACAAGCTCAGTGATGCAGAGGCGGCCGCGCTCGCGAACTATCTGCGCGTCACTTGGGGCGGGCAGAAGGGCGACGTGACAGCAGATGCCGTACGAGCCTTGCGCTGAGCGCTTGCTGCCTCACGGATGCCTCGGAGGGCACAACCGCGGTGTACCAGCGAAGACAGCCGAGCTGCGGCGCGCAACCGACACGTCGTTGTGATAGAGCACTAACATCTTTTCCTCTTCGGTTCAGACTGTCGGGATCGGCGTCCACACCACCTCGTCGATCTGCGCGGCTCCGGTTGCGAGCATGACCAGCCGATCGAACCCGAGCGCGATTCCGCAGGCTTGCGGCATCACCACGAGCGCGGCGAGAAAATCCTCGTCGATGGGATAGCGCTCGCCGTAGATGCGCTCCTTCTCCGCCATCTGCTCCTCCAGCCGCTTGCGCTGCTCGACGGGATCGGTGAGCTCGCCGAAGCCGTTTGCCAGCTCCACCCCGCAGGCGTAGAGCTCGAACCGTTCGGCGAGCCGCGGATCGGCTGCCGTCGGCCGGGCGAGCGGGGACTGGACCGCCGGATATTCGTAGAGGACCGTCGCCCGTCCTTGCCCCAGGTGCGGCTCGATTTTTTCAACCAACACACGGCTGAAGATGTCGCCCCAGCTATCGTCGGCGGCTGTGCGGATGCCGGCGGCAGCCGCGGCGGCGGCGAAAGAAGCGCCAGGCTCCGGCGGCAGCACTGCGAGGAGATCGATCCCGGCGTAGCGCGCAAATGCCTGCGCCATGGTGAGCCGCTCGGGCTCAGCGAATGGATCGATGGCGCGCTCGCGGAAGCAAAATTGCTTCGTGCCTGCTGCCTCTGCCGCGAGCGCGAGAACAGTAGCGCAGTCGGCCATCAATATTTCGTACGGCTCCTCGGCCCGATACCACTCGACCATGGTGAATTCGGGATGATGCAGCGCGCCGCGCTCGCGGTTGCGGAAGACGCGGGCGAACTCGACGATGCGGCGTTCGCCGGCGGCCAGGAGTTTCTTGCAGGCGAACTCGGGCGAGGTCCGCAGATAAAACCGCCCGCGCGGGGCCGCCGGCGCGACCAACTCCGTCGCGAAGGCATGAAGATGCGCCTCGTTGCCGGGCGAAAGCACCAATCCCGCCGTATCGACCTCGACGAAATCCCGCGCCGCGAAAAACTGTCGCAACGCCGCCGCGATCCGCACGCGGCCCATCAAGAAGGGCCGCCGCGTCGCGTGCAAGGTCCAGAACGGCGACGGCATCAGCAGGCTCCTTCCACACGAAACTCCGCCGTCCCAACCCTCATGAAAACCGCTGGCGATTGCCCACAGGATCAGTATGGTGGCGCGACATTTGGGCCCAGTACCGGTCGCGCGCGTCCCAAAACCGAGGAAATTTCGCCGTGAAAGTCATCGCCAGTTCGCTCCGCAAGGGCAATATCGTCGAAGTCGACGGCAAGCTCTACGTTGTCCTCAACGCCGAAAGCTTCCATCCCGGCAAGGGGACTCCAACCACCCAAGTCGACATGCGCCGCATCAGCGACGGCGTAAAGGTGGCGCAGCGCTACAAGACGACTGAGCAGGTCGAACGCGCCTATGTGGAAGATCGGGAGCATCAGTATCTTTACCAGGACGGCGACGGCTTTCATTTCATGAATACCGAGACCTATGACCAGGTGGCGTTGCCCGCCGATATCATCGGCAGCCAAGCCGCCTACCTGCAGCCGGAAATGAAGGTGATGCTCTCGGTGCACGAAGGGGTGCCGGTTTCGATCGAGCTCCCGCAGAAAGCGACGCTGGAAGTCGTGGAAACCGAGCCTTCGGTCAAAGGCCAGACCGCCGCTTCGTCGTACAAGCCGGCGCTGCTGTCGAATGGGGTGCGCACCATGGTGCCCCCGTTCGTCGGGACCGGAACCAAGATCGTGGTCATGACGGCGGACGGCTCTTACGTGGAGCGCGCCAAGGACTGAGATGTTTTGTCGTGGACGTCGGAACCAATCGCTTTGCAACCTATTTGCAACAGTGGAAATCGTTTTCGATAACCTACTTGGCAGAATCCTTTGCGGCGGCGATACTTGATTCGCGCCCGGACGTCGCCGCGACAGCTCCGGCGAGGTGTGGAGCGTCATGCTGCGAATCGGACTTGCGGGTCTCGCGCTCGCCGCCGGCATGCTTGCCGCGGCCGCGCAGGAGATGAAGAATCCGCACATCACTCCCACCCACGCGGACTGGGACGCGGTGGCCGCCGACCTCAACGCGCTCGAGCCGGGGAAACCGGTCGCCGCGGCTGAGTTGATGGCCAAGCTCAACCACGCCACCGGCGAGCGCTTTTCGAACATCGCCGCAAGCCCGGTGCCGGTGCTACTGCCCTTCGATACGCCGACGTTTCTGCGCGACCGCGCGGGTGCAACCGAGCCCGTTGCCCCCAGCACGACTGCGCCGGCCGACACTTATCTTTTCGGGTTCAACTCGGTGCCGTTCTTCTATCCCGGCCCCGCGGGCTATGACGCCGTTGTCATCGCCCGCGCGCAGGAGATGGGCGAATTGGGGATCCGCTTTGCCGATACCATCTATATCCACATCGGCGGCTCGGCGCTCCTTTATCAGCTCGACGAGCCGGTCGGAATGATCGGATGGCCGGTCCATGGCCTCGATGAGATCCGGGGCATTCGGCGCCTCTATCTGGAAAATTACGTGCGTTACACCTTCGTGCGTTACGGCGTGCCTTACGTCGTGGCGATCGAATGCTCCGACGGCGCTGTGCGATTCCGCAAAATATCGTGCCGTGATGCCGACAAGGTCGCCATTCGCTTCCTCAAGTCGCTCCGCGTCGCCGGCGGCACGCCGCAGGCGCAATCCGAGGTGATCACGGCCGATACGATCGAGCGGCCGGCCGAGCAATCGAGCGTCTTCACCTACCGCAGCCCCGGCGACATACTTCCCGGCACCGGCTTCAGACGAAAAGGCGGCGTCGCCGATCATACGGTCTATTCCAAGATCCGCTTCCCGCTCGCCGACGCACCCGCCTTTGCCAATTCCCAGTCCTTCATGAATTGGGGAGACTGCGACGCCACCGGGCGCGCTGGCGCCGGCTTCTTGGATGGAATCAGGGCCTATCGCTGCCGTGTCAACGGACAGCGCCTCGTTTTGGACGAATCCGCTCCCGACAACTATTCCTATCCGTGGCGCGACAATTTCTGCGAGCACCGCTACTTTTATGTCGGGCAATGCCCGGGCGGTCTCGGCCACCAAGGCCAGGACATCCGTCCGGCCTTCTGCAAGCAGCGCATGCAAGGGGCAAACCGCTGCGAGCCTTATCTGCACGACGTGGTCGCCGTGCGCGACGGGGCGGTGCTGCGCGCGCCCAGCCAAGAGGCGCTCTATATCGTGGTCAATGCACCCAACGAGCGCATCCGGTTCCGGTATCTGCATATGTTTCCCAGGCAATTCAATGCCGACGGCATGGTGAGCGGCCGCCTCGTGCAAGAGGGCGAGGTCATCGGTAAGGTCGGCAACTTCTTTCGGCGCGAGCGCGCCACCACCTATCACCTGCATCTTGATATGCAGGTGCCGACGAAATACGGCTGGGTATTCGTCAATCCCTATATGACGCTCGTAACGGCCTACGAGCGGCTGATCCGCGGCCGCGGCCAGGAGATCAAGGAGCAGGATGCCCGGGAAGAGAGCCCGACAGCATCGATCCCAGAGAAGGAGCTTCCCACCCCGCCATCGGCCGCAGCGCCGATCGCGGCCGCAAAGCCGACAGAAACAGCTATAAAATCGCCCGCCGCAGCAGTCACGGACTTCAACTTCACGGTGCGCGGCAATGGACGAACGGATGAACCCTCCCCTGTCAAGGCGAGCCTGCCTGTCCGGCTTGGCGGCAGCCATGGCGGCGTGGAGCGCAACGGCGCACGCGCAGGCAAGCAAAACGCCGTTCGAGCAGTGGGTCACGGCATTCCGCGCGCGGGCACGCGCACGTGGTATATCCGACGCCACCTACACGCGGGTTATGAGTACTATCAAACCCGATACGGAAGTTTTTGAACTCAACCGCTACCAGCCCGAATTCAACGAACAACTCTGGCAATATCTCAATCGCCGCGTCTCCGACTGGCGCATCACGACCGGCAAGGAGAAGGCGAAGGAATACGCGCCGCTTTTCGACCGTATCGAGAAGGACTACGGCGTCGACCGTGGCGTCATGCTCGGCCTGTGGGGGATCGAATCTGCGTTCGGCGATCCGGACGTTCAGAAGAACCATATGCGTCCGGTCCTCCCCGCACTTGCGGCGCTCGCGTGGGGTGAGCCGCGCCGTCGCGCCTACTGGGAGCAGGAGCTGCTCAATGCGCTCGCCATCATCGACCGCGGCTGGAGCACGCCGGAGGAGATGCGCGGCTCCTGGGCCGGCGCCATGGGCCATACCCAATGGATGCCGGAGGTGTGGCTCAACGTCGGCCTCGATTACGACGGCGATGGCCGGGTGAGCCCGTTCGGCAAGCCCGACGATGGGCTTGCCGGCACGGCGCAATATCTCGTCAAGCGCGGCAAGTATCGCGCCGGCGAGCACTGGGGCTATGAAGTGCGCGGCGTGGGCCACGCCGGCCGCGAAGGGGCGTCGCGCACCTACGATGCGTGGCAGCGCGCCGGCGTCACGCGCGCCGACGGCAAACCGTTCCCCCAGCTTGGTGCGTCTGCACGACTTTGGACCCCGGTGCCGGGAGGCCCTGCATTCCTGCTCGGCCCAAACTTTTATGCCGTGCGCTCCTATAACCCGTCGATGAACTACACGCTGTCCATCGTGCATCTGGGCGACCGCATCATGGGGGCTGGACCGTTCGTGCAGCCGTTCCCCGGCGGCGAGCGCACGCCGACCTTGGCCGAAGTCCAGGAGATCCAGCAGCGTCTGACCGCGCTCGGCTTCGATACCGGTGGCACCGACGGACGCGTCGGCAACGACACCATGATTGCCGTGCGCAATTTCCAGCGCAAAGTGGGCATGCAGCCCGCCGACGGTTATGCCGGCGTGAAACTTCTGGCGCGGTTGCGCCAGGGCGTCTGATCCGGTTCTATGGCCCTCCTTTCGGAAAACCCGAGGATCATCCCGTGACGAGTGCAAAAGCAAAGCTGGCGCCGGCCGCCGAGACGCCGGCCGCTCATCCCTCGCTGCGGGCGCTAGAGCGCCCGGCCAATCTAACGGGCACGAATGCGCCGGCTTTCGGCAGCGACGTCGTCGCCGACACGTTGCGCGCGCTGGAACTTCCTTACATCGCGCTCAATCCCGGCGCGAGTTATCGCGGGCTGCACGACTCGATCGTGAATTTCCTCGGCAACGAGACGCCGCAGATGCTGCTGTGTCTGCACGAGGAGAGTGCGGTTGCGATCGCCCATGGCTATGCCAAGGTAACCGGCAAGGCGATGGCCGCGGCCGTGCATTCCAATGTCGGGCTCTTTCACGCCACCATGGCGATCTTCAACGCCTGGTGTGACCGCCAGCCGGTTATCGTGCTCGGCGCGACCGGGCCGGTGGACGCGGTCAAACGCCGGCCGTGGATCGACTGGATCCACACGGCGCGCGACCAGGGTGCAATCGTTCGCAATTACACCAAATGGGACGACCAGCCCGCCTCCCCCGCGGCCGCCCGCGAGTCGCTCCTGCGCGCCGCCTGGATCGCCGGAACCGCCCCGTGCGGGCCGGTCTACATCAACCTCGACGCCGAGATGCAGGAAGCAAAACTCGCCGAGCCGCTCGTGCCGATCGATGCGGCGCGCTTCATGCCGCACGCCGACCCGACGGTTTCCGCCGATCTCATCGCCGACGCGGCGACAATCCTCAAGGGAGCGAAGCACCCCGTCATCTTCATGGGGCGGGTATCACGCAGCCTCGATGCATGGAACGCGCGCGTGGCCCTCGCAGAGGCGCTCGATGCCAAGGTGATCAGCGACCTCAAAATCGCCTGCGGTTTTCCGACCGATCACCCGCTGCACGCGGGTGCCCCCGCTTCGAACGCATTGGTGCCCGAGGCGATCGCGGCGATCAAAGCGGCAGATGTGATCCTTTCGCTCGACTGGGTCGACCTCGGCGGCGCGTTGCGCAACGCGCTCGGCAACGAGGCGCCGAAGGCGAAGATCATCTGCGTCAGCGCCGACTTCCACGTGCACAACGGCTGGAGCATGGATTACGAAATGCTGCCGCCAGTCGATCTCATGCTGCCCACGGCACCCGATGCGGCGGTGCCGCAGCTCCTTGCCGCACTCGGCGGCGGCAAGCCGCGCAAGCCGGCGGCCGTCACGACAAAAGCCGAAGCCTACCAACCGTCCAACGCACCGATCAGGGTCGACGATCTCGCCCGCTCGCTCAGAACCGCGGTCGGTGAGCGTGACGTCACGCTCACGCATCTGCCGCTCTCCTGGAACGGGGCCACCTGGCGGTTCCGGCATCCGCTCGATTACATCGGCTCCGAGGGTGGCGGCGGCGTCGGAGGCGGACCCGGCATTTCGGTCGGCGCCGCGCTCGCGCTCAAAGGGTCGGACCGGCTGCCGATCGCAATTTGCGGCGACGGCGACTTCTGCATGGGCGTGACCGCGCTGTGGACCGCGGTGCACTACCGAATTCCGCTCCTCGTGGTGGTCTGCAACAATCGCTCGTTCTTCAACGACGAACTGCACCAGGAGCGCGTCGCCCGCATGCGCAATCGGCCGCCGGAGAACCGCTGGATCGGCCAGCGCATTTCCGATCCCGACATCGACTGTGCCGCATTGGGCGCGGCGCAAGGCACTCTGGGATTTCCTCCTGTGACCAAGGCCGCCGATCTCATCCCGACATTCGCCAAGGCGATCGCTGCGGTCGAAGCGGGCCAGGTGGCGGTGGTCGACGTGCGGGTCGAGCCGGGCTATTCCGCCGTCGCAACGGCGGCCATGCTGCGCGGAACCGAGAAGGGGTGAGACCGCGCGCTGCGGCGAAACCGAGATCGCGCGTGGGCCGGCCGGGGCGAAGCTAAATGGCGAAGCTCGCGTGGGTCGATGGGTGGAAAAGCTCCTCCGGCGACACCAGTCGGGACGATAGCCCCTGCGCGTGGTGGTGACGCAGGAATGTCTCGAGCTCCTTGCGATTGGGGGCAAGCCCGTACGACCAGAAGTCATGGCCCATGAACTGACGCGCCGCGCGGAGCTGTTCCTCAACGAACGGCAGCGTCACCTTGCTCGCGGCGGTGTCCTCGAGCGCGGCGAGACACGACGCCTTCGCCTGTTCGAAGGCTTTGAACACCGCCGCCGGCAACCACGGATGCGCCTCGACCAACTCGCGCCGGATGCCGGTGACATGCATGATCGGGAAAATACCAGTGCGTTTGAAATAGTCCTGCCCCGCGGCAACCGGATCTGGAAACAGCCAGCCGATATGGGGATGGCTCTTGCCGGCGAGGCTTGGCACGCGCGGTGCGATGAAGCCGTCGATCTCGCCGCGTTCCAATAGTTGGGAGATCGTAACCTCCGGCGGCGCATCTTCCATGCGCACGTCGGCAGGAAGGGCGATGGCGATTTTCTCCGGCCGGCCGGGATGCTCGATGCCTCCGCGCACCCAGAGGATGTCGGACGGTCTCACGCCGTGGTCATCCTCGAGGATGATGCGTGCCCACACGCAGGCCGTGAGCTGATATTCCGGCAGCCCGACGCGCCTGCCCTTGAGATCGGCAGGCGACTTGACGCGGTCGCGGCGCACGTAGATCGAGTTGTGACGGAACGCCCGCGACACGAATGCCGGTATCCCTACGTACGGACAATTGCGCTCGGCGATCTTCACCGTGAAGCTCGACATCGACAGTTCGCAGATGTCGAAATCCACGTTGCGGAAGGCACGGAAGAAAATTTCCTCCGGTGGCAAGTTCATGAACACCGGATCGACGCCGTCGATCTGAACCGCGCCGTCCATGAGCGGACGCACCCGGTCGTAATTGCCGACCGCGACCGACAGCCTGAGTTTCGACATAGTTGGCACTCTCGTCGGTGTCATGCCCCACGCAAGCGGAGCATTCCGATGGGGAGCGTCACCCTATCAGGCTCCCGTCAGCCGATGCCACATCGATGAGCCGCAGCTGCACCCGCTCGAGCCCATTCCAACGGTCGAGGCACAAGGTGCCGGCCGCATGCACGCACTGCCCGCGCGCCTGCTCAAGCGCGCGTCCCAGCTTTTGTCCGGCGGCGCGAAAGGCAATGGCATTGAGGATCGAGCCGTCGCCGGCGCGCAATCGCACGCGCATATGAGACTGTCCCACCGCGTCGGCGTAGACCACGGTATGGGCCGGAAATGCAATGATCGGCTCGGGGTTGCCCGCGCCGAACGGCCCCGCGCGGGCGATCGTCGCCACAATCTCGTTGGTCGCGGCCGCAGCGCTGACCGCCCCGTCGATCAGCAGCGCATCTTCCCGCCGTGCTACCTCGACGGCGGACGCGAGCGCGTCCTCGAGATAGGCGCGGAAGGCGTTGAGTCGATCCCGTCGCAGCGTGACGCCTGCCGCCATGGCATGGCCGCCGCCTTTGATCAGCAGGCCGGTGCTCACGGCTTGGCGCACGGCGCGGCCCAGATCGACCCCTGTGATCGAGCGGCCAGACCCTGTGCCGAGGCCGCCCGGCTCGAGCGCGATGGCGAAGGCAGGCCGTCCAAATCGCTCCCGCAGGCGCGCCGCCACGAGCCCCACCACGCCCGGATGCCAGCTCTCGGCGGCAGTGACGACGACCGCCCCCTTTTCCTCCGCACCGAGGGCGGCCATCGCCTCCGCCTCGGCCTGTGCGACCGTGGCGACTTCGATCCCCTGGCGCTCGCGGTTGAGTTGATCGAGCTCGCCAGCGATGCGCGCGCATTCGGACGGATCCTCATGCATGAGCAACTCAACGCCCAGCGCGGCTCGACCGATGCGCCCGCCGGCATTGATCCGCGGCCCGAGCAGAAATCCGAGGTGCCAAGGCTCTGGCGGGCCGCCGAGCCGTGCGACGTCCATCAACGCAGTAAGGCCGGGATTGTCGCGCCGCCGCATTGCCAGCAGGCCCTTGGCGACGAACGCGCGGTTGAGGCCGGTGAGCGGGACCACATCGGCGATCGTCCCCAGCGCGACCAGATCCAGGAAGCCAAGAAGATCCGGCTCCGGTCGCTCCTGGGTCCAGAAGCCGCGCACGCGCAGTTCCCGGTTCACCGCAACCACGGTCATGAACACGAGGCCGACGGCGGCGAGGTGGCCGAGCCTCGAGAGATCGTCGAGCCGGTTGGGATTGACCACCGCCACCGCTGCCGGCAGCCGTTCATCGGCCTGATGATGGTCGATCACGATCACGTCTAATCCGAGGTTGCGCGCTTCAAGCAGCGGCTCGTGGCTCGTGGTTCCGCAATCGACCGCGACAAGAAGGCTCGCGCCTCGCCCGGCGAGAGCGCATATCGCTTCCGCGTTGGGGCCATAACCTTCGAACAGGCGATCGGGAATGTGGATGAGCGCGTGCAGGCCGCAATGGCGCAGGTATCGGCCCAGCACCGCCGCCGACGTCGCGCCGTCGACATCGTAGTCGCCGAAGATGGCGACGGTTTCGCGACGGATGATCGCCTCCGTCAGCCGCAGCGCGGCGACGCGCATGTCGGCGAGCGTGTGCGGGTCCGGCATGAGCGCGCGCACGGTCGGGTCGAGGAAGCTCGTCACCTCGTCGAGCTCGACGGCGCGGCCGGCGAGAATGCGCGCCAGCAACTCGGGCATATCCGCGTAGCGTTGCGCGATGGCAAGCGCGCGCGCTGCGCCTCGTTCGTCGAGGCGGTCGCACCAGGCGCGTCCGCAAGCCGAGCGCTCCACCCCGAGAAAAAAGCGCCGCTTGGCGACGATCGGCGCCGTCAGGGCGATTGTCATCTCAGGCACCACGAATCACATCAAAAAAGCTTGCGATATTGGATGAAGCCGGAGCACTCCGCCAGCTGATCGTAAAGCGCGCGCGCCACCGCGTTGCTCTCCTGGGTGAGCCAATAAAGACGGCTCGCGCCCGCCCGCCGCGCCCGATCCTCCACCGCCGTAATCAGTGCGCGGCCGAGCCCGAGATGGCGCGCGGTTTCGGCGACGAACAGGTCTTGCAGATAGCAGTAATTGCCGATGGTCCAGCACGAGCGGTGGAAAAGATAGTGCGCGATGCCCTGCAGGCGTCCGTCCATGTACGCGCCCAGCGCCTCCATCGGTTCGGCCGGATCGTGCAGCCGCGCCCACGTCATGCGCGTCGTCTCTTCGGGAATGGCGACTTTGTAGAAGAGCTGATAGCCCTTCCACAGGGGCTCCCAATCGGCGCGCTCATCGCGCCGAATGAGCCGGATCTCGGGCTTGGATGGGGCCATGCGGCCACCGGCGTTGGCTGCGCTACTCGGCCGCTGCGGCCTCGATCCGCAACAGCGCTGGTATAGTATCAGGCCGCCGCCTGCCTGAGCCGCATTGCGTCGCGACCGAGCCGTTTTTCACATATTTTTCGCCTCACCACGCGCTGCGGCGTTCATCGGCATAGGATCAGTTGCTGGTCCTGAACACGGTGACCAAGGGCGCAAATTCCATCCATCGCTCGCATTGCGGCATGGTGCGTGAATAAACTTGTTTGGCTTCAGCCTGCTTCACTTCAGCGTCGTTCGCTTGCGTGGTTGCGGAGCCCGCCGTCTGCTGCTCGATCAGACTGACCAGGGCGTGCGCCGCCTCCGTACAGACCCGCCGCACAGGCGGGATCGCTTGGGGGCATCGGCTCAGTCCCTCTTCGGCTGCCAGTGCATCTTTCTCACCGATCACTCCGGCTGCGGCGCGCGTCTGATCGAGGAGATAGTCGAACGGCCGGGTGTCGAGCCCCTTGAGCCGATCGGCCGCCTCGCGCTCGAGCGCCCGCAGCGCTTGGACCTGTTTCTTGATCGCGGCGCGAGCGCCCTGCGGATAGCCGCGGCACGAAGCTGCCTCGACGTCGAAGGCGAGCAGAACCGCAAACGCCACCGCCGCGCCCACGAATGCCGCGGCGGTCCTGCGTTGTTGCCGACCGATGAAAGAGGCGTTCTGGACCGGAATCATGACGGTAAGGGCCAAGCCGCCATGATGACCCGTGCTCAATCCAAATGAAACTTCTCGAGTTGGCGGTGCTCCGCGCTGATCCAACGAACCGTGCCGGTGATCGAGCGCATCACCACCGTCTCGGTTTCGAAGACATCCTTGCGGACGCGCACGCCGTCGAGCAGCGCCCCGGTGGTCACTCCGGTGGCGGCGAATAGGCAATCGCCCTTCACCATGTCGCTGATCTCGTACTTCTTGCGCGGATCCCTGATGCCCATCTTCGCGGCGCGCTCGCGCTTTTCTTCGGTGTCGAGCACGAGCCGGCACTGCATTTGTCCGCCGATGCAGCGCAGCGCCGCCGCCGCCAATACGCCTTCAGGCGCCCCGCCGACTCCCATATAGATGTCGACGCCTGTGTTTGCCGCATCGGCGGTGTGGATCACCCCGGCAACGTCCCCATCTGTAATGAGCCGCACCGCAGCGCCCACCCGGCGCACGCCGGCGATGAGGTCTGCATGGCGCGGGCGATCGAGGATGAGCGCGGTGATTTCGGCCGGGCCGACGCCCTTGGCTTTGGCCAGGGCGCGGATGTTCTCCTCGGCCGGCGCATCGAGGTCGACCACCCCCACCGGATAACCCGGGCCGATCGCGATCTTCTCCATGTACACGTCGGGCGCGTTGAGCAACGTGCCCGCTTCCGCCATGGCCATTGTGGCGATCGCGCCCGGCATGTTCTTGGCACACAGCGTGGTGCCCTCGAGCGGATCGACCGCGATGTCGACCTCGGGCCCGCGCTTGGTGCCGACGGTCTCGCCGATGAACAGCATCGGCGCCTCGTCGCGCTCGCCCTCTCCGATGACGATCGTGCCATTGATGGGAAGCTTGTTGAGCTCGCGCCGCATGGCGTCGACCGCCGCCTGGTCGGCGGCCTTTTCGTTGCCGCGACCGGTCCAGCGCGCCGCCGCCACTGCGGCGCGCTCGGTCACCCGTACGATCTCCAGTGTGAGAACGCGTTCCAGTGCCAGGTCAGGCTGGATGGTGATCGACGGCAGGGCTCCGCTTCCCTCTTTCTTCATGCCTTCCCCTCGCGCCTGTCTTGCCGTGGTCATGTCACCCCTTTTTCCAACCGAGTACGACAGCAGAATGCCTAGCCTATCAGTTTTTCTCTATCCGGATGACCTGTGGTTTACCCAAGATCACCTTATCCCGCCCGACCGCTGCAAGCGCCCTGCGCACGGCGTCCTCGGTGGTTGCGTAGGTGATCAGAATGACCGGCACTGGCTCTCCCGAGCTGCCGGCGATCTCGCCGCCGTGCGGCGGCTCGCCGCGGCGGCGCTGCACGATCGATTCGAGCGAGATCTTCTGCTGCGCGAGCCGCCTGGCAATCGCCGCGGCGGTGCCCGGCTTGTCCACGGCGAGGAGGCGAATGTAATAGCCGCCTTCGTGACGCTGCATCGGCGCCTTCTTGCTCGTGGCCAACCGGGCCGAAGGGCGTCCAAATGGCGCCGTGCGCACGCCGCGGGCAATGTCGCCGATGTCCGACACAACCGCGGAGGCCGTCGCCAGCCCACCGGCGCCAGGGCCGACCAACGTAATCGGCGCAATCGCATCGACATCGACGGTGACCGCATTGGTCACGCCCATCACCTGCGCGATCGGTGTTTCCTTCGGCACCATGGTCGGATGCACGCGCTGCTCGATACCTTTCTCAGTCTTAAGCGCGACACCGAGCAGCTTCACGCGATAGCCGAGCTCGTCAGCCCACTCGAGGTCTTCGGGGGTGATGGAAGAAATGCCTTCGACGTAGACCGCGCTTTGATCGACCTTGGTCCCGAAGGCGAGGCTCGCCAGGATCGCGAGCTTCTGCGCGGTGTCGTGGCCCTCGATGTCGAAAGTGGGATCAGCTTCGGCGTAGCCGAGCCGCTGTGCCTCCTTCAGGCAGGCGGCGAAGGCGAGCCTCTCCTCTTCCATGCGCGTCAAGATGTAGTTGCACGTGCCGTTGAGGATTCCATAGACGCGCGCGAGCGAATTGCCGGCCAACCCCTCGCGCAGCGTTTTGACGATCGGAATGGCGCCGCCGACCGCAGCCTCGAAGTTGAGCGCCACGCGGTTCTTCTCGGCAATGGCCGCCAGCGCGACGCCATGCCTAGCGAGCAGCGCTTTGTTGGCGGTCACGACCGATTTTTTGGCTGCGAGCGCCGCCGAGATCGCCGCTTTCGCCGGATCGCCCTCTCCGCCCATCAGCTCCACGAACACGTCGATCTCGCTATCGGTCGCCAGCGTCAGGGGATCGTCGACCCAGCGCAGCTTCCTGCGGCCGATATCGCGCTTCTTGCTGCGCGAGCGCGCGCTGACCGCGACCACCTCGATGGTGCGGCCGCAACGGGCGGCGAGCGCATCGCGCTCGCGCTCGATCAGTCGGGCGACGCACGATCCGACCGTGCCCAAACCGGCAATGCCAAGTTTCAATGGAGCGGACATCGTCGGCCTGTGTGGAAACGGAGCCTGCTAGCGCCGCTGGGCCAGGGGGACGACGTTGTGCAACTTTTTGGGACCGGTTTCAAGAAAGCGGCGGATATTGCGCGCGGCCTGGCGGATGCGCTGCTCGTTCTCGACCAGCGCAATCCGTACGTATCCTTCGCCAAATTCGCCGAACCCGCTGCCGGGCGACACCGCGACCTCGGCCTTTTCGACCAGGAGCGTAGAGAACTCGACGCTGCCGAAGGTCTGGAACGGCTCGGGAATAGGCGCCCAGGCGAACATGGAGGCGCGCGGAGGAGGAATCTCCCAGCCTGCGCGAGCGAACGATTCCACCAGCACGTCGCGCCGGCGTTTGTAGGTCTCGCGCATCTCGCGGACGCAGTCATCGGGACCATTGAGCGCGGCGGTCGCTGCCACTTGGACCGGGGTGAATGCCCCGTAGTCGAGATAGGACTTCACGCGCGCCAGTGCCGCGATGATCCGCTCGTTCCCCACCGCGAATCCGATGCGCCAGCCCGGCATCGAATAGGTCTTCGACATCGACGTGAATTCAACCGTGACCTCGATCGCACCCGGCACCTGCAGCACCGAGGGGGGCGGATGGTTGTCGAAATAGACTTCCGCGTAGGCGAGGTCGGAGAGCACGAAGATGCCGTGCTTCTTCGCGAATAGAATGAGCTCCTTGTAGAAGTCGAGCTCGGCGACGGCGGCGGTGGGATTGGAGGGATAGCAGACCACGACCGCGATGGGTTTGGGAATGGAGCGAATGATCGCGCGCTCGAGCGCCTCGAAGAAGGAAGGCGTCGGCTCCGACGGGACTGCGCGAATGGCGCCGCCGGCCATGAGAAAACCGAAGGCATGAATCGGATAGCTGGGATTGGGGACCACGACGACATCGCCAGGCGCCGTGATCGCCTGCGCCACGTTGGCGAAGCCTTCCTTCGACCCCAGCGTGGTGACGATTTCGGTCTCCGGATTGAGCTTCACGCCAAAGCGGCGCGCGTAATAGGCCGCCTGCGCGCGGCGCAGTCCCGGGATGCCGCGCGAGGACGAATAGCGGTCGGTGCGCGGCTTGCCGATCGTCTCCTTGAGCTTCTCGATGACGTGCGCGGGCGTGGGCAGGTCGGGATTGCCCATGCCCAGATCGATGATATCGGCCCCGGCATTGCGGGCCGCCGCTTTGGCGCGGTTCACCTGCTCGAAGACATAAGGCGGCAGGCGCCGAATGCGGTAAAATTCTTCCATGGCCCCGGGTCCTTGGCCTGCGCGGTCATGCTGCCCGAGCACGCGGGCGCAAGCCTTCTATCACGGCTTGTCGGCGGCGGCAGCGGCCTTGGCGGCTTCCGCAGCCCGGGTGCGGGCCGCGGCCAAATCGCTCTCGAGCTTTGTCTGCTCCGCGTCGCTGAGCACCGATGTCGGACGGGCCGGCGGCATGTCGTGAACCGCAGGATAGGCCGAGGCCTTTGTCGGGCGTTGCGGCGTGCCTTCGGGCAAGCCGCCGAGCGCGGTCGGCAAATGATCGGCGATCGTGCTGCCGCCCGAGCAGCCTCCCAGCAGCCCGGCGCCGGCAATCAGCGCCGCCGCTAAGGCGTGCCGCGACAAGGGCCATTGTGAGCGCACGCGGGATATCATGCCGTTCATTGCGGCCGGATCGCAGCGCACACGCCGACCGACCTCCCCCTCCCAGGCGAAATTGCTGCCAATTCAAACAATTGCGTGCAAGGTCTAGGCCCGCAATATGACCAAACCAAGGTTAGCGCAGGCGGTGCCGCGAAGCCGGCTGCGCCTTGCGGCGGTTATGGGGTAAACTCCATCTGAGCCCCGGAAAGGCGCCATTTGGCCAGCGCCCAACCGTGCATTGAGGCGTTTACCGTGAGAGCCCCCTCCGAACCGATCAAAAGCGGCTCCGCCGACGTGGAGGAGTTTGCCCGCAACATCGCCCGCATGATGGAGGAAGGCGGCAAGGCCTTGGCCGCCTATCTCAAGCCGCGCGAAGAGGGCCGGCGTGACGACCAATACGCCGAGATCGTCGACGTGGTGAAAACCATCGGCCAGGTCGCGGATTATTGGCTGCGCGATCCGCAGCGCGCGCTCGAATTGCAATCGAGCCTGGGCAAGGCCTATCTCGATCTGTGGGCCAATGCAGTCAAGCGCATGGCCGGCGAGCAAGTGCAACCGGTCGCCGCGCCGGACCCGAAAGACAAGCGCTTTGCCGATCCCGAATGGTCGAGCAACCAGTTTTTCGATTTTCTCAAGCAAGCCTATCTGCTGACGGTGCAATGGGCGAACCGGCTGGTGCGCGATGCCGAAGCGCTCGATCCGCATACTCGGCAGAAGGCGGAGTTCTACATACGCCAGATCGCCAATGCGATCGCGCCGTCGAATTTCGTGCTCACCAACCCGGAGATCTTGCGCGAGACGGTCGCTTCCAACGCGGGCAACCTGGTGCGTGGCATGCACATGCTTGCCGAGGACATCGCAGCCGGACGGGGAGACCTCAAAATTCGGCAATCCAGGTCGGAAATGTTCGAGGTCGGCCGCAACCTCGCGCTCACGCCCGGCAAGGTCATCTTCGAAAACGAGCTGATGCAGCTCATTCAGTACGCGCCCTCGACGCAAACCGTGCTCAAGCGGCCGCTGCTGATCGTGCCCCCCTGGATCAACAAGTTCTACATCCTCGATCTGACGCCGGAAAAATCCTTCATCAGGTGGTGCGTGGATCAGGGCCTCACGGTATTCGTGATTTCCTGGGTGAACCCCGACGCAAAGCTCGCCGAGAAAAGCTTCGAAGATTACATGCGCGAGGGACCGCTCGCCGCGCTCGACGTGATCGAAAAAGTCACCGGCGAACGCCAGGTCCACGCGGCCGGCTATTGCGTCGGCGGGACGCTTCTGACCGTGACGCTGGCCTATATGGCAAGCAAGGACGACGGGCGCATCGCCTCGGCGACACTTTTCGCCGCGCAAGTCGATTTCACTCACGCCGGCGATCTCAAGGTATTCGTCGACGAAGAGCAGATCACGGCACGCGAGCGCGAGATGAGCGAGCGCGGCTATCTCGAAGGCAAGAAAATGGCGACGGCCTTCAACCTGTTGCGCTCGAACGATCTGATCTGGCCCTACGTCATCAACAACTATCTCAAAGGCAAGGAGCCGGCGCCATTCGACCTGCTGTACTGGAACTCGGATGCGACGCGAATGCCAGCGGCGAACCACTCCTTTTATCTCCGCAATTGCTACCTGGAGAACCGGCTGAGCAAGGGCGAGATGGTGATCGGCGGCAACAAGCTCAAGCTCAAAAGCGTGACCGTCCCGATCTACAATTTGGCCACGCGCGAGGATCACATCGCACCCGCGCGCTCGGTGTTACTCGGATCGAAGTTCTTCGGCGGACCGGTGCGTTACGTGCTCGCCGGCTCGGGACACATCGCCGGCGTGGTCAATCCCCCCGACAAGATGAAATATCAGTATTGGACCGGGCCCAAACCGAGCAGCGGCAACCTCGATAAATGGTTGGCAAAGGCCAAGGAGCACGCGGGGTCCTGGTGGCCGGATTGGCTCGATTGGATCAGGGCGCAGGATTCGACCGAGGTCCCGGCGCGCGAGCCCGGTGGCGGAAAGCTCGCTCCGCTGGAGGACGCGCCCGGAAGCTATGTTAAAGTCAGGGATTGACGGCTGGACGCCTGCGTGCGGACGGACGGGCAAACCAGTTCAGAGGAGAGAACTCGATGCGTCTGAAGATGCTGCTTTCGGTGGTTGTCGTCGCGTCTTTCACCACCGTCCCGGCGCTCGCACAGGAGCTCACCGGCACGCTCAAGAAGATCAAGGATACCGGGGCCATCACGCTCGGCCACCGCGACTCCTCGGTGCCGTTTTCCTATTACGACGACAAGCAGCAGGTCGTGGGCTATGCGATGGACCTCTGCGCCCGCATCGTCGAAGGGGTAAAGAACGAGCTCAAGCTCGGCAAGCTCGAAACCAGACTCAACCCGGTCACCTCGGCCACCCGTATCCCGCTGATGGCCAACGGCACCGTCGACCTCGAATGCGGCTCGACCACGAATAATCTCGAGCGGCAGAAGCAGGTTTCATTCACCATCACCCATTTCGTCACCGCGAACCGCTTCGTTTCGAAGAAGTCGGCGAACCTGAAAACGGTCGATGACCTCAAGGGCAAGACCATCGCATCGACCTCGGGCACGACCAATATCAAGCAAATCACTGAGATTGGCGCGCAGAAGGGGCTCAACCTCAACATACTCGCCGCCAAGGATCATGCCGAGGCGTTCCTGATGGTGGAGACCGGCCGCGCCGCCGCTTTCGTCATGGACGATATTCTGCTCTACAGCCTGGTCGCCGGATCGAAGGCGCCGCAGGACTATGTGATCTCCGCCGACGCACTGTCGGTCGAACCTTATGGCATCATGCTTCGCCGGGAGGATGCGCCGTTCAAGAAGGTCGTGGATGAGACCATGATCGCCACCTATCGCAGCGGCGCAATCAACGCGATCTACGACAAGTGGTTCCTTAAGCCGATCCCGCCCAAGGGAATCAATCTCAACGTGCCGATGAGCGATGCCTTCAAGAAGGTGATCGCCAGCCCGACCGACAGCGGCGACCCCGCCGTCTATTGATCGGCTAACCGGATACTAGAGCTCAGCGATCAGGACGACGCGTTCCTGATCGCTGCTGTCTGATGGTCATGTGCGCAAGGGGGCCATGTGAACTACAACTGGAACTGGGGCATCTTTTTCCAGACGTCGCCCGACGGCGTTCATACGTATCTCGAAACGCTCCTCCTCGGCACCGGTTGGACGCTCGCGACCGCGCTTAGCGCCTGGTGTCTGGCGCTCGCGATGGGATCGCTCGTCGGCGTTATTCGCACCACCCCAAACCCTTGGCTGGTCGGACTCGGCAACGCTTATGTGGAATTGTTCCGCAACGTTCCGCTGCTGGTGCAGATGTTCCTGTGGTACTTCGTGTTGCCCGAGGTTGTGCCGACGCGCATGGGTGATTGGCTCAAGCAGCTTCCTGACGCCTCGTTCTACACGGCCGTGGTCGCGCTTGGCTTCTACACATCGGCGCGGGTTGCCGAACAGGTGCGGGCGGGCATCTTGAGTCTCGCCCGCGGCCAGGGCTGGGCCGCACTCGCGCTGGGTTTGACCCCGACACAGACCTACATTCACGTGCTGCTGCCGATGGCGTATCGGGTCATCCTGCCGCCGCTGACGTCCGAGTTTCTCAACATTATCAAGAACAGCGCGGTCGCGCTTACCATCGGGTTGATGGAGCTCACGGCGCGGGCGCGTGCCATGCAGGAATTCTCGTTCCAAGTGTTCGAGGCGTTCACCGCCGCAACCGCCATCTACATCGTGATCAACATCACGGTTACGTTCGCCATGCGCTGGATCGAGCGCCGGGCGTCGGTGCCCGGATTCATCGGCGCGGCGCCTGCGGCCCCGACGCACTGAGCCCATCGATGTTCGCCGATTTCGATTTCGACGTCATCATTCGCTCACTTCCCTACCTTTTTTACGACGGCATGACGTTTACGCTCATGCTGACGGCGCTGGCGACCTGCGGCGGCGTCATTTTCGGCACTCTGCTGGCGATGATGCGGCTATCCGGATTTGCCCCCGTTTCGCTGATCGCCGGCGGCTACGTGAACCTAATGCGCTCGGTGCCGCTGGTGCTGGTGATCTTCTGGTTCTATTTCCTGGTGCCGTTCATCGGACAGTGGATCACCGGCGCCTCGCAGCCGATCCAAGTCGGCGCGTTCGTCTCCTCGCTCGTGACTTTCACGCTGTTCGAGGCCGCCTACTTCGCGGAAATCATGCGCGCCGGAATCCAATCGATCGCGCGCGGTCAAGTCGGCGCCGCGCAAGCGCTGGGAATGAGGTACCTGCAGGTGATGGGCTACATCGTGCTGCCACAGGCGTTCCGTAACATGCTGCCGGTACTGCTCACCCAAACCATCGTCCTCTTTCAGGATACATCTCTGGTCTACGTGCTCTCGATCACGGATTTTCTCGGCGCAGCGTCGAAGGTGGCGCAGCGCGACGGGCGACTGGTGGAGATGTACCTGTTCGCCGCATTGGTTTACTTCGTGATCTCGTTCGCGGCCTCGCTGCTGGTGCGCCGCTTGCAGCGGCGGATCGCGATCATCCGCTGAGGACCTGCCCATGCTCATGATCACGCTCGACAAGGTCAGCAAGTGGTATCCCAATTTTCAGGTGCTGAAACAGTGCTCGACGGCGGTTGCCAAAGGTGAGGTCGTCGTGATCTGCGGGCCCTCGGGCTCCGGCAAATCGACGCTCATCAAATGCGTCAACGGGCTCGAGCCGTTCCAGGAGGGCTCCATCACCGTCGCCGGAGTTTCCATCAACGACCCCAAGACCAATTTGCCGAAGCTACGCGCGCGGATCGGAATGGTCTTTCAGCATTTCGAGCTGTTCCCGCATCTCACCGTCATGCGCAATCTCGAACTGGCGCAGATCAAGGTGCTCGGCCGCAACCAGGATGAAGCGGCGGCGAAAGGCATGCGCCTGCTCGAGCGCGTCGGTTTGGCCGCGCACGCCCGCAAATTTCCCGGCGAGCTTTCCGGCGGGCAACAGCAGCGCGTGGCGATCGCGCGCGCGCTGGCCATGGATCCGATCGCCATGCTGTTCGACGAGCCCACCTCCGCGCTCGATCCCGAGATGATCAACGAGGTGCTCGACGTCATGGTAGCGCTCGCCAAGGAAGGCATGACGATGATGGTGGTCACGCACGAAATGGGGTTTGCGCGCCGGGTGGCGCACCGTGTGGTGTTCATGGACAAGGGCGAGATCGTCGAAGACGCACCGACGGCCGAGTTTTTCGGCAAGCCGCGCAGCGAGCGCGCCCAGGTTTTTCTGTCGAAGATCTTGCAGCACTGAGGCGCGATACGGCCTCCGCGCGCTGAACAGATCGGGGAAGGCGGGCAGATCAATTGCTCGTCACGGAAACAGCGCCACCTGCTCGAGCCCGAGCGTCTCGGGAAAGCCGAGCATCAGGTTCATGTTCTGCACCGCCTGGCCGGAGGCGCCCTTGGTAAGATTGTCGAGCGCCGCGCAGATGATCGCGCGATCCTCGACGCGGTCCTTGGCTACACCGATAAAGATCATGTTGGAGCCGCGCACGTGGCGGGTCTGCGGCGTCTCACCGAACGGGAGCAGGTGCACGAACGGTTCCCCCGCGTAAGCCCGCGACAGAATCGCATGCAGCGCGTCGGGCGAGGTCTTGAGCCCGCGCACATAGATGGTCGAGAAAATTCCGCGGTTGATGGGAAGGAGGTGCGGCGTGAAGCTGACAATGACCTCGCGCCCGGCGGCACTGGAGAATTCCTGGTCGAGCTCGGCCATGTGCCGGTGACGGCCGACGCCGTAGGCGTGGAACCCTTCCGCCACCTCCGAGAACAGCATTTCCTCCTTCGCCCCCCTGCCCGCGCCGGTCATGCCGGATTTGGCATCGATGATGATGGCGTCGGGGTCGATCGCCTTTGCGCTCAGCAGCGGAATGAGGGGTAGCTCCGCGCAGGTGGTGTAGCAGCCGGGATTGGCGACGAGGCGCGCGGCCTTGATCTTCTCGCGGTACAGTTCCGACAGGCCGTACACCGCCTCCTTCTGCAGTTCCGGCGCATGGTGTTCGTGGCCATACCAGCGCGCATAGGCGGCGGTGTCGGCGAGGCGGAAATCGGCAGAGAGATCGACCACCTTGGTGCTCGGCGCCGCAGCAAACAAGTCCTTGATCACGGTCTGCGTGGTCGCGTGCGGCAGCGCGCAGAAGGCAAGATCGAGCGCTTGCGCCTTCCAGTCGACCGCATCGATCGCGAGCAGCTTGGGGAGCGCATAGGGCGAAAACTGCGGGAAGACTTGGCGCATGTGCTGGCCGGCGCGGCGCTCGGCGGTAAGCAGCGCAATCTCAACGCCGGGATGACGGAGCAGGAGCCGCAGCAGTTCCGCACCGGTGTAGCCGGACGCGCCGAGTACGCCGATTTTGGCTCTTTTCTCAACCGCCTTGGGCATGGGTCATTCCTTCTCGCAGTCGAATGCGACGACCGGACGAGGATGATGCGGCGGATGATATCAGGAGGGTGCCGCGGAACCTCATCCGGCGGCACGAGGGACGATTACGCGCGATGGCGCGCCCGTGCCGCGGCGCAGGCCAGTCCACGCAGCCTGCGCGACCTTGGCCGCTTCACGCGGCAACGGCGGAAAAAAATCCGGCGGGCGATCATCGTCATGGCCGGCGCGCTATAGACGCCACGCGGTTCTGCGTCAAGCATTCGCCGCGTTGGTCACCCGCGCCGGCTCCTCGCACGCACCGAGCGCGGCGGCCCGCCTCGTCGTTGGAAGTCCAGTTAGAGCGTGGGATTCCACGCCACAGGCGCCTCGCGATAGCCCGATCCACTCTTTTCGACGTAGGCAAGCGAGGGAAACGGATAATGGAAGCCCTGGACCAGCATCTTTTCCGCCACCAGCATGTCGTAGACTTTGCGGCGCGTTGCCTCCGCCATCACGGGGTCTTGATCGTAGAACGCGTGCCAGCCGGGGTTGCGCACGAACAGGAAGGGGACGTGCGTGACGTCGGCTTGGACGTAGACCTGGTTCGATCCTGACGCCAGCACATGCGAATTGTGCCCCATGGTGTGGCCGTGGGTGGCGACCGCGGTGATACCGGGGACGACCTCCTTGCCCGCGTCATAGGTCCGCAGCCGCTTCATCACCTCGCCGGCAAAGATGCGGCGGTTGTTCCTGAACAGCTCCTCGATGCGGCCCTTGGGGGCACGACTCATCTCGCCGTCATCCATCCAGAACTTGTGTTCTGCCGCCGGCACCAGAATCTCGGCATTGGGAAAAGCGAGCGAATTGTCCGCCTTCAATAGGCCGTTCACATGATCGCCGTGGTAGTGCGAGATGATGACGGTATCGACCGCATTGGGATCGATGCCGGTCGCGGCCAAGTTGGTTAGGAATTGACCGATCCTTCCTTTGCTCGCGTTCAACGCCGCTTCGCCCAGACCCGTGTCGATGACGACGAGCTTTTGTCCGGTGTTGACGACGATCGGATTATAGGGTGTGACAAAAACGTCCGGCTCTCCATGCGCCGCCACGAGCGCGGCATTGACCTCTTCGCGCTTGACATTGGTGACAATGTCGTCCGGCAACTTGAAACGGTTCACGCCATCGGCCACCACGGTGACCTCGAAGCTGCCGACCTTGTAGCGGTACCAGCCCGGCGCTTGCGTGCCCGCAGGTGGCGCCGCCGCGCGCGCCTCTCGGCCCGGCGCGAGGGAAAGGCCGGCCGCAGCCGTGCTCGCAACGGTACCAGTCAGCAGCCTTCGGCGCGTGAGATCGATCATGACGTTTCCTCCTGAACAGTCTCTCGAGGGGCTTTTCTGCGAAGCGTTGCGGCGAATGGTACATCATGGCGGCTGGTCGCGCCTAGGTCCTGACGGCGCAAGCAAAACATCGAACCGCCCGCTATTCCACCCAGCAACGCGACCCGTTAAGGCTAGGGCATGCGGATCGCCGATCAACCAATGAGCGCACCGATGCAGCGCGCGGCACGCACGCGCCCCTTGCTGCTCACAACGTTCATCGCCGCCGTCGTGCTCAGCGCCTCGCTGTTGTTCATGGTGCAACCGATGTTCACGAAACTAGTGCTGCCGCGGTTTGGCGGTGCGCCATCGGTGTGGTCGGTCGCCATCGTGTTCTTCCAGACAGCGCTGCTCGCAGGCTACGCCTATGCCCACTGGCTCACGCACTACGTGCCCGGCCGCTCCTCGGTTGCCACCCATCTCGTGGTCACGGGCGTGGCTATGTTCGTGCTGCCGCTCTCCATCGCCCCCGGCTGGGAGCGGCCGCCGGCGGGCGCGGAAGCGCTCTGGCTGATCGGCTTGTTGGCGCTCTCGATCGGCCTGCCGTTTTTCGCGCTCGCCGCCAACAGTCCGTTGTTGCAGGCCTGGTTCGCACGCACCGATCACCCCGCCGCGCAAGACCCGTATTTCCTCTATGCTGCCAGCAACGTTGGAAGTTTCCTCGCGCTGGTCGCCTACCCGACGGTCATTGAGCCGTTCGTTCGGCTCGACGATCAAGCACGCGTGTGGTCGATAGGTTTTTCCCTGCTCTTGGTTCTGCTCGCTGCCTGTGGCGTCATGTTGTGGCGATCGCCGCAGCCGGCTGCGGCTGCCGAGCGGGCGACAGATGCGCCGCCGACCTGGAAGGATGCCGCTTTCTGGGTCGCGCTCGCGGCGGTGCCCTCGGGCCTTCTCGTCGCGGTGACCGCGCATATTTCGACCGATGTGGCGGCGGTGCCTCTGCTCTGGACGATTCCGCTCGCCCTCTATCTGCTGACCTTCGTCTTTGCGTTTGCGCGACGGCCGATCATTCCCCACTGGTTCGTCGTGGCCCTGCAGGCACCGTGCATTATTGCACTCGTTGCCGTGATCATCTTCGATCCGATCAAGAACATCATTGGTGTGCTGGCCGTCCACCTCACCGTGTTCTTCTTAAATGTTTTGATGTGCCACGGCGAGCTAGCGCGCACGCGCCCGCCGGCCAAATACCTCACCGTGTTCTATCTTTGGATATCGGCGGGCGGCGTGATCGGCGGTGTCGCGACCGCATTGATCGCACCGCATGTGTTCAACTGGGTAGCTGAATATCCGATTCTGATCGCGCTTGCCGCGCTGTGCCGCCCCGGCCTCGGGCTGCCGCGTGACCGGAGGCAGCGCTATCTGCTGTTCGGCGGGGTCGCGGCCGCGGCGGTCGTGCTCGTCGTCTGGTTGCTCAACGCAGTTGACGAGACGGCCTTGACCTGGGCTGTCGCGGCGCTGTTGGGCTCCGCTATGCTGCTGTGGCGCGTCCCGCTGGCGTTCGCCGCGGTGATTGCGTTCGCGCTCCTCGTCAACCACAGCGTCATCGAGCAAGATGGCGCCATCTCGGTGCGCAGCTTCTTCGGGGTCAGCAGAGTCTTTGACACTGCGGATGGCCAATTTCGGTTGCTGCAGCACGGTACCACGCTGCACGGCGGCGAGCGCATCCGCCAACCCAACGGCGAACCCGCCGCCGCCGATCCGCCCGAGCCGATGCTTTATTACTGGGATGGCTCCGCCATCTCTCAGGCGCTCGAGGCGGTGCGGTCGCGCCTCGATGGCCCGATGCGTTTTGCCGTCGTCGGCCTTGGCGCGGGGGCGCTGGCCTGCCGCGCCGGGCCGCAGGATACGGTGCGGTATTACGAGATCGACCCGGCGATCGTCCAGATGGCACGCGCCCCGCATCTGTTCAGCTTCTTGCGCATATGCCGGCCCGACGTGCCTATCATCCTCGGCGACGCGCGGCTCACCCTCGCCGAAGCGCCCGACGGCGCCTATGACCTCATCATTGTCGATGCGTTCTCCTCCGATGCGATCCCCATCCATTTGCTCACGCGCGAAGCCATGGCGATCTACCTCAAGAAGCTTAGCGCCCATGGTGTGGTTGTCATGCATGTGTCGAACCGCCATCTCGAGCTCACTTCGGTGGTGGCGGGTATCGCCGCAGCGAACGGGCTGATGACACTCGCCAGCGAAGGCGCGGATATCGACGAGGCGGCGAACCCCTACAAGTTCAGCGCCACGGTTGCCGCGGTTGCGCGCAGCGAGGAAGATTTCGGGGCCCTCGCCCAATCCGCGGATTGGGCGCTGGTGAGCCCTGATCCGGACCAGCAGGCGTGGAGCGACGACTACTGCAACATCGTCGGCGCGGTGATACGTAAGCTCCACGAGTGATGCGAATCTGAGGCGCCAGTCCGGCGTATTCCAGCGCAGGCGGGTGCGAATTCGCAGTCGCGGGCTAGGGCCATGCCCAGCTTATGAGCTTGCCGACCACGTCGCCCAACGTGAGGAGCACGGCCGCCCAAACGAAAGCCGAGCTGAAGTTCGCGATTTGGAATTCCCACACCGGCATTCGGAAAATGCCGGCGACCAATGGAACCGAGGCGCGCAATGGTCCAAAGAAGCGGCCGATAAAGATCGCAAGCGGCCCCCAGCGCTTCACAAAGGTCTCGCCCTTTGGCAGCAGTTCGGGGTGGCGCGACAACGGCCAGATATGTGCCACGGGCGGTCCGAGCTTCACGCCGAGCCAATACGACAGCCAATCGCCGAGCGCGGCGCCGACCGAACCGGCGACCCAAATTGGCCAGAAATTGAGATTGCCGTGACTGATCAGAACGCCGATCCCGACCAGCGCCGCCCAAGCCGGAATAAGCAGGGAAATGAATGCAAGCGACTCGCCGAAGGCGAGAGCAAAAACAATGGGCGCCGCCCACGGCTCATGGACACGCACAAACTCCACCACGTGTTGGGCGTGGCTTTCGAGGCTTTCGAACATGCGGGAGGCGGCCCGGTTACCGGCACCGTCTAGCGCGGCTGGCCGGCCAAGGCCAGCCGGCAGGCGCGCCTGTCCCCACCGCTATCGGCCGGGGCGGCACATCGCGGAGCGACACCGCGGGCCGAACATGAGGGTTAAACCCTTGGCAAGAAGGATTGACCACAATCCGCCAAGTCACGGCCTAAGAACTCGCCACGTTGAACTGATGCTGAGCTTCGCCCATATGACACGCGTGGGCCGCCGCCTCCAGCCGAATACCGGCATCACGCTCCGGTCGCCGCCGTGGCATAGTCACGGCTGATTCGTTTGCCTTCGTGACACGCATGCCCAAGATCGCCAAAGCGGCAGCCAAAACCGCCCCGCAAAATCCGCCCAAGGACCTGTTCTCGGATTTGCCCGAGGTCGCTACGCGGAAGCGGCTTTCCGGCAAGGCCACGCGCGCCGGCAGGTTCGCGGGCGGCGCCGAGGCGCGTTACACCGCGCGCGACATCGAAGTGCTCGAAGGCCTCGAGCCGGTCCGTCGGCGCCCCGGCATGTATATCGGCGGCACCGACGAAAAGGCGCTGCACCACCTCTTCGCCGAGGTGATCGACAATTCGATGGACGAGGCGCTCGCCGGGCATGCCAGCTTCATCGACGTCGAGATGGAGGCCGATGGGTTCGTGAGCGTAACCGACAATGGCCGCGGAATGCCCGTCGATCCGCATCCCAAGTTCAAGAACAAGTCGGCGGTGGAAGTGATCATGTGCACGTTGCACGCCGGCGGAAAGTTCGACTCGAAGGTCTATGAGACCTCGGGCGGCTTGCACGGCGTCGGTGTCTCGGTCGCCAATGCCTTGTCGGAACGCATGGAAGTCGAGGTCGCCCGCGAGCAGACGCTGCACCGCATGGTGTTCGAGCGCGGCAAGCCGAAAGGCAAGTTGCAAAAGCTCGGCCGGGTCTCCAACCGTCGCGGCACGAAAGTGCGCTTCCGGCCCGATCCGGAAATCTTTGGCGCAAAGGCGCACTTCAAGCCGGAGCGCGTGTTCAAAATGGCTCGCTCCAAGGCCTATTTGTTCGGCGGCGTGGAAATCCGCTGGTCCTGCGCCAAGGAGCTTCTGCGCGGGGTGGAGGGCGTACCGGAGAAAGCCACCTTCCATTTCGCCGACGGGCTAAAGGAGTACTTGCTTACGGCGATCAACGGCGCCGCGCTGGTCCATCCCGATATCTTCACCGGCAGCGCGGGCAAAATCGGGGTACACGGGGCTGCGCAATGGGCCGTCGGGTGGACCGCCGATAGCGACGGATTCTTGACCTCCTACTGCAACACGATTCCGACGCCGGACGGCGGCACGCACGAGTCGGGCCTGCGCAGCGCGCTGTTGAAGGGCATCAAGGATCACGCCGAGCGCGTGGGCCAAGGCAAGCGCGCGGCGGCGGTCACGGGCGATGACGCCATGAATGGCGCGGCTTGCATGATCTCGGTATTCATCCGCGAGCCTGAATTCCAGGGCCAGACCAAGGATCGGCTGGCAACGGCAGAGGCCACGCGCATCGTCGAGAACGCGATGCGCGATCCATTCGACCACTGGCTCGCGGGCAATCCCACACAAGCGAACAAGCTTCTCGACTTCGTCATCGAGCGCGCAGAGGAGCGCATCCGCCGCCGGCAGGAGAAGGAGAATTTACGCAAGAACGCGGTGCGCAAGCTGCGGCTCCCCGGCAAGCTCGCCGACTGCACCAATACCGCGGGCCAAGGCTCCGAGATCTTCATCGTCGAGGGCGATTCCGCCGGCGGCTCGGCGAAGCAAGCGCGGGATCGCGCCTCGCAAGCGGTGCTGCCGTTGCGCGGCAAGATCCTCAACGTCGCGGCCGCCGGCAAGGACAAGCTCGCACAGAACCAACAGCTCGCCGAGCTGATGCAGGCCCTCGGCTGCGGCTCCGGTCCGCACTATCGCGAGGAGGATTTGCGCTACGACAAGGTCATCGTGATGACGGATGCCGACGTCGATGGCGCGCATATCGCCTCGTTGTTGATCACCTTCTTTTATCGGCAAACGCCGAAGCTGATCGATAACGGGCATCTCTATCTCGCCGTCCCACCGCTCTATCGGTTGAGCCATGGCGGCAAGAATTTTTATGCCCGCGACGACAAGCACAAGAATGAACTCTTGAAAAAAGAGTTTCACGCCAACGCGAAGGTCGAAATCGGCCGCTTCAAAGGGCTCGGCGAGATGATGGCGAGCCAGCTCAAGGAGACCACGATGGATCCGAAGAAGCGCACGCTGTTGCGCGTCGTGGTGGTCGATGACGAACGCAAGACGACCGACCGCTCGGTTGAACGCTTGATGGGCAACAAGCCGGAAGCGCGCTTCGAGTTCATCCAGGAGCGGGCAGAGTTTGCCGACGACGGATTGCTCGACGTGTAGCGCGCGAGCGCACGCCGCGCCGGTGTTCAAACCGGCGCCGCGTGCGACTTTGCCGACAAAGGTTTTGGCGCTCGGGCGCCACTTTCCGGAGGCGCGTCGTGGGGCGGCGCGGCAGAGCTTACACTCCGTGCTCTACTCTTCGCCCGTGTGGTCACCCGAGCAATCAAACCTTAATCCAATTCATGCGGAGATGCCACGGCAGCCGACGAGTCATCCCCGTTTTGCACAGGCGCCGGCCACCGCCAGACGATCTTGCGGTGGCATGGCGGCCGAGAGTGCAGCGCAAAAGCCGGGCGGCCGTCTCGCAGCACCTGCAATGCTGCGCTCAAGCGATGTGCAAGCCCTTCACCGTGCGGCTTGCCTGCCGCCGTTCGGCTCCGTCAGCTTCACCGCGAGCAGCCACGCGATCCAGAGGAAGATGAAGTAGAGCAGCAAGAAGATCAGCAGGCTCGCCTGGGGTCAGATGCGCTCGACGACCAACCCGATGAGATAATCGGCAATGTCGCCGAGCGCCATGAAACCCGCATAGTAGAAATAAGCTGCACGACGCCGTCTCCACGATGCGCATCGCCCTTGTGCTGGTCCTAGCACAGGACCTCGCTGAGGAAAGCGTTTCGCGACCGTCCTCGACGCTTCCGGGAACTCGGTCCTGCGGCGGAGGACGCTATTCCTCGAACTTCAGATTGGCCGCCTTCACCACGTCGGCGAAGACCCGGATGTCGGCATCGATTTTATTGCGGAACTCCTCGCCCGGACCGCCCCCAGGGTTGACCGCCATGGCCTTGAGTTTCTCGCGCACTCCCGCATCGGCCAGCGCGCGCCGCAATTCCGTACCGAGCTTGTTGGCGATCGGCGGTGGCGTGGCGGCTGCGACAAATAGCCCGCTCCAGAGGCCAATATTCACCTCCGGGTAGCTTGCCTCCGCCATGCTCGGCACGTCCGGAAGTTCGGACGAGCGTTCTGATCCCGTCACCGCGAGGGCCCGGATCTTGCCGCCCTGTACTAGCGGCATCGTGGGCGGACCATCGGCGATGGCAAACAAGCTGTTGCCGCTGGCCACGCTGAGCGTCATCTCGTTGCTGCTCTTATAGGGCACTGCGACCGCGGGCATCCCGGTTTTGAGCTTGAACAGCTCGGTTGTGATGGTGAAAGCCGGTGAGGAGGTCGCGTAATTGGACTTGTCCGGGTTTGCCTTGCCATAAGCAACGAGCTCCTTCACCGAGTGGATCGCGTCGTTGGCAGGACCAGCGAGGATCAGCGGAAACGAAGCGATCATGGTCAGCGGCAAGAAGTCGCGGGTCGGGTGATAGGGCAGCTTCGGGTAGATCGCGGCCGCGACCGCCATCTGTCCGCTCGCCGCGACCATGAGCGTGTATCCATCGGCGGGCTGGCTCTTGACGTATTCGACCGCGATGCGGCCCCCCGCGCCGGGCTTGTTTTCCACGATCACGGGTTGGCCGATATTTTCCGACAGCTTCTGTCCGATAAGTCGCGCGAAAAGATCGTTGCCGCCGCCGGCCGCAAAGCCGACGATCAAATGGATTGGCCGGTTAGGGAAATTCGTCGCGTTCTCCCCTTGCGCTCCGGCGGCTCCCGCCACGATCGCGGCCAGCGCCGCCAAGCCCGCCGTCAGCATGGTACGTTTGACATCGACCATGGGCCGTCCTCCGCCATTTTTGCTCGCCACAGCGTTTTTCGCAGATCGCGGCCATCGTCAAGTGTTGTACCGAGGCCGCCTCGGCTTTTCCCACCCTGCGGCTCGCCGCCTGCGCTGGTTTGACGTCAGCGCGAGGCGCGTTCTAGGGTCGCGCGCCTTGTCGACGGTTATCGCCGGGCAAATCTAATCAAGTATAGAACCGCCAACAATTCACGAATCGCGACCCACACCATGGTCTTCTCGACGGCCGAGCAACGTCACCGCACTAGCCAGGGAGCAGGCGACCTCTTCGGCCATCCGCGCGGGCTCACGTTCCTGTTCGCGACCGAGATGTGGGAACGATTCTCCTATTACGGGATGCGGGCATTGCTCGTCCTGTACATGGTGAAGCTTCTATTGCTGCCGGGACATGCCGAGAACGTCATCGGGCTCGCGACGCTGAGGTCCTGGTTCGAGTCAATGACGGGCCCGCTCGGCGTGCAGCCTTTCTCCTCGCACATCTACGGGCTCTATACCGGGCTCGTCTATCTCACGCCCGTGTTCGGCGGCATGCTCGCCGACCGCGTGCTCGGACAGCACCGCACCATCGTCGTCGGCGCCGCGATGATGGCGATCGGCCACTTCATGATGGCTTTCGAGTCGCTGTTCTTGCTCGCGTTGACCATACTCATTCTGGGCAACGGCGCATTCAAGCCCAATATGTCGGCGCAGGTAGGCGGACTTTACGCGCGCGGCGACCCGCGCCGTGACCGCGCCTATTCGATCTTCTACGTCGGCATCAATCTCGGCGCCTTTCTCGCGCCGCTAGTCTGCGGAACGCTGGGCGAACAGCTCGGCTGGCACTACGGCTTCACCGCTGCCGGCGTCGGGATGACGATCGCGCTCGTCATCTACCTCTATGCCATGCCCGAACTGCCACCGGACGAACTGCACAAGGCCAGGGCCGCAGGAATCGAGCACAAGCCGCTCCGCCGTAGCGAGCGGCGCGGCATCCTGGCGCTGCTCGCGCTGTTCGTGCCGACAACCTTGTTCTGGGCAACCTACGAACAGCAAGGTAACACGATCGTGTTGTGGGCGGACGACCATACCGACCGCGCGATCGATCTCATCTTGTGGCACGGCGAAATCCCGGTCACCTGGTTCCAAGCGTTCAACCCGTTCATGATCTTCGCCTTCACGCCCTTGGTCGTCGCGCTCTGGGCTTGGCAGGCCAGGCGAGGCAAAGAGCCTTCGACCGTCACCAAGATGTCGATCGGCTGCTTCGGCGTGACGCTCGCCAATTTGATCATGGTTGCCGCCGCGTGGCAGGCGGCCGGCGACGAAGCAAGCTGGCTCTGGCTGCTCGGATATTTCGTCGTCATCACCATCGGCGAGCTCTATTTGTCGCCCATCGGGCTCTCGCTGGTCTCGAAGGTCGCACCGGCGCGCATGGTTTCCATGCTGATGGGGGTGTGGCTGGCAACCAGCTTTGCCGGAAATTTGATCGCCGGATGGCTGGGCAGCTTCTGGGCCGGCATGGACAAGACCATGTTCTTCCTCATGATCGCCGGCATCGCGTTCGTTGCCGGCGCGGTCATCCTGGCTTTCGATCGCCCGCTCAAGAGCGCGATCGGGGACTAGGCCTCGCGTCATGAATTCAGCTCGCCGCGCGCCGCGCGCCTTCGGTCATGTGGAGACGTGGGTTTTCGACCTCGACAACACGCTTTATCCCCATCACCTCAACCTATGGCAGCAGGTCGACGAGCGCATTCGCGACTACATCGCGCGCTATCTCAAGGTCACTGCCGAGGAGGCATTTCGCCTGCAGAAAGATTACTACAAACGCTATGGCACCTCGATGCGCGGGCTGATGACCGAACACGGCATGGAGCCCGATGACTTCCTCGATTTCGTCCATCAGATCGACCACTCACCGCTCACGCCGAATGCGGCGCTAGGGGCGGCGATCGAGGTCCTGCCCGGCCGCAAGCTGATTTTGACCAACGGCACGCGGCGACACGCCGATGCCGTGCTCGCACGGCTCGAACTCGCTGGCCACTTCGATGACGTGTTCGACATCGTCGCGGCTGAACTCGAGCCCAAGCCGTCGCCGCAAACCTATGACCGCTTTCTCAAGGCGCACAACGTCGACGCCGCGAGGACGGCAATGTTCGAGGACCTGGCGCGCAATCTTGTCGTGCCGCATGCGCTCGGCATGACGACGGTGTTGGTGGTGCCTGAACACACCCGCGAGGTGTTTCGCGAAGACTGGGAGCTCGAAGGACGCGAGGCGCCGCACGTCGACCATGTGACCGACGATCTGGTCGGATTTCTCGAAGTGGTCGCCCGCAGCCGTTGACGCCTATTGGCGGTCGAGCAAAGCGTCGGTGACGGCTCGGCGCTGCGCGAGTGCGACGCTTGACTCCTCGCGTCCCATTCCCGACAACGCGGCGGCTGGCTTTCGAGAGTTTCGCGGGGGTTTGCGCCGATGTCGCATGCCGAACTTGCCAAGACGATCGACGAGGCTTTCGAGCGGCGCGAGCACATCGCTCCAACGACTAAAGGTCCGGTGCGCGAGGCGGTCGAGGAAGCGCTCGATCTGCTCGATCGCGGCGCCGCGCGCGTTGCCGAACGGGAGGGCAACGGCCATTGGCGCGTCAATCAATGGCTCAAAAAAGCAGTGCTGCTCTCCTTCCGCCTCAACGATATGAGCGTGATTTCCGGCGGGCCAGGCAAAGCGGCGTGGTGGGACAAAGTCGCCTCGAAGTTCGAGGGCTGGGACGAAGCGCGCTTCCGCGCGGCGGGCCTGCGGGCGGTGCCGAATTGCGTCGTGCGCCGTTCGGCCTATATCGCGCCCGGCGTGGTGCTGATGCCGAGCTTCGTCAACCTCGGCGCCTACGTGGACTCCGGCACCATGGTCGACACCTGGGCCACGGTCGGCTCCTGCGCACAAATCGGCAAGAACTGCCACATCTCCGGCGGCGCCGGCATCGGCGGCGTGCTCGAGCCGCTGCAGGCGGGCCCCGTCATCCTCGAGGACAACTGCTTCGTCGGCGCACGCTCGGAGGTTGCCGAAGGCGTGATCGTACGCGAGGGCTCGGTTCTTTCCATGGGAGTGTTCATCGGCGCCTCGACGCGGATCGTCGATCGCGAGAGCGGCGAGATTTTTCGGGGCGAGGTGCCTGCTTATTCGGTGGTCGTTCCCGGCTCGTTGCCGGGCAAGCCGAACAAAAAAGGTGAAGCGGGCCCGAACCTCTATTGCGCTGTCATCGTCAAGCGCGTCGACGAGACGACTCGCGCAAAGACTTCGATCAACGAACTGTTGCGGGATTGAGCCGAGCGGCACCCCGTCACATAATCGCGATTGGTTCGTATCAGGAGAGGGTCATGCCAGCCGAACTCCCCCCAGGCACGAGGCAGACAATCCAACAACAGGGCGGCCTGTCGAGCGACACGCGGGCGCTGATGCTATTCGAGGCCAACAAGAAGACCGCGCTGGTCGCCTATATCCTGTGGTTTTTCTTGGGGCTGTTCGGCGGACATAATTTTTATCTCAAACGCACCGGCGTCGCGGTCGCACAGCTGATCCTGACGCTCACCGTCGTAGGGGCGGTGATCACAGTGCTTTGGGTCCTCATCGATGCATTCCTGATCCCCGGGTGGGTGAGAAATCAAAACAACCTTCTCGCTGCGCAGCTTGGCGCGTAGCTGGTAAAGGCGGCACGATGACTCTGCCCCGCGCCGACCCCGCCGCCCTCGCCCGCGATCTCCTTCGCTGCCCGTCGGTGACGCCGGCGGAAGCCGGTGCGCTCGGCGTGATCGAAGGTACCCTGAAGGCGGCGGGTTTTTCGGTGCAGCGCGTCACCTTCGCCGAACCCGGGACCGCACCGGTGGAAAACCTCTACGCCCGGATCGGCACCGCAAGCCCGCACTTTGCGTTCGCCGGCCACGTGGACGTGGTGCCGCCAGGCGAGCAGGCGAAATGGACGCATCCGCCGTTCGCAGGCGAGATCGCCGACGGAACGCTCTACGGCCGCGGCGCGGTCGACATGAAGGGCGGAATTGCCAGCGCGCTGGCCGCCACGCTCGATTATCTCGCCGCACAGGGCGGCCGGCCGAAAGGGTCGATCTCGTTTCTGATCACAGGCGACGAGGAAGGGATCGCCGTGAACGGCACCGTAAAGCTCGTCCAATGGGCGGCCGAGCGGGGCGAAACCTTCGACCATTGCGTGCTGGGCGAGCCGAGCAACGCGGAGACGATCGGCGACACCATCAAAGTCGGCCGGCGCGGCTCGCTCAACGGCACGCTGGCCGTCACCGGCAAGCAGGGCCACGTCGCCTATCCCGAGCGTGCCGAAA
Organism: Xanthobacteraceae bacterium; assembly: GCA_035693615.1. Taxonomy (GTDB): domain Bacteria; phylum Pseudomonadota; class Alphaproteobacteria; order Rhizobiales; family Xanthobacteraceae; genus VAZQ01. Next base: position 46,247 of record DASSGH010000150.1, read on the forward strand.
ATCCCGTGCGCGGCCTGGTCGCATTGATGAGCGCGTTGATGGCAGGCCCGCTCGACCACGGCAGCGCGCGATTCGACGCCTCAAACCTGGAATTCACCTCGATCGACATCGGCAACCCGGTCGTCAATCTCATCCCCGGCGCGGCGCGTGCCCGGTTCAACATTCGCTTCAATGATTGTCACAGCCAGACCTCCCTCAAAGTCCTGATTGAAAAGCGCGCCGCCGACGCGGCCGCCGGGCGCATCCGCTGGCACATCGAATGGGAGCCGTCGAACGCCGATTCGTTCGTGATCGAGCCTGGCCCGTTTCTCGATCTCGTCTGCGCGGCCATCAAGGACGTGACCGGAAAGCAACCCAAGCTCTCCACTAGCGGCGGTACCTCCGACGCGCGTTTCATCAAGAATTACTGCCCGGTGGTCGAATTCGGCCTGGTGGGGCAGAGCATGCATCAGGTCGACGAGCGGACCACCGTCGCCGACCTCGCGACGCTGACCGCGGCGTACCGCAGGATCCTCGAGCGGTATTTCGGCTGAGCGTGCGCGCGAGCGCCCGCCCATCAGGGGTAATCAACCCTCGCCAGATAGAGCCCATCCGGCGGCGCGACAGGGGCGCAGGCGGCGCGATCGCGCCTGGCGAGAGCGGTGGAGACATCGTCCGCCGTCCACTTGCCCTCGCCGACGAGCGCGAGCGCTCCGACCATCGAGCGCACCTGCGAATGCAAAAACGAGCGCGCCGAAGTTACGACTCGGATCTCGTCCGCGGCGCGATGCACGTCGAGTTGGTCGAGCGTCTTCACTGGTGACTTCGCCTGGCATTCGACGTTGCGGAAAGTGGTGAAATCGTGCCGGCCGAGGAGACGCCGCGCTGCGATCTGCATCAGCGGGACATCGAGCGGCTGAGGAATGCGCCAGGCACGGCCGCGATCAAGCACCAGATCGGCCCGGCGGTTGACGATGCGATAGAGATAATGACGGCGGACTGCGGAAAAGCGCGCATCGAAGGATGCATCAACCCGCTGCGCATTGAGGATGGCAACCGGGTGCGGGCGAAGATGCGCGTTCAATGCATCACGCACGGTGTCTTCCTGCCACTCTTTGGCGAGATCGACATGGCCGACCTGTCCGAGGGCATGCACGCCGGCGTCGGTGCGCCCCGCCCCGTGCACGCTTAGCTTCTGCCCGCAAAAAGCTTCGAGCGCGGCGGCCAGCACGCCTTGCACCGAAGCACCATTGTCTTGGATCTGCCAGCCCACGAACGGCCGGCCGTCGTACTCGATGGTGAGCTTGTAGCGGGGCATGGCGCGCCCTACGCGAACCGCGTGCCGGCCGCAACGCTCATGCCGCGCAGGAACTCGTGCGCCTTCATTGCCTGGCGGCCGGCGCGCTGCAATTCTAGGATGCGCAGCGCCCCCTCACCGCAAGCGACGGTGAGCTTGTCGTCGAGCACCGTGCCGGGCAGGCCTTCACCCTCGGCCTTGGTCGTGCGCAGCACCTTCACGCGCATATCGCCGCCGAGCTCGAACCAGGCGCCCGGAGCCGGCGACAGGCCGCGGATGTGGTTGTGCACCTCGCGCCAGGGTCGCGCCCAGACAATTTTTGTCTCCTCCTTTTCGATTTTATGCGCATAGGTAACCCCGGTTTGCGCCTGTGGTCTCAGCGTCAGCGAGCCGCGCTCGAGCCCGCCGAGCGCGTCCAGCATGAGGTCGGCGCCCAGCCGCGCGAGCTGGTCATGCAAATCGCCCGCGGTCGCCTCGCAGGGAATGGGCACGCGCCTCTCCATAGCGACCGGCCCGCTGTCGAGTCCTTCCTCCATTTTCATCACCATCACGCCGGTTTCGGAATCTCCCGCCATGATCGCGCGGTTGATCGGCGCGGCGCCGCGCCAGCGCGGCAACAGCGAGGCGTGCAGGTTGAACGCACCCGATGGAAACGCCTCGAGGACCGCCTTGGGCAGGATCAAGCCATAGGCAACGACAACCGCCACATCCGCGCCATGCGCGCGCGCGGTGCTTGCCCACTCCGCCGTGCGCAACGTCGCCGGCGTGAACAAGGGCAGGCCGAAACGGTGCGCCACGCGTTCGATCGGGCTGGGCATGGGATCGAGGCCGCGCCGCCCGGCTGGCTTCGGCGCGCGGGTATAGACCGCCACGACCTCATGGCGGCGGCCGACAATCTCGAGGGTCGGTACGGCAAAATCGGGCGTGCCCATGAACAGGATGCGCAGCGACATGTCACGTCACCCCGGGCGAATCTGCGTGGCCGAGCGACAGCCGGCCGGCACGAGTTTTCACGCCTGCTGCAGGAAAGCCGTCAGTCTTCGATTTGAACCGCGGCCCGCTTCGCCGCCTTACTAAATTTTTTGAGCACGCGCTCGCGTTTTAGCCTCGAGATATGATCGATGAATAATATCCCGTTCAGATGATCGATTTCATGCTGCAGGCAGGTGGCGAACAGCCCGTTGGCCATGACCTCCTGCGGCTTTCCCTCGAGATCGAGATACTTCACCTTGACCTGCGCCGGACGTTGGACGTCGTCATAAAATTCCGGGATCGACAGGCAGCCTTCCTCGTAGGTCGCCTTTTCTTCCGAGGTCCAAAGGATTTCCGGGTTGATGAAAACCTGCGGTTTCCTCGGTTCCTCCTTCTTGGCGAGATCCATGGTGATGATCCGCTTGGGCGCTCCGACCTGAATGGCGGCAAGGCCGATGCCCGGCGCGCCGTACATGGTCTCGAACATGTCCTCGACAAGCTTGCGCACGCCGGCGTCGATTTTTTTCACCGGGTCGGAAACCTGTCGCAGCCGTTTGTCCGGCAGGGTGAGGATGTCGCGGAGCGCCATGCTCGCGATGTAAGCGGTTGATGGAAATCGGTCAATGCGCCGCATTCGCTGGGTCTATCCGCGGCGTTGCCCTTGGCCACCGCGGGATGGGATTGCTTTGTTGTTCATATTTTGTTCTCATATGCCGAATCGAGTACAGTGACGCGGATGACCGATCACCTCCTCCCTTTGGCCGCTGCGATCACGCTCGCGGCGCTGCTGATCGTTGTCGCGCTCGCCGTACGGGCGCTGCGCCGGCGCGACGTGCAAGCCGCCGACAAGCAACTGCTCGAACTTGCGCGGCTGCAGGCGGAGACCGCGGTGCGCATCGAGGCGATGCGCGATGTGCTCGCCGGCCGGCAAGCCGAGCTTCACCGCGCCGTGAACGAGCGGCTCGACTCGGTCACGCACCATCTTAATCAGTCCATGACTACGACCAGCCAGCATACTGTCGAGAGCCTGCAAAAACTCAACGAGCGGCTCGCGGTCATCGACAACGCGCAGCGAAACATCGCCGACCTGGCTTCCCAGATGACCTCGCTGCAAAGCGTACTGGCCAACAAGCAGCAGCGCGGTGCGTTCGGGCAAGCGCGCATGGAACTGATCGTCCAGGACGGCCTGCCCAAGGGCTGCTACGAATTCCAGTTCACGCTCTCGAACAAATGCCGTCCCGATTGTGCCGTGTTCCTTCCCGATCGCCGTCCGCTCGCAATCGACGCCAAGTTTCCGCTCGAGGCCGTCACCGCGCTGCGCGAAGCAAAGACCGAGGACGAGCGTAAGCAAGCGGGCGCGCGCTTGCGACAGGATGTTGCCAGGCACGTCGAAAGCATCGCCGCCAAATATTTGATCGCGGGCGAGACTCAAGACCTGGCGCTGATGTTCGTGCCCTCCGAATCCGTCTTCGCCGAATTGCATGACGGCTTCGATGACATCGTACAAAAGGCATTCCGCGCCAAGGTCGTCATCGTCTCGCCCTCGCTGCTGATGCTCGCCATCCAGGTCATTCAGCAAATCCAAAAAGATGCCCGCATGCGCGAGGCCGCCGACCAGATTCACGCCGAGGTCGGCCATCTCATGGACGACCTCAAACGACTGCACGAGCGAGTGCTGAAATTGCAGCAGCACTTCGGCCAGGCCAACGAGGACGTGCGGCAGATCCTCGTTTCGGCGGAAAAGATCGAAAAACGGGGAACCCGCATCCGCGAGGTCGAATTCGAGGGCGAGACTGTCAGCACCGATGCCGTGGTCATTCGTGCCCCGCTGCCACGCCGGCTGCAAACCGGGGGGTAATCGGCAGGCTTTTGCCGCAATCGGGCGGCAAGCTTGTGTCTGCACCCAATTTAACAATACCTGCCGCCGATGACCGTCACGCCCGAAACTGCGACCGCTCGCCCGAGCTTTGCCGATACGCTTGCGGTTTACCTCAAGCCGCGCGTGCTGATCGTGCTCTTCCTCGGCTTCTCGGCCGGCCTGCCGCTCGCGCTATCGAGCTCGACCCTTCTGGTGTGGATGCGGGAAGCAGGCGTCGATCTCGGCGTGATCGGTTTGTTTGCGCTGGTCGGCACGCCCTACACCATCAAGTTCCTGTGGGCACCGGTCGTCGACGCGCTCGACGTGCCGGTGCTCTCGCGGCTCGTCGGAAGGCGACGCGGCTGGCTGTTGTTCTCGCAGCTTCTGCTGATCGTCTCGATTGCGCTACTCGCGTTCTGCGATCCCGCGGTGTCGCCCTGGTACGTGGTGTTCACCGCCGCCCTCTTCGTCGCCACAGCCTCCGCCACGCAAGATATCGTCATCGACGCATTCCGCATCGAAAGCCTGTCGGAAAGCGAGCAG
>DASSGH010000151.1:0-2708 GCA_035693615.1 Xanthobacteraceae bacterium
GAGCCTGATCGTGTGCGACGAGCCGGTATCGGCACTTGATGTATCGATCCAGGCCCAGGTGATCAATCTGTTGATCGACCTGCAGCGCCAGCATCATTTTTCCTATCTGTTCATCGCACATGATCTCGCTGTGGTGGCCCACATCAGCCACCGTGTCGCGGTGATGTATCTTGGCCGCATTGTCGAAACCGCGGAGAAGCGCGAACTGTTCGCCAATCCACGCCATCCCTATACCCAGGCCCTGCTGGCGTCGGTTCCGGTCGCCAATCCCAAGATAAAGCGCCTCAAGGCGCTGGTCGAAGGCGACGTGCCGAGCCCCATCAATCCGCCATCAGGATGCGCCTTCCACACCCGCTGCCGCTATGTGATGGACCGCTGCAAGGTTGAGACGCCCGCGTTGCTTGAAGCCGGGCCGCAGCATCGGGTCGCGTGTTTCCTCAATGGAGGAACGGGGCGGGCAAGCTGAAAACTATCGTCGTCCCGGCGAACGCCGGGACCCAGAACCGCTAATGTTGGCTGTGCGTGGGATTGTGGCCCCAGCTTGGTGCAACATAAATATCGGTGGTTATGGGTCCCGGCTCGCGCTTCGCTTGGCCGGGACGACGTGGATCTTATACCACCTGTGAGGACGGTCAGACCGATTACCCCTCCGCTTCGATTTCGACAACGACTCTTCCGGTCGCCAGCTGCTCGCCCTCCGCGACGTCGATCGCGGAAATCGTGCCCGCGATCGGCGCGGTGTGCACATGCTCCATCTTCATAGCCTCCAGCGTCATCACCGGCTGGCCGGCCGCAACGCGCTCGCCCTGCTTGACCAGAACCGCAACGACGCGGCCGCTCATCGCGGCACGAACCTTGCCGTCGCCGCCCGTCACAGCCGCCGCTGCTGCCGGCGCGGCGAGCGTGAGATCACGGACCGAGAGCGTCACGCCGCGGTGCAGGACGTAAAGCCGGTCGCGATCGCGCAAGAACCTCGCCGATCCCATCACGCCGTTGACGCGGAAACAGATGGCATCGCGGCCGAGCTCATCGATCTCGAACCGGCACGCGCCGCCATCGACGTTTGCGACATAGGTGCCGTCGCGCTCGCGCGCGATGTCGAGATCGTGGATGCCATGATCGAGCTCAATGCGCACGGGAATCGGAAACGTTGCCGCCAGCGTCCGCCCGCTCCGCCAGGGCGGCGCGTTGGCGTCGGTCACATGCAACAGCAGCGCCGCGAGTGCCGCTTCCGAGGCGGCGTCCTTGCGCGGCGCCCCCAGCTCATCGCGGTATTTGCCGATGAAGGCGGTCGTCGCCTCGCCCGCCGCGAAGGCGGGATGCCGCAGGCACGCGGCGAGGAACGCCTGATTGGTGGTGACGCCGAAGGCGAGTGTGCGTTCGAGGCCGTGAATGAGCTTGCGTCGCGCCTCGTCGCGGGTCGCGCCATGGCTGATGATTTTCGCGATCATCGAGTCGTAGAACGGCGGAATTTCGGAACCGGATTGCAGCGCGTGCTCGACGCGCAATCCATCCGGCATTTGCCACCGCGCCATCCGGCCCGATTGCGGCATGAAATCGTGGGAAGCATCCTCCGAGCACAGCCGCACCTCGATCGCATGCCCGGAGAACGTTATCTCATCCTGCCTGAGCCCAAGTGGTTCGCCGGCAGCAACACGCAATTGCAATTCGACCAGGTCGAGCCCGGTGATCGCCTCGGTGACGGGATGCTCGACCTGCAGCCGCGTATTCATCTCCATGAAATAGAATTCGCCGTTGCGGTCGAGCAGGAATTCCAGCGTGCCGGCGCCTTCATAACCAAGCGATTTGACCGCGGCGACCGCGACCGCGCCCATCCGCGCCCGCAATTCCGGCGACACCGCAGGCGATGGCGCTTCCTCGATCAATTTCTGATGCCGCCGCTGCACCGAGCAATCGCGCTCGCCAAGATGGATGGCGTTGCCATGGCGGTCGCCGAACACTTGAATCTCGATGTGGCGCGGATCGGCAATGGCGTGCTCCAAAATCACGCCGGCGTCGCCGAACGCGCTTTGCGCCTCGGAGCGCGCGCTGCGCAAGGCGTCGGCAAACGTCGCCGCGTCCGCCACCAGCCGCATGCCGCGCCCGCCGCCGCCGGCGATCGCCTTTATCATCACCGGAAAGCCGATCTTTTTGGCCTCGGCGAGCATCGTAGCGTCGCTCTGGTCGGCGCCCTGATAGCCGGGAACGCAGGGCACAAAGGCAGCTCGCATGATCTCTTTGGCGCCGGCCTTGTTGCCCATCGCCTTGATGGCATCAGGCGACGGCCCGATGAATACCAGGCCCGCATCCCGGCAGGCTTGCGCAAGCTCCTCGTTCTCCGCGAGAAAGCCATAGCCGGGATGAACCGCGTCGGCGCCGCTGGCCTTTGCAGCACCGATGATGGCGTCGATCCGCAAGTAGGATTGCGTCGGCAGCGCCTCGCCGATGCGGACGGCTTCGTCCGCCTCACGCACATGCTGCGCATCACGGTCGGCGTCGGAATAGACCGCGACCACGCCATAGCCGAGACGACGCGCGGTGCGCATGATCCGCAGCGCGATCTCGCCGCGATTGGCGATCAGGATCTTGTGGAACGGCGTGCGCTTGATCTGACCGTTCATGGCCGCGCGACCGAAAATTGCATGCGCTGGGGGTTGCGCGCCTCGGCCTCGCGGCAGATCGCCAGCACTTCGGCCAGGACGCCGCGG
>DASSGH010000152.1:0-36626 GCA_035693615.1 Xanthobacteraceae bacterium
GTAATGCGGCAGGAATTAAAAATCGGTCCTTTCACGGATTACGCAAAGCCGGGGCAACTCGTCTTGCTGATGCTGGCGCAACTGATTTTGAAGTCATGTCGTGGGGAGGATGGTCCTCTCTCTCCGAAGTGCAGCGATACACGAAAGCGGCAAATCGCAAAGGGTTGGCAATTGACGCGGCGAAAAAACTAAAAACATTTGCCGAACAAAAATGACTAACCTTGCTATCCCGGATTGACTAACCGGACGAATTCCCCTGGAAAATTAATAGTAAAATGTGAGGGTGGCGTCCCCGGCAGGATTCGAACCTGCGACCTGCGGATTAGAAATCCGCTGCTGCTATCCAGCTGAGCTACGGGGACGCGGTGCGCAAGCTTTTACCCAAGATCGCGTCTGCCTGCCAGCGCCGCGGCGTGGTTCCCTACCGGCAGAATAGCGGCAAAACCCGCCAATTACGGCGACGTTCCGCCATCTCTTCGGCTCTTTGCGCCGGGTGCGAAACTGCGTAAGTTCGCGCGGCACCCGGGGGCGGGACCGAAGCGGTCATCGAGATTAGAGAAGCGCGGCTGAGCGGGGCAGGGGACATGGCGGTCACGGCCGATAAGCGGCGCGAGCGGGCTTCCGCGCGCAGCCTCAAGGCGATCGTCGATTTTGCCGTCGGCTCCCACGCGCGTGCGCTGGCCGCGCTGCTCGTGGTTGCCCTTGTGGCGTTCCTGCCCGGTTTCTTCAGCATCCCGCCGATCGATCGTGACGAGGCGCGCTTCGCTCAGGCGACCAAGCAGATGGTGGAAAGCGGCGATTACGTCGACATCCGTTTTCAGGACGAGGTTCGCTACAAGAAACCAGTCGGCATCTACTGGCTGCAAGCCGCCGTGGTGAAGGCCGCCAGCGCGCTCGGTTTTCCCGGCGCGCTCACCACGATTTGGCTCTATCGGATTCCTTCCCTGCTCGGGGCGATCGGCGCGGTGCTGTTGACCTATTGGACCGCGGTCGCCTTCGTGTCGCAGCGAGCCGCGGTGCTTGCCGCCCTGATGATCGCAAGCTGCGTCCTGCTGAGCATCGAGCGGCTGCTGGCGAAAACCGATGCCCTGTTGCTCATGACCGTCGTTGCCGCCATGGGGGCGATGGCGCGCGCCTACCTGCTGCAACAGCGCGAACGCCTCGAGGCTGCGGGCGCATGGACGATCCCCGCGATATTTTGGACGGCGATCGCCGCGGGCGTGTTGCTGAAGGGGCCGCTCATCGTGATGGTCGTCGCGCTTGCCGCGCTGGCACTCAGCATCGTCGATCGGTCCGCGCCTTGGCTGCTGACGCTCAAGCCAATCGCCGGCATCATTTGGCTTGCGGTTTTGGTGCTGCCCTGGTTCGTCGCTATCATCGGACGCTCCGGCGACGCGTTCCTCGCCCAATCGATGGGTGAAGACATGCTCGGCAAGGTATTTGCCGGCCAAGAGTCCCATGGCGCTCCGCCCGGCTACTATTTCGTTCTATTCTGGGTGACCTTCTGGCCGGGCGCGACGCTGGCGGCATTGGCGACGCCGGCGGTGTGGCGCGCCCGGCGCGAGGCTCCGGTCAAATTCCTGCTGGCCTGGCTCGTGCCTTCGTGGCTCGTCTTTGAGCTCGTGATGACGAAGCTGCCGCATTACGTGCTGCCGCTCTATCCTGCGATCGCTATCCTGATCGCCGGCGTGATCGACGCGCGCGCACTATCGCGCAAGCCCGTCCTCGAGTGGGGCACGGTCTGGTGGTTCATCATTCCGGTGGTGGCGGGCATCGCCGGCATCGTCGCGCTCGCGGCGATCGGCCGGCAATTCGGATTGTTGGTCTGGCCCTTGATGGGAGTAGCGGCAGTATTGGGCTTCTTTGCGTGGCGCCTCTACCAGGCCGACGGCGCCGAGCATGCGTTGCTGCGCGCCGTCGCGGCCGCGATCCTGACCGCCATTGCCATTTTCGGTTTGATCGTTCCCTCGCTCGGCCAGCTGTTTCCGAGCCCGGCGCTCGCGCGCATCCTGCGCGAGAGTGGGTGTGCCCACCCGGAGGTGGTTGCCGTGGGGTACCAGGAACCGAGTCTGGTCTTCCTTGCCGGCACCGCGACCCGCCTCGCCGACACGGCGGGCGCCGCGGAGTTCCTGCGCGGCGGGGAGTGCCGCTTCGCCTTTGTCGAAGCGCGCGAGGAAAGGAGCTTTGCCCAGCGCGCCGAGGCGCTGGGGCTGCGCTACCGCGCCGGCCCCCGCATCGACGCGATCAACGTCAGCACCGGGCGGCCGATCACCATCGCGGTATTTCGCTCGGTGGATGCATCATGAGTCTAGGCAACCCGCTCAGGCAGGTTTCGGCCAGCGGCGCGGCCGCACGGCTATACTGGCTGCGCGCCAACATCGCCTGGTCGCTTGCGCTGTTTGCGCGCCCGCCCAAATCCACCGTGACGCCGAAATGGCGTGCCCCGCTGCGGCTCGCCGTCGGCACACTGGCGGGTGTCGTCATCGTTGCGGCGACGATGATCGCACTCGACGCGCCGGCAGTGACCGCGGCGCGGCAAGCGCCGGCGTGGCTGATCCAATTCTTCGATCACATCACCGGATACGGCAAGTCGGTTTGGTTTCTGGTGCCGCTTGCAATCGCGCTGACGGCGATTGCGGGCGTCGCTTCGCCGTCGCTTCCGCGAATGTCCCAGGGGGTGCTCGCGGCGCTCGCAGTGCGACTGGGTTTTCTGCTGCTTGCGACCGGTCTGCCTGGACTGGTCTTCACAGTCGGAAAGCGTCTCATCGGCCGCGCCCGGCCGTTCGTCGAAGGTGGCGCCGGCCCGCTCGTCTATCACCCGCTCGGCTGGAGCGTCGAATACGCAAGTTTGCCGTCCGGCCACGCCGTCGATGCCTTCGCCGCCGCCATGGCGATCGGCACGCTGTGGCCGCGGATGCGGCCCCTGATGTGGACCTATGCCGTGCTGATCGCCATAAGCCGGGTGGTCCTCACGGCGCATTTCCCAAGCGATGTCTTGGTCGGTGCAGTCGCCGGCGCGCTCGGCGCGCTGGTGGTGCGCGATTGGTATGCGGCGCGGCGGCTGGCTTTCGTGATTGGCGCGGACGGCGCGGTTCGACCATGGCCGGGCCCGTCGTTCGCACGCATCAAAAGGGTTGCCGGGCAGCTTATCGCCCCATAAGAAGCGCTCGCGGCAAGATGCAAGTCCGCCGTCGTGCCGTCGTGCCGGGCAGATCATGAGCGAAACGTTTGCAAGCGCCGCCGCTCCGGCTGTTTCCGTGGTCGTGCCGGTACGCAACGAAGCCGACAACATCGCGCCGCTGGTCGACGAGATCGCGGCTGCCCTCGCCAAGGACGTCGATTTCGAGCTCATCTACGTCAACGATGGCTCGAGCGACCGTACGCAAGCCGCATTGACCGCGCTGATGGCGAACCGTCCATGGCTGCGACAGATCAAGCATAATGTCTCGTGCGGCCAGTCGGCAGCGGTATCGACCGGCGTCAGGCATGCGCGCGCGGGGATCGTCGTCACCCTCGATGGCGACGGCCAGAACGACCCCGCCTTCATCCCGGCGCTACTAGATGCGATGGCGAAGGCGCCCCATGTCGGACTCGTTGCCGGCCAGCGAGTCGGCCGGCAGGCCACAGGCTTCAAGAAATTTCAATCGCGCATCGCCAATGCCGTGCGCGGCCTGGTGCTCCGAGACGGCACCCGCGATACCGGTTGCGGGCTCAAGGCGTTTCGCCGCGAGCTTTTTCTCGCATTGCCCTATTTCGACGGGCTGCACCGGTTTCTTCCGGCGCTCGTACGGCGCGAAGGCTATGACATCGCCTATGTGGATGTCATCGATCGGCCGCGCCGGACGGGAACATCGAATTACGGTATGTGGGACCGGCTTTGGGTCGGGATACTCGATCTCGTCGGCGTGTGGTGGCTCATCAGCCGCCGGCGCCGCGTTCCGCGCGTCTTGGAGGTGAAACGGGATGCTGATTGATCTCTCACAGGCGATCGGCAGTTATCTGCACGAGGTCTTCGTGGCCAAGTTCCAGTGGTGGGTGCTGCTCGGCTACGTGGCGCAAATCCTGTTCACCATGCGCTTCCTGGTGCAGTGGATTGCCTCCGAGCGAGCCGGAAAGATGGTGATGCCGATCGCCTTCTGGTTCTTCTCGATCGGCGGCGGGGTGCTGCTATTTTCCTACGCGCTGTACATCCGCGATCCCGTCTTCATCCTAGGGCAGGGATTCGGCGTCTTCGTCTATGGACGCAATCTCTATTTCGAGATGCGCGACCGCCGCGGCGCCGCGGCTGCGACGTGAGGCGCTCTTAGCATCATTGTACGGTTCAGGTTGCCGCAGAGGCCCTGGGTGCTATGCTCGCGGTAGGAAGCGCAGGGAGGCGCAGATGACGTTGAGTGTTACAACCACGTCTGATCGCAACGCCGCCGGAGCGGTCGAGGTGATCCCGACCGGTGGACCGCTCGGTGCTGAGTTGCGGGGCATCGATTTGAACGCGCTCGGCGAGGCCGCGTTCGCGCGGCTGATGCAGGCGTGGCACCAATATTCGGTAGTGCTGATCCGCGATCAGAGGCTCAGCGATCAGGAACTGATCGCGTTCAGCCGCCGGTTGGGCGATCTCGATTGGGCTCCGGTCCAGGAAACAGGTCGGCGTTTCGTCGAGGGTCTGCCGGAAATTTACATCGTCTCCAACGTCAAGGTGAATGGCGAGCCAATCGGCAGCCTGGGCGACGGTGAAGCGGTGTGGCACACCGATATGTCCTATCTCGATGTGCCGCCGAAGGCGAGCATGCTCTACGCCCTCGAAGTGCCGCCGAGCGGCGGTAACACCTCGTTCTGTACGATGTACGGCGTCTACGAGACTCTGCCGCGGGCGCTCAAGGACCGCATCGCCGGCCTCAAGATCAAGCACGACGGCACGTATAACAGCGGCGGCTATGTGCGCCAGGGCGTCACTCCCACCGACGATCCGATGACCTCGCCGGGCGCCGTGCATCCGCTGGTCTGCACGCATCCAGACACCGGCCGGCGCATGCTCTATCTCGGACGCCGCCGCAACGCCTATCTAGTCGGGCTCGAGCTTTCCGAGTCGGAGGCGTTGCTCGACGAACTCTGGAGCTTCGTCGCTCGCCCGGAATTTGCGTGGGAGCATGTGTGGCGGGTCGGCGATCTCGTGTTGTGGGATAATCGCTGCACCATGCATCGGCGCGACGCCTTCGATCCGAAAAGCCGGCGGGTCATGCATCGTACCCAAGTCAAAGGCGAGCAGCGGCCCTCCTGACGCGCCGGCGGTTGCAACATCAGCCCACCATCGAGGGGACGGCCGCTCCATGAGGCGACGCGACTTACTCGCCCTTGGCATGACGGCGCCATCGCTGCGCCTGCTGCTGCTCCATCCCGCGCGCGCCCAGGCCAAATATCCCGACCGTCCGATCCGGCTCGTCATTCCATTCCCGCCGGGTGGCGGGTACGACGCCGTAGGGCGCCCATGGGCGGAGAAGATGAAGTCGGTGCTTGGCACCGTGGTCGTGGAGAACCAAGGCGGCGGCGGCAGTTCGCTCGGTGCGGCCGCGGTCGCCCGCGCCCGGCCGGATGGCCACACCATTCTTCTGGGCGGCTCGAGCACGCACGTCACCGAGGCCCTGCTCAAGAACCGTCCACTCTACGATCCCCTCAAAGAGCTCGAGCCGATCTCCAACGTGGTGGTCTCGGCTTTGGCCCTTGCGATCCATCCCGCGGTGCCGGCTCGGAGCCTGCGAGAATTCATCGACTACGCGAAGGCCAATCCCGGCAAACTGTCCTATGGGCATGCCGGCGTCGGGTCGTTGAACCACCTCACGGGCGAGCTGTTCAAATCGCTGGCTGGACTGCCGGACCTGGTGCACGTGCCATACCGGGGGTCTGGACCGGCGACGGCCGACGCCATCAGCGGACAGGTGGCGATGGCCACTCCCGCGGTCACGAGCGCGCTGCTCGAACTCCATCGAACGGAGAAGCTGCGCATTCTTGCCGTGACCAGTCCCACGCGTCTGATTGCTGCGCCGGAGATCCCGACGGCGGTCGAAGCAGGCCTTCCCGGGATGATCTCGCAGCAGTCGATCGGGCTCTTTGCTCCCGCCGGGACCGCAACGAGCATCATCGAGCAGATTTCACGCGCGACGCGCACCGCGCTCGCCGAGCCCGCCTACGGGCAGATGCTCATCGAGTCGGGCTTCGAGCCTGACAGCGATTCAACCCCGGAGAAATTTCGGCGGTTGCTCGAGGAGGACATCGCCCGGTGGGCGCCGCTCGTCAAGGCGATGGGGTTAAAGCTCGACTGAACCCGAAGCCGCGGCGGCGCGATACGTCATTTCGTCACGCGCGAGCGCCGTCTCAGCGCGCCGCTGCAAGGGCGGCAAAGCCGCACTCGAGATCGCCGATCAGATCGTCGACGTCCTCGAGCCCGATATGCAGCCGCACGGTCGGCCCGCCCGGCATCCAGTTCGTAGCCGTGCGGATGCTGGTGCAGTCGAATGGAATGGCCAAGCTCTCGAAGCCGCCCCACGAGGGGCCGATGCCGAAGAGCCGCAGCGCGTTGACGAACGCGTTGACCGCGCTCTGTGCGATCGGCTTGAACACGATGCTGAAGAGGCCGCTCGCACCGGAAAAATCGCGGCGCCACATGGCATGGCCCGGACAACTCTCGAGCGCCGGATGCAGCACGCAGGCGATCTCGGGGCGCGCGGCGAGCCACCGCGCGACCTGCAATCCCGCCTGATGATGCTGCACCAGCCGCACGCCCAGGGTGCGCAGCCCGCGCAGGCCGAGGTAGATGTCGTCCGGGCCGACGCAAAGGCCGAGGGTGTGCACCATCTCGCTCAGGCGCTCCCACGTCGCGGCGTTGGCCGAGACGGTGCCGAGCATCACGTCGGAATGGCCGCCGATGTATTTGGTGGCGGCCTGGATCGACAGGTCGACTCCCTTGTCGAAAGCGCGGAAATAGAGCGGCGTCGCCCAGGTATTATCCATCAACACGAGCCCGCCCCTGGCATGGGCTGCCGCGGCGATCGCCGGCACATCTTGGATCTCGAAGGAGAGCGAGCCCGGCGCCTCTACGAACACGGCTCGCGTGTTGGGCCGCATCAGCGCGGTGATCTCGCCTCCGATCAGGGGATCGTAATACGTCGTCTCGATGCCATTGCGCCGAAGCACGCTGTCGCAGAACCTGCGCGTGGGCTGATAGGCGCTATCGGTGACCAGGAGGTGATCGCCGGCGTTGAGCACCGCGAGCAGCGCGGTCGAAATCGCCGCGAGCCCCGAGGGAAGAAGCGCCACGCCGGCGCAATCGGGACCTTCGAGCGCGCGCAGCGCGCTTTGCAGCGCCTCCGAGGTAGGCGTGCCCCGCCGTCCGTAGAGGTAACGCGCCCGGCGGGCAAGGAAATCCTCGGCGTTCGGATACAACACCGTCGAGGCATGATAGACCGGCGGATTGACGAAACCATGGTTGGCGCTGGCGTCGCGGCCGCCCGTCACGAGCCGCGTCGCCGGCTTTGACGATGGGCGCTTGGCGTCGGCTTCAGTCTTTTTGCTCATGACCTGTTTTCTCTGCACAGCCTGGCCGCGGCCGCCTGCGCCTAGAATTTTCGCACGGAGGCGCGCCCTCACATGCGGTCATGGCGTCATGTGCCGCGACCGTCAACCCCTTGACCGCCATAGCCGATCGTTCTGAGATGGCGGATAGACCAACGCGAATACGCGCATGCGGGCACGCCACGCCGGCCGGCACGTCGACACGCTCGATTCAGCGATAAAAAGCCGCTCAAATCACGTAACTTGCGCTCAAGCTCTAAGGACAGTCTCTCAGGAAAGGCTGCTTCATGACACGCGCAATCTTTCTTTTTGCGGCGCTGGTCGCGCTCGGCGTCTGCGTCGAGGCCGCGTCCGCCCAGACGCTCAAGACGGTGAAGGATCGCGGCGCACTGATCTGTGGCGTCAGTCAGGGACTGCCCGGATTTTCCAATCCCGACGACAAGGGCAACTGGACCGGATTCGATGTCGACTTCTGCCGCGCCATTGCCGCGGCGATCTTCAACGATCCGAGCAAGGTCAAGTTCACCCCGCTCTCGGCCAAGGACCGCTTCGAGCCGCTCAAGACCGGCGATATCGACCTATTGTCGCGCAATACCACCTGGACGCTGTCGCGCGACGTCGCCTACGGCAACTTCGCGGGCGTGACATACTACGACGGCCAAGGGTTCATGGTGCGCAAGTCGCTCAAGGTCAACTCGGCGCTCGAGCTCAATGGCGCGTCGGTGTGCACGCAGACCGGCACCACGAACGAGCTCAACCTCGCAGACTACTTCCGCGCCAACAACATGAAATACGAGGTGATCGCGTTCGGCACCGCGGACGAAACGATAAAGGCCTATGAAGCAGGCCGGTGCGACGTTTTCACCACCGACGTGTCGCAGCTTTATGCTGAGAAGCTCAAGCTCACCAACGCCAACGACCATGTGATCCTGCCGGAAATCATTTCCAAGGAACCGCTCGGGCCGCTGGTGCGCCATGGCGACGACCAATGGTTCGATGTCGTCAAGTGGACGCTCTATACGATGCTCAATGCCGAGGAGCTCGGCGTATCCTCTAGGAATGTCGACGACGCGCTGAAATCAAACCAGCCGGAGATCAGGCGGCTGTTGGGCGTGGAGGGCAATTTCGGCGAGCAGCTCGGCCTGACGAAAGATTGGGCGGTGCGCATAGTCAAACAGGTCGGCAATTATGGAGAAGTGTTCGACCGCAACGTGGGGACGGGCTCCAAACTCGGCATCAGTCGCGGCATCAACCGGCTGTGGACCAAGGGCGGCATCCAGTATGCGCCGCCGGTGCGGTGAGCTCGAGCGGCGTGGTGCGGCGCCGATTTGGCGTCACGAACGTCATGCCGCGGAGCCGGGCATCCGCCAACCCGCATGGTTGCAGTGAGAAGTACCTCCATCGCTGTTGACTGGCGCATCCGCCTTTGCGGATGAGCCGACGACGTGGACAAGCGGTTCTCGTGTCAATGCAAATGCAACGCGCCTTGGGCCCGCCGCGGGTTGCGATCTACAATCGCCCGAGATTCCGAGCGTTGTTCTACCAGTTCGCGTTGCTCGCGGGGCTGGTGTGGCTCGGCTACGCGTTCGCCCTCAATGCCAAGGCCAATCTCGACGCCCAGAGCATCACCAGCGGTTTCGGTTTCCTCGAAAATACGGCGGGTTTCGCCGTCAATCAGTCGCTCATCCCGTATAACGAATCCGACACTTATGGCCGCGTGTTCCTCGTCGGGCTTCTTAATACGCTCCTGGTCGCGGGCATCGGGATTGTGCTCGCGACCATTGTCGGTTTTGCGATCGGCGTTGCACGGTTATCGCCCAACTGGCTGCTTGCGCGCCTGGCCGCAGGCTATGTCGAACTGATCCGCAACCTGCCGCTCCTGTTCCACATTCTGTTCTGGTATCTCGCCGTGCTGGGTACGCTGCCGCCGCCGCGTCAAAGCATCTCGCTGTTCGGCGAGATTTTCCTCAATAACCGCGGGATCATAGTGCCCGCGCCGGTTGCGGGCAAAGGAACGGGTTTGGTCGTCGCCGTATTCGCCGCGAGCGTGATGGCGACGATTGTGCTGAGACTTTGGGCGCGGCGCCGGCAAGGCCGCACCGGACGGCAGATGCCGCTGGTCTGGACCTGCCTGGCGCTCCTCATCGTTCCGCCGCTCATTGCGCTTATCGTGACGGGATGGCCGATCGGCTTCGAGGCGCCCGAGCTGCGCGGCTTTAATTTTGTCGGCGGCGCCCGGCTGCTCCCGGAATTCGTCGCGCTTCTCGTCGCGCTGACGACCTATACTGCCGCCTTCATCGCGGAAATTGTGCGGGCCGGCCTGCTCGCCGTCCCGCGCGGTCAAGGCGAGGCCGCCTCCGCGCTCGGGCTGCGGCGAGGATTGACGCTGCGCCTCATCGTCTTGCCTCAAGCGCTGCGCGTCATCGTCCCGCCGCTCACCAACCAGTATCTCAACCTGACGAAGAACTCCTCGCTGGCGGTGGCCGTTGGCTACCCCGACCTGTTCGCAATTTTTGCCGGCACCACATTGCACCAGACCGGCCAGGCAATCGAGATCATTGCCATGACCATGGGGGTCTACCTTGCCATTTCGCTTATCACGAGCGCGTTGATGAACGTGTACAACGCCCATATCCGGATAGCGGAGCGCTGATGGCGGCGCCTGCGCAACAATCCTACATCCGCCGCGCGCTGCTTGAACCCGAACCGCCGCCCGTGGCGAGCGGGGGTATCCTGGCGCGAACGCGCGCGCGGTTGTTCGGCAGCGCGTTCAATACCGCGTTGACGCTGCTCGGCGCCGCCATCGTCGTGGCGCTGGTATGGCCGACGCTGAAATTTCTATCGATTGACGCGGTCTGGAACGGCTCGAGCCGCCTCGATTGCCTGCCACAAACCCTGGGGCGCGAGGTCGGCGCCTGCTGGCCCTTCATCGGCGCCAAATTTACCCAGCTCATGTACGGATTTTATCCGGCAAGCGAACAGTGGCGGGTCGATCTCACCTATGCGCTCGGCGCCGTCCTACTCGTGCTCCTGCTAATTCCGTCCGCTCCGTGGAAAACGCTCAACGCGGTGGTGTTTTTCGGCGTGTTTCCCGTCATGGCGTTCTTCCTGCTGCTCGGCGGTGTTTTCGGCCTGCCGCATGTGGAGACGCGCGTGTGGGGCGGCCTCCTGGTGACGTTGGTGATTTCGTTCACCGGCATCATCTTCTCGCTGCCACTTGGCATCCTGCTCGCGCTCGGACGACGTTCGGAGTTCCCCCTCGTGCGCACGGCCTGCATCATTTTCATCGAGTTTTGGCGCGGCGTTCCGCTCATCACTGTACTGTTCTTCGCGACCTACATGTTGCCGTTCTTCCTGCCCAGCGATTGGAGGATCGATGGCCTCGCCCGCGTGCTGGTGGGGGTGGTGCTGTTCGCGGCGGCCTATATGGCCGAGGTCGTGCGCGGCGGTCTGCAGGCGATCCCGCGCGGCCAGTTCGAAGGGGCGGTGGCGCTCGGGCTCGGCTACTGGCGCATGATGGGCTTGGTGATCCTGCCGCAGGCGTTGCGTCTGGTGATCCCCGGCATCGTCAATTCCTTCATCGCCTTGTTCAAGGACACGACCCTGGTGTTGATCGTTGCGATCTTCGATCTGCTCGGCCAATTGCGCGCGGCGTTCGCCGATCCGAGCTGGGCTACGCCGTCGACGCTGTTCACCGGCTTCGCGTTTGTCGGCGCGATTTACTTTGTCGGGAGCTTCGGGATGTCGCGCTATGCCCTATTCGTGGAGCGGCGCTTGAACATCGGTCGCCTGCATTGAGGTAAGGTCGAGCGTTGAGCGGCAGCAAGCAAAGGCGGAAAGCGGATGGGTCGAGCCCGCGTAGAGCCCTCGATATGCGCACCACGACGCACGAGGTCGCGATCGACATTATCGGTCTTAGCAAATGGTTCGGCAGCTTCCACGTGCTGCGCGAAATCGATCTTAAGGTGATGCGCGGCGAGCGCATCGTCATCTGCGGCCCTTCGGGCGGCGGCAAGTCGACGCTGCTTCGCTGTATCAACCGCATCGAAGACTGGCAGCGCGGCCGCGTCATCGTCGACGGTACCGAGCTCACCGAGGATCTCAAGAGCATCGACGAGGTGCGCCGCGAGGTCGGAATGGTATTCCAGCACTTCAACTTGTTTCCGCACTTGACGGTGCTTGAGAACTGCACGCTCGCTCCGATCTGGGTGCGCAAGATGCCGAAGATCGATGCCGAGGAGATCGCGCGCCATTATTTATCGCGGGTTCGCATTCCCGAGCAGGCCGACAAGTATCCGGCCCAGCTCTCGGGCGGGCAGCAGCAGCGGGTGGCGATCGCGCGGGCGCTGTGTATGCAGCCGAAGATCATGCTGTTCGACGAGCCGACCTCCGCGCTCGATCCGGAAATGGTCAAGGAGGTGCTCGACACCATGGTTGGTCTCGCGCTCGACGGCATGACCATGGTGGTGGTGAGCCACGAGATGGGATTTGCCCGGCAGGTTGCGAACCGGATGATGCTGATGGATGCCGGACAGATCATCGAGGCGAACGAACCGGATGCGTTCTTCAACCATCCCCAGCACGACCGCACAAAGCAGTTCCTGAGTCAGATTTTGCGGTAGGCGAGTTGAAATTACTTGCAACTCCCTGCAAGCGCCGGCAATGCCGACTTATGCCTATTTTATCGCACTGTGACCGGTAGTGCCCCAGCCCAAATTTCGGCTACAATCGCACAGTATCCGACGAAAAAGACGGACTGGGAAAAGAACGATGCGCGCGATCGGTCTTGTTTTGCTCACCATCGCAATAGTGGCGTTGCTGCTCACCGACGCTGACGCCAAGCGCCGGTCGAGCGCGCGAGGGAGCCAGGCGGCGGGGGCCGCCAGGAGCTGGTGCGCGACCTATTCCTGGAAAGGCATCAACGACAACTGCAGTTTTTCCACGCAACAACAGTGTCTGGCCCAGGTGTGGGGGCTCGGGGGCTTTTGCCGACCCAATCCGTTTCCCGGGTCCGCGTATGGGACCGGCTATACCTGGTCAGGTCCGATGCGCTAGAGCGAAGGCTGACGCATGCCTTTAGTGAGCCCGCTGAAATTGTAACGATGGTCCTGAGCCCGGTCCTGCGCTGAGCCTCGGGCTCATTCAATCCTGGTTTTTAGCGCAGCAGCTGGCCGTCCGCCTTTTTCCAGGCGTCGATGCCGCCCTGGATGTGGCAGGCCGAGGTGAGGCCCGCGTCCTGGGCAGCCTGCACCGCCATTGCCGAGCGCTCCCCATACGCGCAGTAAAAAACGATGCGCTTACCGGTGGCGCGCGCGAGCTCGTGCAGCATGCCGCCGGGACGCACGTTGCCGGCCAGATCGGGGTAGGGGGCGTGCAGCGAGCCGGCGATGACGCCGTGCTTCTCGCGTTCGCTGCGTTCGCGCAAATCGACGAGCACCACGTCCGGCCGGCCGTTGAGTGAGAGCGCCTCGGCGGCGGTCATGGCCCATCCGCGCCGCGCAATCTCGTCCTGGACCAGGCCCACGCGCATATTCGCCGGCACGGCGACGTCCATCATCTTCGGGTTTGGAAGATTGAGGCTGTTCATCACGTCGACATATTGGTCGATCGACTTCACCTGCAGACGCGGGTTGAACGCTTTCTCCTCGCCGACGGTCGAGACTGTTTCGCCCTTGTAGTCATGGGCGGGGAAAATCATCGTCTCGTCGGGCAGGCGAAGCAGCTTGTTGAAGATCGAATCGTATTGCGCGCGCGGGTCACCGTTCTGGAAATCGGTGCGGCCGGTGCCGCGGATGAGCAGCGTATCGCCGGTGAACACCCGGTCGTGCATCAAAAAGCTGTAGGAATCGTCGGTGTGACCGGGCGTGTAGAGCACGTCCAGCGCCACGCCTTCAATGGTGAGCTTGTCGCCTTCCGATAGCCGCATCGACACCACGTCGACTTTGCTGCGCTCGCCCATCACTGTGACGCAATGGGTGCGGTCGCGCAGCGCACCAAGCCCGGTGATGTGGTCGGCGTGCAGATGGGTGTCGACCGCCTTAACCAGCCTGAGGTCCAGTTCGTCGACGAGCTGGATGTAGCGGTCGACCTTCTCCAGCACCGGATCGATGATCAGCGCCTCGCCGCCGCGCCGGCTGGCAATGAGGTAGGTATACGTGCTCGAGACGCTGTCGAAGAGCTGACGGAAGATCATCACCGTGACCCGAACAATTCGGAGCCTGCGAATCCCCTGGACCCGCGCCGCACAGTATAAATCCTCTATCGGCGGGCAAAAAGGGGCGCGCCCTTACGGCAGCGGCGGCCGCGTTGAAGGTGCCATTGCTTTAAGCCTTCTCGATCGGAAGATCGTCACGCGATCCCCATTCCGACCATGAGCCGTCGTAAAGAGCCTGGGGTGGCTTGCCCAGCGCGTCGAGGGCGAACCAGAGGATTGCCGCCGTCACGCCCGAGCCGCACGTCGTGATGATCGGCGCGTCAAGGTCGACGCCGCCCGCAGTGAACGCCTGCCTGAGCTTCTCCGGCGCCGCGAGCGTTCCGTTCTCGACCACGGACGTGGAGGGGACATTGAGAGCGCCCGGCATATGGCCCGAGCGCAGTCCGGGGCGCGGCTCCGGCGCTCGTCCGAAAAAGCGCTCGGCAGGGCGCGCATCCACCACCTGTGCCGAGCCGCTCGCCAAGGCTGTGCGCGCCGTCGCGAGCGACGCCACGATCTCGGCGTTCTTGCGCGCCTTGAAGGGGCGCGGCGCGCGTTTGACCGCACCCGCTTCGAGCGGGCGCCCTTCGGCTTTCCATTTCGGCAAGCCGCCGTCGAGAACGAACACCTTGTCCGCGCCGAACAGTCGAAACGTCCACCACACCCGCGGCGCAGAATACATGCCGGCGCCGTCGTAGACGACGATGGTGTCGCTGTCGGCGATGCCAAGAGCCCCCACATCGCGGGCGAATTGGACGGCGTCAGGCAGCATGTGCGGCAGGGGATTGGAATGGTCGGCAATCGCGTCGATATCGAAACGCACGGCGCCAGGAATGTGGCCGGCGAGGTATTCGGCCGCGGCGTCGCGCTGCATGGTCGACAGATAGTAAGAGCCGTCGACCACCACGACGTCGGGTGCGCCGAGGCGTTGCGCAAGCCAATCGGTGCTGAGCAGCCAGCGTGACGTGGAACGTTCATTTGGCATGGATGTCGCCCGATCTCACAATTGCGTCGGATAATCCTTCGCGCGCTGCGGCACTATGCAAACGCAATCCGCACCCGGCGGTTCTGTCGGCCTTTCTTTTCGATCTGCGTCACACGCACGTCGCCGATCTCGTTCGTCGTACGCACGTGCGTGCCGCCGCAGGGCTGCAGGTCGTATCCGACGATCTCGATGAGCCTTACGCGGCCGGTGCCGATGGGCGGTTTGACCGACATCGTCTTGACCAAGCCCGGCGCGGCTTCGAGTTCCGCGTCGCTAATCCAGCGCGAGCGTACCTCGACGCCAGCGGCGATCATCTGCGCGAGTTTGCGCGTAATCTCCTCCTTGTCGAGGCCCGCTTCGGGGATGTCGAAGTCGAGGCGTCCATCGGTATCGCCTACCGCGCCACCGGTCACCGGGTAGGGCAACACCGCCGAGAGCAGGTGCAGCGCGGTGTGCATGCGCATGCGGGCATAGCGCAAATCCCAATCGATGGCGGCATGTACGGTCTCGCCCTCTGTGAGAGCAACGCCGGCGGCGGTCGGCTGATGGGAAATCTGGCTTTTCTCCGCGTCGGTGTAGCTCGCGCTTGCGATCGGGACGGCCTCGCCCGTCGTCTTGCGCAGAACGCCGCGGTCGGCCGGCTGCCCGCCGGAGGCGGCATAGAACACCGTGCGGTCGAGTATGACGCCGCCCGCCGGCGTCATACCGACGACGGTGGCGCTACAGTCCTTCAGGTAGGAGTCCTCGCGGAACAGGCAGTCGGTGGCCATGGCAATGTCGCTGCGATCCAGCGCTCACTTTTTTTCATACGGCACTTGCACGTTCATTCGCCGCTCCAGCCAGTCCGGAACCGGCAGGCCTTTGTCGCGCAAGAACCGCGGATTGAACAGCTTCGATAGATAGCGCGAACCTCCGTCGGCGAGAATGGTCACGATGGTATGGCCCCGCCCCATGTCCCTGGCCAGGCGGATCGCCCCCGCGACGTTGATTCCCGTCGAGCCGCCCATGCACAAGCCCTCGTGTTCGGCGAGATCGAAGATGAGAGGCACTGCTTCCTCGTCCGGGATGAGGTAAGGCTTGTCCACCTTGATGTCTTCGATGATGCGGGTCACCCGGCCAAGTCCGATGCCCTCGGTGATGGAGCCGCCGTCCGACGCTTTCGCTTGCCCGTGTGCGAACAGATTGTACATCGCCGCGCCCTTGGGATCGGCGATGCCGATCACGATGTCATTCTTCTTTTCCCGCAAGTAGGTTGCGATGCCGGCAACGGTTCCGCCGGTCCCGATGGCGCAGATGAAGCCGTCAACTTCGCCGTCGGTCTGCTCCCAGATCTCTGGCCCGGTGGAGAGGTAATGGGCTTTCCGGTTGTCCAGGTTGTTCCACTGGTCTGCAAACAGGACGCCGTTTGGCTCGTCCTTGCGCAGCTGATCCGCCAGGCGGCGCCCGATATGCTGGTAGTTGTTGGGGTCCGCATAAGGTGCCGCCGGCACCTCGACGAGCTCGGCGCCGCACAGGCGCAACACGTCCTTCTTTTCCTGACTCTGGGTATTGGGAATAACGATGAGCGTGCGGTAGCCTCGCGCATTGGCGACGAGTGCCAGCCCGATGCCGGTGTTGCCGGCCGTGGCTTCGACAATGAGCCCCCCTGGCCTGATCTCGCCGCGCTTCTCCGCTTCCAGGATGATTTGCCGCGCCGGGCGGTCCTTGACCGATTGTCCCGGGTTCATGAACTCGGCCTTACCCAGAATCGTGCAACCGGTTGCCGCCGACGCCCGCTCGAGCTTGATCAGCGGCGTGTTGCCGATCGCGGCGACGATGTCTTCGCTGACGCGCATGGCTCAGGCTCTCTAGGGCACCGCCTAGTTCGCCACGTCGACCAACGTGAGTGTGGCCGGTCCCTCGCCGACGATGAGTAACCAGGTCTCCTCATCTTTGGCGCCGTCCCAGTGCACCTGTTTGGCGAAATGGGTGACGAAGCTGCCGGCCGGGATGGGGACCGTATTGTCTTTTTCGAACTTGTTTCCGGTTGCAACCCACCACGTGCCTTTCACCACGGTGATGAAGCGGTCGTTGGGGTGGAAGTGAGGCTTGCTGAAATTACCCGGCTTGAATCGGTTGAGGACCACGTAAGGTCCGCTCTGGGACGGGTCGCCGTGCAGCACGACCTGATTGACGCCGGCCGCGCCGGTCGGGTCGCGCCATTTGTATTGGTCCGGCAAAGTGTAGACGACCGCCTGGGGATCGAGGCTGGAGAATTTGCCCGCGGTCGCCTCGACCCGAGTGCTGGTTCCTGGTCCTTCGCCGAAAATCACGAGCGAGGCATCTTCGGTTTTGGCGCCGTCCCAGTGCACTTGTTTGCCAAAGTGCGTCACGAATGTACCGGTCGGCAACGCCACGGCGTTGTCGGGATCGAAATTCGTCCCGCTGCCCATCCACCAAGTGCCGGAGAGCACGGTGATGAAGCGGTCGTTCGGATGGAAGTGCGGACGGCTGAAATGATTTCCTTTCAGCCACTTGGTGCGCTGCAGGTAGAGCCCGGGTTTCGACGGATCGCCCGCGAGCACCGCGTTTTGCACGCCCTCGGCGCTCGGCTCATTCCACCTGATCTGGCCGGGTAGCTGGTAGACGAGCGCCGCCGGATTGAGCTCTGCCGCGTGGCCTTGCATCACCAGAACGACCGCGAAACCTGCACCAAGGATGCAACGCGATAGGTCAGGCGCCATTTGCTCCTCCCGTTCCGTTTCCCAACTCGCCCAAGCATAGTTTGCCGTGGCGCAGCCGGCAAAGGCTATGTCACTGCCGTCCGCTCGCGCTTTCTCACCGGATCATAACGCCCTCAAAGCTCGTTGCCGGCAAGGAGCTTTTGAATTTTGCCGTCGTACCAAACCAAACGCGGCTTATAGCGTCAGCGCGATTGGCTGCGAATGCCGGCCTCTGCTAGAAACACTGTCGAACGCGAGCCGGCTAAGATGAAACGCAGCGTCGACCGAATCCTCACCACCCATGTGGGCAGCCTGATCCGGCCGCAGCCGCTGCAGGCGTTCCTGCGCGCGAAGCAGGCCGGCAAACCATTCGACGCGAATGGCTATGCCGCGTGCCTGACGGAAGAGGTTGCGGCCATTGTTCGCCGCCAAGCCGAGGTCGGGGTCGACGTAGTCAGCGACGGCGAATTCGGAAAATCGATCAGCTGGTCGCAATACGCGCTCGAACGCCTGAGCGGCTTCGAACGCCGTCCGGTCAAGCCGGGCGCCAACCCGTTTCAGCGCGGCGCCGATCGGCGGCGTTTCGCCGAGTTTTACGCCGAGCTCGACGCGCGCGAAGAGATCGCGACCAGCACCGAGGCGGTTTGCATCGGCCCGATCGGGTATACCGGGCAGGCCGAGCTCGAGCGCGACATTAAGAACTTCAAGGCTGCGCTCGACGGCGTCAAAGTCGAGGAGGCGTTCCTGCCGGTCGCTGCGCCGGCAAGCGTCATCCCGGATCGCAAGAATGAGTATTACCGCAACGATGAGGAGTGCCTCGCCGCGATCGCTGCGGCGATGCGGACCGAATATAAGATGATCGTCGACGCCGGCTTCTTGCTGCAGCTCGATGACGCACGCGCCGCGGTGAGCTACGACCGCATGGTGCCGCCGGCGAGCTTCGCCGACTACCGCGAATGGGTGGCGCTGCACGTGGAGGTGCTCAACCACGCGATCGAGGGCCTGCCGCCCGAGCGCATCCGCTACCACGTCTGCTGGGGAAGCTGGCCGGGACCGCACACCACTGACGTGCCGCTCAAGGACATCGTCGACCTCATCCTCAAGGTGAAGGTCGGGGCTTACGTGATCGAAGGCGCCAATCCCCGTCACGCGCATGAATGGAAGGTCTGGGAGGAGGTGAAGCTGCCGCAGGGCAAGGCGCTCATCCCCGGCGTGATCAGCCATGCAACCAACGTGGTGGAACACCCGGAACTTATCGCCGAGCGCATCATTCGCTACGCCAGGCTGGTCGGGCGCGAGAATGTGCTGGCCGGAACGGATTGCGGCTTCGCACAAGGACCGTTCTACCGCCGGGTCCACCCCTCGATCATGTGGGCGAAGCTCGAGGCGTTGGCGCAAGGCGCCCGCTTGGCGAGCAAGGCGCTGTGGCGGTGAAGCGTGCCGGCGGCTGAGGGTGCCTGACCGAACGTAGCGGGTTGCTTAGAGCTCGCGTCCGATCGCGCCGTCGAGCGAGCAGGGGCCGCCGCCGCGCATGAGAAAGAACAGCGCGCACACGCCGATGAGCAGCGGGTATTCCCAACCGCCTTGGCCCCAGAAGAAGCCCTTCGCCGAGGTGAACTTTACCGCCACGATCATGAAGGTGAGGACAGCTGCGGCCGCAAAGCGGGTGAGCAGTCCCAGCACCAACAGGATGCCGCCGATCAATTCGGTGCAGCCGACCAACGTGCCCCAGAATATGCCGGGCGTAAATCCGAGGCGGTCGAACAACGCGGCATTGCCGGCAAAGCCCTGGCCGCCGAACGCTCCGAACAGCTTTTGCATGCCGTGCGGGATGAGGATCAAGCCGAGCGTTATGCGCAAGATCGGTTCGGCATACTTGCCCACCGCGCCGTAAATGCCACCGAGCGCGGGAATGTAGTGATGCGACGTTGCTTCAGCCATTATTGCGACCCTCGACGAATTCGCGCCCATCGCCTTCGCGACGGCGATGGGCGGAAGCTGCGCCTCTTGATAGTTGCGCTGTGCCGCCGCTCAACCTTTCTTCGATAGCATCCGATCGACGCTGAAGCGGCCCGGCCCGGCCACGAATAGGATGAGCGCGCCGCCAAAGAGGGCAACATTCTTGAGGAAGTGATTGTACTGGTTTCCCATTTGGGCGGCCGGGTACTCCCAGTAGCGATGCGCCAGCGCGGTCGCGGCGATGAGGAAGAGTGCGCAGAGCAGCGCTGCGTATCGGGTGCCGACGCCGAGAACGAGGGTGAGGCCGATCACGAATTCCACCAACGCGCCGATCCACGAACAGAGCTCGGGCGCCGGTGCGCCCAGACTCTTCAAGTACCCGGCAAAGCCGGCGTGGTTCCACAGCTTTCCGCCAATGCCCGCCGAGCTCGCGAGAAAGAGCCAGCCGAGCAGGACGCGCCCGACCAGCAAAAAAGTGTCGGCGGCGCTGGCGGCCAGGCCGTCGACGTGGGACAGCGCCGGATGTGACGATTCGGTTGATCCGATGGACATGGTTTTCCCCCTCGATGCGTCTTCAGCTTAGCGACTGGTTGTCCTCCATCTCGCCTTCCGGTCTCGATGAAGGATCATGCGGCTGCTGATGAGTCGCGCCACGAGCTTACCGGTCGCCGCCAAAGGTGCATAGGGGCCTGCGGCGCGGACTGCGCGCTGCGCGCCTTGTCGATGGTCGAAGTCACGGGCGGCGAAGTGCCTCGTTGAGCGCACCGGAACGCTTGTCTATGGTCATCAAGTCATGACGCGAATGGTCCAGGAGGAACTCGAATGACTCTCCCGCCGCGCCCCGTTGCGTCTGCCGCTCGCGCTGCCATGCGCGCATCTGTACTGGCCGCGGCGCTCGCTTTGCCCATGTCCGCGTCGCTCCCTTGCCTCGCCCAGGACTACCCGACGCGGCCGGTCAAGATCATCGTGCCGTTCGGCGCCGGCGGGCCTGCCGACGTCTACTCCCGCGTTCTCGCCCAGCATCTGTCGGAGGCGCTCAAAGAGCCGTTCGTCGTCGAGGACCGGCCGGGCGCCGGCTCGATCATCGGCACCGATGCGGTCGCGAAATCGCCGCCCGACGGCTACACCTTGCTCGCCATGTCGAACACCCACACGACAAACGAGTCGCTCATCGTCCACAAACCGTTTCAGCTGATGCGCGACTTCGTGCCGGTGGCGGGGATCAACTATTCAGACCTGGTGATGGTGATCCATCCATCGGTGCCGGCAAAGGACCTCAAGGAGTTCATCGCCTACGCGAAATCGAAGCCCAGCGAGCTCAATTACGGCTCTTCCGGCGCAGGCACGCCCTATCATATGGCCGCCGAGTTGTTCAAAGCGATGAGCGGCACCAATCTGGTGCACGTGCCGCACAAGGCATCGGGGGAAATGCGCAACAGCGTCATCGGCGGGCACGTGCAAATGGCGTTCGACGCGATCACCACCATGGCGCCGAACGTGAAGGCGGGGCAGGTGCGTGCGCTCGGTACTTCCGCGGCCAAGCGCTCCTCGGTCTTGCCTGATGTCCCCACCATCGCCGAGGCGGGCGTGCCCGGCTACGAATCGACAATCTGGCTCGGCATCATGGCGCCCGCCGGCACGCCGAAGGCAATCGTCGACAAGCTCAATGCGGAGATCAACAAAGCGATTACTCGCGCGGACGTGAAGGAGGCCTGGGACAAGCAGGGCGCGGTGCCGCTGGTGATGAGTCCCGCCGAGTTCGAGAAATATCTGCGCGCCGATATCGAGAAATGGGCGCATGTGGTTCAGGTCTCCGGCATCAAGGCGGACTAGCCGGACTAACCTCGCTCGCGCGCTGCAGACATAGCGGTGATATCGGCCCGGCACGTCTCGGCTGCCGGGCGTCTTTTGATATTGCGCGCCCGCTGCAAACGGCCGAAAATATCGCGCGATCGGCGCTCACAAGAAAATTTTCGGCGCGCAAGCCCGGCGAGGAGGAGACCATGCTCTCAGCGATGAAGTTCCAGATCATCCTGTGGGGAATGGCGCAGCTTCTCAGGTACGCCGCCTGGCGGTATCCGGTATTCCGTGCGCGGCTCAAGGAACGCAATCTTGTCGCGCAGCTCAAGGCGCGTGACGAAGAGATCGGCCGCTGGTACGCGATCCGCGACGGCAAGCTCACCTCGGGCGCGGGGCTGCGCGCGGACGCCGACGTCACGCTCGCCTTCAAGACCGCCGCGGTGGGCGCGGATCTCCTCATGCCGCCGATCAACTGGCTCGACCAGATCAACGCGCAGAAAGATTTCAAGCTCACCGTCGAGGGGCCGGAGGATCTCAGCAACTGGTTCGCCCAGACCATCATGATGAGCCAGAGCGTCGGGTTGCAGATCGGCACGCGGCTTGCGGACGGCACGATGCGCTACTGCAACATGACCAACGGCGGGCCGGTGTTCGTCTATGTCAAGGACGGCAAGATCATCCGCATGACGCCGATCGATTTTACCGCCGACGATCCCCCGCCGTGGAGCATCGACGCGCGCGGGCTCACCTTCACGCCGCCGCGCAAGACCACGCTCGCCCCGCATGGGCAGAATGCGAAGTCGATCGTTTATTCGCCGGATCGCCTGCTCTATCCGATGAAGCGCGTCGACTTCGACCCGAACGGCGAGCGGAATCCGCAAAACCGCGGCAAGTCAGGATACGTGCGCATCTCCTGGGAGGAGGCGCTCGACCTCGTCGCCGGCGAGATCAAACGGCTCAAGCGCACCTACGGGCCCGGTGTCATGGCGGTGTCGCACGGCTCGCACCATACCTGGGGCAACATCGGCTACTACCTCTCCGCGCTGTTTCGTTTCCGCAACACGGTCGGCTACACGCAAATCCACCACAATCCCGACAGCTGGGAGGGTTGGTACTGGGGCGCCGTGCACCATTGGGGATACACCCTGCGCGTCGGCCAGTCGGAGACCTACGGCACAGTCGAGGACTGCCTGCAGAACTGCGACATGATCGTGTTCTGGGCCGCCGATCCTGAGAGCACCAGCGGCTCCTATGGCGCGCAGGAAGGCACCGTGCGCCGGCAGTGGCTCAAGAATCCCAAGCTCGGCATCAAGGTTGTGCACGTCGACCCCTACTACAACGCGTCGGCGCAATTCCTGCCGGGCAAGTGGTTCGCACCCAGGCCTACGACTTCGGTCGCGATGGCCATGGCGATCGCCTATGTCTGGATCAAGGAAGACCTCTACGACAAGGAGTACGTCGCGAGCCACACCGTCGGTTTCGACAAGTGGAAGGCCTACCTCCTCGGCGAGGAAGACGGGATCGCCAAGACGCCGGAGTGGCAGGAGAAAGAGACCGGGGTGCCGGCAAAGGACGTGCGGGCGCTGGCGCGCGAATGGGGCAGAAAACGCGTGTATCTCGCGCCCGGCGGCTGGGGCAACGGCCACGGCGGCGCCTGCCGTAACCAGACCGGCATCCAATGGGCGCGGGTCATGGTGTGTTTGACCGCGATGCAGGGGTTGGGCAAGCCGGGCGTCAACATGGGCAATTTGCAGTGGGGATGCCCGCTCGATTTCCAGTTCTATTTCCCCGGCTACGCCGACGGCGGAATGTCCGGCGATCTCGAAAACACCGCCATGCCGGTCGAGCTTTACCAGCGCATGCCGCAGCTGCCGAGCATGTCAACAACCTTCCAGCGCATCCCGCGGTTGCGCACGCCGGAGGCGATCGCCGACGGCAAGGCGGAAGGCTATCCCTGGGTGGGAAAATCAATCGAGCACCAGTTTGCGAAGTTTTCCTATCCGGCGCCCGGTCATGCGCCGGTGCGAATGATGTACAAATACGGCGGCTCAATTCTCTCGACCATGAACAATACCAACCGCTGGGTGCGGATGTATCAGTCGCCCAATCTCGAATTCGTGGTCAATCAATCGATCTGGTTCGAGGGTGAGGCCAAATTCGCAGACGTGATTCTGCCGGCCTGCACCAATTTCGAGCGGGTCGACATCAGCGAATGGGCGGGGCTCGGCGGCTACGGCCACCACGGCCAGCAGCAACTCAATCACCGCGTCATCGTCTTCCAGGCGCCGGCAATTGCTCCGCTCGGAGAGTCGAAATCGGACTTCTGGATCTTCAACGAAATCTGCAAGCGGCTCGGGCTCGCCAATTACTTCTCCGAAGGCGTGAACGAAATCGATTGGGTCAAGCGCGTGTATCTCGCCTCCGACATGCCCAAGGTCATTTCGTGGAAGAAGTTCGTCAAGCGCGGGTATTACGTGCTTCCGGCGGAGAAGGAGAAGTTGCGCGCGCCGGTTTCGTTCCGGTGGTTCTGGGAGAACCGCAAGAAAGACGTGCCGGAGGCGCAGCCGCTGCCGTCGGATTACAGCGAAGAATATCTGCGCGGGCTGCAGACCCAGTCCGGCAAGCTTGAATTCGAGTGCAACAGCCTTAAGCGCTTTAATGATCCCGAGCGGCCGCCAATCGTCAAATACGAGCCGTCATGGGAAGGGCCGCATTCGGGCGAGATGTACAACCGTTATCCGCTGCAGATGCTTACGCCCCATTCGAAGTACTCGTTCCACACCCAGGGCGACGGCAAGGACTCGTTCCTGCTCAACATCGAGGACCATCGCGTCAACATCGACGGCTATTACTACTGGATCATGCGGCTCAATGCCGAGGATGCCGCCGATCGCGGCATCAAGAAGCATGACCTGGTGAAAGTCTTCAATGATCGCGGCGCGGTGATCTGCGCGGCGCTGCCGACCCAGCGGCTGCCGCGCGGCGTGTGCCATGGCTACGAATCCTCGGCGATTTACGACCCGATGGGCGAACCGGGCAAATCGGTCGATCGCGGCGGGTGCCTCAACCTGCTTACGCCAGAGCGCACGCAGACCGCCTCGACCCACTCCATCGCTGGGGCGAATTCGCTGGTCGAGGTCGAGCTGTGGGACGGGCGTACCGAGCACATGTCGGAGACCTTCGCGCGCATGGAGAAGGACAAGGAGGTCCGCGAGGCGCTGAAAGCGGCGCAGCTCGTGCCGGCCAAATGAGAAAGCAAGCGCGAATCGCGAACTGCGGCTAGGGAGCGGGGCCGATCCAATCGCGTGTCGCCTGGAGGCGTGCCATGCAAAAGTGGAACATGATCATCGACGTGGCCGAGTGCACGAATTGCAATCTGTGCACGCTGGCCGTGATGGATGAATATGTCGGCAACGCCTGGCCCGGCTACAGCGCGCCCATGCCGAAGCACGGGCACAAATGGATCAACATCCTGCAGAAGGAGCGGGGGCAGGTGCCGATGATCGACATCGCCTACGTTCCCACCATGTGCAATCATTGCGACCATGCTCCCTGCATGGCCAAGGCCGGCGACGCGGTGAAGAAACGCGACGATGGGATCATTCTCATCGACCCGGAGAAGGCGAGGGGCCGCAAGGAACTGGTCGAAGCCTGTCCGTACGGCCACATGTGGTGGAACGAGGAGTTGCAGCTTCCGCAGATCTGGCCGTTCGACGCCCACCTCCTGGACCAGGGTTGGCAACAAACGCGCGGCCAGCAATCGTGTCCGACCGGCGCCATGCGGGCGGTCAAGCTCGAGGACGAGGACATGGCGCGCCTCGCGCGCGAGCAGAACCTCGAAGTGATGAAACCGGAATTGGGCACGCGCCCCCGCGTCTACTACCGCAACCTGTGGCGCTACTCGAAATGTTTCATCGGCGGCACGCTGGCGGCGGAGAAGAACGGCGTCGTCGATTGCATCGAGGGCGCGCACGTCCGGCTGGTCAAGGATGGCCGAACCATTGCGGAGACGACGAGCGACAATTACGGCGATTTCAAATTCGACAAGCTCGAGGAGGGCTCCGGCAGCTATCGCGTCGAAATCTCGGTAATGGGCGGCGGCGCGACTTCCGTCGAAGCGGTTCTCGGGGCGAGCATCAATCTCGGCGAGATCAGGCTTTAGGGGCGCTGCTCCTTGGCATCCCTCTATCAATCGCTCGCCCCCTGGGCTGAGGCGCTATTGCGCGTGGTGGTGGGGCTCGCGCTCGTTCCCCATGGGCTGCGCAACACCTTCGGTCTGTTTCCAGGAACCGGCGTGCAGTCGCACAATTTGAGTGAGCTGGCGAAGCAGCTCGACCGCGACGGCTATCATCCCGGACGATTCTGGGCGCCTGCGATCTCGCTCACCCAACTCGTCGCCGGTCCGATGCTCGCCCTGGGATTGTTCACGCGCTTGGCGGCCTGCCCGATCATCATTTTCCTCATCGTGTCGAATTACGAACGCTGGCGGGTGGGCGGATATTTCTGGAACAAGGCCGGCCTCGAGTACACGCTGATGTGGACCGTGGCGGCGTTCTATTTCCTCGTCCACGGCGGCGGGGCGATTTCCCTCGACCATCTTCTCTTCGGCTAAGAATTCTAGAGCCCCGCCGGCGCTGGAACGTGCAGGCGCCTTTCGCTACCATGCCGGCGAGACACCACGACGCCGTGCATTGGTTTTTTGCCGAACGAGGAGCTTCGCCCGTGAACATCCATGCCAAAGCCAGCCCAGCAAGGACGATGTCCCCTGCGGAATGGGAGAGCCGCGTCGACCTCGCCGCGGTCTATCGCCTGGTGGCGCATTACGGTTGGGACGACATCATCTACAACCACTGCTCCATGCGCGTTCCTGGCGAAGATCGAAAGCTCCTCATGAAGCGACACGAGCTCTTATGGACCGAGGTCACCGCCTCGAATCTGGTCAAGGTCGACATGGACGAGGACCTCGACGAGCGCTCCGGCGTCAATCGTCCGGGCTTCACGCTGCATGGGGGAATCCTGCGCGGGCGGCCGGACGTCAACTGCGCCGTGCACGTGCATACCCGGACCGGAATGGCGATTGCGGGACTCAAGAGCGGATTGCGGATGCTCTCGCAGGAAGCGGTGCGCTTCTTCGGCTGCATCGGTTACCATCCCTATGAGGGCATCACCGAGGATTTCGCCGAGCGTGAGCGGCTGGTTGCCCATCTCGGCAGCAATCGCGCCATGATCATGCACAATCACGGGGTGCTCACGGTCGGCAAGAGCGCGCGCGAGGCTTTCATTCTGATGAAGCATCTGTTGGAAGCCGCCGAAATTCAGTTGGCGATGGAAGCAACCGGCGGCGAGCTGATCGAGATCCCACCCGAAACCTGCAAGAAGACCCTGCTGCAATACGAGAAGCACGACAGTGGCCGCGGCGTGGCCGACTGGCCGGCGTATCTGCGCATGCTCGACCGTCTCGATCCCAGCTATCGGACCTGACGCGCGAAGGTCGGCACAACAGATTTGTTCCGCGCGCGAGGGCGCCGCGCGAGGCACTTCCCATGACCAGAAGGCATAGTCGGATTGCGCCGCGCTAGTGTATGATGCCGCTGCCCGTCGTGGTGCGCGCGAGCGTTGCATAGGACGCCGGGGTCAGTCCACAAGGAGCTTCCATCATGCTCGACGTCGTCAAAAGCGTTCCACCGTCAATTCCGTTCGACGCCGATCGGCTGGACCGCCTGATGGACGACGCCGGGATCGATCTCCTGGTCACGACCTCGAAGCACAACGTGCAGTATTTGCTCGGCGGGCATCGCGCCTTTTTCTTCGAATCCATGGATGCGATGGGATTGAGCCGCTATCTGCCGATCCTCGTCTATCCCAAGGGGGCCCGGCAAAAGGCCGCTTATTTCGGCCATCGCATGGAAGGCTTTCAGAAGGAAAACAGTCCGTTCTGGGTATCGGAGTCGCAGACCAACTCGTCCGGCACGCTCGATGCCATGCAAAAGGCGATCGACTACATGCGCAAATCCGGAGCAAAACCGCGCCGGATCGCCGCCGAGCTCGCGTTCCTGCCGGTCGATGCCGGGAACGCGCTACGCAATGCCTTCGCCGACAGCGAGATCGTCGACGCCCTGTTCGTGCTCGAGCGGCTGCGCGCGGTCAAAAGCCCCGAGGAATTGCGCAAGCTGCGCATCGCCTCCGAAGGCGTGATCGAATCGATGCTGGCCGTGATCGCCAATCACGGCCCGGGCGCGAGCAAGCGCGAGCTGACCGAAGCACTGCGCCGGGAGGAGACCAACCGCGGGCTCGTCTTCGACTATTGCCTGATCACGGCGGGATCGAGTCTCAATCGCGCGCCGTCGGACCAGAAATGGAATGAGGGCGAGGTGCTCTCGCTCGATTCCGGGGGTAACTATCACGGCTACATCGGCGATCTCTGTCGGATGGCGATCCACGGCGAGCCGGATGCGGAGCTTGACGACCTTTTGGCCGAAATTGAGCAGATTCAGCGCGCGGCAATGAAGCCGATCAAGGCGGGAACGGTCGCCGGTGCGATCTACGCCGCGGCCGAACCGCTGGTGCAGAAATCCAAGCACCACAATCATATGCACTTCCTCGCTCACGGCATGGGGCTGGTCAGTCACGAGGCGCCGCGGCTCACCGCCACCGGCCCGGTGCCCTATGACGCCTACGACGCGAAGCGCCCGCTGGAAACCGGAATGGTGGTTTCGGTCGAGACCACGCTCCAGCATCCGCATCGCGGGTTCATCAAGCTCGAAGACACCGTCGCGGTCACCGACCGCGGCTTTGATATCTACGGTGAGGGCGGTCGTGGCTGGAACCGGGGCGGCACCGCGCTACGGTGAGTGAGCGGGCGCCCGCGCGGGGACTCCTTGCGCGTAGCGATGAATTCAGCGGTGTCGAAGGACTACTCCAACCTGACCGGAGCGCAGCCGGCGAAAACAGCCACGCGCCGCGCAAAGATACTGCTCAGGAGGGCTAAACGAAGGGGCGGGGGAAGAGCTAGGTTCGCGTCGCGGGCCGGTTGCAACACCGGCCCAGCCACACCGAGCGAATTAGATGCTCAGCGCGAGCAATGCTACCGCGCCGATACCCACGACCAGGATCACCAAGGCGACCGGGTCGTAATCGAGCCAATGTCTACTTTGTACATTCATGACGCACCTCGCCCTGAAAGTCGCATCCACTCTTGTCCACTCCCTATCGAGGGCGGCTGATGGCTTGCGTCTCTATTAGTCGCGGCTGAGGGGCCGAAGGTTCAAAACCTGGGGGCTGCGGCAAACGAATTGCGCACCGCCACCGCGGCGCTACTAACCATCTGACGCTGCTTGCCATATTTCTCCACGCCCGATCGCGCTGCTCGCGCCGGGGGAGCCGCAAGATGGCAGCATTGTGGCTCGGCGCCCGCCCGGGGCGCACACCCTATGGGGCGGCGGCTCGTCGAGGCGCGCATCCGCGTTTGCAGGTATGCGGGCCAGCGCTCACTGCATGAACCAGCCGTGGCTCACGACCAGCGACTGTCCGGTCAGGGCATTGCTTTCGAAGCCGGCAAAAAATACCGCCGTCTCCGCCACGTCGGCCACGGTGGTGAATTCGCCGTCGACCGTGTCCTTCAGCATCACCTTCTTGATGACCTCGGCTTCCGAAATGCCGAGTTCCTTGGCCTGTTCGGGGATCTGCTTGTCGACCAGCGGGGTGCGCACGAAGCCCGGGCAAATGACGTTGGCGCGCACGCCGTGTTTGGCGCCTTCCTTC
The DNA here is from genome assembly GCA_035693615.1 of Xanthobacteraceae bacterium. GTDB lineage: Bacteria > Pseudomonadota > Alphaproteobacteria > Rhizobiales > Xanthobacteraceae > VAZQ01. Next base: position 28,964 of record DASSGH010000152.1, read on the forward strand.
GCGACCACTTTGGCGAGCCCGATCAATCCGTGCTTGGCGGTCACGTAGGGCGCCTTCAATACCGAGGCCTCCTTCGAGTGCACTGATCCCATGTAGATGATGCTTCCGCCCGAACCCTGCTTGTACATTCGCTGCAGGACGGCGCGGGTGGTCAGAAACGCGCCGTCGAGATGGATGCTTAAGAGCTTCTTCCAGTCCCCGAACTTGAACTGATCGAGCGGGGCGACAATCTGGATGCCGGCATTGCTCACCAGCACGTCGATCTTCCCGAACTGATCTACGGTGCGCGCGACCCCGGCCTCTACCTGCTCCTCGTTGGTTACGTCCATGACGACGCCCAGCGCTTTGCGGCTATCGCCGCACTCCGCCGCGACGGCATCCGCGGCATTTTGATTGAGATCGGCGATCACGACGCGCGCCCCCTCGCGCGCGAAGGTTTTGGCGATCTCCTTGCCGATGCCGCTGGCGGCACCGGTGACGATGGCAACCTTGTCCTTGAGGCGCATGTCACGCCGCTCCCGCGGTGGCCGGCTTGGGCGCCGACTCCCGCTTCGCAGGCGAGCCGAGATAGTCGTAGGCGACCTTGCCGAGGCCGAGCGTCGGGCCCGGCGGATAGGCCGGGCTCGTCAACGGCATGGCGAAGGCACGCGCCTTGACCTCTGCTTCCTTCATGTCGCGCTCCTTTGTGAAATCAGTCGATATCGAGCGGGGCCGCTCTCATTCGCGACCATCGCATTTCAATGACAGGGTTCTAACGTTTTTCCATCTGCGCTGCATCGACCCCCATTTGCAGGCAGACGAGAACTTCGACGTAGCTGGGGTCGCCGCCCGTCTCGGTGGTGGCAACGCACCGCTGGCGAAGGGCTGGGGGGAATTGCGACCACTGCCGTTCCAGTTCGCTGTGCGCGCTTTTCTCGTCCGAGAGGCACTGCCGCAGGCTCTCGTCCAAGCTCAAGCTGCTGCCCATCTTCGCTGCCGCGCGGCAACCGGCTTCGACATCGAGAGTGGGAACGCCGTCGGCGACCAACAGGGCGCCGCCGAGCGCGAAAAGCACGGCCGATGGAAACATCTGGGCTCTCCCGCCTCGCGCGTTTGCCGGCCTATTGTACCGCCGAGGACGGCGGATTGAGCTTGCAGCTGTTGAGCACCGCGTAATAACCCTTATCGTCTTGTCGAAAGCTGACCGCGGCCGTGAACACGTAGGAACCGCGCTTGGGCTCCTTGAGTTCGTACACCCACCAGTTTGTCACTTGACCGGGACGGTTCGAGAATTCGGCGCAGGTCCCGTCAGGCCCGTCGATGATCGGGACGCTTTGCATCTCGTAGCGGTAGTTCTTTGCGTTCGGCCAGGCGACGCCGATCGCGAAGCTCGGCCGCTCGTAATCCAAAGGAAACGCCAGCGACAGATTGTTCGGGTCGCCGCAGTTCGGAAAGGTAGTGACGAATTCCGGCTTGCCGGTGCAAATCATGATGGGTGCGCCGTTGCTCCAGTCGATTCCGCCCGGGAGCGCGCCCCAATGGGTCTGGCAGCAGGTTTGCACCGGAACCGCCGGCCAGCCGGTCGGAGTCTGAAACGACGTGCTCTGGCTGCTGACGCAATAATTCGTGGTGCAGGCATATTGCGCCGACGCCGGGGCCAAAGCTGAAAGAGTCGAGACGGCCAGCGTGAGAAGCCAAGGCAACGCGGTCGTGTGTGCATGGTCAACGGCCAGGGTGGTAGCCATCGCTTGCTCCTCGTGCCGGCCTTTTGCCGGGGCTCAGGCCGCTGATGTACACTACCATGCAAAATGCGCAAACGATGGAGCAGCTGCGGGCTGCCGTTGCGCCCGCGCGACTTGGCTCGGGGCTCGAGTGCGGCATCTTTGGCTCAAGCCAAACTATTGGCTGGCGCGAAAACAACAACACGTCGTAACCTGCCTGCAGCGCGACGAGGGTCGATCTTGGTCCTATTGTCTGAACATTCACCGGTACGACCGGCGCACAGGGCGAACATGGCGCGCCTCGCAAAAGCGCTGCGGCGCGCAACCGGCGTTCCCGTTCTCGCCGGCGCTGCGATGGCTTTGCTGCTGGGCGCATGCGGGAAAGAAAATCAATACGTCGCTCCGCCGCCGCCCAAGGTGATCGTGCAATTGCCGCTCCAGCAGACGGTCACGCCCTACCTCGAAGCGACCGGCAATGTCGCCTCGGAGAATAACATCAAGCTGGTCGCGCGTGTGGAAGGCTACATCCAGGAAATCAAGTACAAGGACGGCGACGTGGTGAAGAAGGGTTCGCCCTTGTTCATCATCGAACCTGAGCCCTACAAAGTGCAATTGGAGCAGGCGCAAGCAGCGGCGGAAGGCGCCAAGGCGACGCTGGTCAACGCCGAAGCCGAGTTCACGCGCCAGGAGCAATTGCAAGCCAAGGACGTTTCGACCCAGGCCAATCTCGACAAGGCGCGTGCCAACCGCGACACCGCCCGCGCGAACGTGCTGCAGGCCCAGGCGAATGTTCAAACCGCCGAGATCAACCTCGGCTACACGACCGTGTCGGCCCCGTTCGACGGCGTGGTGACGGCGCGCAAAGTTTCCGTTGGCGAGCTGGTCGGGGGCGGCCATACCACGGAGCTCGCGACCATCGTGCAGATGAATCCAATCTGGGTCTGGTTCAATCTCAGCGAGCGCGACGTGCAACGGGTGCGCGAGCAAGTGGCGAAGCGGGGCGAGACTGTCAGCGATTTCGTCGGCAAGGTCCCGATCCAGGTCGGTTTACAAACCGACAACGGCTACCCCCACAAGGGCGTGCTCGACTACGTGTCCCCCGAGGTCAATCAGTCGACTGGCACGTTGCTGGTGCGCGCCGCTTTCGAGAACGACAACCGTCAATTGCTGCCGGGATATTTCGTTCGCGTGCGCGTGCCGCTTTACCCCGAGCAGGCGCTGCTCGTTCCGGAGGTTGCGGTTGGAAGCGACCAGGCAGGTCGCTATGTGCTCGTCGTCAACGCCGACGGCATCGTCGAGCAGCGCCGGGTGCAGCTCGGGCAGACCGTCGGCGAGATGCGCGTTGTCGACAGCGGCCTCAAGCCTGACGAGCGCGTGGTCGTCTCCGGCATCCTCGACGCCGTGCCGGGCCAGAAAGTAGATCCGGAGCTACAGACGCCGAAAGCCGCGGCGGCTGAACCGGCCGGATCGCAATAGCCGCGCGTCATGATTTCGAAGTTCTTCATCGAGCGGCCCGTTCTCGCCAACGTGCTTGCCATCCTGATGGTCGTGATTGGCGCCGTTTCGCTGATGCGGCTTTCCGTCGCGCAATATCCCAACGTGGTGCCGCCGACCATCTCGGTGACTACGCGCTATCCGGGCGCGGGGGCGCGCGCGGTGGTCGACACGGTCGCGCTGCCGATCGAGCAGCAGGTCAACGGTGTCGACGGCATGATCTACATGCAGTCTTGGAGCGCTGCCGACGGCACTTACACGCTCATCGTCACCTTCAAGATCGGAATGGACATCAACTTTGCGCAGGTGCTGGTGCAGAATCGGGTCTCCAGCGCGCTCGCGCAGTTGCCGCAGGCGGTGCAGGCCCAGGGCGTGACGGTGCAGCAGAAATCGACTGCGATTCTGCAGTTCGTCACCCTGACCTCTCCCGATGACCGCTACGACAGCCTGTTCCTTGCCAATTACGCGACCATCTCGCTGCAGTCGGAACTCGCGCGCCTGCCGGGCGTCGGCCAAGTCAACATCTTCGGAGCCGGCCAGTATGCGATGCGCGTCTGGCTTGACCCCAACAAGCTCTATGCGTTTTCGCTGACCACCGAAGACGTCGTCAATGCGCTCAAGGGACAGAACGAGCAAGTCACCGCCGGGCAGCTGGGCATGCCGCCAGCCCCGAACACGCAAGCTTTTCAGTACACGCTCGACATTGCGAGCCGATTCGATGACGTCAGCCAATTCGAGAATGTTGTCGTCAAGACGGAATCGAACGGGCAGATGGTCCACGTGCGCGACGTGGGGCGCGTCGAGCTCGGCGCACAGACCTACAGCCAGGTCTTCACGCTCAACGGCAAGCCGGCGGCCGGCATCGGCATTTTCCAGACGCTCGAGGCGAACGCGTTGGACGTCGCCAACCAAGTCGAAGGCAAAATGGCGCAGCTCGCGAAGACCTTTCCGCCCGGGCTGACCTACAGCATCCCCTTCGACACAACCATCTTCGTGCGCGAATCTATCAAGGAGGTATGGAAGACGCTGTTCGAGGCGGCGATCCTGGTGCTGATCGTGATCGTTGTGTTCCTGCAGGACTGGCGCGCCATGCTCGTGCCGATGACCACGGTGCCGGTCACCATCATCGGCGCGTTCGCGGCGATGGCGGCCCTCGGCTTCACCGTCAACCTGTCGACGCTGTTCGCAATCGTGCTGGCGATCGGCATCGTCGTTGACGATGCCATCGTCGTGGTCGAAGGCGCGGTGCATCACATCGAGCGTGGCTTGCCGCAGAAGGAAGCGGCAATTCAGGCGATGAACGAACTGTTCGGCCCGATCATCGGCATCACGCTGGTGCTGATGTCGGTGTTCCTGCCGGCCGCTTTCATCCCGGGGCTTACGGGCAAAATGTTCGCCCAGTTTGCGCTGGTGATTGCGGCGACCGCGTTGCTCAGCGCGATCAATGCGGCCACGCTCAAGCCGACACAATGCGCGCTATGGCTGCGTGCGCCGGTACCGCCGAACCAGCGGAATCTATTCTTCCGAGCCTTCAACGCCCTGTACGATCCGTTCGAGCGACTTTATGCGCGGCTGATCGGCGGCATGGTCGCGCTCAGCTCACTGATGTGCGTGATCGCGCTGATCATCATCGGCCTCGCCGGCTACGGCCTCACCCGCATCGCCACCGGCTTTCTGCCCATCGAAGACCAAGGCTACGTGCTGGTAATCGTGCAGTTGCCGGACGGCGCTTCCCTGACACGGACCGAGCGCGTGCTCGATCAGGTGAGCGAGATCGCCGGCAAAAATCCCGCGGTAGAGAACGTCATCGCGATTTCCGGCGTCTCCGCCCTCGACAACAGTTCGACGCTGGCCAATGCCGGCGTGGCTTACGTCGTGCTCAAAGATTGGAGCAAGCGCGGCAAGGGCGAGGACCTGCGGTCGCTGTTCGAGCAATTCAATGGCGCTTTCGCCGTGATCACCGAAGCGCGCATCGTGGTATTCCCGCCACCGCCGATCCAGGGCATCGGCAATGCCGGCGGGTTCGCCATGCAGCTCGAGCTGCGCGACGGAAGCTTCGATCTCACCAAGCTGCAGACGACCACCAATACCGTGGTCAAGGACGCGCAAACGCAAACCGGGTTGCAGCGGGTGACGAGCTCGTTCCGTTCCCTCGTGCCGCAGATCAAGGTGGAGGTTGATCGTGCGAAGGCCGAGACGCTGCAGGTGTCGGTCGATGAGATATTCGCCACGCTGGGAGCCTATCTCGGCTCGAGTTATGTCGATCAATTCAACAAGTTCGGCCGCGTGTTTCAGGTCTATGTGCAGGCCGATTCAAAGTTCCGGCTACGACCGCAGGACATCGAGCAGCTTCCAGTGCGGAACAAGCAGGGTGCGATCATTCCGATCGGCACTATGCTGCACATCACTCCGACGGTCGGGCCGTCGCTGCTGAGCCTCTACAATTTCTATCCATCCTCTACGGTGATGGGGCTGCCGGCCCCGGGCTTCAGCTCCGGCCAAGCGATGGTCCTCATGGAGCAGATCGCGAACAGAGCCTCGCCGCCCGGAATGGGCTTCGAATGGACCGCGATGTCGTACCAGGAGAATCTGGTCGGGAACCAGATGTATTACATCTTCGCGCTCTCGATGCTGTTGGTTTACCTGGTGCTGGCTGGGCAGTACGAGAGCTGGTTCATGCCGGTCTCGGTGCTGCTTGCGGTGCCGCTGTCGCTCGTCGGGCCGGTCGTGGCGCTCAAGGGGCTTTCGGGGCAGGGTCTGGACAACAATCTCTACACCCAGATCGGACTCGTCCTGCTCATTGCGCTATCGGCAAAGAACGCGATCTTGATCGTCGAAGTTGCGCGCGAGCGGCGTATTTTCGACGGCAAGCCCATTATCGACGCCGCGGTGGAGGCGGCGCGCACCCGCTTCCGTCCGATCCTCATGACCTCTTTCGCCTTTATCCTGGGCGTGATGCCGCTGGTGTTCGCAACCGGGGCCGGGGCCAGTTCGCGCAAGTCGATCGGCATTGCGGTGGCGAGCGGCATGCTCGCCTCGACCTGCCTAGCCGTGCTGTTCGTGCCGTCGTTCTTTGTTGTGGTTCGCCGGTTCGAGGAATGGCGCGCTGGGCGCAAGGGCAGGGGGGCTTCAGAGCCCGCCGCTGCCGAGTCAAAGGCGAGGGGTTGATAGGGAGGACTCTGCTATGGCCGAGCTGTCGCGAGACGATGTTGCGGAAGTGTTGGGGCGGGTGGGCGATGCGATCGCGGCGGAAATCATCGCGACCGGCATCGGCAAGGACGAGCTGCGCGCGGCGCGGGATCGGGTGGTACGCGACCGCAAATCCCACACCCCCGGTCCTCCGCTCAAGCCGGGAGCTTTCGCCCAGGTCGTCGACATTCTCGAGCGATCGCACGGGATGTGGGGCGAGGCTGGCTCCAACCTCGAATAGGCGCGACCCTGACGCAAGAATGGCCGAGCCTTGGTCGGCTCCGACCATCTTGACGGGCATCTTAAGTGATCGTGATCACCACGGCCGCGGCGGCCACGAACAGAATGGCAATGGCGGCCGTGAGCACCGTAATGCAGGTCGCCAGTTTTCTGACCAGCCCCTCACGGCGGGCGCGGAAGGCTGCCCGGTGCGGCGCCATGGTCGGTATCGCCGGTCGAGAATCCATCAAAATGCCCTCCTCAACGCGCCTGCGCAGGGAACGCACTCACCGGCTCTAGGCCGTTCCGATCGCTCGCTTACTCCGCCGCGCTGGCCAGGAAGGCGGCCAACAGCATGATGAAGCCGCTCGCCAACCAGAGCAGTTCGGTGGGAATGACCAAACTCATGAGTTCACGCACGCGCCGGTTCACTGAACGCACCTAGAATTTAGTGTTGCGAGCGTGCCTTCCGGTTCACGGTTTTGGTCCTGCCGGGAGCAAAAATTAGGGCGTACCGGTTTGGATGCCTTTTGGGCCTCCGGCCTCATCGCCCGGACCGCGCCACCTGCCGCGGACGGTCAATTCAGGCGATGATCTCGACCGGACTGCCGATCGCAAGGCCAAGATCGCGGTCCGCGCGCCCGCGATTGACGGTGATCTCGGCAAGGCCATTCGAATTCTCGTACCAGAAGGCTGCGCCGGTCGGCCGGTCGCTGAACGTCCTTGCCCGCTCGAGCACGCGGCCGGCGGCGATGAGCCTGGCGTCGGGCGGGAGCATGAAGGCGCGCAAGCCCGTCATGGCGTTGCCGAAATGGTCGATGTAGACGACTTCGGCCAGATCATCGGGCCAATCGGAGCGTCGGTCCGCATGTTCGCGCGGCTGCCCCGGCGGCGGCTCGCCGCGAGCGAGCATAGCCGCGACCGGCGCGAACAGGTCGCGGCCGTGAAAGCTCGCCGACAGGCGTCGCGGCTCAAGGTCGATGTCCCAGCGGCGCGTCGTTGCGGCGCGGCGCTCGATCAGCTCGAACAGGCCGTTGCCCGGGCCGACGTACCAGCGGCCG
>DASSGH010000153.1:0-3878 GCA_035693615.1 Xanthobacteraceae bacterium
CATCTCTCTGGGATCCGTCTGATTGGATTTCGCGATAATCGTCGATATTTCCCTCGGAACCAAGTTCAGCCAGGTTCACGAACTCGTTCGCCGGCACGGCAAGATTGAATAGTTGACGAAACTTCACATCGCGTACCGACAACGGCGACCAGATATTTGCGGCGGCTAGAGCGTTCCGTAGCGTATGCGCGCAGTTGTCGGCCCAGACGCTCCAATTGTAGTCGGCTTCTCCTTCGGCGTATTCGCGGTTTTTGTCGTTGAGGAAGGCCATGACCTCGTTCAACATTGGCTCGGTCACTGGAAGGCGCGAGCAAAAGACGGAGCGGGCGAATTGCAGCGCGAAGTCGGTACCGATGGCCTCATTGACAATGAAATTTTCGAGGCCCGATCCTGCTCCAGCGCTCGGATAGTCGTGAAACCCGACTCCCTTGTAGATACCCTTGTCGATCGCATTCCGTACGGTGGCATCGAAATGGGCTTGGGTTAGACGCTCGCCGACCTTGAGATTGCCCCGATAGAACAGCTCGTAGCCCGGGGTCGCTACCCAATTGACATTGCGAAACCAACGGCCGACGCTGATGCCGGCGCCGTGCTCGGGGTCTTCGACCTCCGTCGCAGCTGCCCGGCATCGCCTCAGCTGCGGGTAGGCCGCCTGCTCGTCTTTGCAGGCGCCCTTTATGTACATCACCGCGTGACCCGCGATCCCGCCCTCTCCCTTCAACTTGGAGCGGAATTGGCTCGTCGCGCAGAGCTCCACATAGTAGGGGAAGAGCTTATCGTAGGCTCGGTCGGGACGCCGCTCGATGATGATGTGGTCCGGTTTCAGCATGAACCGGGATATCACACCGTTTTCACCGCATCCGCTCAGCAGCATCGCCGACACGGCGACGACCGTGGCAAAGACTCTTCCCATCACGTTTTGGTAATCCGGCAGCGGTAGGGCTGCGGGTGACGATAGCACATTACTCGGCCTGACCTCCAAATGGGTCGATCGGCGGCTGTTCGTTCATGATCCACGCGCGCCGCTCGCGGCGATCATCTCGAGGTGCTGATCACCCGTGGCGAGAGCAGCGCTCCAGCGCCGGGCGCACGCGCGGTGTCGTCGCACCCAAGAGCCTCGCCGGCCAGTTCGTGCCGACGACCGCTTTCGTGAAGAGTTTCGGATGCCGGCCTGGCATGAGCGGTCGACCCGGAGTGAAGGGGCCGGCGTCCGAAAGCCTCCGAAGAAGGAACCCGCGGGAAGCCGGTGGGCAGTTGGCCGTCTATGGGGATTTGGCTTGGCAGCAGCGTTGCCGGGGGATGGTTCGGCTAGGCATTGCTGCGGGCTGAGCCGCTGATGATTGCGGACTGGCCGCTACTGGCGTACTCGACGGGCCGGTTGAGGGCTGGTGCGTGATGCGCTGTCGGCGTGCGCAGGCGCTGGGATGAAACGGGTGCGGCGCCGGGAACGAGATGTTTCGGCGAACGATGCTGCGAGGAGACGATAAGGACAGTCATGGCATCAAATCCCGATCCCGGCGCCGCAGGGCGGGCCGCGCGGGGAGCCGCCGCGCGCAAAGACTTCGACAATGATCATACGGCCACCGCAGCACGGGCATGGCGGGCGATGATCGGTCGGGACGTCCGGATCGGCTACGTCGGGCGTCTGCGGCGGATCGGCCGGTGGCAGAGGAGCGGCGATCAGCTCCCTGGCCCGCGCAATGTTGTCCTTGCAGCCGGCGCTGGCGAGCAGTCCATAGTGGCGGATGCGATGAAACCCTTTTGGTAGAACGTGGAGCAGGAAGCGCCTGATGAACTCGTCGGCGCTGAGCGTCATGGTGCGGTACCGCGCTTGCCCGTTGCGACGGTAATCCTTGTAGCGGAAGGTCACGTCGTGCTCGTCGAGAGCAATGAGCCGACTGTTCGAGATGGCGACGCGATGGGTGTAGCGGGCGAGATAGGCGAGCACCGCTTCGGGCCCGGCGAACGGCGGCTTGGCGTAGACAAACCAGTTCTTCCGCCGCAGCGGTGCGAGATATGCGTCGAAGGCCTCGCGGCGACACAAGTGTACGATCTCGCCGAAGAAGGCCAGCCGGCTGGCCGCGTGGGCATCGGCGAGCGCAGTCAGAAAGAGCCGCCGGAACAGGCGGGAAAGCACCCGCACCGGCAGTAGAAAGCCGGGTCGGCAGGGTATCCAGCGCATGCCGTCGAGCGAGATCCCGCCGCCCGGCACGATGATGTGGACGTGCGGATGGTGGGTCATTGCTGAGCCCCAGCTGTGCAGCACGGCGGTGGCGCCGATGCGAGCGCCGAGGTGTTTGGGATCGGCAGCGATCGTCAGCAGCGTCTCGGCGGCCGTGCGGAACAAGAGGTCGTAGACGATCGCCTTGTTCTGGAAAGCGATCGGGGCGATCTCGGCCGGCAGTGTGAAGACGACGTGGAAATAGTCGACCGGCAGCAGATCGGCCTCGCGGGCCGCGAGCCAATCCTGCGCCGCCGCACCCTGGCACTTGGGGCAATGGCGGTTGCGACACGAGTTGTAGGAGATACGGCTGTGGCCGCAATCCTCGCAGCGCTCGACATGGCCACCGAGGGCGGCCGAGCGGCACAGCTCGATCGCCGACATGACCCGGAGCTGAGCCAGGGTCACATGTCCGGCATTGGCTCTGCGCCAGTCGGCCCCATGGCGATGAAAGACGTCTGCGACCTCCAGCTTCGGGCGGCGCACGGCCGCTTGGCTAGACCTCGGGTCGCGGCCTCCCGTCGATCAATGGTGCGAGCCGGTCGAGTGGGCTGGTGACGGCGCGCATCGTCGCATTGGCGACGCGGGTGTAAAGCGCCGTGGTGTCGAGCTTGGCGTGGCCCAAAAGCGTCTGGATCACGCGAATATCGACACCTTGCTCGAGAAGGTGGGTGGCGAAGCTGTGCCGCAACGTGTGCGGCGAGACGCGCTTGTTGATCCCTGCGGCCTGGGCGGCGGCGCGGACAACGCGGCAGAGCTGGCGGGCCGACAGCGGCTCGACCGGATTGCGGCCTGCAAACAGCCAGCCTCCCGGCAGCAGCAGGCTGCGCCGCCGCCCCTCGCGCCACCAGGCGCGCAGCAGTTCGAGAAGCGGCGGCGACAGCATCGCGTGGCGGTCCTTGCCTCACTTGCCGCGCTCGACGCGCAGCAGCATGCGCTCGGAATCGATGTCGCCGACCTTGAGCGCGACAACTTCCGAGACGCGCAGCCCAGCGCCGTAGGCAATGGCGAACGCCGCCTTGTATTTCGGCGCCGATGCCGCCTGAAGCAGCAGCGTTACCTCCTCGACGCTGAGCACCGCCGGTATCCGCCGCGGATACGGCACGATAGTGAGCCGGCGCGCCAGATCCGGCCGATCGAGCGTCACCGTGAAGAAGAAGCGCAAGGCCGAGACCGCGCTGTTGATGCTCGGCGGTTGCATGCCGCTCTGTGTCTGATGCAGTTGGAACAGGCGCAGGTCTTCCGCCGTTGCCGTGTCCGGCGACCGGCCGATGAAGGCCGCGAATGCTCGGACGTGTCGCACATAGTCGCGGCGCGTGTCCTCCTTGAAGCCGCGCACGGTCATGTCCTCGATCATGCGTGCCCGCAGCGGGCTGATGGGCCGAGGTGAACCATCGGAGGTCATGGGGCTCTCCCGAGCTGAAGGTTGCTGGACCTTCGATGCTCGGGATCGGACGCCCCGACCGTCACGCGCTACTGCGCATCACCTCTCCGAAATTGCGCCGACCGCGACGCCTGCTCCCCTCCCGCAAGCGGGTTCGTTCTTCGGCGCATCCTTCCCGTTCCCGCTCGCTCCGGCGGAGGTCGGCTAACTGAACGGACAGCGGCCATTCAGCCTGGGCGGCGGGAATGGGTCAAATGCCCCACACCCGCCGTT
>DASSGH010000154.1:0-64447 GCA_035693615.1 Xanthobacteraceae bacterium
CGGGGACGAGAATCATGTGCCCCACAATCCTCCGATCATGTCGAAGCCGATCAGGGTCTACGTGACCAGATCCCGCCGTCGCGACTGAGAGCAGCGGCTGATGCGCAAGCTCAGCCGCCAACCAGGATCGTTCTGCTCCGAATGGGAGGTTGCCGCGTCGGCGCGCCGCAGAATCGCGAAAAGTTCCGTCGGTCGTCGGATTGGTTCTACCAGATAGCGAAGCGCTATAGCTTCGTCCTGCGGCAAGACGCTCGTTCACCGTGGCCGCACCCTTCGCTAGCCTACCAGCTCGTGCGCATGGCTCGTGCGACTTCGCGGTCGCGACGCGATGAGCTGACGACGCGCGCACACCGGCGATGAGGAGGCGACAGCAATGCCCATCAATATCTTCACCACGATCGATGATCCCTTGGCTGCTGGTCCTAGCGGCACCGTTGCAAACGGCATCAACGACTCGGGCCTGATCGTTGGCTCGTTTTTCGATGCGAGTAACCAACAGCACGGCTTCCTCCTGAGCGGCAACACCTTCACCACGCTAGATGTTTCCTTTTCCCCGCCCAGCAATGCCACCGAGGCATTAGGCGTCAACAACAACGGGACAGTCGTCGGACTTTTCAGGGACGCCAGCGGCCTCCACGGCTTCATGCATTTCAGCAGAAGCCGCGTCACGGGCCGCTTCGATGGTCCTGCGGGCAGCACGGACACCGTAGTGCGCGGCATCAACGACATAGGCTCGATCGTCGGGAGTTACCACGATGCCGGCGGCACCCACGGCTTTCTCCGGACCGGCGACACCGACGTGTTCACCACCTTGAACGAACCCCTCGCGACGAACGGCACCTTTGCATCCGGCATCAACGAAGCAGGCCAGATCGTCGGGGCATACTTCGACGCCACCGGCGAACACGGCTTCCTCCGTAGCAGCGGCGGCAGCTTCATCACGTTGGACGATCCCCTGGCCACGAATGGCACCGAGGCCCGCGGCATCAACGACGCCGGCCAGATTGTCGGGCGTTACGCCGACGCCACCGGCGAACACGGCTTCCTCCTGAGCGGAGGAACCTACTTCACCATCGACGATCCCTTGGCCACCGGTGGGACCGAGGTCCATGGCATCAACGACATGGGCCAGATCGTCGGGAGTTACACTGACGCCAGCGGCATCCACGGCTTCCTCATGGTCACCGGACCCAATCCGCCGCCGCCTGCCGGCACCACGGCGGACATGATCCTGCGCCACGACGCCGATGGCCTCTATGAGATCTACGACATCGGCGGCAACGCACTCCTGGCGGCGAATTTCTTGGGCCAGGTCGGAATCGATTTCCAGGTCGCCGGGCTCGGCCGCTTCTTCGGCAGCGACTCCACCGACATGCTCTTGCGCAGCGCCTCGACCGGCGCCTTCCAGGTCTACGACATCGTCAACGACAACATCACCAATTCTGCCGCACTCGGCGCCGTCGGGCTCGACTTCCAGCTCGCCGGCTTCGGCGACTTCGATCATGACGGCGGCGGCGACATGATCCTGCGCAACCGGAACACGGGCGAGTTCGAGGCCTACGACATCAGAAACAATGCCATCGCGTCGGCCGTCAGCCTCGGCACGGTCGGGCTGAACTTCCGGGTCGCAGGCTTCGGCGACTTCAATGCCGACGGCACCACCGACATGATGCTACGTCACGCCACAACCGGCCAATTCGAGCTCTACGACATCGTCAACAACAAGATCACGTCGGCCTTCAACATTGGGACGGTGGGGCTCGAGTTTGCGGTCGGGGGTTTCGCCGACTTCAACCAGGACGGCACGACCGACATGATGCTGCGCAACAGCAACACGGGCCTGTTCGAGATTTACAACATTCGCAGCAATGCCATCGTCGCGGCCTCAAGTCCTGGCATTGTCGGAACGGATTTTCAGGTCGCGGGCTTCGGGGCGTTTCACGCGCCGGGCGCCTCCGACATGATCCTGCGCAACAAGAATACCGGCGAGTTCGAGGTCTACGACATCGTCAACAATCAGATCACCACGGCCAACAGCTTGGGCACGGTCGGCTTGGACTGGTCGGTCGGCGGCTTCGCTGTCGATGCGCCCACTGGGGCGGGTGGATTCGCCGGCGGCTGGAACGATCAGCTCGTGCAAGCGATGGCGGGTTTCGACGGCGGCGACACAGCCGACGACTTGAATGCCGTCTTCCTCGGAGCATCCGATACATCGCAACCGAGTTTTCTGACGACCCCAAACTCGTGACGGACGGATTCAACCGACTAGGCCTGGCCACATCACTGGATTGATCCGTCGACGTGCCACCGACATTGCTCGCGCGCGCCGACGAGGGCGGTCGAATGAAAAATCGCTTTGTCGCGGCGCATGAACCGCGACTGAGACATTCACAACGGCAATCATCGGCCGGTAACGGGGCAAAAGCGAACATGCTATGGTCAGCGTGAGCTTGTCAGCCGTGATCGCTCTTCGGAACGGGGGCCGAAATGATTATCAATCAAACAAGGTTCAGACTGATCGCAGCCTTTTGGATCGTGATCATCGCATCTCAATCTTACTTCTTGTACAAGAAATTTCATGCGTTGTCCGTGTGCCGCGACCAGCACACTCGATTGGACGCGATGCAAGTGCAATTGGACAACATTCGGCGCTGATCGATGTTTGAAGAAAAAGGGGCACACGACATGGCCGAGGATAAGAAAGATTATCAACTCGCTTACCGTAGATTGATGCTCGTCGTCGCAGCCGCGATGCTCGGGTGGGCTATTCCCTACGGAATTGCGAATTACAAATTCGACGACTGCAGTCAGAGCCTGCAGGCCCGGATAGACGCCATGACAGCCAAGGCTCAATCCAACAGGCCCAAGGAACAATCACCGACCAGGTGATCGATTGGCTAGCGCCAACGCAGTACTTTGGATGCGGCCGGCGCGAGGCGAGCGCCCTCCCCTCATGGCGGCGGGCGTAAGCTTTCCGCTGCGGACCGCGTTCCTGGCCACAATGTGGGGTCAGTTGTCCAAGAAGCTCCGCAGCTTCCGCGAACGGCTCGGGTGCTTGAGCTTGCGCAGCGCCTTGGCCTCGATCTGGCGGATGCGCTCGCGTGTCACCGAGAACTGCTGGCCGACCTCTTCCAGCGTGTGGTCGGTGTTCATGCCGATGCCGAAGCGCATGCGCAGCACGCGCTCTTCGCGCGGCGTCAGCGACGCCAGCACGCGCGTGGTGGTCTCGCGCAGGTTGGACTGAATGGCGGCGTCGATCGGCAGGATCGCGTTCTTGTCCTCGATGAAATCGCCGAGATGGGAGTCCTCTTCGTCGCCGATGGGCGTCTCCAGCGACAGCGGCTCCTTGGCAATCTTGAGCACCTTGCGCACCTTCTCGAGCGGCATGCCGAGCTTCTCGGCAAGTTCCTCGGGCGTCGGCTCGCGGCCGATCTCGTTGAGCATCTGGCGCGAGGTGCGCACGATCTTGTTGATGGTCTCGATCATATGCACGGGAATGCGGATGGTGCGCGCCTGATCGGCGATCGAGCGCGTGATCGCCTGCCGGATCCACCAGGTGGCATAGGTCGAGAACTTGTAGCCGCGCCGGTACTCGAACTTATCGACCGCCTTCATCAGGCCGATATTGCCTTCCTGGATCAGGTCGAGGAATTGCAGCCCGCGGTTGGTGTATTTCTTGGCGATCGAGATGACCAGGCGCAGGTTTGCCTCCACCATCTCCTTCTTGGCCTGGCGCGCCTCGCGCTCGCCCTTCTGCACCATCTGCACGATCTTACGGAACTCGCCGATCTCGAGCCCGGTCTCGCCGGCGAGCACTTGGATCTCGTGGCGGTGCTGCTTGACCTTGTCCTTGTCCCTGGCGACCAGGCTCTTCCAGCCTTTCGCGCTCAGTTTCGACACCCGGTTGAGCCAGCGCGGATCGAGCTCGGAGCCCTGATAGTTCTTGAGAAAGTCCTCGCGCGCGACGCCATGGCTCTCGGCGAGCCGCATCAGGCGGCCCTCATAGCCGACGAGCCGCTTGTTGATGTCGTAAAGCTGCTCGACCAGCGCGTCGATGCGCGCCTGGTTGAGCCGCAGCGACTTCACCTCGCTGATAATCTCGTCTTTGAGCTTCTTGTAACGGCGCTCCTGCGCCGGCGAGAGCGAATCGTTGCGCAGCTTGTTCTGGATGTCCTGGTCCTGCAGGCGGCGCAACCGCTTGTAGGCATCGGCGACCGTGTCGAAGGTCTCGACCACCTTCGGCTTGAGCTCGGCCTCGATGGCGGCGAGCGACAGCGAGTTCTCCATATCGTCGTCGTCGAAATCGGCTTCGCCGGGCGTCGGCTCGACGCCCTCGCCGTCCTCACCGTTGCCGCGCTCGGGCGCTGCCCTGAACGGGGTGGCGGCTGGCGGCGCGGCCGGCGGAGCCGCCGTCTGCGCCAGGCCGGAGGCGCCGGGGGCGCCCTGCGCCGGCGCGCCCGCCACCGGCTGGCCGTCGCTGCCGATCACCGGACCCGGCATCGCCTTCGCGTCGGGACCGGCATAGGTCGCCTCAAGGTCGATAATGTCGCGCAGGAAGACTTTG
Organism: Xanthobacteraceae bacterium; assembly: GCA_035693615.1. GTDB lineage: Bacteria > Pseudomonadota > Alphaproteobacteria > Rhizobiales > Xanthobacteraceae > VAZQ01. The sequence goes on from DASSGH010000154.1 coordinate 4,565, forward strand.
CCCTCGTTGAGCTCGTCGCGCCAAATGATGATGGCCTGGAAGGTCAGCGGGCTTTCGCATAGCCCCGCGATCATCGCTTCGCGGCCGGCCTCGATGCGCTTGGCGATGGCGATCTCGCCCTCGCGCGAAAGCAACTCCACCGAACCCATTTCACGCAGATACATGCGCACGGGGTCATCGGTGCGCTCGGTCGGCTCCTTGGTCTCCGACTTGGCCGGGACCTTCTGCTGGACCTCGACGAGATCGCCGCCCTCGCTCTCGCCCTCTTCGTCGGCCTCTTCGCGCGATTCCTCGCCCTCTTCGCTCGTCTCCTCGGTCTCGACCACGTTCACGCCCATCTCGCTGAACATGGCCAAGACGTCCTCGATCTGCTCGGAATTGACCTCCTCGGAGGGCAATACCGAGTTGATCTGGTCATGAGTGACGTAGCCACGCTTCTTGGCCGAGCGGATGAGCTTTTTGACTGCGGCGTCGGAGAGATCGAGCAGCGGCAGCGGCGTATCTGGGGCCTCCGGCGCCTCTTTCTCGGGCGCCTCCTCCTTTTCTTTCTCTTTTTGCGCTGCCTTGGTCTTGCTCGCCATACGTTCTCTCCTCAAGACGCCCCGTGAGGAACGTCGAACACGCCATCCCTACCCTATGCGGGGAGAATCGACGACCTTTCGCGGCCTGCCCTGGCCCTGCCGAAGATTCTTCGATTCGGACCCGCCGAGTGTCGCCGGAGCCCGCTTAAGCCCCGATTAAGCCTCCATTACAGCAGAAAGCCAAAGGCTTAGGCCCGGTTCCACGCCCGGGCACCCCTTGGCTTTCCCAGCATTCATAGAGACTGCAGCGGCCGGCCTGAGGAGGCTCCAAAACCCTCGATTAGCGCCTCGGTTCCGTCGAGCAAGCCCAGCCGAGCCTTTACGTCCTGCAACCAGGAATAGTTAGCCTCGGTGGGGTCCTGTCCCAGGGCGGCTTCCGCGTCTCTGAGTTCCTTAGTTAGGGAATGCCATTGCCGATGCAAGGCGACAAGCTGCTTCCATGTCGTGAGCGCGTCGTCCGGCGCAGCCTCCGGCCGCGCCCCCCAGACCGAGGGCGCGGTGATGGCCTTTTGAACGCGGGACGCGGCTTGCGCAAGTCCCCGCCGCTCGAGCTCGGCAGCCATGGCAGCCCCATCCGGCGCGCCGCCGTGGGCGAAAATGTCGATCAGCTCGCCTTTGAGCTTGGCAGCCTCGGTGTGGCTGAAGTCGATTGCAGCGAACTCCTCCAAATGCTCGTGCAGCAGCCAAGGGTGATTGATCACCGCCTGCAGGATGAGCGCCTCGCGCGGCCCAATCGCGGCGCGGCGGCCGAGATGAACAGGGCTCGACGCAAGCTGCGCGCTCGCCGCCACATAGCGCTCGCCGGCAAGCAGACGCGCGGCGCCTTGCGGACGCCGCGCTCGCGGTGGCCCAAATCGCTCAATCCTCTCACCCCGGCGCGCTGTCGGCCAGCCCGTGTTGCCGGTGCGGGCCTGCCGCTGGCGCCGCATCGGCCGCTCCTCGATCTCGAACTGACGCCGCAGCCGCTCGCCGAACTCGCGGCGATAGTACTTGCGCACGGCCTCGTCGCCGATCATCGCCGTCACCTCGGCAAGCCGCGCCTCGAACGCTGCGCGCCGCTCGGGCGTGTCGAAGCTCGCCGCTTCGGTCTCGCGCATCCACAGCACGTGGGCGAGCGGACGCGCAGCGCCGATCACCTCGTTGATCGCGTCGCGGCCTCCGGCGCGGACGAGATCGTCGGGATCATTCCCTTCCGGCAAGCTTGCAAATTTCAGGCTCTTGCCCGGCTTGATCAGCGGCAAGGCCAAATCGACCGCGCGGTAGGCCGCGCGACGGCCTGCAGCGTCGCCGTCGAAGCAGAGCGTGGGCTCATCCGCCATCCTCCATAAGAGCGCGAGCTGCTCGGCCGTCAGCGCCGTGCCGAGCGGCGCGACCGTTGCCTCGAAGCCGGCACTCACCATGGCAATCACGTCGATATAGCCTTCGACTGCGATCAGAGGCGCGCCCTTGTGCGCGGCCATGCGGGCGGCGGCGATATTGTAGAGCGTCGCACCCTTGTGGAAGAGCGGCGTTTCCGGGGAGTTGAGATACTTTGCCTGCGCCTCCCGCTCGAGCGCGCGGCCGCCGAAGGCGATGACCCGGCTGCGCAAGTCGGTAATCGGAAACATGACGCGATCACGGAAGCGATCGTAGGGGACGGGAATCTCGTCACCGGCGACCAATAATCCGGCCTCGATCATGTCCTCGCCGCCGATCCCCGCCTTGCCGAGGTGCTCCTTGAGCGCGAAGCGCTCGGGCGGGGCGTAGCCCAAACGGAATTTGAGTTGCACTGCCGGATCCAGCCCACGATCGGCAAGATAGCCGCGCGCTTTTGCGCCCGCGCGCGAGGCGAGCGTGTCCTCGAAGAATTTTGCCGCCAATTCGACGATGTCGTGCAGCGACTTGCGCCGTTGGTCGCGCGCCTCCTCCTCGGGCGACATTTTCGGCAGCGGAAGCCCCGCCTGCGCCGCCAGCCGCTCGACCGCCTCGGGGAAGGTCAGCCCCTCGGTCATCATCACGAAATCGAAAATCGTTCCGTTCTTGCCCGAAGAGAAATCGAACCACGCCATTTTCTGGTCGTTGACGCAAAACGAGGGCGTCTTCTCTTTATTGAAGGGGGAAAGCCCCTTCCATTCGCGCCCGGCCTTTTTCAGCCGAACCCGGCGGCCGACGACCTCCGAAACCGGAAGCCGCGCGCGCAATTCGTCCAGGAATTGAGGGGGAAAGCGCATGGATAGGGCCGGGTGATTCGTTGCTTCTCAGTATAGGCCGACGCGGCACACAAGCGTGGCCGCGGGCGATTGTCCCGGTTATCCACAAGGGGAGATCCTCGAACGACACGCCCATTCCCGGATATTTGCCCCGATTTTGCCTGTGGGCGGTACCAGCGAACCGAGGCGCTCGCACCTGAGCCTCACTCGATGGCGGCGTGCGGTCCTCAATATGCTCAGCCGAGGGAATCGAGGATCATGAAGGCGTAGACCTTGGCCGCATCGGCCGTGCGCTCGACCGAAGCCATGTCGCGGTCGGTGTGGGCATACTGATCTTCGCCGGGCCCGTAATTGGCGGTCTCAATGCCGACATGGTTGAGGTAGCCCTGGTCGAAGGCCGACGGCGAATAGTAGGTCTCGGCCGACCTGCCCAGCATCGCTTCGCTCGCCCGCAGCAACGCGCGCACCACGGGTGATTCAGTCGTCACCAGCGAAGGATACATGTACGGGCCGAGCCGGACCTCGACCCCATAGGTCTTGCCGCTGATCGGATCCTTGAAGCGCTCGACCTCCTCGGCGATGCGCTCAATCTCGGCGAATGCTTCGTTGGGATCCTCGCCCGGCAGCAACCGTCGATCGAGCGTGAACTCGCAGCGCTCCTGCACCGTATGGGTGGAGTCGGGAAAGCTGCGGATGTGGTTGACCGTCAACGACTGCCTGCCGAGTTGCGGATGGGTCTTGTCGACTTTGACCTTATGCAGCAGCAGGCGGATCGCTTCGGTTGCGCCGGTGATGGCATTGGCGCCGTCCCAGGGCCGCGACGAATGGCATGGCGAGCCCTTCACCGTCACGAACACGTCGATACGGCCGCGGTTGCCGAGCGTGATCTTGAGTCCCGTCCCGCCCAGCACCGCCATATCGGCACGCACACCCGCGCCCTCGACCACGCTCCTGATCGCATCGTGCTTGCCCGTCTCGCCCGAGAGGCAGCAGGTGAAAACGAGCTTGCCTTTGATCGCAGCCCTGCTCGCGATCACGACTTCCATGGCGTGCAACATCGCCGCGAGCGTCGCCTTCTGTTCGCTCGCGCCCTTGCCCATCACGCACTCTCCGGGCAAGCCGTATGTCGCGCCGTCGACGACGTCGCCGACATAGGGATTCGGCATGGTGGCGGCGGGCTGGTTCATGGCGTTGCCAATGAGCATCAGCGACTTCTTGCTCGTTCCCGCGCCGTAGGTCGCGATCAGATTTCCCATCGCGTCGTAGCGAATGTCGGCAAAGCCCATGCCGCGCAAACGCGGCTCGATCGCCGAGGTGATGAACGCCTTGAGCAGCGGCTCGTCCTCGAGCAGCGCGGTCTGCGGGCTTGGCACCTTGACCAGCGCAATCAGGAGCTCTTTCGCCCGCGTGAGCGTGATGCGCGCCTCTAACAGCCTCTTGATTTCAGCTTCACCCATCGGTGCTTCCCCTCACGTAACCTCGGCGCCGCCGTAGCCGAGGCGCTTCTTCACCCCCGGCCACAGCACCAAGACAACACAGATCGCGAAGATCGCCGCGGACAAGGGCCGCAGGATAAAGACCGAGTAGTCGTGGTCGGAAATCATCAACGCCTGATGGAACGACCCCTCGGCGAGCTTGCCGAGAATGAGGCCGATAACGAGGCTGATGAGCGGATAGCCGTGCCGCCGCAGAAAATAGCCGAACAGACCGAAGAAGATCGCGACGAACACGTCCATCATGTTGCGCTCATTCGCATACGCGCCGAACAGCGTCACGATCAAGAGCATCGGCGCCAACAATTCGATGCGGACGATGGTGATCAAGGCGAACCATGGGATCATGACGAGATAGAGCAGCGTAGCCAGTACTGCGCCCACGAGCAGCCCCATGAAAAAACCCCAGATCAGCTCCGGGTTGGACGTGAACAGCATCGGGCCTGGACGCAGCCCTTGCAGCGTCACCGCCACCAGCAGGATGGCTGACGTCGCGCCGCCTGGAATGCCGAGCGTAAGCGCGGGGATGAGGCTCGTGGGAATGCAGGAATTATTCGATGCTTCCGGGGCGATGACGCCTTCGGGCGCGCCCTTGCCGAATCTTTCGGGATGCCGCGAGGAGCGTTGCGCCACGCTATAGGCGAGGAAGTTCGCCGCCGTTGCCCCGATACCAGGAATCATTCCGAGAAATGCGCCGACAGCCGTACTTTGAATGAGCGTGAAGGGATATCGAAACGTGGCCCAAAATCCGTCCCACAGCGATCCTTCCAGGCGGCCCGTCTTGGCGATAGTGCCGCCTTGCAGGATCATGCTGGTGAGTTCGGTGACGGCGAACAAGCCCACCATTACCGGTACGAAACTGATGCCGTCGAGCAGATACACGAAGCCGAACGTGTAGCGCTCCGAGCCGAGAATCGAGTCGATGCCGATCAAGCTGATCGCGATGCCGAGTGCTCCCATCGCCAGTCCCTTTATTGTGGAGCCGAGTGCGGCGACGGACACCACCGTGAGTCCGAGGATGGCCAGTGCGAAATATTCGGCCGGGCTGAACGCGAGGGCAGCTTTTGCCACGGGGCCTGAGGCGAACATCAGGATCAACACGCCGATGATCGCCGCCGCCATGGAGGCGCCGGCCGATAGCCCCATCGCCACCTTCGCCTTGCCTTGCTGCGCCATGGGATAGCCGTCGTAGGCGGTGGCGGCGGAGGATGCTTCGCCCGGAATGTTGAGCAGGATGGAGGTGACTGATCCTCCGAACGCGGCGCCGACGGAGATGGACGCCAGCATCAGCAGCGCCGAGAGCGGATCCATCGAAAACGTGAACGGGATGAGGACCGCCATGGCGACCGGCCCGCCGAGGCCGGGTAGAACACCGACCCACAGCCCAATCACCGTGCCTAACACCATAAACGCGAACTGCTTCACCTGTAGAGCAGCGATCAGGCCGAGAATGAGGTTATCGAGCATGACCTAGCTTTAGCCCGATCGCAGGGCGAGCTTGTCGATGATCCAATCGCCCACCAGGCCATGCGGAAGGTCGACGTGGAGCAGATAGGGGCCGATGAGGGCGAGGACCGCGACAGTCACGATCGCGATCACAACAAGCCGCCGGCGATTCGCATATCCCATCAATACCGGCATGAGCAGCATCGCTGCGAGCGAGGCGATGATGAAGCCGAACAGCCAGAACAACACCCCGAAGACCGGCGCCGACAGAAGTGCGATCGCATAGCGCGGCCAATCGACACTGACCACGTGCTCCTCGTTGTGCGGCATCGAACCATCGCGCCCGCAGCGTCGGCGAACTTGCTCCGCGGCAATCCCGAGCGTGAGCAGGATGCCGGCGCTGCCGATGAGGAGCGGGAAGAGACGTGCGTCGAATGGGATGTGGTAGGAGAGCGCAACAATCGCGATGAAGAACAGAAGGAGGAGCGCGATCAGGGAAAACTCTTCGCGCCAATAACCTCTGCTATCGGTCGACATTCAGTTACTGACCTTGCGGCAGGACGCTTTAGCCCAACAGGTCCTTGTACTTCTCGATCACCTCGGCCTGTTTGCCGACCATCGCCTCGACCTGTGGGCGGGTAAGCAACTTTAGGTATTCGCCGGCCTTCTGCATCTGCTCCCACAAAGCTTTGTCCTCGAACGCCTTGGCGAACGCGCTCGACAACATGGCGATGCGATCATCGGGTACCTTGGGCGTCGCCATGGCGTACCAAATCTGATCGATAGGGGTGACCCGAAAGCCCAATTCCGTCAGCGTGGGCACTTCGGGCAGGGCCTTCTCGCGCTCTTCACCGGTGACCGCGAGAAAATGCAGGCTCTCGCGCATGCGCGAGCCCGAGCCGGGTCCGCTGATCGCCGCGTCGACATGACCGCCCATGACCGCAGGGTAGGCTTTACCCGAGCCCTCGAAATGAACCATGCCGAACGGCAGGTTCAATTCCTTCTGCAGGGCGGCGAGCTGGATATGGCTCGATCCGGAACGTCCGATGGTACCCACGACCACGCGACGCTTTTTGCACTCTTCGACGAATTGCTGGAAGGTTTGGATCGGCGAGTCCTTCTTTACGCAAAGTTGCCAGCTCACGACGCTCCATCCGTAGATCGCGATGAAGTCGCTCGCCTTGTATCCCGCCCGCCCGATCACCTCGTCGATGGCACCGCCTGGCGCCGACTCCGTCATCATCAAGTAGCCATCCGGACGCGCTGTATGGAGCTTCGTGCGCGCGACGCGGCCGCCCGCGCCCAGCACGTAGTCAAGGTTGGTCTTGACCCCATTCTTTTCGAGATAAGGTTGGATGATACGCGCGGTCGTGTCGATCGACCCTCCGGGCGCCTGATAGATGATCCAGCTGATCTCGCGGGCGGGAAACCTCTCCTGCGCGCGGCTCGTCGAGCGCAGCGGGCTCGCCGACGCCGCCACGCCGATCGCGGCACTGCCCACGTTGCGCAAGAAACCGCGTCGATGTATCCGCGGCTTTCCGTTCATCTCGTTCTCCCTCGCCTCTCCTCAGCGCGCCCTCGGCAGCCACAAGCCTAGGCCCTTCCCGAGCGCATTTCGATACAAGAAGTGTGCCAGCGCCACATCTTGCGACACGAGGCCACAAGTGTGGATGAGAATCCGTTCGTCATCGCGCTCCCGGCCCCTCTTTGCCCCCGATACGAGTTCGTGAATCTCGGCGTGGAGCTGCTCGCGCGAGAACAGGCCCGACTCGACCGCGCGTTTGAACTCCCGCTGCAGCATGTTGAACTCCCAGCTGTCGACCACGACCTTGTCCATCTTTGCCCAGCCGGCTGGATCGAGCTCCCGCCTTGCGAGCGAGATAAAAGTCGAGCCGCGCTTGAGCCACGGCTCGCGGCTGACGACTTCGCCCGACGTGGTGCCGCCGACCACGATGTCGGCGCCCCGCACGACGGCTTCGATCGAATCCATGGGCACGACGGCGATTCCGAGCGCCTGCGACCATTTGCGCGCGAACGCGGCGCGCGTTTCTGCCCGGCGCGAGGTGCAACGGATTTCCTCGAACTTGTACATGCTGCACAGACAGCGCAGCGAATTCGTCCCCATCGTGCCGACGCCGACGAGGCCCAAAATGCTCGGACGTCTTGGACCAAGCCACTTGCAGGCGAGTGTCGCTGCCGCAGCGCTGCGGATGGCGTAGCTCCAATGCTCGTCGACGATCGCGACCGGCTCGCCGCTATGGGGATCGGAGAGCACGATGTAACGCGTGCAGCCGAGATCGCCGACCGTGTTGCGCACACCGTCGTCGTAATAGTTGTAAAGGCGAACCCCGGTTGTGGGGACCTCCTTCAGCAATACGGACTTCACGTGCCAGTGATTATGGAATGCCTCCGCCACGTCGAGCTTGAAGCTTGGCGGCGACGACAACACCACGCTGCCGCGGGCGTGCATGCCATAGACTTCCTCGCAGATGCGGAGTGCATCCTCGACGCCGAGCAAGCCGAGCGTGTCGTGGTAGGGGACAAACAGGACGCCTTTGCCCTCGGTCATATGTCGTTCAGCCAATGAGCCTGACGTTTCACTCATCCGGTACGAAATCGAATTGCGCTCCGGCTGGCGCGTAAATTTCAAAAATCTCGAATACGTCGTCGCTCAGGTTGGCCAGTGAATGGACCATGCCGGCCGGAATATAGACCACGTCGTTCTCGCGGATGATGTGGGTTTTTCCGTCGACCGTAAGCGTGCCCTCGCCGCGCTTGACGATGTAGACGTTGTCGGCGGTGGTGTGGTGATGCCGCTTGCCGCGCGGTCCGCCGGCCAGCAACCGGTTGAAATGTACATCGAGCTTATCAGTGCCGAGGCTTGGATTGATCAACTTGACCTGCTCGCCTCGTCCTCCCGCCATCGGACCGACCGGACATTCGTTCAAATGCAGGATTTTAAACACGCGCGACCTCCTTTAGCGATCCCGGTGAAACGGGAATCGGCTCACCCTCGGAAACGCGTGGATGGCTGTCCTTGCCGCGGCGTCCGTCGACATGCAATATCCGCGCGACCGTAATTGGGCCTTGCGACCAACTCAAGCGCCGCGCCGTGGTCGCGCGGGGAGCGCACACTTGAAATTGAACGAGCGATGCACGCGTCGTGATGCGGCGCGCAGGTGCGGCAGCCCGTATCCAAGAGGGCTGCCAGTATGAGCCGCGCCGCCGCCATCGCCCGCGCCCACGCTTATTTCGACAGCGGCGAATTTCTCCTCGATCTGCAACGGCGGGTCGCTATCCCTAGCACGAGCCAGGAGCCGGAACGCGCTCCCGCGCTGCGCCGCTATCTCGACGAGGAGATGGTGCCGAGTCTCGCGCCGCTCGGATTTACCTCGCGCGTTCTCGACAACCCGTCGGGCCCTCCTTTCTTGGTGGCTGAGCGCATGGAGGAGGGCGCCGCGTTGACCGTGCTGCTCTACGGTCACGGCGATACCGTTCGCGGTCTCGACGATGCGTGGCGTGCCGGCCTGTCGCCTTGGGTCCTCAGCGTCGAGGGCAAGCGCATCTATGGCCGCGGAACCGCCGACAACAAGGGCCAACACAGCATCAACATCGCCGCGCTCGCGGCGGTTGTCGCCGAACGGGGCTCTCTCGGCTTCAATGCGAAGGTTCTCCTTGAGATGGGGGAGGAAGTCGGCTCCGCCGGATTGCGCGAGCTTTGCTCAAAACACAAGGACGGCCTGCTGCAGGCGGACTTGCTGATCGCGTCAGACGGTCCGCGGGCTACACCCGATCGACCGACGCTCTTTCTCGGCGCGCGCGGTGGCCACCCAATCGAGCTCATCGTCGATCTTCGCGACGGCGCTCATCATTCCGGCAACTGGGGCGGTCTCCTCGCCAACCCAGGCATCATTCTCGCCCATGCGCTGGCCTGCATTACCGATGCGCGCGGCACCATCCGTGTGCCGGAGTGGCGACCGCCGCTGCCGGCATCCGTGCGGCGCGCTCTGGCCGCCGTCGAGGTCGACGGCAGCGGAAACGGGCCGGCAATCGATCGCGACTGGGGCGAAGCCGATCTCTCGCCGGCCGAGCGGGTCTTCGGTTGGAACAGCTTCGAGGTATTGGCCTTCACCGCCGGAACGCCGGAGCATCCGGTCAACGCAATCCCAGGGCAAGCGCGCGCCCATTGCCAGCTGCGGTACGTGGTGGGAACTGACGTCGAGGACATCCTTCCAGCGCTACGCCGCCACCTTGACCGCCACGGCTTCACGCAAGTCGAGGTGCGCCGCGGCAGAGGCGGATTCTTTCGCGCCAGCCGGCTCGACCCGGAGGACCCGTGGGTCGGTTTCGCCGCCCGTTCGCTCGAACAGACCACGGGGCGTGCACCCGCCATTCTGCCCAATTTCGGCGGATCGTTGCCCAACGATAGCTTTGCCGACGTGCTCGGTCTGCGCACGATTTGGATCCCGCATTCTTACGCCGGCTGCTCCCAGCACGCCCCGGACGAGCACCTGCTCGCGCCGATCGCACGCGAGGGGCTCGGTATAATGGCGGGATTGTTCTGGGACCTCGGCGAGGACGACCTTCGCAGCCGGCTCGACGCTGAGACTGGCGAGGCGCGGGCGTGAGCGAAGAACGCAAACTTCGCGGCACGCGCGGTCGGGGGGCGCCATGAACAACGCCGATCTGATCGTCGCCACGCTCAAGGCGAACGGCATTGTGCGCGGCTTCGGCATTCCGAGCGGCAACGTGCTGCCGCTGATGGAGGCGATGCGCACGGGCGGGGTCGAATTCGTGCTCACCGCGCACGAAGGTTCGGCGGGCTTTGCGGCCGACGTGACCGGGCGGATGACCGGCGCCCCGGGGCTTTGCATCGCCACGTTGGGCCCTGGCGCCACCAATCTCGCAACCGGCGTGGGCTGCGCCTATCTCGACCGCTCGCCGCTGATCGCGATCACCTGCAACCTAAACACCGATCAGCTCGGACGGCGCATCCAGATGTGGATCGACCACCACGCGCTGTTCAAGCCGATCACCAAGGCGACGCTCAAGCTCGAGCGCGGATGCGTCGCGGAAACGCTCACACACGCGATCTCCCTTGCCCTGAGCGAGCCGAAGGGACCGGTGCATCTCGATCTGCCGGAGGATGTCGCGCTCGCAGCGACCAACGAGCGCGTCTCCTCGCCGGCGCGGCCCACCGCGCTTGCGGCCGCGCCTGACGCCGCGCTCGTGCACGCGGGCAAACTGCTCGCGACAGCGAAGCAACCGATCGCGGTCATAGGCGCGACGGCGATGCGCCTCACCGACCCGTCGCTGCTCCGCAGGGTGATCGAGCATTACGGTTTGCCGTTCGCCACCACGACCATGGCCAAGGGGATGATCGACGAGGACCATCCGCTCGCGCTCGGCTGCATCGAGCGCGCCTGCCGGCAACTCCAGCGTAAGCTCCTGCGCTCCGCCGATCTCATCGTCGGTTTCGGCTACGACACGGTCGAGGTGGAATACGAAGCCTGGATCGGCGACCGCCCGCTGCTGCAGATCGATATCGAGCCGGTGGACATCGCCCCCTCCGTCAATCTCGCGCATCAGGTCACCGGCGATCTCGATTCCTCGCTGAGGCGGCTGTTGGCGCTGCCTGCGGGCGTCAACCAGTGGAACGGGGCGCTGCTCGAGAACCACCGGGCGAGCTTTCAGGCGGCATTGCGTCCGGCGGCAAAGTCCTTCACCGCCCATGCCGCGATCGACGCGGTGCGCCGCGCGTTGCCGCGCGAGGGCGTGCTCGCCTTCGACGTCGGCGCGCACACCCACCAGATCGCCAGCCAGTGGAGCGTCCATGCCCCGAAGACCTTCCACATCACCAACGGCTGGTCGTCAATGGGCTTCGCCCTGCCCGGCGCGATCGCGGCCAAGCTCGCGCGCCCCGAGGTGCCAGTCGTCTGCCTCATAGGCGACGGCTGTTTCCAGATGACATGCGGCGAGGTCGCCACCGCGAAACGCCTGGGCATCACGCTGCCCATTGTGGTCCTCGACGACCGCTGGCTCGCGCTCATCAAGGTGAAGCAGATCCGGCGCCAGTTTCCGCTCTACGGCACCGAGCTGCAGGCGGAGGATTATCGCGAGCCGCCGGTGCATTATTTCGGCGTGCCGGCCCGGGCCGTGCATAGCGTCAATGCGCTCGCCGACGCGGTGAGCGTGGCGTTGCGGGAAAACGGACCGACGGTGATCGAAGCCGTGGTCGATTCCGAACACTATGTCGATACGGTTTACGATTGAGCGCTCCCGTACGTTAGCCGTGCATGGTAAGTCCACCCGAGACACTGATCGTCTGGCCCGTTATGTAGGCGGCGTCGTCCGACAGCAGGAAGGCGACCAGTCCGGGATAATCCTCCGGCACGCCAAAGCGCCGCATCGGGATCGCGCGCTTGAGCCCTTCGGCGATGCGCGCGCCCTCGGCGCCTTCTAAGAAACTGCGCAGAATGGCGGTGTCGGTGGGGCCGGGGCAGATCGTATTGAGGATCAGGCCTTTGCCGACGAGCTCACGCGCGAGCGTTTTGGTCAAGGCGATGATGCCGCCCTTGCAGGCGGAATAGACCGCCTCGCCCGAGGAGCCAACGCGTCCGGCGTCGGAGGCGATGTTGACGACGCGCCCGAAGCCGCGCGCCGCCATGCCGCGTAGGACGACATGGCTCACGTTGAGCGGTCCAAACAGATTGATGGCGACGACCTTGCGCCAGAAATCTGGCGCGGTGTCGAGGAAATTCTGCGCGCGATCCCAGCCGGCGTTGTTGACGAGAAACGATACCGGCCCAAACGCCGCCTCGAAGCGCTCGACCGCGCGCGACACCGCCTCGTAGTCGGTGATGTCGGCGCCGTGAAAGCTGGCGCGGCGGCCGCGCGCCGCGATCTCACCGGCGACGTCATCGCCCGCCGCGGCGTCCATGTCCAAAATGCCGACCGCGCAGCCCTCCTCGGCCAAGCGCCGCGCGATGGCGGCGCCGATGCCGTTGGCGCCGCCGGTCACCAAAACGGTGCGATCCTTTAGCCCGCGCATATCCGCACTCACGCCGTTTCAGAAGTGCCTTGAGCGGCCGAGCGGCCTGCGAGCATGCGAGTCGCTTCATAAGTGATCACGACCTCACCCTTTTGGTTCTTCACGTCGATCCTGGACACGACGATGCCGCGATTGCCCTTGGAGGTGGGACGCACCGACGTGATCTCGATTTCGCCATGCACGGTATCGCCGACGCGCACGGGTGCCAGGATCTGCTGGTTGAGCTCGAGCATGGCGAGACCCGTCCCTTGGATCATGCTTTGGCAAAGCAGCCCCTCGATCAAGCTGTAGGTCAAAGCGGCCGGCACAAACTGCCCCTGAATCGCGCCCTTCTCGGCAGCGAAGGTGCGGTCGGTAAAAATCGTTTCCAGCATTCCCGTCACGCCGGTAAAGAGTACGAGGTCGGTCTCGGTGACGGTGCGGTTGAGCGTGCGAAAGCGCTGTCCGGGCGAGAGTTCCTCCCAAGTGAAGCCGAGGCCGAGCGTCTGCATGCAGATCTCCCCAAATCATGTGCCGCGGTCAGTCGACATACGGCAGCACCTCTTCGACCAATCGCCGGAATTGCTCCATCACATCGCCCATGGTGCAGATGCGAAACGTGATGCGTCGGCAGCCCGCAGCCTTGAACCGCTTGATGTGCTCGGCGCATTGACGCGGCGAGCCGTAGGTCAGCCAGGATTCGATCCGTGCTTTGGTGTAGTCGGCCGCATAGTAGAGATCGAGGAATTTCTTGGAATCGGCGAGCGCCGCCTCCTTATCCGCGTTCACGTTGACATGGTGATAAAGCACGTTATCGAAGCACGACGCGTCGCGTCCGTTCTCGCGGCCGACACGCAAGATGAAATCCCACGAGCGCATGAAGCCGTCCGGGCCGACGGAATGCGTCATCCAGCCGTCGGCGATTTGGCCGACGCGCGTGAGCGCAAGCTCCGATCCGCCGGAATCGGCCTGCCCGGTTGCGAGCCGCTCCGCGTTCGTCGCCAACCAGATCGGACATGGCGATTGGACCGGCTTCGGCTCGAGCGTCACGTTGGAGAAGCTGGTGAATTGTCCCAGAAACGGCTCGCCGTCCTTGGTCCACAGATGCCGCAGCACGCGGATATTCTCGATCATCCGCTGTCGCCGTTCTCGCGGCGGAATGCCGAGCGCCGCGCTCTCCGCCTTCCAGGCCGCCGATCCCCCGCCGCCGGCACAGACGACAAGCCGTGTCCGGCCGTTCGAGAGCACGTCGAGGGAGGCCCATTCATAGGCGAAGACGAGCGGGTTGCGCAGCGCGAAGGAGCCCATGCAGGCCGGGCCGAGCAACACCCGTTCGGTCCGCCCCGCCACCGCCGCGAGCAGGGTCAATGCATCGAGGCGGCGATTGACGAAGAGCGCATCGCCGCACCACACCGAGTCCAGCGCTGGACACGCCTCTATTGCGTCGGCAAGCGCGAGCAGATCGCGGGCGCTGCAAAGCCCGAGTGGCACCGCCCGGTTCGACAGCGTGATACCGAAATTCATAGTCTACATGATAAGCTCAAGTCGCGGCTTACACGAGAATGCGCGGCGGAGGGGGGATGACGGCATCGCCTCGGATCGATCTGGACCGCCTGCTCGGCCGGCTCGATGCGTTCAACCGCATCGGCGCCCTGCCCGGCGGCGGCAACTGCCGGCTCGCGCTCAGCGACGAGGACCGTGCCGGCCGCGATCTGCTCGTGCGCTGGATGCGCGACCTCGGCCTCACGGTGACGATCGACGCGATCGGCAACATCTTCGGCGTGCGCCGCGGCCGCGAGAATTTGCCGCCCGTCATGTTCGGCTCCCACATCGACACGGTGGGAACCGGCGGCCGCTACGACGGTCTGTACGGCGTCCTCGCCGGTCTTGAAACCTGCCAGGCGCTTGATGACGCCGGGCGGACCACGCGCCGGCCGCTGGCGCTCGTTGCCTTCACCAATGAAGAGGGATCACGCTTTCAGCCATACGCGATGGGGAGCCTGGTCTATGTCGGCGGCCTTGCTCTCGAGGACGCTTATGCGGTGCGCGGCATCGACGGCGCGACGGTGGGCGAGGAGTTGCGGCGCATCGGCTACGCCGGCACCGCGCGCCCCGGCTTCCTGATGCCGCACGCGTATCTGGAGCTGCACATCGAGCAAGGGCCGGTCCTGGAGAACGAAGGCCGCGCGGTGGGCGCGGTCGAAGGCATCACCGGGCTCTCCTGGATGGAAGTCTCGATCACCGGTCGCTCCGCCCACGCCGGCACCACGCCGATGGATCTGCGGCGCGACGCAGGTTACGCCGCCGGCGAGATCGCGGTGTTCGTGCGCCGCCTCGCGCGCGAGATGGCAGGTCAGCAGAAGGGAACCGTCGGCCGTATCGAGCTCTACCCGAATCTGGTCAACGTGGTGGCAGAGCGCGCGGTCCTGACGGTCGATCTGCGCAACATCGACAACGAGCCGCTGCAGCAAGCCGAGCGACAGCTCGCTGATTTCCTCGATCGCCTCGCGGCGCAGGAGCAGATCGCCATCGCAACGCGCAGCCTTGCGCGGTTCGACCCCGTCGCGTTCCCAAGCGAGATGGTGTCGCTGGTGGAAACGACGGCGCAGGAGCTTGGGTTTCCATGCCGGCGGCTTCCCTCCGGCGCCGGCCACGACGCGCAAATGATGGCGCGGATCTGCCCGGCCGGCATGATCTTCGTGCCGAGCGCCGGCGGGCTGAGCCACAATGTGCGCGAATACACCGCGCCCGAGCACCTCGACGCCGGCGCGTCGGTACTGCTCAATGCCGTGCTGCGGCTTGCGGATTAGCTTGCGCTGAAAGGACGCGCCCTCAACGCCAGCCGCCGCCGCCGTTCGCGTAGACCGTGTCCGCGGTCATGAAGGGGCAAGCATCCGAGCACATGAACAGCACCAGCTCGGCGATTTCCTCCGGCTCGCCAAATCGCTGCATCGGCACGTCATCGAGAAAGCGCTGCATCAGTTCGGGCGAGGTTTGCGCCGCGCTCTGGAACGGCGTGCGGATCGGCCCAGGCGAAATCGAGAGGCATCGAATGCCGGCTTGCGCGAATTCGCGCGCCACCCCGAGCGTCATCGATACGACCGCGCCCTTCGCCGCCGCGTAATGCACCGACGAACCCGGGCCGCCACGCCGGTGCGCCATGCTCGCCATGTTGACGATCACGCCGTGACGGTTATCGAGCATGTGCGGCAGGACCGCCTGCATGCAATACAGCGTGCCCTTCACGTTGAGCGCAAACGTGTTCTCGAACAGCGCGTCGTCGATATCGAGAAACTTCGAGCGGCGCAGTGCCGCGCCCGCCGAGTTGAACTGAAATTGCACCTGTCCGAACGTCTCGATCGCCCGATGCACCATGTCGTTGACCTGCCTGCGCGACGTGACGTCGCTTGTGAGCGAGAGCGCTTTGCCGCCGTGCGCGACGATCTCCGCGGCGGTCGCTTTCGCCCCCTCGCCGTTGATGTCAGCGCACACGACGTGTGCGCCCTCGCGCGCAAAGATCTTGGCCGCGGCGCGGCCGATCCCGCTCGCCGCGCCCGTGATGATGATCGTCTTGCCGACGAAATAATCGGGTGTCTTGGGCATCGCGTGGCTCCTTGAGGAACATCTCTGCGCGTCCTCGCCAAACCGGGGACACAGAGCAGGGATGATAGACCGGATTGCCGGCATAAGCGCGTTACGCGCTTTTTGGACTACGTAGACCCTCGCATTGCATCGTGCTTGCAGAAGGGGCATCATCCTTCTTTCCCAGGCTCCAGGAGCGAACGATGCACGACATCGTCATTCGCGGCGGCACCATCATCGATGGTACCGGCAAGCCCGCGTTCACCGGCGATCTGGCGATCGCGGGCGAGCGCCTCGTCGAGGTTGGCAGCAAACTTGGCCCGGCTCGGCGCGAGATCGACGCCACCGGCCTGTTGGTGACGCCCGGCTGGGTCGACGTGCACACGCATTATGACGGGCAGGCGATTTGGGATCCGCTGCTCGGGCCGTCGTGCTGGCACGGCGTGACCACCGCGATGTTCGGCAATTGCGGCGTCGGCTTCGCGCCGGTCAAGCCGCAGCATCGTGCCGCGCTGATGGAGCTGATGGAGGGCGTCGAGGAAATCCCCGGCGTCGTCCTGACCGACGGACTGACGTGGGAATGGGAGACCTTTCCCGACTTCCTCGACGCGCTCGAGCGCCGGCCGCGCGCGATCGACATCGCCGCCCAGATCGCGCATCACCCGTTGCGCGTCTATGTCATGGGCGACCGCGCCATTCGGCTCGAGGCGGCGCGGGGAGAGGACATCGCGGAGATGCGCCGGCTTACGATTGAGGCACTGCGCGCGGGTGCCTTCGGCTTCACCACCTCTCGCACGGACTCTCACAAGACCCCCGTCGGCGACATGGTGCCGTCGCGCTATGCCGCAAGCGAAGAGTTGCTCGGCATCGGCGCCGCGCTCGGCGATGTCGGCGCCGGCGCCTTCGGCATGAACAGCGACTTCGACGACGAGGATGACGAGCTTGCCTGGTTGACGCGGCTGGCAAAGGAGACCGGCCGCCCGGTCTGGTTCCTGCTCACCGACCGCTATGAGGACCCGGAACGCTGGCGGCGGCTGTTGACGGCGGTGCACGCGGCGCGCGCCGACGGCGCGAATCTGACCGCGCAGATCGCCGGGCGGCCGATCGGTGTCATGCTCGGCATCGGCACCGCGCTTAATCCGTTCTCGGTGCGCCCCAGCTACCGCGAGCTCGATGGTCTGAGCATCCCCGAGCAGCGCCGGCGTTTGCGCGACCCGGCGCTGCGACGGCGGATCCTCGACGAGAAGCCCTCCGCCGAGGAAGTGAGCCGCCTGGCACAATTCCGCCAGCTCATCACCACGCGTTGGGACAAGTTCTTCGTGATGGGCGATCCGCCGGATTACGAGCCGCCGGACGAGGCGAGCTGCGCGGCGATCGCCGCCCGCACGGGACGAACGCCGGACGAGGTGGCTTACGATTATCTCACCGAAGCCGAGAACAGATACCTGTTCTTCCCGGTGGTGAACTACGTCCGCGGCGACCACGAACCCATTCGCGAGATGCTGACCGACTCGGCGACGCTGTTGGGACTCAGCGACGGTGGCGCGCATTGCGCCTCGATCGTCGATGCCGGCGTGCCTACCTATATGCTGTTGCATTGGGGTCGCGACCGGCGGCGCGGACCGCGCCTGCCGCTCGAGCTCCTGGTCAAGCGGCAGACCAGCGAGACGGCGGATTTTTTCGGCTTGCACGACCGCGGCCGGCTCGCGCCGGGACTGCGCGCCGACATCAACCTGATCGACTTCGACCGCTTGCGGCTTTACCAGCCGGAGCTCGTCAACGACCTCCCCGCCGGCGGTCGCCGTTTCGTGCAGCGCGTCGACGGCTACGTCGCCACGTTCTTGGCCGGAACGCCGACCTTCCAGCGTGGCGAGCACACGGGCGCGCTGCCCGGTCGGCTCGTGCGTGCGGGGCACGCGTAGCGCGGCTTGTTGCAGAGGTCCGACGGCTAGTGCTGGGAAACGCGGGCAAGCCGCGCGGTGAGGGTGCTCGCGCGGCCGTCCGCCGCCGGCTGATAGAACACGCTGTAACGATGCACCGCTGCGACGAATGCCGCCGCGTCGGCGTCTTTCGTCAGCTCGAAGGCATCGAAGCCGGCGCGCTGCAGAAAGAGGCATTGATCGCGCAGGATTTGGCCCGTCGCGCGTAGCTCGCCGCGAAAGTGATAGCGTTCGCGCAGAATCCTTGCCTGGCTATAGCCGCGGCCATCGCGGAAATTTGGAAACACCAGCGCCACGAGCGCGATCCAATCGAGATAGGGCGCAAGCTCGGCGACTTTGCGATCGTTCGGCCAAACGACGCCGGTGGCTGCCTGGCGCAAGACGAGGTCGCGCGCGTCCGCGAGAAGGCGTGCCGCCGGGAGGATGACGGCAACCCCGTCCGGTATTGACGCCTCGTCGAGGACGCGCACGAAACGATCTTCGACGATGCGGCCGGCCTTAACGAGCGGCATAAACGCGCTCCCGGAAGGGATCGACGCCGACGCGCTTGACGGTATCGATGAAAAGCTCGCCCGGTCGCGCGCGCAGCTCGAGGTAGGCGGCGGCGATGTCCTCGACGACGTCGGCAATCTCGGCGTAGGGCACCGCCGGACCGAGGATCGTGCCGAGCTCGGCGGTTTCGTCGGCGCGGCCGCCGAGCGTGACCTGGTAATACTCCTCCCCGTTCTTCTCGACACCGAGAATACCGATGTGGCCGATGTGATGATGCCCGCAGGCATTGATGCAGCCGGAGATGTTGATGTGCAGCGGGCCGACATTGCGGGCCAGATCGAGATCGCGGAAACGCCGCGTGATCTCCTCGGCGACCGGGATCGAGCGGGCATTGGCCAGGCTGCAATAGTCGAGGCCAGGGCAGGCGATGATGTCGGAGATGAGATTGACGTTCGGCGTGGCGACGCCGATCGCGTCGAGCGCACGCCACAGCGCGGGCAGATCACGCTGGGCAACGTGCGGTAGCGCCAAATTCTGCTCGTGCCCGACGCGGATCTCGCTATGGCTGTAGCGGTCGGCGAGTTCGGCGATGGCGTCCATCTGCGCTGCAGTGGCATCGCCGGGCGGCCCACCTTCGGGCTTCAGCGAGAGCGTCACGATGGCGTAGCCGGCCACCTTGTGGTTGATCGCCGCATTATCGAGCCACAGCCGGAAGCGATTGTCCTCGCGCGCGCGGGCGAGTTCGGGCGGGTTATCCGCGAGCAGCTCGTACCGGGGATAGCGGAATCGCGCCGCGATGTCGGCGACCACGGCAGCATCGAGTGCAAGCGGGCCTTCCTTGATCGCCTGCCACTCCTCCTCGACCTCGCCCGCGAATTTCTCCGCCCCGAGCTCGTGGACGAGGATCTTCATGCGCGCCTTGTAGATGTTGTCGCGCCGGCCGTACTGGTTGTAGGTGCGCATGATCGCCTCGACGTAGCTGAGCAGATCACGCTTCGGCAGGAAGGGCTTGATCGTCTTGCCGATGAACGGCGTGCGCCCGAGCCCGCCGCCGACGATGACCTCGAAGCCGGTCTCGCCCGCCCCGTTTCGGTGCATCCGCAGGCCGACGTCGTGAATCTTGACCGCGGCTCGGTCATGCGCCGCGGCCGTTAGCGCGACCTTGAACTTGCGCGGTAGGAATGAGAATTCGGGGTGCAGCGTCAGGTGCTGGCGCAGCAACTCCGCCCAGATGCGCGGGTCTTCGATCTCGTCGGGCGCAACGCCCGCCCACTGGTCGGTGGTGACGTTGCGCACGCAATTGCCGCTGGTCTGCATGCCATGCAGGCCCGCACGCGCCAGATCGGCCATCGCGTCGGGCAACTCCTTGAGCTTGATCCAGTTGAACTGAATATTCTGCCGCGTAGTGAAATGGCCGTAATTGCGGTCGTATCGGCGCGCCACGTGCGCGAGCATGCGCAACTGATCGGAGGAGAGCGTGCCGTAGGGGATGGCGATGCGCAGCATGTAGGCGTGCAGCTGCAGGTAGACCCCGTTCATCAACCGCAGCGGCTTGAATTCCTCTTCCGTCAATTCTCCGGACAAACGGCGATTCACTTGATCGCCGAATTCGCGCACGCGCTCCTGGACGAGCGTGCGATCGAAATCGTCGTAAATATACATGGCGTGCCTCAACACTGGCCTGGTAGCGCGACGGTCGGCCCGCTGGACCGAATCCGCTCGCGCAGATTGCCCGGCAACACCTGCCGCTGCGGCGTCAGCTCGACCGGCGCGACATAGGCGTCGACCACCACGACCTTCTCGGAGGTTGCGACGCCCAGCAGCTCGAGCGCGGCCGGCGTGGTCGTCACCACCGCGGCCGCGGCGAGATCTTTGGTCCACGTGCCGTCCGCCGCGCGATAGACGACGGCGCCGTCCCCGAGCCGATTGGCGGTGACGACCACCGGGCCCGTGACCTTGAGCTTTTGTTGCAGGGGCGAGGTCATGCGGCCTCCCGTGCCATCGACGCCTCGCTTTGTGCGGCGCGCCACGGCGCGCAGCGCGCCACCACCTCGCCGATGACAAGAATGGCCGGCCCCTCCCCGACTTCGGCTGCCAGGGCGGCAAGCTGATCGAGTCGGCCGGCGGCGGCTCGCGAGTCGAGCCGTGTGCCGCGCGCGAACACGGCAGCGGGCGTCGCGCCGTCGCGACCGGCGGCGATCAAACCGTCGCGCACGGCGGCCGCGGACGCCAGTCCCATATAAACGACGACCGTGGTTTGCCGGTCGGCGAGGCCCGACCAGTCGATCGATGCGGCATCTTGCGCGCGCTCGGCGGTGATCAACGTGAGCTTGCCTGCCTCGTTGCGCAAGGTCAGCGGAAGGCCCACCTCCGCCGCGCAGCCCAGCGCCGCGGTGATGCCGGGAACGACGACGACCGGGACGTCGGCCTTACGCAGATATTCAACCTCTTCGCCGCCCCGCCCGAATACGAAGGGATCGCCGCTCTTGAGCCGCACCACGCGACGACCGGCGCGCGCCGCCGCGACGAGGCGACGGTTGATCTCGTCCTGCCCGATCCCTGCCTTGCCGCGCCGCTTGCCGACGAACACCTGCTCGGCGCCGCGCCGGGCGCGGTCGAGCACTTCGGCGGTCACCAACTCGTCGTAGAACACCACATCGGCATCAGCCAGCGTATGGAGCGCACGCAAAGTCAGGAGATCTGGATCGCCCGGGCCTGCGCCGACCAGAAACACGGTTTCGGTTTCGCGCGCAGCAGCTCGCTGGCCCACGCGGTTTGCATCTATGGCAGCGACGAGCTGCGCCTCCGCCTGCGCCGAGCGTCCCGCCAGGGTCGCCTCGGCAATCGGACCCGCGATGACGTTTTGCCAAAAGCGGCGCGGCGAGAGCACGCGCGGCACGGCCGCGAAGCGGCGGCGGTGGCGGCCGATCAACTTGGCAAGCTCGCCGATGCGCGCGGGCAACAAGGCCTCGATCAGCTGGCGCAGACGCCAAGCCAGAACCGGGGAGGCTCCGCCGGTGCCGATCGCGACAACGACCTCGCCGCGATCGACGATCGCGGGAAAAATGAAGGTCGAGAGCTCCGGCCGATCGACGACGTTGACCGGAATGCGCTGGCGGCGGGCGCGCGCGGCGATTTGCGCATCGAGCGGATCGCCGGCCGCGGAAACAACGGCGACGGCGTCACTCCAATCGGCTTCCAGGGGATCGGCAGTGCTGGTTTCGAGCGGGCTTGCTGCCGACAACGCCAGCATCTCTTCCGCAACATCGGCGCCACCGGGGAACCAGCGTACACGCGCGCCGGCCGCGCGCAGCAGTCGTAGCTTGCCGAGCGCGGGCTCGCCCGCGCCGATGACGGCGGCGACGCCCGCGGCGGTATCGAGAAAGACCGGAAGGAAACGCATCGCGGAGGCACCTCGCACGATCATTGACTAGTATTATTTTCCATATAATAGTCGGATTAGGCGTCAAAAGAGAAAAATATTGTCGCAAATTTGGCAAACCGAATGGAAATTTCTGCTTTGTTGGAACAGGCCGAAGGAACGGCCGTGCTGCATCGCGCGCTCGGCGCAACCTGAGAAAGGGGAAGATCATGTCGGCCATCGAAACGGCGCCAGCGCGGATATCTTGGACCGCGAGCGAAACCGCGCCTTCCATTAGCGAGGACTGGCTCTCCGTCATCATCGGTCTTTTCATCTTTGTCCTCGCTTTGGCGGCGCTGGCCAATATCGATTTAATCGGCTGGGCGGTGACGACGTCGGTGTGGAGCAATCTCGGCGAGGCACTTGGAACCGCCTCGAAGAGCTACGCGCCGCTCGGCGGCGTTGGCGCGTTGCTCGCCACCTATGCGGCGCTGCTTGGAGTACTGAGCGCGGCAGCCGTCGCGTTGAAGGCAGATGTGCAGAAATTCGCCCTCGCCTTCACCGCGGTGTTCGCGATCGCCTACGCCAGTTGGGTCGTCGGCAGAGACGCCAATTTCGCCGCGGTTACGCCAGCCGAACTGCAGAAGTTCGGCATCAGCTGGTCGCTGCGTTTGACCAATGAAGGCGGCTTTGTCTTTGCGTTGATCGCGGGACTGATCGTCGCCAACGTCTTTCCCCGCTTCGCCGAAACGATCAAAGAAGCGGTCAGGCCGGAGCTCTACATCAAGATTGCGATTGTGATCCTCGGCGGCTTCTTCGCCGTCACCGCTGCCGGCAAGCTCAACCTCGCGACCTCACTGCTGCTGCGCGGCGTCGCCGCGATCATCGAGGCCTATCTCATCTATTGGGCGGTGGTGTACTTCGTCGCGCGCAAGTGGTTCGGCTTCAACCGCGAATGGGCGGCGCCGCTGGCGTCGGGCATTTCGATTTGCGGCGTTTCCGCCGCGATCGCCACCGGCGGCGCGATCCGCGCTCGGCCGATCGTCCCGGTGCTGGTTTCCTCCCTCGTGGTCGTGTTCGCCGTCATCGAAGTGTTGATCCTGCCGTTCCTGGCGCAGACGTTTCTGTGGCGGGAGCCGCTGGTCGCCGGCGCCTGGATTGGACTTGCCGTCAAAACCGACGGGGCCGCGGTTGCTGGCGGCGGCATCACCGAGTCATTGATTCTCGCGAAGTCGGCGGCCGAGGGTGTGAAATATCAACCCGGCTGGATTCTAGGCACCACGGCCACGGTGAAAGTGTTTATCGACGTTTTCATCGGCATCTGGGCGTTCGTGCTCGGCTATATCTGGACCAACCATATCAACGCGACATCAGACAAGGCGAAAATTTCCGAGATCTGGCAGCGCTTCCCGAAGTTCATCCTCGGGTTCGTGCTCACGTTTCTGATCGGCCTTTACCTCGCGCTCGCAACCCCCGCCGACGTCGCCGCGAAAGTCCCCGCCGCAATCGGCGAGGCCAATACCTTCCGCGTGATCTTCTTCATCCTGACGTTCTTCTCGATCGGCGTTCTGTCCAACTTCAAGAAGCTGTGGCAGGAGGGCATAGGCAAGCTCGCCGCCGTCTACGTCATCAGCCTGTTCGGCTTCGTGATCTGGGTGGGCTTGCTGATCTCCTGGCTGTTCTTTGCCGGCGTCAAACCGCCGCTGGCCGGCTGATCCTCCAAGAAAGGGACCCCATGTCGCAAACCGATATCGGCACCGAACTTCGACAGGCTGCGCCGGAGCCGCTGTTGCCGGTCGAGAAGAAGCTCATCGGCTTCAGTCTCGGAACCGGACTCGTTCTTCTGGTCGCGCTGGCGCTGCTCAACTATTTCATGCCCGCAACGTTTTGAGGCGCGGCGGTTAGGCGCAACTCAGCGCGCTTGCGACGGCGCGGGCAGCATCAACGGATCGCGAAGCTTGATGATCTGCTTGACGTCGTCGCTGTCCACGATTTCGAGCGCTGCGAGACCGCCAGCCCCCTCCTCGACGTATAGCTCTCGCGGCTTGGGGATCAAATGATCCAACCCCTCGAGCGCGACCTCGACGATGTCGTCATGGGGATCGTAGGCGATACCGAGCAGAGGCAGCCAGTTCGCTTCGACCTGATCGCCCAGCCGCAGCGAGACGACCTCGATTTCCGCCTGTTTGCCTTCGAGCGTGGTCGAGAGACGATCGAGGAAGGAGCGCCACTCTTTCTTATCAAGCTTGCGGGTCGCCATGTCGAAATCTCCGTTGCGAGAGCTTGTAGCGACAACTCTATGAGACGACCGCGCCCGCGCGCAGCCCGGCGTGATCACGGCCTAAGTGTCGAAATCGTCCAAGCTTCGCGGCTTTCTCCGCGGCGAGCCGATTCGCGTCACAATCGTCCAGCTGGGCGGATCGCTCGCGGGAAACGTCTGCTCCAGGCTTTCATCGATCATGCTTTCCGTGCTCGTGACGGCCGGGACTTCCGGCCGGCGCTTGCGCCGCGTGATCGCCGACCCTTGCTGTGCAATGGACCGAGGCGTCATGTCACCGGCCGCGCTCCTCTCCCACGACGGAACCGCCGAGCGTGGCGCGCATGATACACCTCCTGCCCGTCCCGGCCCACCGGTCCGATGGCAAACCCGCATGCGCGGAATGGTTCCCCCGCCTTGGTGCCATGGCTAAAGAGGCGGCGCCGCCGCTTCGACCCGCCCTCGGGCTAGCGTGCGTCACACTCCGAGGTAGGCGGCTCGCACGCGGTCGTCGGCCAGCAACTCGTCCGCGCTGCCGCTCGTCGCGATTCGTCCGGTCTCGACCACATAGCCGCGGTCCGCGATCGCTAGCGCCGCGCGGGCATTCTGCTCGACCAGCAGCACCGTCAGGCCGCCCTGCTTGAGCCTACGCACGACATCGAGGATCTGGTCCACCAACATAGGAGCTAGACCCATCGAGGGCTCGTCCAACAGCAGCAGTCGCGGTTTTGCCATCAAAGCGCGGCCGATCGCCAGCATCTGCTGCTCACCGCCGGACAACGTGCCGGCACTGACCCGGCGGCGCGACGCCAGCGCCGGAAACAAGTCATAAATCCAGGCAAGCTCGGCATCGAGGCGCTCGCTCCGGCGCGTCCAGCCGCCTAGCCTGAGATTGTCCTCGACCGAAAGCGGGGCGAACACCTGGCGGCCCTCCGGCACCTGCGCGATCCCGAGCGCAACCCGGACATGAGCGGAGATTCCGTCCAGGCGGCGCGCCTCGAAGCGGATGCGACCGGCGGAGATCGGCTGCACGCCCGAGATGGCCCGTAGCAAAGTGGTCTTGCCGGCGCCGTTGGCGCCGACAAGCGTGACGATTTCGCCCGCCGCGACATCGAGCGAAACGCCGTG
Source organism: Xanthobacteraceae bacterium (assembly GCA_035693615.1). Taxonomy (GTDB): domain Bacteria; phylum Pseudomonadota; class Alphaproteobacteria; order Rhizobiales; family Xanthobacteraceae; genus VAZQ01. Next base: position 30,064 of record DASSGH010000154.1, read on the forward strand.
CAGCGCCTCGATGCGGCCGTAGCTGCTTCTGACCTCCTCAACCGCGAGCACCAAACGCCTCCTCCGCCCCGCGGACGCCCAGATAAGCCGCGATCACCGCGGGGTTCGTGCGCACCTCGTCGCCCGCGCCCTCGGCAAGCGTGCGGCCGTTGGCAAGCACATGAATGCGATCCGAGACGTTCATGACCAGGCGCATGTCGTGCTCGACCAGCACGACGGTGATGCCGTCGCGGCTCAGACGGCGGATGACGGCCGCCATGCCGGCGGTCTCCACCGCATTGCAGCCCGCCGCGGGCTCGTCGAGCAGAAGGAGCTTGGGCTCGCTCGCCAGTGCACGGGCCAGCTCGAGGCGCTTGAGATCGCCGAACGACAGGCTCGCCGCAGGCCGCTCCGCCGCCGCCGCAAGCCCCGCCCGCTCGAGCGCGGCCGCGGCAGCCTCGCGCGTCATCCGGTTTTGCCGCCTGACCGCCGGCAAGTGAAAAAGATCGGCGAACATGCCGGTCGCTTCATGACGGTGGCGGCCCACCATAACGTTCTCGAGCACGCTCATGCGGAAGAAAATCTGTAGGTTCTGGAACGTGCGCGACAAGCCGCGACGCGCGAGGTCTTCAGGCGCAAGCGCCGTCACGTCCTCGCCGGCAAGACGTACGCGGCCCCGCTCGGGCTGGTAAAGGCCGGAGATGACGTTGAACAGCGTCGTCTTTCCAGCGCCGTTGGGGCCGATGATCGAAAACACGAGGCCGGGCGCGACGGCCAGGCTCACGTCATCGATCGCACGCACGCCGCCGAAGGCGACCGACAGATGTTCGACGACGAGCATCATGCGCGCCTCAGCGCACGCGCAAGGGTCGGTACGATGCCGGCGCGCAAGAAGATCATCACCACCATGATGATGAGGCCAAGCGCCATGTGCTCATAGTCGTGCAGCGACGTGAGCGTCTGCGGCAGCATGACGAGGAGGGCGGCGCCTACCAGTGAGCCCGCGACCGATCCCAAACCGCCCAGCACGACCATGGCAACGAGTTCGATCGAACGCAGAAACCCGGACACGTCGGGCGTGATGTGTCCGTTGAGGAAGGCAAAATAGGAGCCCGCAACCGAGGCATAGACGGCGGAGACGACGAAAATCGCGAGTTTCATTCTTGCGACGTCGACGCCGAGCACGCGCGCGGCGACTTCGCTGTCGTGAATCGCGCGCAGCGCACGTCCGGTCGGGCTTTCGATCAGGTTGAGCGAGAGCACGGCGCCGATCAGGAAGCTTGCCGCCGTGATCCAATACCAGGCTTGTGCGCCTCGCACGGAGAGGCCGAACACGGCGAGCCGCGGGACCGCCATGCCGTCAGGCCCGCCGGTGAAGCGCGCTTCGTTGCTGAAGGCGATGGCAAGCAGCAGCCCGAAGCCCAGCGTGGCGACGGCGAGATAATGTCCCTTGAGGCGCAGGATCGGCCGGCCGACGGCGAAGGCGACCAACGCGGACAGTCCGGCGCCGCCGACGAAGGCGAGCCACGACGGCAGGTTCAAGTGGGTCGGCCCGATGGCGACCGCGTACGCGCCGATCCCCATGAAGCCGGCGTGGCCCAGGCTCACTTGCCCGGCGAAACCCATCAACAGATTGAGCCCGACGGCGGCGAGGGCGAACACGAACACCAGCGCCGCGACGCGATAGTAATAAGCGGACGGGAAAACGAGCGGCAGCAGAACGACGACCGCGGACATCGCAAGCGCGGGGAAAAGCCGATGATTCAGGAGCCCGCGCATGAAGCTCTCGACGCTCTGTCGATTCCCGTTCCCGGCTGCGACCGAGCACATGGACGCGATGCAGTGTGAGCCGACGCAGCACCGGCTCGCGACAGATCACACCCGCTCGACCGGCGCTCGGCCGAACAACCCGCGCGGCATCGCAAGCAGGACGATCAAAATGACGAGGAACGCGACTGCGTCCTTGTACTGGGAGGAGACATAACCGGCGGCATATGCCTCGAGGAGCCCGAGCACCAATCCGCCGACCACCGCGCCGACCGCACTGCCGATCCCGCCGAGCATGGCCGCGGCGAAGCCCTTGAGCGCGAGCAAGGTTCCAACGTCGTAGCTCGTCAAGGCGACGGGGGTGATCAGGATTCCCGCCACCGCCCCGATCGCGGCGGAGATCGCAAAGGACAGACCGACGACGCCGCGCGTATCGATGCCGACGAGGCGCGCGGCGATCTCGTTCGCGGCGGTGGCCACCATCGCTTTGCCGATCAAGGTGCGTTCGATGAAGGCGCACAGCAGCACGAGGATTATGACGGCGCCGGCGAGCACAACCAGGCTTTGCGGCAAAATGGCTGCGCCGGCGACGCGGATCGCCTCCCCGCCGACAAACGGCGGCAGGGTGTGGAAGCGCTTGTCGAATATCACTTGCGCGGCGCCGCGAAGAAAGATCGAGGCACCGATGGTGATGATGATGAGCACGACGGCGCCGCTGTCACGGGCCGGCTCGATGGCGAAGCGGTGAAGCGCAAGGCCTACCGCCACGGTGAGGACGACCGCAAGACACGCCGCCAGCGGCAGCGGCACGCCGGCAAGGCCGAGAAACACCGTGGTCATGCCCCCCAGCATCACGAATTCGCCCTGGGCGAAGTTGATGACGTCGCAGGAGTTGTAGATCAGCGTGAAGCCGAGCGCGACGAGCGCGTAGACTGCGCCGACGGTCAGGCCGGAGAAGGCGAATTGGAGCAGTTCGGTCACGCGGCTATTGCACCAGCGTCCAGTCGCCGGCCTTGATCTCGAGCATACGAAAGGCCGAGAGATCGAGCCCGAGATGATCGTTGGGCGACATGTTGACGATGCCACCGGTGCCGACGAAGTTCTTCGTCTTCTCGATTTCGTCGCGCACCTTCGCAGCATCGAAGCTGCCGGCGCGTTTCGCCGCTTCCACGAGGATCATTAGGCCGTCATAAGCGTGGCCGCCGAAAGTGGAAACCGGCTGTCCGGTCTTTTGCTGATAGGTCTGGGTGTAGGCAACGACAACCGGCTTCTGCGCGTCATTATCGGGAAGCTTCTCTGCCACGAGCAGCGCCGCCGCCGGCAGCCGCACGCCGTCGGCGGCGGGACCGGCGAGCTCGATGAACTGCTTCGAAGCCACCCCGTGGCTCTGATAGACCGGCAGCGCAATTCCCAGCTGCCGGTAATTGCGGGTGACGATTGCCGGGCCTTGGCCGAAGCCCGGATTGATCACCGCCTGCACGCCGGCTTTGCCCTTGATGTTGGTGAGTTGCGGAGTCATGTCGCTGTCGCGCGGCCCGTAGGACTCCTCGTGCGCGATGCTGATGCCGGCCTGCGGCGCAACCGCCACGCATTGGTCACGCATGGATTTGCCGAAGGCGTCCGTCCCCGAAATCAACGCGATGGTCGTTAAATTGCGCTGCTTCAGGTCCGCGAATATTTTCTGACAGGCCATCCTGTCCGTGTGCGGCGTCTTGAACACCCATTTGCGCACGGGTTCGATGATCTGGACGGCGCCGGCGAGCGAGATCAGCGGGATCTGCGCCTCCTCGAATACCGGCATCATGGCCAGCGTTGCGCCGGTGGTGGTGCCGCCGACCATCGCCACGACTTTGTCCTCCTCGACGAGGCGGGTCGCGAAAGTGCGCGCTGCATTGGCGTCGGCGCCGTCATCGTAGACGACGAGTTGCAGCTTTTGGCCGTTCACGCCGCCCTTGGCGTTGATGTCATCGACGTACATCTCGAGCGTCTTCTTTTCCGGATCGCCGAGGAAGGAAGCCGGCCCGGTGACGGACAGCACGGCGCCAAGTTTGACTTGGGCGCAGGCCTGCCCCGCCCAGATCGCGAGCAAAACCGCGATGACAGCGCCCCTGTTTGCGTATGCCGGCATGACTCCCTCTCCCTCGCGCGTTCGGCCTTCTTTTGCGGCCGAGCGTAACATGGTTTGCCCGAGCCTTGGCAGTGCTCGCACCCGGACGCCACCAAAACGGCTGTCCGCCTAGGCGGCGTCGATTGGTCGATGCTCAGGCCGATCCACCTGCCGAAGCCTCGGCGCAGAAATACGTGTTTGCGCCCATGGCGAGCGAGGAACCCGGACGGGGCATCCGCGTTGATGTTGCGGGTTGGGGTGCATGGGGGAGTGCAGCAATGCGCACGGGTCTGGCGATCATCGCCATTGTCGCGATCGCTCTGATCACGGGAACGGGTATTTACGGCGGCAATTCCAGCCGCGCCCAGGACGCCTGGCGATCGGCTCAGACTCGCCAGGTCGCGCAAACGCCGGAATCGTCACCGTCGCCGAGCGGGCAATCTGCGCCGGAGAATCCGCCGGCGACGGCCGCGCCGCCGGCCGCCGTCCCTCCCAATCCCTCTCCCGGTACGCCGGCAATGGTGCTCGACGACCAGGAGGTATCCACCATCCTCGGCAAGAGCGTGCGCAGCAATGCGGATGAGGACATGGGGCGGATCGTTGACATCATCGTCAGCCGCGACGGGCAGGCGCGTGCAGCCGTCATCGACTTCGGCGGATTTCTCGGCATTGGGACGCGCAAAATCGCGGTCGATTGGCGCGCCTTGAACTTCGCACCCGCCGGTAAGCCCGCCGGCACGATCATCGTGGACCTGACCCGTAATCAGGTGCGCCTCGCCCCGGAATACAAACGTGGGGAGCCGGTGGTGATGGTGAGCTCGGCGAGCCCAGGGAGAACGGCGCCGTCGAGCGAGGCTGCAGCTCCGGAGCGGTAACCCTGTCAGGCGCACCCGCACCCCGCCGTTTCCGCCAAGGCAAGCGACGGATCGGAGGCGATCAAGCGCCGCCGGCACCGCCCGCGCCCCCGCGGACGGTGCCCCCGGAGCCGCCCGTCAGCGCCTCGGGGCGCAGTCAGCGTGGCCTCGACTGGTTCGCGTTCTGCGTCGCCGACGTGCAGACCGGATTCGGGCCCTTCATCTCCGTCTACCTTACCGCGCAGGGATGGACCCAGGTCGATATCGGCCTCGTTCTCACCGCGCGCGGGCTTGCCGGGCTGGTCTTGCAAATGCCGGGCGGAGCCATTGTCGATGCCGCGCGCTCCGAGCGCGCCGTCGCCGCGGTCGCGATGATCGCCATCAGTGTGAGCGCGCTGATCATCGCACTGTGGCCGATGTTTCCCGCCGTCTTCGGCGCGCAAATTCTGCAAGCCGCCGGCAGTTCGGTGGTGAGTCCTGCGCTTGCCGCAATCAGCCTCGGGCTCGTCGGTCACGCCGCCAGCGGCGAGCGCTTCGGCCGCAATGCGCGCTTCGCCTCTATCGGCACCGCTCTCGCGGCGGCGGGAATGGGCGTGGTCGGCTACTTCTGGTCGACTCAGGCTGTATTTCTGGTCACCGCCGCGCTGATCGTTCCCACACTGATCACGCTCGCACATATCCCGCCGAACGAGATCGATCCCGTTCGCGCCCACGGCGGCGTGGTGCAGGGGCGCACCAGGACGGCAGGATTAGCGAGCCTATTGACCAATCGGCCGCTGCTGATCTTTGCCGCGTGCGTGACCTGCTTCCAGCTTGCAAACACGGCCATGCTGCCGTTGATGGCGAGCATCATCACCATGCGCTCGAGCGCCTGGGCAACAACGCTGGTCGCCGCCTGCATCGTGGTGCCGCAAATCGTGGTCGCGCTATTTTCGCCAGCGGTGGGGCGTTTGGCGCAACGATTGGGACGGCGGCCGATATTGCTGATCGGCTTTGCGGCTTTGCCGATCCGCGCCCTGTTGTTCGTGGTGGTGACGGATCCTCGCCTGCTCGTGGCGGTGCAGGTGCTCGACGGCGTGTGCGCCGCGGTGTTCGGCGTGCTGGTTCCCCTCACGATCGCCGATGTCACGCGCGGCACCGGACGATTCAACTTGGCGCAAGGCATTGTCGGCAGCGCGACCGGGGTCGGAGCTTCGCTGAGTACGACGTTGGCCGGATGGATGAGCGACCGGCTCGGCAGCAGTGCCGCCTTTCTGGGGCTTGCCTGCGTCGGCGGAGCCGGACTGATCCTCACCTGGCTGCTGATGCCCGAGACCGCGGAGAGAAAAGCCGGTCCAAGATTGTTGCCCTCGCCGCGCCGTTAAACGGCGATCGTACTTTTGTCGAAGCGCCGCCTACACGGTCGACCTCGCGGCCTCAAGCGTCGCCCGGGACGTGGTCCGGTTTGGGGCGCAGTGCGAGCTGATAGAGCTTTGGCCCGAACAAAGCGAGCGCCGCGAGCGCAAGGATCGTGGCGGACAGCGGCCGCGTGAAGAACACCGTCCAATCGCCCGCCGATATCGTCATGGCCTGGCGGAAATTCTGTTCCGCGAGCGGCCCGAGAATCATGCCGATGATGACCGGAGCGACCGGGAAGTCGTAACGGCGCATCAGGTAGCCGGCGCCGCCGATGAGATAGAGCAGGATGAGATCGACCGGAGACTGGGTGATCCCATACGTGCCGATGGTGGCGAACACGAGGATGCCGGCATAGAGGAGCGGCGCCGGAATTTGCAGGAGCTTCACCCAGATCGCGATCAGCGGCAGGTTGAGCACGAGCAACATGACGTTGCCGATGAACAGCGAGGCGATCAGCCCCCAGACCAGCTGCGGCTGCGACTGCAGCAGCAATGGCCCGGGATTGATGCCGTAGCTCTGGAACGCGGACAGCATGATTGCGGCGGTCGCCGACGTCGGCAGGCCGAGCGTGAGCATTGGCACCAGCACTCCGGCGGCCGACGCATTGTTGGCGGCTTCCGGGCCGGCAACGCCTTCGATCGCCCCTTTGCCGAACTCCTGCGGTTTCGCCGAGAGCTTCCTCTCGATGTAGTAGCTCAGGAACGTCGGGATTTCAGCGCCCCCCGCGGGCATCGCCCCGATCGGAAAGCCTATGCCGGCGCCGCGCAGCCATGGTTTCCACGATCGCCTCCATTCCTCGGCGGTCATCCAGAGCGAGCCCGCCAACGGAATGATCTCGTCCTTGCCCAGTCGGTAGCGCGAGGCGACGTAGAGCGTCTCGCCGACTGCGAACAGACCGACCGCGACAACAATGACGTTGATGCCGTCGAGTAATTCCGCAAGCCCGAAGGTGAACCGCGCCTGGCCGGTCTGTAGGTCGACGCCGATCAAACCCAGCCAGATGCCGAAGAACAGCGTCGCGAGTCCCCGCACCGCCGAGGAGCCGAGCACGGCCGACACCGTCACGAAGGCGAACACCATCAGCGAGAAATAGTCGGCCGGCCCGAACCTGAGCGCCCAATCCACCACTACCGGCGCCAGAAAGGTGATGCCGAGGGTGCCGATCGTGCCCGCCACGAACGAGCCGATGGCAGCCGTCGCGAGCGCCGCGCCGGCGCGGCCGTTGCGCGCCATCTTGTTCCCCTCGAGCGCGGTGACGATGGTAGCGCTTTCGCCCGGCGTGTTGAGCAGGATCGAGGTGGTCGAGCCGCCATACATCGCGCCGTAGTAGATGCCGGCGAACAGAATGAATGCGGCGGTCGATTCGACTTTGAAGGTGATGGGCAGTAGCAAGGCGATGGTCAGCGCCGGGCCGAGTCCGGGAAGGACGCCGATCGCGGTTCCCAGCGTGGTGCCCACGAGGCACCACAGGAGATTCATCGGGGTGAGCGCGACCGCAAAGCCATTGAGAAGCTCTGAGAACGCATCCATATCAGCCGCCCTCCAGGCCGATCAGGCGCTCGATTGCACTCTCGACGAAACCCGAACCGATATTTATGCCGAGCGTCGTGACGAAACCGAAATAGGCGATGAGCGCGAAAGCCGCGCCGATCAGCGCATCGCGCAGGGTGTTGTTCGATCCGAACCCGCGTGCGACGCAGAAGAAGAGTATGGTCGAGGCGATGGTGAATCCCGCCGAACCGATCAAGGCAACGTTGAGAACGAGGCCGGCGACGACCCACAGCAGCGCAGATCGATCCGGCGTGAAGGCCTTCTCCTCTTCGGTCTGCCATCCGCCTTGCCAAGCATCGATGAGGAGGAGAACGCCGAGCAGGCCCAGCGCAGCCGCCGTCATCATCGGGACGACGGTCGGCCCCACTTTCGCGTAGATCGGCGATACCGGAATCGACATGGTCTGCCAGAACGTGACGATCGCCAGTGCGACCACGCCGGCGCCGATGATCGCTTCACCGATGGCAGGCCGCGAGCGCGCGGTAGGACCTTCCGCAGAGCCGCCGGTCATTGTCATGCGAGCCCGAGCTCTTTGAGAATGCCTTCGATCCGCGCCGTCTCGGCGTCGAGGAAAGCTTTGTAGTCGTCGCCGAACAGCGCAATTGGCGTCCACTCGCGCGTCTTGCACGCCTCGGCCCATTGCGGACTCGCTGTCATCTTCTCCATCAGCGCGATCATCGCCTTGCGCTGCGCGTCGCTGACCGCGGGCGGGGCGAACACGCCTCGCCAATTGAACAGCTCCACGTCGATGCCTTCTTCTTTCAGCGTCGGCGCCGCGATGTCCTCCTGACGCTTGTCCGAAGAGATCGCGAGCACGCGCAGTTTCCCGGCCTTCACTTGTTCGGCAAACTCGCCATAGCCCGAAATCCCGGCCGCCACCTGGTTGCCGAGCAGCGCGGCGGTCGCCGGCCCTCCGCCGGCAAAGGCGACGTAGCTGACCTTGCTGGGCGGCACGCCGAGCGCCTTGGCGATCATGCCGACGAGGATGTGGTCGGAGCCGCCGGCCGAGCCGCCGGCGACCGGCACCTTGGACGGGTCGGCTTTGAGCGCCGCTGCGAAATCTTTGGCGGTGGCGAAGGGCGATTGCGCCGGAACGACCAGCGCCAGAAACTCGCCGGTGAGCCGCGCAATCGGCGTTGCCTGCGCCAGCCGCATCGGGCTCTTGTTGGCGATGATCGCGCCGACCATCACCATGCCCGCCACCATGAGCGCGTTGCCTTGCCCTTTCCACTGGTTCAGGAATTGCGGAAGCCCGACCGCGCCGCCCGCGCCGCCGACATTTGTGATCTGCACGCCCTTTACGGCGGCGGTTGCGCGCAGCACTTGTTCGATCGTGCGTGCGGTTTGGTCCCAGCCGCCGCCGGGCGCCGCGGGCACGAATATCTTGAGCAGATCGACCATTTGTGCGTTCGCGGCGCTGATCGCCGCGAGCGACGGCGGCCAGGCCGTGGCAGGAAAAAGCGCGGCGTTACGCAGAAGATCGCGACGGCTGAACATGACGTTTCCTTCCGATGGAAGCATGGGGCGCGCTGCGGCGCCTTGCCCCGCCGCTTGCGAACCCACGAGAACAGCTCGAAACCGAGTTCATGGCCGAGCAAGCGTACGCGCGGGGATGCCAGTATAGGTCCAAATCAGGTGCCGCGGGATGGGCCCTTTATTGCGCACGCCTGATTGCATTTCTTCAAAGGCGTGCGCCAAGGCGCCGACCGACCGGGACAGCACGAAGAGCCCGCGGCAGAGCGGCGGCGGGAAACCGAGTTCGGCGAAAATCACGGCGGTGGCGCCATCGATGTTCATCGGCACGGGCCGCCGCTTCTGCGCCGCAAGCTCCGCCTCCACCGCGCGGCCGATCGCGGCAAAGCGTCCGCTCACCGCGCCGGCGGCAGCGGCGGCGTCCACCAGCGCGAGCAGCCGCGGCGCACGCGGATCGCGAGGGTGAAAACGATGGCCGAAGCCGGGAATGTAGCGGGTACCTGCCTCCACGAGCGCGTTGATTTCAGCCCTGACCGCGTGCGCGAGCTGGCCATCGCCGTTCGCGCCGGCGTCCAGACGCGCGGCGATGGCATTATAAAGCGTGACGCATTGCTCGCCGGCCCCGCCATGCACGTCGCCCAGCATATTGATGGCGCAGGCGATCGCATTGTTGATGCCGACGCCGCAGCTGATCGCCATTCTCGCGGCCGCGATCGAGGGCGCCTGCGGCCCGTGATCCACCGCCGACACCAGCGCGGCTTCCAGCAGCTTGGCCGCAGCCGGGTCGGGCAGTTCGCCGCGCGTCATCAGATAGACCATCTCGGCAAACCCAACGCGGCCGATCAGCTCCTCGACGGCGTAGCCGCGATAGCGGATCATTCCGGGTTTCATGTCGATGATCGATGTCGACCACCAATTCTCCGGCGTCTCAGGGATGCTGCTGCTCATATCGCACCTTCGCGCGCGAGTTCATCGATGTCGTGCGTGCCAAATCCCAGCTCGCGCAGGAGATCCTCCGTATCGGCCCCGAGCGCCGGCGGCGGTGAGGATGGCTGTGGATCGCCGCTCGCCAAACGGAAACCCGATCGCACGACGCGAATGGGATGGTCGACTTCCGGAACGGATGCGAAGGTCTTGAGCAGTCCTCGCTCGAGAACCTGCGGATGCTCGAGGACGGCGGGCACGTCGAGAACTTCGCCGGCGGGCACTCCGTTCTTGTTGAGCAGGGCCGACCATTGCTGCGCCGATCGCGCTGCGAGCGCTCGCTCGATCTCGGCATGGAGCTCGAAGCGGCGGCGCTTGCGATCCTCGCGGTCGCGAAAGCGTGGGTCGTCGACAAGCTCCTCGCGGCCGATCGAGCGGCATAGCGTCTCGAACTGCTCCTGCTTGTTGGCGGCGATGTTCAAGAGTCCATCGCCGGTTCGAAACGTGCCGGAGGGGCTTGCCGTGATGTTTTCGTTTCCCATGGGCTGTGGCTTTACGCCGGCGATCAGCCAATTGGAGACCGCCCAGCCCATGGCCACGAGGGAAGCTTCCAGCATCGACACGTCGATGAACTCGCCCTGTCCCGTGCGCTCGCGTCGCACGAGCGCGGCGGCGATGGCGAACGCGGCGGTCATGCCGCCCATCGTATCGGCGACCGGGTAGCCCACCCGCAACGGCGCGGATTGCGCGTCTCCGGTGACGCTCATGACCCCGCAAAGCCCCTGGATGATCTGGTCATAGGCGGGATTGAACTTGAGCGGCCCGTCCTGGCCGAAGCCGGAAATCGCGCAATAGATGATGTCGGCCTTGGCGGCTTTGAGCGCGGCGTAGCCGAGGCCCAGCCGCTCCATCACACCGGGACGAAAGTTTTCGACGACGACGTCCGCCGTCGCGACCAGCCGGGCGAAGGCGGCGCGGCCCTTTGGCACCTTCAAATTCAGCGTGATCGAACGCTTCCCCGCGTTTTGCGCCAGGAAGGAGGCGCCCATGCCGCGCCTATTGAGCTCGGGATCGGCGCCGAGCTGGCGCGCCAGGTCGCCGCTGCCGGGCACCTCGACTTTGATCACCTCGGCGCCCAATTGCGCGAGCTGATAGCAGCAGAACGGGCCAGCCAGCACGTTGGTCAGATCAAGCACCCGCGTCCCCGCGAGAAGACCCGGCATCTCCGGCCTCGTTCTGAACGACGAAATTCTGTCCTGTATAGCAGAACGTTCTTCAAGGACCAGGAGCGCCGCGGCGCACGCGTCGGCTGCGGGGCATGCTTCCGGCGAGCGACTGAGCGACCGGGCGGGATCAGCGGGAAAGCCGGAAACGCTGGCGCTGGTCGGCGATGATCGCGCAAGCGGCGTTATGGCCCGGGGCGCCGGTCACGCCGCCGCCGGGGTGAGCGCCCGATCCGCAGTGGTAAAGCCCTTTCAGCGGCCCGCGATAATCGGCATAGCCGAGCGCAGGGCGGGCCCAAAACAGTTGATCGAGCGTCAAGGCGCCGTGGAAAATGTCTCCGCCGGTGAGCCCGAACACCTGCTCCAGGTCGAACGGGCTCAACGATTGGCGGCCGATGACGCTCGCTTTGAAACCCGGTGCATATTGGTCGACCGTTTCGATCATGAGATCGGCGACCTGCTCCCGGTGCGCGCTCCAGGCTCGGCCGTCCGGCAACTGCGGCGCCACGTGCTGGCAGAACAAGCTTGCGACGTGCGCCCCCGCTGGAGCGAGCGTGTCGTCGAGAGTCGATGGGATCACCAGCTCGATGATGGGCGCGCGGCTCCATCCCGAGGTACGCGCGTCGCAATAGGCACGATCCATATAGGCGAGGCTCGGCCCGAGAATGATTCCGGCGGTGTGATGGTCGGCGCAATCGCGTCCCGGCAGCGCCGTGAAGCTCGGCAGCTGCGAGAGCGCGACGTTGATGCGGAAGGTTGCTGAGGCGCAACGCCATGCCCGCATGCGGCGAAGGAAACCCGGCTCGAGCGCGCCCGGCGGGATCATCGCGGTATAAAGAAGTTTGGGATTGACGTTGGCGGCGACCGCCGCGGCGCGGACCACCTGGCCGTTCCCCAGCACGACGCCGGCGGTCCTGCCCTTCTCGATCAAAACCTCGCGAACGGAAGCCTCGGTCGCGATTTCCACGCCTTGCGCTGCGGCCGAGTGCGCCATCGCTTGCGTGATCGCGCCCATGCCCCCGATCGCATGCCCCCAGAGGCGCTTTTTGCCGTTCACCTCACCGAAGGCGTGATGCAGGAGAACGTAGGCGCTACCGGGCGTGTACGGGCTTGCGTAATTTCCGACGATGGCGTCGAAGCCGAGCCAGGCCTTCACCAGTTCGCCCTCGAACCAGCCGTCGAGATAATCGCCAGCCGATTTCGTCATGAGATCGAATAGCGTCTGCAGATTGTCCGGGGGGAGGTGTCGCAGGCGGTTGCCCAGGCGTCCAGCCTTGACCAACTCACCAAGGCTCGCAAGTTTTGCGCCCCGCGTGAGGTTTGGCGGCGCCTGCAGGACCAAATCGCGCAGCAGATCGGCGCTGCTGTCGAGCTCACGCGTGAAGGCGGCATATCGTTCGGCGTCGCTGGCGCTGAACTTCGCGGTATTGCTCTCGGTACGGCCCTGCGCCGCGAGCAGGTAGGCCCCGTCCAACGTCGGAAGAAAGTTTTGCGCTCGGCGCTCGACGATTTTGAGGCCGTGATCGAAAAGGCGGAGATCGGCGATGATCTTCGAATTCAATAAACTCACGGCGTACGCGGCGACCGAGTTTCGGAAACCGGGATGAAACTCTTCCGTCACCGCCGCGCCGCCCACGATCGCTCGGCGTTCGAGCACCTTGACTTTCAGACCGGCCATAGCGAGGTAGGCGGCGCAAGTCAGTCCGTTGTGACCTGCACCGATGATGACGACGTCGTACGGCTGCATCGAGGAGCGCTAGCTGAAGAAACGATTGCGTGGAGCGGAATGGGCGATGGGTCGCCTTGCTCCACGATTTCCCGGTATGCTCGTGCGAACGGAACCGATTCGAATCTCACCCCTTGCTGCAGTCCTGCGCTCGGATCGTCGGGATCGAGCGCGGCGATGCTGATCCGCTTGGCAACCGATCGGCATCGGGGAATATATATAATCGCATGCCCGCAAGACTGTCACCGTCACGCCATCTCCGGATCGGCCGATCCAAAGCTGGGCTGGGTCTCTTCGCCCGCGTCCCCATCAAGAAGGGACAATTCATCGTTCGCTACAGTGGCCGCAAGATTACGACCGAAGTCGCCGACCAGCTCGATACTCGCTACCTTTTCGAAGTCAACAGCCGCTGGACCATCGATGGCTCGAGCCGCAGAAACCGGGGGCGCTACATCAACCATTCCTGCCGGCCCAACGCCGAGGTTTATTTCGTCAAACACGCGATCAAGATCCGGGCGATCAAAAACATCAAGCCTGGTGACGAGATCACCTATCACTACGGCCGCGATTATTTCGATTCATTCATCAAAGACGTCGGTTGCAAGTGCAGGGCCTGCGCCAAGAAGCGTGCCGAAAAACGTGCCGAGATGCGCGCGCGCAGAGCGAGGCGGAAGGCAAGGCGCCACCGCTGATTAGGCCTCAAGGTTCGCAGCCACTTGGGGGACTGCCGCGCACGTCCTGATACGGGTTGCAAAATTTGAACCCTCGATCGATTGGCTGGCGCGCCTTCCCCTCGATCGCCCTAAGCAGTAGAAATGATCGCGTGAACTTGCGCTCACGGAGATGTGAGCCGACCGGCGCCGCCGCTCTTGCCGCGACACGGCAGGCTGGCGATGCGGTACAGATTGCTGTTGTGAATTCCGCTGCACCAACCGAGCACCGCTTGGCGTATCGCGAGGGATGGGAGTGGTCATGCGCAGCGCCGTCCTCGACCTCAGCAGTGCCAAAGTCCCTGCCTGCGGGATCGCCGCGATGGCCAAGGCATCCGTGCCGGGACGCACCAAGACGCGGTTGGTTCCGCCCCTGACCTTCGAGCAAGCGGCGCAATGCAACACGGCATTCGTGCGCGATATTGCCGAGAACATCCTCGCCGCCGCGACTGAAACCTCGGTCGCCGGTTACATCGCCTACGGACCCACTGATGCGCAGCCGTTCTTTCAGGCCAATTTGCCGCCGGACATCGCGCTGATCGAAGCTTCCCATCCGTCGTTAGGGGAATGCCTCGACCATACCATTGCGCATCTGTTCGAACGCGGCCATCGCGCCGCAGTGGTCGTCAACTCCGACAGCCCGACGCTGCCCACCTCGCTCTTGCTCGAAGCGGCTGAGGTGCTTGCGCAGCCGGGCAACCGAGCGGTACTCGGCCCAGCCCTTGACGGCGGCTATTACCTGCTCGGGGTCAAGGCACGACATCGCCGGTTGTTCGAGGACATCGCCTGGAGCACGCAACACGTCACACGGCAAACGCAAGAGCGCGCCGCCGAATTGCGTCTGCCCATGCATATTCTGCCCACGTGGTACGACGTCGACGATGTCTCGGCATTGAAAATGCTCGTGGCAGAATTGTTCGAGGGTCAGTCGTTGGCTGCGGGCCTTCGTCCCGCGTCGCCGCGGCATACGCGGGCGCTGTTGCAATCGTTGCTCGAGAGTTCGCAACTCAAGGATCGGTTCGCCCTCGACGCGTTCCGTGGGGCTGCCGAGTGAAGCGGGTCACCGGCCTCGATTGGCCGCTGCTGGCGCTCGCGTGCTGCCTGCTGGCGCTGTCGGCCGCGGGCGCGGCGACAGTCAACCGCTTCGACGACCCCAAGATCGGCGTCTTTCTCCTCCTCCAAGCCGCACCTTACGCGATCGCAACCTGGTTCGTTCTGCGGAGCGCGGCCGACGGCGTTGCGAGCGGCCGAGCGCTTGCAACCATTCTCCTCGTCGGCGTGGCCATGCGGTGTCTTCTCCTGCCGGGAACGCCGGTTTCCAACGACCTCTTCCGTTATATCTGGGACGGCCGGGTGCAAGCCGCCGGCATCAATCCATATCTTCATGTTCCCAGCGCGGAGGTGCTGACGCCGCTGCGCGACGCCGCGATCTACCCCAACATCAATCGCGCCGATTATGCTCCGACGATCTATCCGCCAACCTCGCAGATGGTGTTCTATCTCGTCACGCGCATCTCCGAGGCTCCCATCGCCATGAAGGCTGCGATGCTGGCCTTCGAAGCGCTGGCGGTGTGGGCGATGCTGCGATTGCTCGCGCTGCGCGGGCTGCCGCGCTCGCGCATCCTGCTCTATGCGTGGCATCCCCTACCCTTGTGGGAGTTCGCGCGCAGCGGCCACGTCGACATCGTCGCCATCGCCTTTCTGCTGCTGGCCTTCCTGGCCGCCGAACGGCGCTCGCCGATCCTCGCCGGCATCGCCTTCGGCGCCGGCGCGCTGGTCAAGTACTTTTCTCTGGTGACCGCTCCCGCGCTTTATCGGCGCTGGGACTGGCGCTTTCCCGTCGCCTTCGTCGCCACCATCGCGGTGTTATATCTCCCCTATATCGGCGCCGGCGCGAAGGTGTTCGGCTTCCTCGGCACCTACGTCAGCGAAGAGGGCTTGGACCGCGGCTCGGGAATTTTCCTGTGGCAGCTTCTCGGCGCGGTCGTCGCGCTGCCGCCGCAAGCCTTTGCGGTCTATGTGATGGGCGCGGCGACCGTCATGGCGGCACTCGCCCTCTGCGTCCTCATGCGGCCGCGAACGCCGGGCCGCGATCTCGCCGGCGGCATGATGCTCGCCGTCGCTTTCACTCTCCTCGTTTCACCGCATTACTCCTGGTACTTCGCCTGGCTAGTGCCGTTCCTGTGTTTCTATCCCGCAGTCGGCGCGATCTATCTCACATGCGCATCTGGCGCGCTCTACTTCGCGCAATGGCCGCCGACGTTATGGCAAGCGATCCCGATCTACGCCCCGTGCATTCTCATTCTGGTGGTGGAGTTTGCTGTGCGGTACCGACGCAAAGCGGAGGAGGCGCATGCCGACGCCGTTACCGCCTGACAGCAGGGTCGATCCCCGGCGCTACTTCGAAAGCGTCGAGGAGCGGCGCGGCAACTATGCGGCCCGCCCGCCGGTCTGCGTTTATCTCGAGACCACAAACCGCTGCAATCTCCTGTGCACGACCTGCCCGCGCACCTACGCCGAGCTCGAACCTCCTGCCGACATGAGCTGGGAGCTGTTCGTCTCGATCGTCTATCAGATTCCGAACCTGCAACGCGCCGTCTTGCACGGCGTCGGCGAACCGATGCTGGTGCGAAACCTGCCCAGGATGGTGGGCTACCTCAAGGACCGCGGGACCTACGTGCTGTTCAATACCAACGGCACGCTTCTCAACGAGCGAAACGGCCGCGCGCTCATCGCCGCCGGCCTGGATGAGCTTCGCGTCTCGCTCGATGCCGCAAATGCCAAATCCTTTCTGGCTGTCCGCGGCAAAGATTACTTTGCCCGCATCCTGCGCAACGTGCGTGCCTTTCGCAATCTGCAGGACCGTGACGGAGCGGATCGGCCGCGCGTCTCGCTGTGGCTGACCGGGCTCAAGGAGACCGTTGCCGAGCTGCCGGCCTTCGTCGAGCTGGCGGCGCAAATCGGGGTGCGCGAAGTCTATCTGCAGCGCCTGGTGTTCTTCGAAGAGGATGCCATTGGCCTTGCCCGGCCCGACCAAGCACTCTACGAGCAAATGACGCGCGAGGAGGGAGCGCATCTCGAAGCGGCCACCGAGCTCGCGCGTTCTCGCGGCATCACGTTTGCCGCCTCCGGCGGCGCCTCGGAACCGGGCACGAGCCTCAAGCGCCACGACGTGGGTTCGCCTTGGACGCTCTGCCGACGCCCATGGACGGTGATGTATTTCACCGCCAACGGCCGCGCGCTTCCCTGCTGCATCGCGCCGTTCTCGCAGCGCGGCTACGAAAACTACACGTTGGGCGATGCCACGCAGCAAAGCCTGCGAGAGATTTGGAACGGCGCGGCGTACCGTTCGTTCCGCGACGCGCTGCTGTCGGACAAGCCGCAGGCGAGCTGCGCGAATTGCGGCCTGCGCTGGAGCCTTTGAATGACGAGCGCGGCTGTTCTACGCCAGGGCGGCGCGGCGGGAAAAGCCGGCGGCGCGATCGCCGTCATCATTCCGACCCTCGACGAGGAGCAGTCCATCGCGGATGTGGTGCGCAGCCTACCTCGCGCCATCGTATCCCGCGTCATCGTAGCGGACGGCGGCAGCCGCGACGCCACCGTGGCGCGGGCGCAGGCTGCGGGCGCAGAGGTGATCGACACCGGACCCGGCTACGGGCGGGCGTGCCTGGCGGCGACGATGGCGGCCGAGGACGCCGATATCGTCCTATTCATGGACGGCGACGGCGCCGACGATGCGGACAGCATCGGCCGGCTGGTCGAGCCAATCCGCGCCGGCCGCTACGATTTCGTCATCGCCTCGCGCGCTCGCGGCAATCGCGAGCCCGGAAGCATTGCCTGGCACCAGCTCGCGGCGGGGCGCCTCGCCGGCTGGGCCATGCGGCTTCTTTATGGCGTGCGGTATACGGACATGTGCGCCTTGCGTGCGATCCGCCGCGACGCGCTCATGCAGCTGGGAATGCGCGAGCTGACCTATGGATGGAATCTCGAGATGCAGATGCGGGCCGCGCGAGCGGGGCTGCGCATCCTCGAGATTCCTGCCGACTACCATCGGCGGCGCGGCGGCAATTCCAAAGTCGCTGGAAGCGTCATCGGAACCATTCGCGCGGGCGCGCGCATCGTCGCGACCTTTGCCCGCGTGTCCAGCGAAACTCTTGGCAGGCGCAATCATCGCATTTGAGCTCGAGGTGAGAAGCACCATCGCGTTGGCACTCCTTGCGCTGCTCGCGTGCGCCTCGCCCGCGCCGGCGCAGACCGCTACCGATCTTCAACTCGTGCTCGCCGTCGACGCGTCGGGCAGCGTGGATCAGGTCCGCTTCGATCTGCAGAAACGCGGCTACGTCGCTGCGTTTCGGCATGCGCGCGTGCTCCAAGCGATCCGCTCCGGTCCCAACCGGGCGATCGCGGTCACGATGCTGCAATGGACCGGGCCGGCGCTGCAGGTACAGACGGTGGGATGGAGCCTCGTTGGCGAGGAGGAAACCGCGGCCGCCTTCGCCGCCGCGATCGAGCGTGCGCCGCGCCAGCTGTTCGGCGGCGGCACCTCGATCAGCGGCGCGATCGATTACGCGGCGACGCTGTTCTCAATCAGTCCCTTTGCCGCGCCCCGACGCGTCATCGACGTCTCAGGCGACGGATCGAACAATCGGGGGCGGCCAGTGACGCTTGCCCGCGACGCGGCGGTCGCGGCCGGCATCGGCATCAACGGCCTACCGATCCTGGCGCTCGAGCCCGATCTCGACCGCTACTATTATGACAACGTGATCGGCGGCGCAGGCGCGTTCGTGGTCCCAGCGCAGAACTACGAGATCTTCGCCGACGCGATTCTGAAGAAGCTCATCGCCGAGATCGCCGCCAACGACCGCTAGCCGACGCATCGCAACCGGAGGCGCCGCGCCGGCGCGGAACCTTCTCCGCGCGGCGATGTTGTCTCATCGCCGTTTCGTTTAGGACGGAGGAGCTCGATGGCTCAGGTCATTACACGCTGCCGGCTCACCGGCCATTACATGTTCATGGGGATGGATGCCGATCCCAAGGAATTCAAACAATCGGTCGGGGCTTTCGCACGGAAATTCTGCCCGTTCTGCTCCTGCGAGCACTTCTGGTACAAAGAAGACTCGAAATTCCTCGCCGCCGCCTCCGAGCCTGGGCCCGGTGTCCGGCAAGCCGGCTGACCAGCACGTCACGTCGTCAGATCGTTGAAATCGGCAGGTTCGGGAGCGGGCTTGCCGATGTCGGCGAGCGCTGCGCGTAGCTGCCCGCCTGCCCGATCGAGAACGGCCGTGGCCTCGTTCAGCTCACAGCCGTGCAGAAGCAGCACCGCCAGCTTGACGTTGCCGTTTGCACGATGCAATGCCTCGCGCGCCTGCTCGCCGCTGCTGCCGGTGAGCCGGGTGAGGATCGATTCGCTGCGTCGCACGAGTTTTTGATTGACGGCCTGGAGGTCGACCATCAGCCCGTCATACACGCGCCCTAGCAAGATCATGACCAGGGACGAGAAGACATTAAGCGTGATACGCTGCGCCGTTCCGGCCTTCATTCTGGTGGACCCGGCGATCGGCTCCGCGCCGGTGTCGAGCCAGATCGCGTGGTCGGCGCCTTTCAGGATCGGAGTGTCGCGGTTGTTGGCAACGCCGATGGTCAAAGCGCCGCGTCGCTTTGCTTCATTGAGGCAGGAGACGGTGAACGGCGTGGTGCCGCTCGCGGCGACGGCGATGACGACGTCATCGCCGCCGATTTCATGCTGTTGGGTAAGGCGGTGAGCTTGATCGACCGCGTCCTCAGCTCCTTCGACCGAACGCAGCAGCGCGTTCCTGCCGCCGGCAATGAGCAGCAGCAGCCGCTCCTGCGGCCAACTGAATGTCGGAACGAGCTCCGCCCCGTCTTGGACGGCGAGTCGCCCGGAGGTGCCGGCGCCGACATAGATGAGGCGGCCGGGCCCGCGCAATCTTTCCGCGGCGGCCAGCGCCGCCTCGAGAAGTTCAAAGCGGGCGGCCCTGACCGCTGCCACTGCCGTGAACTGGCCCTCGATCAGCGCCTCGGCGATGTCCGAGGGCGCCCACGCATCGATATCGGAATATCGGGGGCTCGCGCGTTCGGTATCCATGATTCACGCGGAATGCTGACACGCAAAAGAACGCTTGTCGATCCTAATCGGTTCTCGCGCATTTGCGGGCCGAGGGGCAATCGAAAATGAACGGGCCCGCGGACGTCCTCTTGCTCGGCGTCGACGGGGGCGGCAGCGGATGTCGCGCCCGCCTTTGCACGATCTCGGGCCGCACGCTAAGCGAAGGGAGCGCCGGGTCGGCCAATATTCGCCTGGGAGTGGAGCAAAGCTTTGCCTCGGTGCATGAGGCAACGGTTCAATGCATGAGCGCCGCGGGGCTGTCGACGCGTGATTTCGATCGAATCGTTGCCTGCTTGGCATTGGCGGGGGCCAGCGAGCCGAGTCAGCTCGAGGCGGCACGCCAGCATGAGCACCCCTACCGCAGGGTGGTTCTTGTCACCGATGCCCAGGCCGCCTGCGTCGGCGCCCATGGCGGAGCCGACGGCGGCATCATCGTGATCGGCACCGGCAGCATCGGCTGGGCTGAGCTCAATGGGCGGCAGCATCGGGTCGGCGGCTGGGGCTGGCCCATCTCCGATGAAGCAAGCGGCGCTTGGCTTGGCTGCGAGGCGCTGCGCCGCACGTTGTGGGCTTGCGACGGGCGCGTCACGTGGACGCCGCTCCTGCGCTCGCTGCTGGCAAAATTCCGGTCGGACCCCCACGCCATCGTCGATTGGATGACCGGCGCCTTGCCGAAGGATTTCGCGAGCTTCGCGCCGGAGATCATCGAGCATGCTGCCGCCGACGATCCGGTCGCGGTCGAGCTGTTGCAGGTTGCCGGCGCCCACGTCGACGCCCTGGCGCAAGCGCTTGTTCGTCTCGGGGCAGATCGCCTGTCCCTGGTCGGCGGCCTTGCCGCATCGATCGAGCCATGGCTGGCGAAGGCGACGCGCCGCCACCTCGTCGCGCCCCGCGGCGACGCCGTGGCGGGCGCGCTGCAATTGGCCCGTGACGCGGCAGAGTCCTTGCCGCGCGACCTCACCGCTTCGAGGTCTTCCCGGTGAGCGACGGCGGCATCAACATCGAAGCGGACTGGCAAACCGGCCCCGATGCCGTGCGGCGGCAAGGCGCCGCGCTGCAAGCTCCGTTGGCGGAGCTCCTGCGTCGGGTCAGGCGCGCGCCGCCGAACTTCGTCCTGACCTGCGCGCGCGGAAGCTCGGCCCATGCGGCGACTTTCGGAAAGCATCTACTGGAGCGCCATCTCGGCATCCCGGTGGGCGCGTTTGCGCCCAACGTGGCCACCATCTACCGGCGGCAGATGACACTTGCGGGCCAGCTCTTCCTCACGGTTTCACAATCCGGACGAAGCGACGACCTCATCGAGTCGGTCGAGATGGCCAAGGCCGCCGGCGCGCTCACCGCGGCCATCGTCAATGACGGCGAGAGCCCGCTGGCGAAGGCCTCCGACATCGTGCTGCCGATGGGCGCAGGGCCGGAGCTCAGCGTGGCGGCCACGAAGACCTTCGTGAGCAGCCTCTCAGCCTGGCTTTATCTCACCGCTGCATGGGCCGACCTCGATGACTTGCGGGCGGCAATCGAGCGATTGCCGGATCGGCTCGCGGCGGCCATGCGGCTCGACTGGAGCGCGGCCTTGCAACCGCTGTGCGAGGCGAAGAGCTTGGTGAGCCTCGGCCGCGGTCCCACGCTGGCGATCGCGCGCGAGGCCGCCTTGAAGCTAAAGGAAACCTCGAACCTTCATGCCGAAGCCTTCAGCAGCGCCGAATTCCACCATGGCCCGATCGCGCTTGTGGAGTCGTCGTATCCTGCGCTCATGTTCGTGCCGACGGATCAGGCCGCGGCGGGGCTGCGCGCGCTCGCCGCGGATCTTCGCCGCAAGAACGCCAACGTCTTCATGACCGGCGAGCCGGAGCCCGAAGGTCTACCGGCGCTGCCGCCGGATCACCCTGACGCCGACGCGGTGTGCCTGATCCAGACTTTCTACGCCTTGGCGATCCGCGTCGCGCAAAGCCGGGGCATCAACGTCGACCTGCCGCGCCATTTGCAAAAGATCACGCGGACCAGATGAATAGGCCGGGGCTGCACGCCATTGCGGCGGACCATGTTTTCGATGGCTCGCTTGTGCACGAGCGTACCGCCGTGGTTGTCGATGGCGCTCGTATCGCCGATCTCGTTGCAACGACGGATCTCCCGCGCACTATCTCCATTCATGCGCTACCGCAAGGCGCATGGCTTGCGCCGGGATTCATCGACGTGCAGGTGAACGGCGGCGGCGACGTCTTGTTCAACGACGCGCCAACAGTGCAAGGCATCCGCACCATCGCGGCGGCGCACAGGAAACGTGGGACCACGGGCCTCCTCCCGACGCTCATCAGCGACAGCGCGGAAAAAATGCGGCTCGCATTGGAGGCGGTCAACGCCGTTGCCGGCAGCGAGCCGGGCGTTCTCGGCCTGCACCTGGAGGGCCCTTATCTCTCCGGTGAGAAGCCAGGCGCGCACGACAAGCGGCGCTTCCGGCAGCCCTCGGCGGATGAGTTCGACATGCTGACCGCACCGCGCAACGGCGCGCTGCTCGTGACCTTGGCGCCGGAAGTGGTGCCTCCGGGTTTTATCGCGCGCCTCGTCGCGGCTGGGGTGCGCGTATCGTTGGGCCATTCCATGGCAACCTATCAACAGGCGCGTGCTGCCATGGCGGAGGGACTGACCGGCTTCACCCATCTCTTCAACACGATGCGGCCGATGTCCAGCCGCGAGGGCGGACCGGTCGCACAAGCGCTCGAATCGTCCGACGCATGGTACGGCCTCATCGTCGACGGCGTGCACGTCGATCCCGCCATGCTCCGCCTTGCGCTGCGCGGGCTCGGACACCCCATGCTGGTGAGCGACGCGATGCCGCCGGTCGGCGGAAGCCGCTCCAACTTCAAACTCTACGGAGACAATATCACTGCGCGCGAGGGCTACTGCGTCAGGGACGATGGGACGCTCGCCGGGACGGCGCTCGACATGGCGACCGCGGTCGGCAATTGCGTTCGCCTCCTCGGAGTTCCTTTGACGGACGCGTTGCGGTTTGCGTCGGCGAATCCGGCCACGTTCCTCGGTCTGGGGCAGATGCTCGGCCGGCTTGCCGCAGGCTATCGCGCCGATCTGGTGGCTTTCGACCCGGGCGACATGACGGTCCTTGCCACGTGGATCGCCGGGCGCGACGACGGTTGATTCAAAAGTGGAACTTTGGCGCCCGAGTTCCTCGCTCATCACATATTGATTCAGACGAAACGATTCGTTCAGCGCGATAGCGTCTTCGAACCGACATAATCACATTCTCGACGCAATTCGCCGTAGACGTGCGCCGTCCGCACGCGCGGACACTCTCCCGAAAATCAGCACGGGGATATCATGCGATTTCTCGCTGGAATTTCCACTTGCGCGGCCGCGCTGCCGCCGCTCGCCGCCGCCTTGATCGCGCTGCCTTCAGTACCCGAGGTCGCGCTCTCCGATAATTCGGCACCGGATGTTTCTCTCCACGCGCCGCCTTCCGTTCCCGCATGCGGCTTGGACGACATCGTGGCTCACCCCTCCGATCCGTCGGCTCCGTCGGCGAGCGACGCGCCTTGCGCCGAGACACCGAGCGACGAGGCGACGAAGACGCTCGCCGAAATCACGGAGGCGCGCGCCTATTTGGTCGAGACCGCAAGTCCCGGTTACACCATGACGCTGCAAGGACCGGAGGTGGCCATCCGACGGCTGCATCCCGAATTCGCCGTCCGGCTGGAACACGCGATCCGCGAGGCGCGCAGCTCCGGGCTGCCGTCCGCCAGCGTGTTCTCGGCCTATCGGCCGCCGGCATTCGGCATCGGCGGCTTTTCCGACAAATTCAATTCGCTGCACACCTATGGGCTGGCCGTCGACATGCGCGGCATCGGCGCGCCCGGATCGGCCGAAGCGGAGCTATGGCACCGGATCGCTGCCAAGAACGGCGTCGTGTGTCCGTATGGGCCGCGCGACCGGGCGGAGTGGAATCATTGCCAACCCACGAGCGTGAAAATGATCGTGGCACAGAATCCCCTGCGCGAGACCGTGTCGTCGGTGGGACCCTACGACCTCGACAGCATGTTCGAGGCCGGCAATGCCCTGATCCAGGACATGGCAAGCGCGGCCGACTCGTTGTCGAGGGCCGCGCCCACGCCCGTGCACGCCTTGGAAGCCTCCGCCAAGAGCGTCGACGCAACCGCGCGCGTTGCGGTGTCCCTGCGGACGAAGCGAAGCTCGCGCGCCGCGCTCGCGCGCGGCGCCGACAAACCCAAGCACAATGCCAAGGCGGTGCGCGTTGCCGCGAAGTCGGCATCTCCGGCGAAGACGGAACACATCGCCCGGAATTCGGGACGACATCCTAAGGTCGCCACGAAATCGACAGAGCGGGAGCGAATTGCCGCCAAACCGGCAGAGCACGGGAAAAGCGAGCGCATCGCCGCCAAGCCGGCAGAGCACGCGAAGAGCGTGCGCCTCGCGGCAAAATCGGCGCAAGATGCAAAGCCTGCCCAACGCAAAGGACGCAGTGCCGGCGCCGAGGAGAGCCACCAAAAGGCGAAATCCAAGGGCGCGTAATCTTGGTTTCGCAATGAGTTTTCGATGAGGGGGCGCACCAAAGCTCGGTGTGCTCCCTCTCGCGTTCGACCGCGTCGTCCGGGGTCGGCCTCGATCGCCGGACCGGACCTCTCCTCCCCGCCACCATCTCGCGCTCGCACACGGCCCGCGCGCAATACATTCGCGTCGTCTCGGCGGCCGCGGATCCTTACAGTTTTTACGCCGCCGGGCGGAGATGCCAAGGCGCCTCTCTCACGATATCATTGAAGGCCGCTATGCAGGTCCGCCCGCGCGACCTGTCGCTTGGCGACCAACAAGAGACGATGTCGGATCCGATAGGGAGAGCGTCATGGTGGCGACCACAGCGACGGCCCGCGCTCCACGCAAGCCGTTCTATACCCACCTCTACATCCAGGTCCTGACCGCGATCGCGATCGGCATCCTGCTGGGCCATTTCTATCCCAGTCTGGGCGAGCAGATGAAGCCGCTCGGTGACGGCTTCGTGAAATTGATCAAGATGATGATCGCCCCCATCATCTTCTGCACCGTCGTGCACGGCATCGCCAGCATGGAGGACATGAAGAAGGTCGGACGCGTGGGCCTCAAGGCCTTGATCTACTTTGAAGTAACGACCACGCTCGCGCTCATCGTCGGACTCGTGGTGGTCAACATTCTACAGCCGGGCGCCGGCATGAATGTCGATCCGAGGTCGATCGATACCCGATCGATCCAAGTCTACACCACCAAGGCCGGCCAGCAGAGCACCGCCGAGTTCCTGATGCATATTATCCCGAACACGGTGGTCGGTGCGTTCGCCGAAGGCGAGATCCTGCAGGTGCTGTTCTTCGCGATCCTATTCGCCTTCGGGCTGCACATGATGGGCGAGCGCGGCAAGCCCGTCATCGCTCTTATCAACGCCGTATCGCACGGGCTATTCAACGTCGTCGGCATCATCATGCGGGCGGCGCCGATCGGCGCCTTCGGCGCGATGGCCTTCACGATCGGAAAATACGGCATCGTCACCCTGCTCTCGCTCGGCAAGCTGATGGCCGCCTTCTACCTGACGTGCTTGCTGTTCGTCTTCGTCGTGCTCGGAGGAATCGCCTGGTTCACCGGGTTTAGCATCTGGCGGTTCATCAAATACATCAAGGAGGAGCTGCTGATCGTGCTCGGCACCTCGTCCTCGGAATCGGTGCTGCCGCGCATGATGGTCAAGCTCGAGAATCTCGGCTGCAAGGAATCGGTGGTCGGCCTGGTGATCCCGACCGGGTATTCGTTCAACCTCGACGGCACCTGCATCTATCTCACGATGGCGGCGATCTTCCTCGCGCAAGCGACCAACACCGAGCTAACGTTGTTGCAGCAGCTCGGCATCATCGGCATATTGCTGCTGACCTCGAAAGGCGCCGCCGGCGTCACCGGCAGCGGATTCATCGTGCTCGCCGCCACGCTTTCAAGCGTCGGCTCGATCCCGGTTGCCAGCATCGCGCTCATCCTCGGTGTCGATCGCTTCATGTCGGAGGCGCGCGCACTCACCAACCTGGTCGGCAACGGCGTCGCCACCATCGTGGTGTCGAAATGGGAGGACGCGCTCGACGAACGGCGGCTGCGGAAACACCTCAAGCAAGAGACGGAACTGGAGGCCGAGGAGCCCGAGCGGGTGATGGCCTAGCGCGCTCAGCATGGGAGGTAAGGCATGAAGACTTTATTGCTGAGGCTTGCGCTCCTTGCCGCCGCGCTCGCCCCTTACGCGGCGCCGGCGCGCGCCGCCGAGCCCGACTGGCCGGATCAGCTGCGCATCGGGACGGCCTCGCCGGGCGGCACCTACTACGTCTATGGCGAGGCGCTGGCGAAGATTCTCACCCGTACCCTCGATCTTCCGGTCGAGCGGCTGGCGACCGAGGGCCCCGTGCAGAACATCGAGCTGATGGAAGCAGGCGAGGCCAAGCTCGGCTTCGTCAGCATTGGAGTAGCGCTTCAGGCGTGGAACGCGACCGGCATATGGGCCGGGAAAAAGCCGGCGCGATCCATGCGCGTCATCTTCCCGATGTACGACACACCATTCCAGTTTCTCGTCCTGCAGGAGTCGGGGATCCGTTCAGTCTTGGAAATGTCGGGAAAACGCATCGGCGTCGGCCCGGCGGGAGGAACAGCGGCGGCCTATTTTCCCGAGTTCTTCCGCGTGCTCAACGTGCCGGTAAGCCTCGCTTATGGCGAATGGGCGGAGCTTGCCGCGCAAGTCCACGAGCGCAAGCTCGACGTGCTCGCCGGAGCCGCGGGCGTGCCGTTTCCCTCATTCATCGAGCTCGAGGCGAAGAACAAGGTGAGATACGTGGCGTTCACGGCCAACGATATCGCGGCGCTGCGCCTGGCGATGCCGGAGCTCACGCCTTCGCGCATTCCCGCCGGCACCTATCCGTCGCTGCTGCGGAGTTACCAAACGCTGGGGCTATTTAACTTCGCCGTGGCGCACGCGCAGCTGCCGGACGATCTCGTCTATCAGGTGGTGCGAGCGGTGTTTGAGAATCAAGAGGAGATGATGGAGGCGAATGCCGCCGCGGCGGAGACCGTTCCCGCCAACATCGAGCGCAATTCCTTTCTGCCGCTGCATCCCGGCGCGATCCGCTACTACCGGCAGATCGGACGCGCCGGGCAAACCGACTGACGCGGATCGCTCTAGATCACGGTGATTGCCATGTACCAACCCGAGCATTATCGCGTCGAGGATGTTACGCAGATGCACGCACTGATGCGCACCAAGCCTTTGGCTGCGTTCATATCGTGCGGGTCAAGCGGCCTTTATGCCACGCACCTGCCGACAGTGCTCAAGGATGAAGGCGCATACGGAGTGATCGACTGCCATCTCGCGCGCGCCAATCCGCATTGGAAGGATCTGGCCGAGGGCACCGAGGCGTTGATGATCTTTCATGGGCCGGAGGGTTACATAACGCCCAGCTGGTATCCGTCGAAGACGGCGCACGGCAAGGTGGTGCCGACGTGGAACTATGCGGTCGTGCACGCCTATGGCCGTCCCGAGGTGATGCAGGACAAGGAGTGGCTGCGCCGGCACGTGAGCGAGCTCACCGCTCAGCAGGAGCGAAACGAACCGAAACCGTGGCTGGTCACGGATGCGCCCGCGAGCTACGTCGACGTGATGTTGCGCGGCATCGTCGGCTTCCGCTTTCCCGTCACGCGCCTCGAGGGCAAATGGAAGATGAGCCAAAATCGCGACATGCAGGACCGCACCGGTGTCGCCAAGGGTCTCAGCCAGCGCGGCGACGGCGACGACCTGGAGATGGTGGAGCTCGTCTCGCGTTACATCGCGTCGAACGATTGATCGGTGATGATGGTGCCCAGGGGCGGAATTGAACCACCGACACCTGCATTTTCAGTGCAGTGCTCTACCAACTGAGCTACCTGGGCGCCGCGCCCGCGCGAGGGCGGACGAAGGAAGAGCGCGGGGTTTATAGAGGCTCGATTCCGCCCTGTCCAGAACGGCCATCCCCGCGCGCAATTCATAGTCAGGATACCTCGTCGCCTCCCTTTGCGCTCGGCGTTCCGTCCTCGTCTTCCTCTTCCTTCACCGGAACCGCGTACACCCCGCTGAGCCAGCGGTTGAGGTCGACATCGGCGCAACGCCGGCTGCAAAACGGCCGGAATGGTTCGGCCGAAGGCTTGCCGCAGATCGGACATGGGTTGGTGCGCAGCTCGCGCTCGGGCATGCCCTCACATATGGTGATCGGCGCAGGGGGCGCCAGGCGTCAGACTACGTTGAGCCAGCCGGCGCGGATCGGATAACCCTCGCCCGAGAGGAGCGTCGTCACTTCATAGAGTGGAAGGCCAACGACGTTGGTGTAGGAGCCCGCGATCTTGACGATGAAGCTGCCCGCGATGCCCTGCGCCGCGTACCCGCCCGCCTTGCCGCGCCATTCGCCCGAGGCGAGGTAGGTCTCGATATCGTCCTCCGACAGGCGCTTGAAGCGCACGCGGGTTTCGACCAGGCGCTGCCGGTACGCCTCCTTCGGCGTCACCAGACAGATCGCGGTGTGGACGCGATGATTGCGCCCGGAGAGAAGCCGCAGGCATTGCGAGGCTTCGTCGACCAGCTCGGGCTTGGGCAGAATGCGCCGGCCGACCGCCACCACGGTATCGGCGGCGAGGATATAGGCGCCCTGCAGCTCTTCGTCGGCGCGCACCAGATCGAGCGCCACCTCGGCCTTGGCGCGGGCGAGCCGGTTGGCGTAAGCGCGCGGCAATTCTCCGCGCCGCGGCGTCTCGTCGACGTTGGCGGGGCGCAACGCGTCGGGCTCGATGCCGGCTTGATTGATGAGCGTCACCCGTCGGGGAGACCCCGATGCGAGGACGAGCTTGGGACTGCCTATCATTTTTGCTGGCGCCGCGACTGCGTGAGCATCGAAAGCACGGCTACTTGAATCGATAGGTGATACGACCTTTGGTCAAATCATAGGGAGTCATTTCGACCAGGACCTTGTCGCCGGCCAACACGCGGATGCGGTTCTTGCGCATGCGGCCGGCAGTATGAGCAATGATCTCATGTTCGTTTTCGAGCTTGACCCGGAACGTGGCGTTCGGAAGCAGTTCCGTCACCACGCCGGGAAATTCCAGCAATTCTTCCTTTGCCATTCGCTACCTTGGCGTTACGGAAACAAGGCGAGCGCGCCGCCCCGGAAGGCGCGCAAGCTAGCGGAATCACCGCCCTCCCACAACTGCTGAGTTCGCGCTTAGTTCACTCGTTGGCCCCGTGGGGAGGAGAAAAGCGCTCCCGAATCCGCCGCAGCAATTGATCGCGCACCTCGCGATACACGACCAATCTTTGCTCGCGGCTGCCCTCGATCGCGGTGGGATCCGCGGTCGGCCAATACTCGACGTCGACGGCGGAGGTACGCGTGAGCTCCAGCGCCTTGTGGTGCGCTTCGGGCGAAAGCGTGACGATGAGGTCGAAATTCAATCCCTCGAGATCGTCGAGCTCCTCGAACGTCAGCGGCCGGTGCGCGCTGATGTCGATGCCGATCTCCTCCATCGCCGCCGCAGCCAACGCATCGCGTTCGCCCTTGCGCACGCCGGCCGAGCCGACATAGAGCGAAGTGCCGAGCATTTGCTTGAGCAGCGCCGCGGCGATCGGCGAGCGCACGGAATTCATGCCGCAGGCGAACAGCACCGCCTGCGGTCGCAATGCCGGCGGTCGCTTCATCCCTTCCAATGCAGCACGCAGATCAACGTGAACAGGCGGCGCGCCGTGTCGAAATCGAGAGTCACCTTGCGCGACAAGCGCTCCATCAGGAGGTTGGAGCCTTCGTCGTGCAGGGCGCGGCGGCCCATGTCGAGCGCCTCGATGCGGTCGGGCGTCGCGGTGCGAATGGCCGCGTAATAGCTGTCGCACACGGTGTAATAGTCCTTCACCACGCGCCGCAGCGGCGTGAGCGAGAGAAGATGCGCTACCACCGGCGTGCCGTCGGCGCGACGGATGTCGAACGCGAGCCGCGCGCCGGTGATGCTCAGGTGCAGCGCGAACGGTCCCTGCTCCTCCTCGTCGTTCGGCGCAAAGGTGTTGTCTTCGAGCAGGTCGTAGATGGCGACCGCGCGCTCGTGCTCGACGTCGGGATTGGAGCGGCCGATGGACGCTTCGTCGAGGGTGACCGCAACGAGGCGGCCCTTCTTGCGAGGCGACGCGCGCGGCGGGCGTGTCATCGCGGATTGAGGCGCATCGTCACCGAGCGGGCGTGCGCCTCCAGTCCCTCGGCTTCGCCCAGCGCGATCGCTGCGGGGCCGAGCGCACGCAACTGATCCGGCCCGCACTTGAGGATCGACGTGCGTTTCATGAAGTCAAGCACGCTGAGCCCTGAGGAAAACCGCGCCGAGCGCGCGGTCGGCAGCACGTGGTTCGAACCGGCGACGTAGTCGCCGATCGCCTCGGGCGTATGCGCGCCGAGGAAAATCGCCCCGGCATTGCGGATGCGCCCGGCCAGACGTTCGGCGTCCTCGCTAGCGATCTCGAGATGCTCCGGCGCGATCGCATCGACGAGCGGCAACGCCTCATCGAGCGCGCCGACCAGGATGACGGCGCCGAAGTCGCGCCAGGACGCCGCGGCGACGGACGCGCGCGGCAGCGTCGCAAGCTGCGCGCCCACCGCCTTCTCGACGTTATCCGCGACTGCTGCGTCATCCGTGATCAGGATCGATTGCGCGCTTGCGTCATGTTCGGCCTGCGCCAGCAAATCGGCCGCGATCCAGTCGGGATGGCCGGTTTTATCGGCGAGGATCAGCACTTCCGACGGGCCGGCGATCATGTCGATGCCGACCTTGCCGAACACGAGGCGTTTGGCGGCCGCGACGTAGGCGTTCCCGGGCCCGACGATCTTGGCGACCGGCGCGATGGTTTCGGTGCCGTAGGCGAGCGCGGCCACGGCCTGGGCGCCGCCGATGCGATAGATCTCGTCGACGCCGGCAAGCTTCGCCGCCGCGAGCACGAGCGGGGCGAGCTGACCCTCAGGCGCCGGCACCGCCATCACCAAGCGCGGAACGCCGGCGACCTTCGCCGGCACCGCGTTCATCAGCACCGAAGATGGATAGGCGGCGCTGCCGCCGGGGACGTAGAGTCCCACCGCTTCGATCGCGGTCCAGCGCGATCCAAGCTCGACCCCTAACGCATCGGTGAAACGCTCGTCGGCCGGAAGTTGGCGGCGGTGATAGGCTTCGATCCGATCGCGCGCGAGGGTCAGCGCATCGAGCGCCCGGCGATCGCAGGCCGCAGCGGCGCCGTCGATCGCATCGTTGGTGACCTTGAGGCCCACTTTGGCCGGATCGAACCGGTCGAATTGGCGGGTGAGCTCGATGACGGCGCGGTCGCCTCGGGCGGCAACGTCGGCAATGATCGCGCGCACGGCCGCCTCGACGTCGGCCGAGGCCTCGCGCTTAGTGGCGAGGAACGCGCGGAAACGCTCGGCGAAATCGGGCGCGCGGGAATCGAGGCGGAGCGGCATGACCCTGTCCTGCCGGACCACACGGGGGCCGGGTCGGCGGTCAATGGCGTGGCTGGGACGGGCCGTCAACCCCGCAGGTCGGGAGTGTCGTCGGCGTGGACCGGGCGGGCGGCCGCCGGCCAGGACGGCCCCAGATCGGTAAGCTCGGCTTCCAGGCATTCGACCTCGAGCCGGAGCATTCCTCCGCCGGAGAAGATGAGGGTGACGACGCCAGCCGGCGGATCGGTCTCGGAAAATTCGACGGCGAGCAAGTTGAGCACCGCGGCCTTCCCCGCCGGATCGACATTTCGACACTTGCAGCAGTTGACCCGCTCGAAGCGCAGCGCCGAACGGCAGCGCCGCAGTTCGGGCTTTTCCCCCTCGGCCGAGAGCCAATCGAAGCGGCTCAGCGCGACCACCATGCGCTTGTCCTGTGGGCGCCAGATGACGTCGGCGACCTTGACGAGGGCGTCCTGCAGATGGGTGGAAATGACCTCGAGGTCGTCCCGGTCAAGGGCGACGAACTTCACCGGCTCCATGACGCGCGCTCCGTGGCATCGAGAACTTCGATGTTATGGGGGTAGTTAGGAAGCGTCCCGCGGCGGCGCAAGCGGGAGGAGAGGCGACCCCCCACCCCCGCCCTCCCCCGCAAGCGTGGGAGGGAGCAGACCGCGTTCGCTGCTCGATTGCACATCTAATGTCATTTCTTAGAACGACACGCAGGCGGGCCGCACGATCATCACCACCGATTGCTGCTTGAAGCGCTGCTTGTAGGCCGCGATGATCTCGTTGAGGCGCGCGGTGTCCTCGGCTTGCCCAGGGAGCACGATCTGCACGACCTTGCTCGGCTCGCGCATGATCTTGTTGCTGGCGCCGTCCCGCCACTCGCCGGCGGCATTGAACATGGTGAGCCCGCTGGGGAAGCGGGAGATGATCTCGCGATCGACGAACCGGCTCCAATCGGCTTCGTTCACCCCGAGGCGGCGGCCGATGTTGCGGCCGAACATCAATTCCGCCACTTGGCCCGGCCGCTGCCCGCCGAGGCAATCCAACACTTGCGCATCGACGCCGCCCGCGAGCGCCAGGGCAACAGTCAAGGCGAGAGTCAAGGCCGGTGCGACGAGAGCGATGGCGTGACATCGTAAAGCAGTAAAGGAGATCGAGCGTACCGCTCGCGCTGACTCCATTTCGGCGAAAGCTGCGCTACCCGCTGATGCGCTCGATGGCGGCCCCGCATGCCGCGAGCTTGTCTTCCAGCCGCTCGAAGCCGCGATCAAGATGATAGACGCGGTTGACGATCGTCTCGCCTTCGGCAGCGAGCGCGGCGATGACGAGGGAGACCGAGGCGCGCAGATCGGTCGCCATCACCGGCGCGCCCTTGAGCGTGCTCACGCCCTCGATGGTCGCCGACTCCCCGTCGAGCTGGATGTGGGCGCCGAGCCGCACCAGCTCCTGCACGTGCATGAAGCGATTTTCGAAGATCGTCTCGGTGATGCGCGAGGTCCCTTTCGCCCGCGTCATCAGCGCCATCAATTGCGCCTGCAGATCGGTGGGAAAGCCGGGGAACGGCGAGGTCGTGACCTCGACCGGCGCGATCCCTGCGCCGTTGCGTTGCACGCGTACCCCGGTATTGGTCGCGCTGATCTCGACGCCTGCTTGCGCCAGCACGTCGAGCGCCGCCTGCAAGAGCTCGGGGCGCGCGTTCTCCAAGAGAACGTCGCCGCCGGCCATGGCCACCGCCATGGCATAGGTGCCGGTCTCGATGCGGTCGGGCAGGACGCGGTGGTGTGCGCCGCCGAGCTTCTTCACGCCCTCGACCACGATGCGCGAGGTGCCCGCGCCGCTGATCTTGGCCCCCATCTTGTTGAGGCAATCGGCGACGTCGGAGATCTCCGGCTCACGCGCGGCGTTCTCGATCACGCTCGTGCCGCGCGCCAGCGAAGCCGCCATCAGCGCGGTGTGGGTGCCGCCGACCGTCACTTTGGGAAATTTGATCTCGCCGCCCTTGAGGCCGTTTTTGGCGCGCGCGATGACATAGCCGCGATCGATCTCGATATCGGCGCCGAGACGCTCGAGCGCCATGATGAGCAGATCGACCGGCCGCGTGCCGATGGCGCAACCGCCCGGCATCGACACCTTGGCTTCGCCCATGCGCGCGACCAAAGGCGCCACCACCCAGAAGCTCGCGCGCATGCGCGAGACCAACTCGTAGGGAGCGATGGTGTCGACGATGTTGGCGGCGGAGATGTGCAGCGTCTGCCCGTCGTATTGCGTTTCGCCCGTGCGCTTGCCGCTCGTCATGATGTCGACGCCATGGTTGCCGAGGATGCGCTGGAGAAGCGCCACGTCGGCGAGCCGAGGCACATTGTCGAGAATGAGCGTCTTGTCGGTGAGCATGCTGGCGATCATCAACGGCAAGGTGGCGTTCTTGGCGCCGGAGATGGGAATTGCGCCGTTGAGCCGTTGCCCGCCACTAATACGAATGCGATCCATGCCGCTCCCCTTAGCTCCGGCAAACGCCGGCATACCCCCGGCGACCATGTGGAAATAGGCGCGCCGCCCCACGGCGGCATCTAGCGCTCGGGCGCATTCTTGCCGCCAATTCCGGCGGAATCGTGAGACCGGGTGCCTGACCCGGCGGAGGGAGCCGCCCGGCTTTGCGCTTGCGCCTTGCGGCGCTTGAGGTTCTCCCGCAGCGCCGCGCTCAGACGCCGCTGTTGGCGGACCTTCGCCGCGCGCTTGGGATCCTCGTTCATCGCCTAAAGATTATGTAGCGCGGACCGCCGGCGGAACAGCTTGGGTGTGCGGGCCCGCCAGAGGGGGCACGCTTGCGCCAGTTCCGGCCCTGTGGCAATGGGTCGGCCCACTCAGGGCCGCTTTTCCTTTTCCACCGATTTCGCGTGCGGCCGGGCGCTGCCGTAGCTCAGTGGTAGAGCACCCCCTTGGTAAGGGGGAGGTCGTAAGTTCAATCCTTACCGGCAGCACCACAAAAATTACGCCGTTGTTCTGGTCTTCCAAAATGTCTTCACCCGCCAGCGCGCGAAGCC
>DASSGH010000155.1:0-28040 GCA_035693615.1 Xanthobacteraceae bacterium
CACCCGGTCGAGCACGCGGCACGAGGTCGTGAGGCTGGCGCGGCTGTCGGCGGCGATGACCTTCTCGATCAGCGCATCGATCACCGGATCGGATATGCCGGCCAGATTCTGGGAGCCGCGCATCGCGGCGGCCTGCGAGGAAAAGAAAGTACGCAACGAATCGCCCGGCGTGTTGGAGAAGCCGAACCGCTGCACCGTGAGATCGAAATCGAAATCGTCCACGCGTTTGCGGTACTGCACGGGATCGACGATGCGCAGAGTCGCGTCGATGCCGAGCACGCCGAGATTCTTGATGAAAGGCATGTGATGCGGCTGGAATGACGGCTCGTCGAGCAGGAACTCGACACTGATCGGCTCGCCTTGCGGCGTGACCCGCTTGCCGTCCTTGACGGGGAAGCCCGCTTCCTGCAGCAGCGCGCTGGCATGGCGCAACATGGCGCGGTCCTGGCCGGAGCCGTCGGAGACCGGCGGCACGAACGGCTCGCCGAACACTTCGTCCGAAACCTTGCCGCGGAACGGTTCGAGCAGCGCCAGCTCCTCGGGCGAGGGCTTGCCCACCGCCACCATGTCCGAGTTTTGGAACACGGAGTGCGTGCGCTTATAGCTCCCGTACATCAGAGTCTTGTTGGTCCACTCGAAATCGAAGGCGTAGATGAAGGCTTCGCGCAGCCGCTTGTCCTTGAGTTTTTCCCGCCGGGTGTTGAAGAACCACCCCTGCGCGCCCGACGGCGTGTCGTCGGGAATGACGTCCTGCTTGACGCGGCCTTCGCGCACCGCCGAAAAGTCGTAACGCGTTGCCCAGATGCGCGAGGTGAATTCCTCGCGAAAGAGATAGGTCTTGCTGGTGAAGCCTTCGAAGGCCACGTCGCGATCGCGGTAGAATTCAAAGCGCACGGTGTCGAAGTTGTTTTGTCCGCGCGAGACCGGCAGATCGGCGCCCCACCAGTTCTTGACCCGGTCGTATTCGATGAACCTGCCGGTCTCGAACCGGCCGACCTGATAGGGCCCGCTGCCGAGCGGCGGCTCGAGCGAGGTCTCCTCAAACGGGTGTGTGGAGTAGTAGGCGCGCGAGAAGATCGGCAGCGAGGCCGCGAACAGCGGGACGTCGCGCGCCCGACGCGGCGCGAAACGAAGAGATACGGTCGCGTCGTCGCTCGCCTCCGCGTCGACGAGGTCGCGCAACAACTGCTGGGCGATCGGGTGGCCCTTCTCCTTCAGCGTCTTGAGCGAGAAAGCGACATCGTGGGCAGTGAGCGGGCTGCCGTCATTGAAGGTGATTTTGGGGCGCATCAGAAAGCGATAGGTCAGCCCGTCGGCTGAGATCCGCACCGCGCGCGCGGCAAGGCCATAGAGCGCATCCGGCTCGTCGGCGGCGCGCGCCATCAGGCCGGCGTAGGTGAGCTCCATCCCCTGCGCGCCGTCGCCCTTGAGGATGAAGATGTTGAGCGAGTTGAAGGTAAGAAAGTTCTGATTGAAGACCCGGTTCGACCCGACCTGGGAGAACATGCCGCCCTTGGGCGCGGCCGGATTGACGTAGTCGAATTGTTTGAAGTCCGCCGGGTATTTGAGATCGCCGAAGGCCGAGATGCCATGGCGCTCGGGACCCTCGTCTGCGGTGGCCGGAGTGGCAATGGCGGCGGCCAGCGCGCCGGCGCCGAGCCCGAGCGTGTCGCGCCGCGTCACGTGGTAGATGTTGGTCATGGTCGCGTTCCCGTCCTCGATGCTTTTTCGGCGTCCCACCACCAGATGGTCGGGAAGGCGGAGGCGCCGTATTTAGGCAGTGGATCCTGCCGGTTGAAACGGTCCCAACGCGCGGTGCGGCTCTTGTCGGAGGTGAACTGTGGCACGACGTAGTTGTTCCACAAGAGCACGCGGTCGAGCGCGCGCGTGGCGGCGACGAGCTCGGCGCGATCCTTGGCGAAGATCACCCGCTCGATCAGCGCGTCGATCGCCGGATTCTTGATGCCGACGTAATTGCGCGAGCCCGGCGTGTCGGCGGCTTGCGAGCCCCAGTAGTCGCGCTGTTCGTTGCCCGGGGACAGCGATTCCGGCCACGTAGCGACGATCATGTCGAAATCCCAGTTGCGCAGCCGGTTCTCGTATTGCGGATCATCCACCGTGCGCACATTCACGGTGATGCCGAGCCGCTCGAGCGAGGGCTTGTAGAACAGGATGATGCGCTCGATGCTCGGATCCTCAGTGAGGATTTCGAGGCTCAAAGCTTCGCCACTCTTGGCGTTGACCAGCTTCTGGTTGCGCACCTCGTAACCCGCTTCCTTCAACAGCCGCATCGCTTCGCGCAGATTGGCGCGCACGTTCTCGGCGCTTCCGCCCACCGGGTTGGTGTATTCCGTGGTGAACACTTCGGGGGGAACTTTGTCGCGCAGCGGCTCCAGGATTTCCAGCTCCTGCCCCTGCGGCAGGCCGGAACAGGCCAGCTCGGTGCCTTCGAAGTAACTCTTGATGCGGGTATATTGACCAAAGAAGATCTGCTTGTTCATCTCCTCGAAATCATAGGCGAAGTTGAACGCGCGGCGTACCCGCGGATCCTTGAATTTGTCGCGCCGCGTGTTGAACGCGAACGACTGCATGATTCCCCTGCTGCGCTGCGGAAACTCCTCGAGCACCACGCGCTTTTCCTTGACCGCCGGGAAGTCGTAGGCCGTCGCCCAGTTCTTCGCCACGTTCTCACTGCGCCAGTCGAGATGGTCGGCCTTGAACGCCTCGAGCGCTACCGTCCCGTCGCGGAAATATTCAAACCGCAGCTCGTCGAAGTTGTCGCGACCAACGTTGACGTTGAGATCCTTTCCCCAATAGTCCTTCACCCGCTCGTAGACGACGGTGCGGCCAGGGACGAACTCCTTGATACGGTAGGCGGCGTTGCCGAGCGGCGGCTCGAGCGTGGTCGCGCCGACGTCGCGTTTGCGGCCGGACGCGTCGGTCCCCTCCCACCAATGTTTCGGCAAGACGTTGAGCTGGCCCAGGATGAGCGGCAGTTCGCGGTTGCCGGGCCCGTCGAAGATGAAGGTAATCTCGCGCTCTCCGGTTTGCTCCATCTTGGCGACGTGGCGGTAGTAGGCCGCCAGTCCCGGACTGTGCTTCTTGAACGACTGCATCGAGAAGATCACGTCGTCGACCGTGATCGGCTTGCCGTCGTGGTGCCGCGCGGCGGCGCGCAAGCGGAACGTGGCGTGACTGAAATCGCGAGCATGCGTCACCGCTTCCGCGATCAGCCCGTATTCGGTCGACACTTCGTCGAGCGCGGGTGCGAGCAACGTATCCGAGATCATACCCGCGCCGGCGGCGATCGATCCTTTGAGCCCGGCGACGACCTCGTTGAAATTGTCGAACGTGCCCACGGCCATGAGCCGCGCGGAGCCTGCCTTCGGCGCCTGCGGGTTGACGTAATCGAAATGCTTGAAGTCCGCCGGGTATTTGAGTTCACCGAACAGTGACAGTCCGTGTCGCCAGTCGGCAGGCCCCTCGCCGTTTCCCGTCTGCGCGAAGGCGCTCGCGCCGAGGAGCGGCGCTGCCAATCGCTCGAATACGGGGACTAAGCCTGCAAGAACGCCGGTGCGAACGAGGACTCGACGGGTCAGGCGCAAGGAAACCTCCGGGGCGAGAACGCCAGCCACGCACGCATCGGCCGCATTATGCCCGATTTTACGTGACTGGGCGCTGACAGGGGCGCGGTTGGACCCTCACTTTGCTATCGCTATATTAGGCCGCGCCGTCGCCTGCGCTACGGATAAGACCCGCTCAAGCACGTTCATTACCAAAACTTAAAGTATGCGGTAAGGGCTGCACGGCCGTTCCGTCGCCGTGGGTGCGTTCACTGCGGCTTCGCGCCGCCGCCGGCCTCGGCCGCCTTGGGCAGCGGCGCCGGGTTGTCAGACAGCGAGTTGAGATAGGCGATAACGTCGGCGCGCTCGCCGCCGCGCTGGACACCGGCAAAGGTCATGTTGGTGCCGGGAATGAAGCCGCGCGGATTAGCAATGAACTGGTTGAGCTCGTCGATGCTCCAATTGCCCCCTTTACCCTTCATCGCCGCGGAATAGTTGAAGCCCGGCTCAGATGCCCTGGGCCGGCCGACCACGCCCCACAGGTTGGGACCGACCATGTTTCGCCCTCCCTTGGTGAAGGTGTGGCAGGCCGAACACTTCTTCGCCGAGTTCTCGCCGCGGCCGACATCGGCGTTGGCGAGAAGTTGCTCGATCGGCTGCTGCTTTTCCGGTTCCGCGGGTTTGCCGGAGGGCGCCTTCTCCGGCACGGCGATGTCATAGCCGGGCTTCGCCGGCTGGGTCGGCGCGAAGATCGCGCCAGCAGCGATGTTGATCGAGAGCACGCCAAGCAGTGTGCCCAAAATGGCGCCGAGAATCTTGTTGACTTCGAAGGAATCCATTGCCGAGAGGGCTCGCGCAGCGTTTTCAAGGAAACGAGCAGGCCGCCACAGATTGCGGCGGCGCACAAATAGCCGGTTTGCCTCGGTGCTGGCAACCCGTATAACGAAGCGATTCCGACCGCGCTCCTTGCCTCTCCCCAGCACCTCGTTTGCGCGCATGTGCGAAAGGGGGGCCCGGCCGGCCGAGGCGCAGCGATGGCCGACGTCCTCATTCTCATCCCCGCACGCATGGCTTCGACCCGGCTTCCCGGCAAGCCGCTCCTCGACATCGTCGGCGAGCCGATGATCGTACACGTGATGCGCCGCGCGCAGGCGGCGCGGCTCGGCGCGGTGGTGGTGGCTACCGATTCGGAGGTGATCGCCGCCTGTGTCGAGAAAGCCGGCGGCCGCGCGATGATGACGCGCGCCGATCATGCCTCGGGCTCGGACCGTATTTTCGAGGCGCTGCAGGTCTTCGACCCCCAGCGCAAGAGCGAGCTCATCGTCAACCTGCAGGCCGACCTGCCGACGATTGCGGCATCCGACATCGCGGCCGCCGTCGCCGTGCTCACCGACACGCCGGCGGTCGACATCGCCACGCTGGCGGCCGAGATCACCCGCGCGGATGAGCGCAGCGATCCCAACGTGGTCAAGCTCGTCGGCACGCCGGTTGCGAGCCGGCGCTTGCGCGCGCTTTATTTCACCCGCGCGACCGCGCCGGCGGGCGAAGGACCGCTCTATCACCACATCGGCCTTTACGCCTTTCGCCGTACTGCGCTCGCCCGGTTCGTTGCGCTTCCCCCTGCGCCGCTCGAACAGCGCGAAAGGCTCGAGCAGCTGCGCGCGCTCGAGGCCGGCATGCGCATCGACGCCGCCATCGTCGAGAGCGTGCCGCTCGGCGTCGACACGCCGGCGGACCTCGAGCGGGCGCGCGAGATGCTTGGGCGATCCGCGTCGAGAGAGGAAGGCACCTGAGCACGTTACGCCCGGCGCGCACGCGAGACGGGTGGCGCCTCACCCTTCGAGACGGGCCTTCGGCCCTCCTCAGGGCGAGGCAGACCCAGAGTTGACTCAGCCAAGCCGCGTGCGTACCGGAACGCCATGAGCGCCAAGAAGATCGTGTTCCAGGGCGAACCGGGAGCCAACTCCCACCTCGCCTCGCGCGACGCCTATCCCGACCACGAGCCGGTGCCGTGCGCGACCTTCGAGGATGCATTTGCCGCGATCAGCACCGGCGAGGCCGCGCTCGGCATGATCCCGATCGAAAACTCGGTGGCTGGCCGCGTCGCCGATATTCACCATCTCCTGCCCGATTCTGGGCTGCACATCGTCGCCGAGCATTTCATGCCGGTGCGGCACCAGCTGCTGGCGCCCAAGGGAGCGACCCTCGCGGACATCAAGACGGTGGAGAGCCACGTCCACGCGCTCGGGCAGTGCCGCAAGGTGATCCGCAAGCTCGGCATCAAACCGATGGTCTCCGCCGATACAGCGGGCTCCGCGCGCGAGGTCGCCGAATCCGGCGACAAGACGCGGGCTGCCATCGCCTCGCGGCTGGCGGCCGATATCTACGGGCTCGACGTCCTCGCGCAGGACATCGAGGATGAAGACCATAACACCACGCGCTTCATCGTGCTCGCGCGCGAGGCCCAGTGGGCCAAGAGCAACGGCGGCCCGGTCATCACCACGTTTTTATTCCGCGTGCGCAACGTGCCGGCCGCGCTGTATAAGGCGCTCGGCGGGTTCGCCACCAACGGCGTGAACATGACCAAGCTTGAAAGCTACATGATCGAAGGCAATTTCTTCGCCACGCAATTCTATGCCGACGTCGAGGGCCACCCCGAAGACCGCAGCCTGGTGTTCGCGTTCGAGGAACTCGCATTCTATTCCAAGGAGATGAAGATCCTCGGCGTCTATCCCGCGCATCCGTTCCGGGCGACGTTCGAGGAGGCGGCCGCATGAGCAGCTGTCCGCCGACGCGACCCGCCGATCCCGGGTCGTCCGAGATCGGCGTGGTGTCTGCGCGCGCGCTTTAGGCCGCGCGTTTGCCGGTCAGTCCCTTGCCAACCTGCTGCGGCTTGGCGGGTGTGCTCCTGTCTGGCGCCGGCCAGTGCTGGCGAGGGCGCACCGCCTTGACCGCCGCCCGCACGCGCGCCGCCTGCTGGCTCCAGACCACCCACTCGATCTCCGAGCGGCTGACGCCGATGTCGCGCAGCGAGCGGTCGTCGAGCGCATGCAGCTCACGCACCGCTTCTCTGCGCTCGCGCCAGCGCGCGTAGGCGCGCCACGCCTTGCCGCCTGTGGCGGGCACGAGCGCGGTGAGCCGCGCGAGAGCCTGCCATGGACGCAACAGCGTATGGGCGAGCTCGCGCAGCGCGCCGGCGCGGGCGGCCTGCGCGCGCGAGAGGATTTGCTGCCGCTCCCGCAGCCACTCGTCCGGGGTTAAGTCTCTATAATCAATGATGTGTTCGGGCTTCGCGCACATCTCCATCTCCTTCATCACAATATTGAGGGGACGCTTTACGCCCGGCCGCATATCACGTAAAATGAATAATTATGATCTTAATCATCTCTGGATGAGAACAATGGATTTGGCCGACCTGCACATCTTCCGCTCCGTGGTGCATGCCGGCGGCGTCACGCGCGCCGCGGAAAAGCTCAACCGCGTGCAGTCCAATGTCACCACGCGGGTGCGCCAGCTCGAGACCGAGCTCGGCGTCGAGCTGTTCATCCGCAACGGCAAGCGACTGCACCTCTCCTCCGCCGGCAAGCTGCTGCTCGATTACGCCGACCGGCTCATCGACCTCGCGCAGGAAGCGCGCGAGGCGGTGCACGACGTCACGCCACGCGGATTGTTGCGATTGGGTACCGGGGAAAGCACCGCCGCGATCCGACTGCCGGTGCCGATGAACGAATATCTCGGCCGCTATCCTGACGTGACTCTCGAGTTGCGCACGGACAACACCCGCCAACTTGCCGCCGACGTGCTGGCCGGCGACCTCGACGCCGCGCTCGCCTCCGAGCCGATCCCCGACGCGCCGTTCGAGAAGGTAGCGATCTACGAGGAAGAGCTGGTCGTCATCGCCGCCGCCGGTCACCCTCCGATCAAATCGCCGCGCGACGCCAAGCGGCAAACCGTGCTCGCCTTCGAATCCGGCTGCTCGTATCGCCAGCGGCTCGAGGATTGGTTCGCGCATCATGGAGAAATGCCCGAGCGGATCGTCGAGATCACCTCCTATCACGCCATGCTCGGCTGCGCGGTCGCCGGCATGGGCATTTCACTGATGCCGCGCAGCGTGCTCACGACGTTTCCCGACGCAAAATTGTTGAGCGTGCATTCCTTGCCGCCAGCGCTCGCGCGCGCTCCAATCAGCCTGTTCTGGCGCAAGGGCATGCTCTCCCCCAAGGTGCGCGCGCTGATCGACGTCCTGACTGTGCACTCAGACAGCGCTAAGCCGCCGCGTGCCGGACGCAAGAACGGAAACTCCGGTCAGGCCTCGGCCAACGGCCGCTCGCGCGCGTAATCGCCTCAGCGCGTGCGCTGAAATGAAATTCACGCTGGCTGGCGTCAAATCGTCTGGTTGTACGCGCCGACTTCGCGA
The DNA here is from genome assembly GCA_035693615.1 of Xanthobacteraceae bacterium. Lineage (GTDB taxonomy): Bacteria > Pseudomonadota > Alphaproteobacteria > Rhizobiales > Xanthobacteraceae > VAZQ01. The sequence goes on from DASSGH010000155.1 coordinate 7,981, forward strand.
TGCGTGCGCAGCACGGCGTCGAGCGCCTTGAACATCTCGCGCATGCGCGCCTCCGATACCGGGCTCTCCACGACCACCACCAGTTCCGGCTTGTTGGAGGAGGCGCGCACCAGTCCCCAGGTGCCGTCCTCGAGGGTGACCCGCACCCCGTTGACGGTGACCAGATCGCGGATCGGCGCGCCCGCCACCTTCTCGGCCCGCGTCTTCGCCTGCTGGAAGTGCGCCACCACGTCGTCGACCACACGATATTTCACCTCGTCTGGGCAATGCGGCGCCATGGTGGGCGAGGACCAGGTCTTGGGCAGCGCCGTCTTGAGGTCGGCCATGCTCTTGTCGGGGTTGCGGTCGAGCATGTCGCAGACGGCGAGCGCGAACACGAGCCCGTCGTCGTAGCCGCGCCCGAGCGGCGGATTGAAGAAGAAGTGACCGGACTTTTCGAAGCCCGCCACCGCGCCGATCTCGTTGACCCGGCGCTTCATGTAGGAGTGGCCGGTCTTCCAATAGTCCGCCTTGGCGCCGTTGGCGCGCAGTACCGGATCGGTCATAAATAAGCCCGTCGATTTCACGTCGGCGACGAAGGTCGCGCCTTTGTGCTGCGCAGAAATGTCGCGCGCGAGCATCACCCCTACCTTGTCGGCGAAAATTTCCTCACCCTCGTTGTCGACCACCCCGCAGCGGTCACCGTCGCCGTCGAAGCCGAGCGCCACGTCCGCCTTCACGCGCAACACCTCGTCGCGCATGGCGTGCAGCATCTTCATGTCTTCGGTGTTGGGATTATATTTGGGGAAGGTGTGATCGAGCTCGCAGTCGAGCGGAGCGACCTCGCAGCCGATCGCCGAGAGAACGCGCGGCGCAAACGCGCCGGCGGTGCCGTTGCCGCAGGCGCAAACCACCTTGAGGCGACGCTTGAGCTTTCCCCGCTGCGTGAGATCGGCGATGTAACGCTGCGGAAAATTTTCCACGAAAGTGTATGCGCCGCCGTCGCGCAGCTTGAAGCGCGCCTCGAGCACGATCGCTTTGAGCCGGTTGATCTCGTCCGGGCCGAAGGTCAGCGGACGGCTCGCGCCCATCTTCACCCCGGTCCAGCCGTTGTCGTTATGCGACGCGGTCACCATCGCCACGCAGGGCACCTCGAGGGCGAATTGGGCGAAATACGCCATCGGCGTGAGCGCCAACCCGATGTCGTGCACGGAGCAGCCCGCCGCCATCAGCCCCGTCGTCAAGGCGGCCTTGACCGAGGCGGAATAGGCGCGGAAATCGTGGCCGGTGACGACCCGCGGCGAAGCGCCGAGTTCGTGGATGAGCGTGCCCAGGCCGAGCCCAAGCGCCTGCACGCCCATCAAGTTGATTTCCTTTTCCAGGAGCCAGCGCACGTCGTATTCGCGAAAGCCGGTGGGCTTCACCAGCGGCTCGGATTCGTAAGCATAGGTGTTGGGAGTGAGCGCGGGTTTCGGCTTGGGAAACATCGCAGTCCTGAAGGCGCCTTGATGCGCACGAGCCTCATAGCGCATGCCCCATGCTGGGGAAAGCGCGGGGCTCGACGGAGGCTCCACAGCGATGCCCGTGTGATGGCGATAAAAATCTCTTGAGACGGCTCACGACGAGCGCGGCTTGGCGCGGCGGGTAGGCAGCGCGGCGAGCGGATCGTCGGGCCAGGGATGGCGCGGGTAGCGGCCCCTCATCTCAGCCATGACCGCGCCATAGCTGCCACGCCAGAAGCCGGGCAGATCGCGCGTCACCTGCACCGGGCGATGCGCCGGCGACAACAATTCAAGCACGAGCGGCACGCGGCCTGCCGCGACCGCGGGGTGGCGATCGAGCCCGAACAGCTCCTGCAGTCGGATCGCAAGGCGCGGCCCCTCCGGCGCGGCGTAGTCGATTGGCACCGCCGAGCCCGACGGCGCGCTGAAATGGCTCGGCGCCTCGGCCTCGAGCCGACGGCGCAACGCCCACGGCAGCAGCGCTTGCAGCGCCTGCGTGAACTCACCGCCCGTGAATTCGCCCAGCGCCGTCTTGCCGGCGAGCGCGGGAGCGAGCCAATCGACCGCGCTCGCCGCGAGGGCGTCGTCGGACAGATCCGGCCATTCTTCGCCTTGCGTGCGGCGCAGGAACATGACCCGGTCGCGCCATTGCCGCAGCGACGTCGTCCATGGCAGCCGCTCCAGCCGGAGCCGCACGATGCCTTGCGCCAGCATGCCCGCGCTCGCCGCGTCGGGCACGATTGCCATCGGCTGCTCGGAGAGTGGGAGCGCGCCGAGCCGGCGCAGCCGCCGCGCGCGCAGGCTCGCGCTCGGCTCGTCGAAGACGATCTCCTCGCGGCCTTCGATGCGATCGGAAAACTGAGCCTCGATCTCCGCAAGGGTCAGCGGCGTCGCCAGCACGATGCGGCCCTGCGCGGCGCTTCCGGCGATCTCGGCGACGGCAAGAAAGGGCGCGCGCGCGAGCGCAGAGGCTGGATCGATATTGACGCCACGGCCGTTCGCCAAGAGGAAGGCGCCGCCCGCGCCGCGGTTCTTCGCGACGCGATCGGGATAGGCGAGCGCAAGCAGCGCGCCGACGGAAGGCGCATCGTCCTGCCCCTCCCCGCTTCGCTTGCCCCTGTGCGCGATCCGCGCCCATCGCTTGGCCATTGCGCGCGCCTCCCGCGCGCGCGGCGAGCGATCGCCGCGCAGCGCCTCGAGGCGGTGGCCGAGGTCGACCTCATTGCCGCCGAGCCCGCGCTCGGTGAGGACGGCGGCGATCTCGGCGGCAAGCTCGGCCGCGCCGACGGCTGCCGCATCGATCACCATGCGCGCGAGCCGGGGCGGCAGCGGCAGCTCGCGCACCGCTCGCCCCTCCTCGGTGATGCGTCCGGCAGGATCGATCGCACCGAGCTCGCCGAGCAGCGCCTTGGCCTGCGCCAGCGCCGCCGCCGGCGGCGGATCGAGAAAGGCGAGCGAAGCGGGATCGGCGACGCCCCAATGCGCCAGGTCGAGCACGAAGCCGCTGAGATCGGCGGCGAGGATTTCCGGCCGGTTGGCGGGCTCGAGCGCGGCGGTCTGCGGCTCGTCCCAGAGCCGATAGCACACGCCCGGTGCGGTGCGTCCGGCGCGGCCGCGCCGCTGCTCGGCGGAGGCGCGCGAGACCCGCACCGTCTCGAGCCGCGTCAGCGCGACGTCGGGCTCGTAGCGCGGCACCCGTGCGAGCCCGCAATCAACCACCACGCGCACGCCCTCGATCGTCAGCGACGTCTCGGCGATCGAGGTGGCGAGCACGACCTTGCGCCGCCCGGGCGGTGGCGGCGCGATCGCCCGCTCCTGCACCTCGGTGTCGAGCGCGCCGTAGAGCGGCACGACATCGACGGACGGGTCGTCAAGGCGCTCGCGCAATAGTGTCTCGACGCGGCGGATTTCGGCGGCGCCGGGAAGAAACACCAAGAGCGACCCCGCCTCCGCGCGCAGCGCCCGCATCGCCGCGTCGGCGACCTGTCGCTCGATCGGCGCCCGCGGATCGCGCCCGAGATAGCGGGTCTCGACCGCAATGGCGCGGCCGGCGCTCTCGATCACTGGCGCGTCGTCGAGAAGCTTGCCCACGCGCGCGCCATCGATCGTCGCCGACATCACCAGGAGCTTGAGCTCGGCGCGCAGGCCTTGCTGCACGTCGCGTGCGAGCGCCAAGCCGAGGTCGGCATCGAGCGAACGCTCGTGGAATTCATCGAATATGACGGCGGCGACGTCGGCGAGCGAGGGATCGTCGAGGACGAGGCGGGTGAACACGCCTTCGGTCACCACTTCGATGCGCGTGGCGGCGGAGACTTTGGAGCCGAAACGCACGCGGTAGCCGACGCTCGCGCCGACGGCTTCGTCAAGCGTCGCGGCCATGCGCGCGGCCGCGGCCCGCGCCGCCAGCCGGCGCGGCTCGAGCACGATGAGCTTTTTTCCCGCAGCCCAAGGTTCCTCCGCCAGCACGAGCGGTACCCGCGTGGTCTTGCCGGCGCCCGGCGGCGCGACCAGCACCGCCGCATGTGCCGCGCGCAGCGCAGCGGTCAATTCCGGCAGCGCCGGATCGATGGGAAGCGGCTCGGCGGCGGCGCGCATTGCGGCACTTTGCATGCACGCTGCGCAGGAGGGAAGCCGCGCCGAAGAGCCGTGCACAGCACCGCCGAAGCGGTGGCGAAACCGTGCTTCAAGTGTTAAGTCGGAACCATGCCAAACCAAGCCGCAGCGAGCGCTCGCAGCGCCGCGCCCGTCGCCCGGGCGCCGAAGAAGGGCGACCACGTCTTCCTGGTCGACGGCTCGTCCTACATCTTCCGCGCCTATCACGCACTGCCGCCGCTCAACCGGAAGTCCGACGGGCTGCAGGTCAATGCCGTGCTCGGCTTCTGCAACATGTTGTGGAAGCTCATGCGCGACATGAAGCCCGACGAACAGCCCACCCATCTCGCCGTCGTGTTCGATAAGTCCGAAAAAACCTTCCGCAGTGAACTCTACCCGAACTACAAGGCAAACCGGACAGAGCCGCCCGACGACCTGCGTCCACAGTTTCCGCTCATCCGCGACGCGGTACGCGCGTTCGACCTGCCTTGCCTGGAGCAGCTGGGGTTCGAGGCCGACGACCTGATCGCGACCTATGTGCGCCAAGCCTGTGATGCGGGGGCGACCGCGACCATCGTCGCCTCCGACAAGGACCTCATGCAGCTCGTGAACGACTGCGTGATCATGTACGACACCATGAAGGACCGCAGGATCGGCATTCCAGAGGTGATCGAGAAGTTCGGCGTGCCGCCGGAGAAGATGATTGAGGTGCAGGCGCTGATCGGGGATTCCACCGACAACGTGCCGGGCGTGCCGGGCATCGGCGTCAAGACCGCGGCGCAGCTCATCGGCGAATATGGCGACCTCGAGACGCTGCTGGTGCGCGCCGGCGAGATCAAGCAGGAGAAACGCCGGCAGGCGCTGATCGAGCATGCCGACAACGCGCGGCTGTCGAAGAAGCTCGTCACCCTCGACGCGAACGTCAAACTTGACGTGCCGCTCGCCGACCTCGCGGTGCACGATCCCGACTACAAACGGCTGATCGCTTTCCTCAAGGCGATGGAATTTTCCACCCTCACCCGGCGCGTGGCAGAGTTCGCCGGCGTCGATCCGGCGGCGATCGAGGCGGACGGCAAGCTCATGGCGCGCGCCGCGCCGAGCAAGCCGAAGGCGCCGGAGCAAGCGTCGCTTCCTCTGCCCGTAACCGTAACGACGAGCGCACCGGATAATGCGCGCGAGAGAATGGCGCGCAGGCCCGCAGACGCCGAACCCGAGTTCGCGCCACAGGCGCGCGCCGCCGCGCGCATCGCGGCGGCACGCAATGCCAAGATCGACCGCTCCCGCTACGAGACCGTGCGCAGCCTCGAGCGGCTCAACGCCTGGATCGCGCGCGCGCGCGAGCTCGGCGCTGCCGCGATCGATATTCAGGCCTCGAGTATCGACCCGATGCAGGCCACGCTGTGCGGTTTCTCCCTCGCGCTCGCGGCGAATGAGGCGTGCTACGTGCCGCTCGCCCACCGCAAGCGCGGCGATGGCGGCGACGGCAGCCTGTTCGCCGGCGACATTGCGTCTGGCCAAATCGAGGAGCGCGCGGCGATCGCCGCCATGCAGCCGCTGCTGCAAGATCCTGAAGTGCTCAAGGTCGGCTGCGATCTCAAGTTCGGCCTGCAGATGCTCGCGCTGCGCGGCAGCGACGTCACGCCCTATGACGACGTCATGCTGATGTCGTACGCGCTCGATGCCGGACGCTCGTCTCACGCGCTGACGTCACTGGGGCAGCGTTATCTCGATCACGCCATGATCGACGACAATGTCCTGACTGGATCGGGAAAAGCCAGGATCACGTTCGATTGCGTGGAGGTCGAGAAAGCCGCCGAATACGCCGCCGAGCGCGCGGACGTCACGCTGCGGCTATGGCAGGTGCTCAAGGCACGACTTGCCGCCGAGCGCGTGAGCAGCGTTTATGAGACCCTGGAGCGGCCGCTCATTCCGGTGCTGGCGCGCATGGAGCGGCGCGGCATCTCCATCGACCGGGACGTGCTGTCGCGGTTATCGGGCGAGTTCGCGCAGCGCTCCGGCGCGCTCGAAGCGGAAATCCAGGCGCTCGCCGGCGAGGCGCTCAATCCTGGCAGCCCGAAGCAGTTGGGGGACATCTTGTTCGGCAAGCTCGGCCTTCCCGGCGGCACCAAGACCAAGACCGGGCAATGGTCGACCGGTGCGCGCGTTCTCGACGACCTTGCCGAGCAGGGTCATGCGCTGCCGCGAAAAGTTCTCGACTGGCGGCAGGTTTCGAAGCTCAAATCGACCTACACCGACGCCCTACCCGGCTACGTCAATCCGCAGACCCATCGCGTCCACACCAGCTACGCGCTCGCCGCCACTCCGACCGGGCGCCTCTCCTCGTCCGAGCCGAACCTGCAGAACATTCCGATCCGCACCGAGGAAGGCCGCAAGATCCGCCGCGCCTTCATCGCTGTCGACGGTCACAAGCTCGTCTCCGCCGACTATTCGCAAATCGAGCTGCGGCTGCTCGCCGAAATCGCCGCCATCGAGCCGCTGGAGAAAGCCTTCCGCGAGGGCCTCGACATTCACGCCATGACCGCCTCGGAAATGTTCGGCGTTCCGGTCAAGGGCATGCCGGGAGAGATCCGGCGCCGCGCCAAGGCCATCAATTTCGGCATCATCTACGGCATCTCGGCCTTCGGCCTCGCCAATCAGCTCGGGATCGAGCGCGAGGAGGCTGGCGCCTATATCAGGAAATACTTCGAGCGCTTTCCCGGCATCCGCGACTACATGGAGGAGACCAAAGCCTTCGCCAAGCAGAACGGCTACGTGCTTACGCTGTTCGGCCGCAAGTGCCACTACCCCGAGATCGCCCACTCGAACGCCTCGATCCGCGCCTTCAACGAGCGCGCCGCCATCAACGCGCGGCTGCAGGGCACCGCCGCCGACATCATCCGCCGCGCCATGGTGCGCATGGAGCCGGCGTTGGAAAAGGCCAAGCTCTCCGCGCGCATGCTGCTGCAGGTGCACGACGAGCTGGTTTTCGAGGTGCCCGACGCGGAGGTGGAGCGGACGTTGCCAGTCGTGGAACGGGTGATGGCGCACGCGCCGATGCCGGCGCTCTCGCTGTCCGTGCCGCTCGCGGTCGAGGCCCGCGCCGCGCATAACTGGGACGAGGCGCATTGAACTCATCGCGTGCTTGCCGCGCCCCCCCATGCGTCGACACGCATCGCATCGCAGCCGAGGCAAGCAACATCTACACGCTCGTCCGCGCCGCGGCGTTCCCAGCCTAAAGACGGACGTGGAGGCCCCATCGCCATGAGGCAGAGGCTCTCCGGCGGCGCTTTGGCCGCGATGCTCCTCGCCATTCCCGATCCGGCGCGGGCGGCCGCCACGCTCGACGGCGCGTCGCTGGGCTGGCCATGGGCGCTGCCGTTCGTCGGCATCCTCGTCACGATCGCGACCGGCCCGCTGTTGTTCAAGCGCTTTTGGCACCGCCACTACGGCAAGCTCGCGTTCGGCTGGTGCGTGCTGACGCTCCTCCCGCTCGCTGCCGTGTACGGCGTCCCGGCGGCAGCGGCGGCGCTGACGCACGCGCTGCTGATCGAGTATTTGAGCTTCATCGTGCTTCTATTCGCGCTCTATGTGGTTGCTGGCGGAATTCTGCTGAAGGGAGAGTTGCGCGGCACGCCGCTCGTCAACACGGCAATGCTCGCATTCGGCACTTTGATTGCCAGCGTGGTCGGTACCACCGGCGCGGCCATGATCCTGATCCGCCCGCTCCTGCGCGCCAATTCCGCGCGGCTCCACAATGTTCATGTGGTCGTCTTTCTCATGTTTCTGGTCGCCAATATCGGCGGAGCGCTCTCGCCACTGGGCGATCCGCCCCTCTTCGTCGGTTTCCTTCACGGCGTCGACTTCTTCTGGACGACGCGCACGCTTTGGTTCGAGACCGCGCTTGTCGCCGGCCTGGTGCTGTTGGTTTTCATTGGGCTCGACGTGCACTACTACCGCAAAGACCGGCTGGTGGCGGCGATCGGCGAGGCCAAGCAGCCGGTCAATCTCCGCGTCAGCGGCTGCATCAATCTCCTGCTGATCGCTGGGATCATCAGCGCCATTCTCGCCGCGGCAGCGTGGAGGCCGGGGAGCAGCGTGCGTATCTACGGGACGACGCTCGAACTTCAGAACATCGCCCGCGACGCGGCGTTAGTACTGATCGCAATCCTCTCACTCGCCCTCACCCCGAACGAGCACCGCGCGGCCAACGGCTTCAGCTGGGAACCGATCGCGGAAGTTGCGATCCTGTTTGCCGGCATCTTCGTTTGCATCATTCCGGTGATGGCCATGCTCGACGCCGGAAAGGACGGCGCTTTTGCCTGGCTGTTGACCTTGCTGACCGCGCCGGACGGCAGCCCGCGCGCGGTGGCCTACTTTTGGGTGACGGGTGTGCTTTCGGCTTTTCTCGACAATGCGCCGACCTATCTCGTGTTCTTCGAGCTCGCCGGCGGCGACGCGCGCGAGCTGATGGGCCCACTCGCGGGAACGCTGGCGGCGATCTCCATGGGCGCAGTCTACATGGGCGCCATCACCTATATCGGCAACGCGCCGAATTTCATGATCTACGCCATCGCGGTCGAGCGCGGCGTGAAAATGCCGAGCTTCTTCGGTTATCTGCTGTGGGCAGCAGTGGTGCTGCTGCCGGTGTTCGGCGTGCTTACTTTCGTCTTGCTGGCGCGCGGGACCTAGCGCGGCGCGTCCCGCTTGCGTGCTTCGAGGTGGACTTCGATCGTGATTTTGACGCTGCCTTCGATCGCGCCGCGGCCGGAATCATCGCGACCGCCTCGATCTCGATGAGCGCTCCCTCCAGCGCCAGACCCGAAATCGCGATGGTCGTGCTCGCCGGGCGGTTGTCGGCGGCAAGATAGCTGTCGCGTACCTCGCGGAAAGCCGGCAGATGCGCGCGGTCGACCAAGTAATTGTTGAATTTGACGACGTGACGGAACTCAGCGCCTACAGCGGCAAGCGCGGTCCTGAGATTCTCGAACGTCTGCGCCGCTTGCGCGCGGATATCGCCGACGACCTTGCCGGCGCGGTCGATCCCGAGCTGCCCCGCGAGGTAGACGATGCGCGCCGGCGCGGTGACCTCGACCACGTGGGTATAACCGGGCGGTTTTCTCAGCGCTGGCGGATTGATGAATCGGGTTTGGCTCATGTGTCCTTCTCCTTCCGCACGGGTCTTGTGGTCCCTCACGATGCAGCGAGCTTTGGCCCAAGTCCAACTTACGTGCTGGCGGCGAGCGCGACCAGCGCAGCCAGGCTCCTGCCGTATTTTACGGCGTGCTATCCTTTGGTCGGGCTGGGTAGCCTCTAATCAATTCAGAACGATTGATGTCCGTCTCAAAGACTAGCAAAGTCGCCGATGGCAGGCTGAGCGCGGCAAATCCACCGAGGGCTCCGGGGCTTGCTAATGATCAGGATCGAATATGAGATCGCTCATTCAAACCGCAGCACTGATTACGGCGTGTGCTTCCGCTGTATTTTGGTTTGCGTCTGCAATGTGCCGCTTGCCCAGCATCAAATCGAGCAGGGACGAATTAGATAAGGTGACCGAACTATCCAATAGGTTGCAAAGAATGAGCACATGGAATTTTTGGGCCGCAGGACTGATGGGTGTAACCGCCCTACTGTCAGTCTGGATTAGACTTCTTGGATGATTCTAACGCGACAAGCCCGCCGCGATTTCTAAATACACGGCCCTAGTGGGACTGCCTTCGATCGCGCCGCGGCCGAGAGCGCCGCGACCGCCTCGATCTCGATGAGCGCTCCATCCCGCGCCAGACCGGAAATCGCGATGCTCGCGAGGCGCTGCCCTATTTCTTCATCACCACGATCAGCGGTTTGTCCTTTGCGGCTCGGCTATGAACGACCAAGGCTTTGCCGGTGGCGCTCGCGCTTTCGTTGCGTGCGAGGTGGACGAGTTCAGCCGGGATGATTCCCGCTTGCCCGGCCTCGAGTACTGCGCGTTCCTTGCCTTCCATTTCCACGATCAAGCTGCCTTCGATCACATGCAGCAGTTCCTGCGCGCCGGGATGCATGTGCCAGGGGGCCGCGCTCCCGGGCGGAAATTCGACGAGGCTGACGACGGTTTCCTGGACCACCTGCCCCTGCCCCTCGAGATCATTGCGCAAAATTTGAGTCAACTTTGGTCCCGCTTGCGTTTGCGCGAACGCAATGTTGGCGATGGACGGAGCGACCAGCGCCACTCCCGATAGCCGAATGAATTCGCGGCGGATGATCGGCATTGCTTCCCTCCCCTGGTGCGAATGTGAATTGGGAGATTTTGCGAGTCTGCAATGTTAAACCCCGCCCGGGCGAAGAAATTCCGAGCGGCGCGTTTCCGTGGTTGCGGATGATCTCCTCGGCCAATTGCGCGCGCACAAGGATGGTCGTCGGGCCGAGTCTCGCTGGAAGCGCGGCGCGTTCGCGCAGGTCAGCTGGCGAGGCGGCTCACGACCTCCTCCGCGAGTGAAAGCGTGCAGGTGAGCCCCGGCGACTCGATGCCGAAGAGGTGAACTATGCGAGGAAACCCGTGCTGCGCCGGCCCTTCGATCAAGAAGTCGGCGGCCGCCTCGCCCGGACCTGTCAGCTTCGGCCGGATGCCGCAATAGTCCGGGGTGAGCGAGTTGTCCGGCAGCCCGGGCCAGTAATCGCGAATGCACTGGTAGAACGCGAGCGCGCGGTCGGCATCGACGTCGTAATCCTCGCGCTCGATCCATTCCACATCCGGGCCGAAGCGCATGCGTCCGGCGAGATCGAGCGTGACGTGCACGCCGAGTCCGCCCGGCACCGGCACTGGATAAATGAGCCGCGAAAACACCGGCCGGCCGGCGAACCCGAAATAGTTGCCCTTGGCGAGCACGAGGCGCGGCACCCGCTCGGGTGGGTACCCTTCGGTCGCCAGCGCCAGGCGCTGGGCGCCGAGCCCAGCGCAATTGACCACCGCATCGAAGCTCAGCCATTGCGGCTCGCTGCCGCCGATCGCGACATCCCAGCCGCCGCCCGGCGCAGGCCTGAGCCGCTCGATCGGGCTTGCGAACGCGACCATGCCGCCGCGGTCCTCGAGATCGCCGCGCAGCGCGAGCATGTAACGGTGGCTGTCGATAATGCCGGTTTCCGGCGAGTGCATCGCGGCGACGCAGGCGAGCGCCGGCTCGAGCCGCTTGGCGGCCGCGGCGTCCATGAGCTCGACCCCTTCCACGCCGTTCGCCAGCGCCTGCTTATGGACCACTGCGAGCCGCTCGATCTCGCCCGCATTGGTGGCGACGACGAGCTTGCCGAACTTGCGATGCGGCACGCCGTGCGAGACACAGAAATCATAGAGCAAGCGTCGGCCGCGCGGACAGTGGTAGGCGCGCAGCGAGCCGGTCGGATAATAAAGGCCGGCGTGAATGACCTCGCTGTTGCGCGAGGAAATCCCGGTGCCCATGGCGGAGGCTGCTTCCGCAACCACCACGTCGTGGCCGGCGAGCGCGGCCGCACGCGCGACCGCGAGCCCCACGACGCCCGCTCCGACCACCAGCACCTGCATCCGCGCTCCGCTCACAGCTCGACCGGCAGGCCGGCGTAGTTCTCTGCCAGGGAGCGCATGGCGGCCTCGGAACTCGTGACATAGTCGAGCTCGGCGAGCTGGCGCTTGCGGTCGAAGGCATTGTGGGTCGGATCGCGATGGAACAGCTGCGTCATCCACCAAGAGAAGCGCTGCGCCTTCCACACCCGCCGCAGGCACGTCGCCGAGTATTGCTCGAGCCGCTCGCTGCGGCCAGTGCGATAGAACTCGGAGATCGCGCGCGCGAGCACCCTTACGTCCGCCAACGCCAGATTCATGCCCTTCGCACCGGTTGGCGGCTGGATGTGCGCGGAATCGCCGGCGAGAAACAGGCGCCCGTATTGCATCGGCTCGACCACGAAGCTGCGCATGGCTGTGATGCCCTTCTGCAGCATGGCGCCCTCGCGCAGCTCGCGCGTGCCGCCGATGCGCACGTGCAGCTCCTGCCAGATGCGCGCGTCCGGCCAGTTCTCGATATCGTCGTCGGGGGCGCATTGAAAGTAGAGCCGCGCCAGGGTCGGAGAGCGCATGGTGTAAAGCGCAAAGCCGCGCTCGTGATAGGCATAGATCAGCTCGTGCTCGGGTGGAGGAGATTCGGAGAGAATCCCAACCCAACCGAATGGATATTCGCGATCATGAGCGGTGAGTGCGCTGGCCGGAATGCTTGGACGGCAAATGCCGTGGAAGCCGTCGCAGCCGCCGATGAAGTCGCAGGCGAGCTCGACGTCCCGCCCGCCGTGGCGGTAGCGAATTTTCGGCGCACGGCCGGCGAAATCGTGCACGCTCACATCGCTTGCCTCGAACAGAATTTGCCCGCCGTCGGCGAGCCGCCGATCGATCAGGTCCTTCACAACCTCCTGTTGGCCGTAGATGGTGACGCCCTTCCCCACGAGCTCGCGGAAATTGATGTAGTGCAAGGCGCCGCCGAAGGCGAAGTAGACACCGTTGTGGAACATGCCTTCTCGCTGCATGCGCGCGCCGGCCCCGGTTTCGACCAGGAGGTCGCTCGCCCATTGCTCGATCAGTCCGGCGCGGATGCGGCTTTCGATGTAGTCGCGGCTGTGGTTTTCCAGGATCACGCTCTCCACGCCCTCGAGGTGGAGAAGATGCGACAACATCAGTCCGGCCGGCCCGGCACCGACGATTCCGACCTGGGTGCGCAGCTTGCTCTCGGTCATTGGCTGTTTCGTTCCGGCTTACGCGGCGTCGTTAGCACAACGCAGGTTGGTTCGCGCAACCTCTGCGCCGTCATGCCCAGCCTTGTGCCAGGCATCCGGGTTTTATTTCCAGACGAGAATGTTGATGGCCGGCACGTGAGGTTAGCCCAGCGCGGCCGCGAGATCGGCGATGAGATCATCGGGATCCTCGATGCCGACCGAGAGCCGCACTAACGTATCGCCGATGCCGAGCGTCGCGCGTACGTCCGCGGGCACCGAGCCGTGGGTCATCAGCGCGGGATGCTCGATCAGGCTCTCGACCCCGCCGAGGCTCTCGGCCAGCGCAAACAGCCGGCAGCGCTCGAGGAAGCGGCGGCTGTCGTCGAGCGTACCCGCAAGCTCGGCCGAGATCATGCCGCCGAAGCCGTGCATCTGTTTCTTCGCCAGCGCGTGCTGGGGATGGCTCGCGAGTCCAGGATAGAACACGCGGCGCACCTTGGGGTGCCGCTCGAGCCAGGCGGCGATCTTGAGCGCCGAGGCGCAATGGCGCTCCATGCGCAGCGCCAGCGTCTTGAGCCCGCGCAGTGCCAGGAACGAATCGAACGAACCCTGGATGGCGCCGACGGCGTTCTGCAGAAACCGCATCTTGTCGCTCAGCTCGGTGTTGCCGCCCGCGATCGCCACGCCGCCCACCATGTCGGAATGGCCGTTGAGATATTTCGTCGTCGAATGCACGACAAGATCGAAACCCAATTCGAGCGGCCGCTGGATGTAGGGGGTGGCGAAGGTGTTGTCGGCGACCGCCCAGATGCCGCGGCGTTTGGCGATCGCCGCGACGCGCTCGAGATCGACGAGCTTGAGCAGCGGATTGGTCGGCGTCTCGATCCAGAGGAGCCGGGTATCCTGGCGGATCGCCGCCTCGAGCGCGCCGGCGTCGGTGAGATCGTGATAGCTCACGTGCAAGCCCATTGATCGCTTGCGCACTCGCTCGAACAGCCGCCGCGAGCCGCCGTAAAGGTCGTCGACGGCGACGACATGCGAGCCCTGGTCGAGGCACTCGAGCGTGGTCGAGATCGCGGCAAGGCCCGAGGCAAAGGCGAAGCCGGCGTTGCCGCCTTCGAGATCGGCGATGCAGCGCTCGAAAGCCATGCGGGTCGGATTCTTGGTGCGGGCGTAGTCGTAGCCCTTGTTCACGCCGGGGCTCTGCTGCACGTAAGTCGAGGTGGTGTAGATCGGCATCATCACGGCGCCGGTCGTGGGATCGGGCTCCTGCCCCGCGTGGATGCAGCGCGTGGAGAAATCGAGTTGGTTCTTTTTGGTCATCATTCGACCCTACGGCTGGGATGGCCGGTACAACAATGCGTTCAGGCGTTTTCCGATGCGCTATGCCCGGCCATGACCAGGGAGACAATACCGCCATCAAATCGCAATGCGAAAATAGTTGATTAGGTCGAGACGGGTCGCCACACCGAGAAACTGGTCGCCGTCCATCACGATGGCGACATAGTCCTTGCGGAACAGCGGTACGAGATCGGAGATCGGGGCATCGGCGGAAATCGTCTCCAGCCGCCGCACCATCACATCTTTGACAGGCCCGGCAAACGCCTTGTTCGGATCATCGCGCTCGGTGAGCAGCGCGGCGAGCACGTCGCTCTCGTCCACGAGACCGACGACGTGCCCGCTTTCGTCGACCACCGGGAGCTGGGAAACATCGGCCGAGCGCATGCGGGAGAACACCGTGCGCAGATTATCCTGCGGCCGCACCACGACCGCTGTGCCTTCGCTGTAGCGGCTCACGACGACGTCGCGCACGGTGCCGTGCCGGTCGGGATGGCTCCAACCTTCCTGGGCGAGGAAGATGGGGTTGAACACTTTGGACAGATATTTCGCACCGGAGTCGCAAACGAGGCTCACCACTCGCTTCGGCGCCGACTGTGCGCGGCAGTAGCGCAGCGCCGCCGCCAGCAAGGTGCCCGAAGAGGAGCCGGCAAGAACGCCTTCGGCACGCAAAAGCTCACGCGCGCTGGAGAAGCTTTCCGCGTCGGGAATGGCGATGGCCTGCGACACGAGCGCGAGATCGGCGTTCGGCGGCACGAAGTCTTCGCCGATCCCTTCGACCGCCCAGCTTCCGGCTTGCACCATGCGGCCGGTCTCGACATAGGGCGCGAGCACCGACCCTTCCGGATCGGCGAGGATGATCGCGGTCTTGGGCGAGACGCTTCGCATGAAACGACCGATGCCGGTCAGCGTGCCGCCGGAGCCGACGCCGACGACGATCGCGTCGACGTCGCCATCCATCTGGCGCAGGATTTCCGGGCCAGTCGTCGTCGCATGCGCCTGCGGATTGGCCGGATTGGCGAACTGGTTGACGAATAAGGCCCCTTTCGTGCGCCGCGCGATCGCCTCGGCGAGGTCCTGATAGTAATCGGCGTGCCCCTTGCCCACGTCCGAGCGCGTGGTGACGACCTCGGCGCCCATGGCTTTGGCATGCAGCACTTTCTCGCGCGCCATCTTGTCGGGAACGACGAGCAGCGTGCGGTAGCCCTTGCGGCCGCCCACCAGCGCCAGGCCGAGCCCGGTATTCCCGGCGGTGGCTTCGACGATGGTGCCGCCGGGCTTGAGCCGTCCGTCCGCCTCCGCCGCCTCGATCATGGCGCGCGCCGGCCGGTCCTTGAGCGAGCCCGAGGGGTTCGCGCTCTCGAGCTTGAGAAAAAGCCGACAGGGGCCGCGGTCGATGCGCGTCACCTCGACGAGAGGCGTGTCGCCGATGAGATCAAGGACCGATGCCATGGTGGTCTATAGCACTGCGCGGGCACGAGGCCACCGCCCCTGCACTCATAAACGCGATCGCGCGCAGCCGCCCCACCGATGTCTGCTTTGGCCCGCTTTGCGGACTCAGATCTGATGCCTCGCGAGGTCCGAGAAGTGCCAACCACTATCGCCGTCGCCGCACCACCGGCAGGCAACTCCGCGAGGGGCAAAGCGCGGTGGCGCATCGGCGAGCATGCGCGCCGCAATCGCATCCATGCTCGAATCGCGCCTATGATCGGCAATCTCCACCGACCCGAATCGCCACAGCGTCGGGAGATGCTCGGTGTAACGCGCGCCGAGCAGTCGAGTCCCGGAATGAGGACGATGGGCAGTCGGATGGGCCGTTACGAACTCCCCGTAGAGAGAAAAAAATTAAGCCATAATTAAACTTATTGCACTGCAGCAGGATTGACTTCGAGGCCTGAATCACTATGTTCCGCGCAACGGTTCGACCGTAACACGCGACCGTCCGTCTCCGCGCACCTTTAGTCGTTGTTCCGTCATCCGGCGCGGCTAGGCTCCGGACGGTCCCAACTCGAGGTTTTATGTCGTTTTCACAGCTCGGCTTGTCCGACAAAGTTCTCGCCGCTGTTCAAGCGGCCGGTTACACCACCCCCACGCCCATCCAAGAACAAGCCATACCGCACGTGCTCGCGCGCCGCGACGTGCTCGGCATCGCACAGACAGGGACCGGCAAGACTGCCGCCTTCACGCTGCCGATGCTCACGCGGCTCGAGCACGGCCGCGCGCGCGCGCGGATGCCGCGCACGCTCATCCTCGAGCCGACGCGCGAACTTGCCGCGCAGGTTCAGGAAAGCTTCGAAAAATACGGGGCCGGCCAAAAGCTCAACGTCGCGTTGCTGATCGGCGGCGTCTCGTTCGATGATCAAGACACAAAGCTCACACGCGGCGTCGATGTCCTCATCGCCACGCCCGGGCGCCTGCTTGACCACTTCGAGCGCGGGCGGCTGCTGCTCACCGGGGTCGAGCTGTTGGTGATCGATGAGGCCGACCGTATGCTCGACATGGGCTTCATCCCCGACATCGAGCGCATCTGCAAGCTCGTTCCGTTCACTCGCCAAACGCTGTTCTTCACCGCCACCATGCCGCCGGAGATCCGGCGCATCACCGAGCAGTTCCTACACAATCCGGTGAAAGTCGAGGTGTCGCGGCCGGCCACCACGGTCGCCACCACCACCCAATGGCTCGTCAAGACCGGCCGCGAGCCGCACGAGAAGCGTGACACGCTGCGCCGCCTCATCCGCTCGGCGGAAGGGCTGACCAACGCGATCATCTTCTGCAACCGCAAGCGGGAGGTCGCGGCGCTGCATCGCTCGCTCTTGCGCCACCGCTTTTCCGTGATCGCGCTGCACGGCGACATGGACCAGCCGGCGCGCACCGCCGCGCTCGATCAATTCCGCAAGAACGAAGTCACCTTGCTGGTCGCCTCCGACGTGGCGGCACGCGGCCTCGACATTCCCGCGGTCAGTCACATCTTCAATTTCGACGTCCCGCATCATCCCGACGATTACGTCCATCGCATCGGCCGTACCGGCCGCGCCGGCCGCAGCGGGACCGCAATCACCATCGTTACGCCCGCCGAGCGCAAGAGCGTCGCGGCGATCGAGAAGTTGATCGGGCAAAGCATTCCTTGGATGGGCCAGGCGCCGCAAGCATCCGAGCGCAGCGAAACCGGCGAGCCTCACGAAGGCGAGCAGGATAAAGGCGAGCAACGCAGCGGCGGACGCCGCGGTCCTCGCCGCGAGCACGGCCCACGTCGCGAGCGCCCCAGCGCGCCGGTGACCCGCCTCGACGAGGCGCGGCCGCTGCGGCCGGGAAAACCCGCACCCCGCCCGGCGCATGCCGACGACGGCGGGCATCTTCCGGCGTTTCTGTTGCGACCCTTCCGCGCCAAGGCGTGAGTTGCCTACCCGCAAAGTCTAGCTGATCGGCGGATGTCGGTTGGGCTAATCGACATCCTCTATGCCGTCATCGCCGGGCTTGTCCCCGCAAGGGGGTGTCGCCCGACTTGCGCCACTTTAAATCCCGGCACAAGGCCGGGCATGACACATTGCTGACCTGGGGCTAGTTCGCCTGCGCCGCGGGCTTGAGCTTGACCGATTCGCCGCAGCCACAGGCGGAGGTCTGATTCGGATTGTTGAACACGAATTGCGCGGAGAGCTTGTCGGTCTTGTAGTCCATCTCGGTGCCGATCAGGAACAGCACCGCCTTGGGGTCGATCAGCACGCACACGCCCTTGTCCTCGACCACCTCGTCCGCCGCGTCGATGCGCTCGGCATATTCCATGGTGTAGGCCATACCGGCGCAGCCGCCGTTCTTGACGCCGACGCGCACGCCGACGATCGGCTGCTCGGCGTTGGCCATGACATATTTAATGCGATCGGCAGCGGCATCGGTAAGCCGGATCGCCTGGAGTTTCGCTCGGGGTGTCGCCATTTCAGCTCTCTCCTTCCACCGGGTTCAAGGCCCGGCGTCGGAATCGATGATAGGGCTAAAATAACAACGAATTGGTGCTTGTGAAGGCCGCGCCGGCGCGCGCGGAGGCTCATTGGAAGGCTTCCAGAGGCGGCCACAATCGGCCGCTCGCCTCGCCAGATGCGCAGCGCCGCGCCACGCATGGCGCGGGCGGCAAGGCCTTCGGCCATTGTTAGCGCACCTTGTAAAGCGCATGCCGCCGGTTGTGGGTGAACGGCCGCACCTCGCCCGGCCAGCGGCCATCTTCAACCGCCTTGGCCCACGCCGGGCTGATCAGCACGTGCGGGCCATCGATCTCGTAGACCGCGCTATAGCGCGGGCCGTCGTGGACGACCTTCTTCTCGGCGCCGCCGATGCTCACCGCAAACGGCTCGCCCGCCATGCGCGTCACCGCGCGCACGCCCGGCACCTTGAGCAGATTGGGGATGTGCTCGGTGTCGTAGACCTCGTTGAAGAGCGCCTCCTTGCCGGGATCGACATCCATGCTCACGACAAAGAGGTACTTTGCGCTGATCGGCATGTTCGCTGCCCTCGCTTATGTTGCGCCTGCGCCGCCCCGGCTCGGGCTATCGTAGGTGACGCGGGCTTGCGATGCCACCGTCCCGAGGAGAAGGCCGCCGTGCCGATGACAGCTCGCAACCATGTGCTACTATCTCCGCGTTGTCACGCGATCGTTCCATCAACAGATGGAGGAACCCAATGTGTTGGGAAATCGATTACAAATTCTTCGCCGAGCAGAAAAGAGCGCACGAGGCGCGGACCAAGCAAGAGCAACGTGCAGGCGTCATCGATCGGCTCCTGAACGAGGCCCATCAGCAAGGCGATACGCCGCAAGTTGAAGATCCGCAGGTCAAAGAGATTGCACCTGCAAAATAGCCCGCGCGCAGGGCCGCGCCAGATCGACCGCGCCGTTGTGAACTGAGCGGCAGAGCATCGAAGCGCTACGGCCACGCCGGAGCATGGGTGCCGAGCGGAACCGTTGGCCGCGCCCAATGCGGCGGCGTTTCCGTCATGACTGCGGCGTGGCGCACGGCGGTCAGTTGGCCGAAGCCGGACGGCGTGTCTTCCAAGCGGTCACCCACCTCGTCGAAGCCGGGATCGCGGCACGTCAGGCCATCGAGGCGTCCAAGCCGCCGAAACCAATGGCCGGTCTGCGCCAGCGAGGCGCGCACGTGCCAACTGCCGCCGCGCGCGTGCCGCCGCGCCAGCGCCGACATGGCCGCGAACGCCATCAGCTGACCGGTGGCGTGATCGAGCACCTGCGCCGGCAGCGGCCTCGGCTCGCTGTCACCGAAGGCCTCCGCCTCGGCGGCATTGAAGCCGCTCGCGGTTTGTACCAGCGAGTCGAATCCGCGCCGGGGCGCCCACGGGCCTTCGTGGCCATACGCGCAAAGCGAGACATAGATGATCCCGGGCCGGATGCGTGCGACGTCCTGCGGTCCGAAGCCGAACGAAGCGATGGCGCCCGGTCGGTAGCCTTGCACAAACACGTCGGCGTCCCGGAGCAGCACCGCGAGCGCCTCGCGTCCGCTGGCCTGACGCAGGTCGATATGCGCCGACACCTTTCCCCGCCCGGTATCGATGACAAGCGGCTCGAGCGAGGGCAGATGCGACGCCGTGATCAGCAACACGTCAGCCCCGTGCGCGGCAAGCGTGCGGCCGCAGACGGGGCCGGCAATGATGCGCGTCAGGTCGAGCACCTGGACCCCCGCAAGCGGCCGGTCGGCGGCGGGTAACGCGCGCGCCGGCGCCTCGTCGATCTGATCGATGGTGAAGAGGGGAAGGCCGGCGACGGCGCGGCCCTGCGGAAGCTTGTCCCATTCGGCGAAGGTCCGGCACGCGGTCACAACAAGGCCGGCCTCGGCGGCGGCGGTCTCCAGCGCCTCGGCGCGCCATCCACCGAGCGCGCGCTCGACCGCCGGGCGCTCGTGCTTGCAGCCGAGCAGGGCAAGGACTCCGTCGCGGTGATGGGGC
>DASSGH010000156.1:0-27153 GCA_035693615.1 Xanthobacteraceae bacterium
GCGATAGGGCACATGCGTCATCTCGATCCCGGCCATCCGTTTGAACAGCTCGCCGGAGAGGTGCACCGAGGTGCCGATTCCGCCGGAGCCGTAGCTAGTCTTGCCGGGATTGGCCTTGGCCTGGGCGACGAACTCGAGCACCGACTTCGCCGGCGAGGAAATGGGCACCACCATTATATTCGACTGCGTACAGATGAGCGTGACCGGCGCGAAATCGGCGACGGGATCGTAATTGAGCGACGAGTAGAGAAAGCGATTGGTCGCATGCGGCACCGAGGTGATGTAAAGCGTGTAACCGTCGGGATCGGATTGGGCGGCGGCCTGAGCGCCGATATTGGCCCCGCCGCCGCCGCGGTTCTCCACCACGACCTGCTGACCCCATGCTTGCGAGAGCCGGTTGCCCAAGACGCGGGCGATGACGTCGGTCGCTCCTCCGGGCACGAACGGAACGATTATGCGCACGTGGCGCGCGGGCCATTGTTCTGCCGCTGCAGAGCCCGCGAACGCGCTGTTGCTCAGCGCCGAAGCGGCCACAAGCCCGGCGAAACGGCGGCGGGTGAGCATAGGCTCGTCCTCCCGGACCCTCGCCTCGCGAGCCGAGCGAAGGCGCGCGCGCTTTATCCGCGCGTCTTGATTTGTTCAGGAGAGGCTACTGCCGCGCGCCACGCGCCACAACGGCCCTTGTGGCCGGGAAACGTCGCATGCCGCGGCTGCCGCGGGCGGATTTGGCTATTTGCCCTTCCCCTCCGCGATCGGGGGAAGATCGGCATCGCTATTGACGGTCTTTTTGCCCACGTGCTCCCCGCCATTGAGCAGGAATATGGCAAAGGCAATGGCAATCAAAGCGCCGAGAAGGGCGCCAAGCATCCCATTGCGTGCCTTGTTGTCGTTCATCACCGACTCCGGTCATTCGGACGTAAGTCCAACGCCTGTGCCGGTTTGCGGGTTCCTGCGCACGGAGCCGCTGGAAATTGCGGCAGCCTTGTGGCGCCGCGTTGAAGCGTCTAACAAACGTTAGGGCACCGGCGGTGCAGCGGCGCGGCCCCGCTGCGGGTCTGCGTCGAGGAGTGTTGCGCTGTGCCATCCAAACTCATCAAAGGCGCAAGTGGGGATTGGGAGGTCGTCATCGGCATGGAGATCCATGCTCAGGTGACCTCGCAATCGAAACTGTTTTCGGGTGCCGCGACTGCATTCGGCGGCGAACCTAATTCGCAGGTATCGCTCGTCGATGCCGCCATGCCGGGCATGCTGCCGGTCATCAACGAGGAGTGCATCAAGCAGGCGGTGCGCACCGGGCTCGGACTGAAGGCGCGCATCAATTTCAAATCCGTGTTCGACCGCAAGAACTACTTTTATCCCGATTTGCCGCAGGGCTATCAGATCAGCCAGTACAAATCGCCGGTGGTGGGTGAGGGCGAGGTCGTCGTCGACTTGCCGGACGGGGAGGCCGTCACGGTAGGGATCGAGCGTCTGCATCTTGAGCAAGACGCGGGAAAGTCGCTGCACGACCGGCATTCCACCATGTCGCTCGTCGACCTCAATCGCGCGGGCGTGGCGCTGATGGAGATCGTATCGAAGCCCGACATGCGCTCTTCCGAGGAGGCCAAGGCCTTCGTCACGAAGCTGCGCGCCATCCTGCGCTATCTCGGCACTTGCGACGGCGACATGGAGAAGGGCAACTTGCGCGCCGATGTGAACGTGTCGGTGCGCAAACTCGGTGCGCCGCTCGGCACGCGCTGCGAGATCAAGAACCTCAATTCGATCCGTTTCATCGGTCAGGCGATCGATCACGAGGCCAGGCGCCAGATCGAAATCCTGGAGGACGGCGGCACGATCGAGCAGGAGACGCGGTTGTTCGACCCGAACAAGGGCGAGACGCGCTCCATGCGCAACAAGGAGGAGGCGCACGACTACCGCTATTTTCCCGACCCCGACCTTCTGCCGCTCGAGCTCACGGCCGCTTTCGTCGATGATCTACAGACACATCTTCCGGAATTGCCGGACGAGAAGAAGGTGCGCTTCACCCGCGAGTACGGCCTCTCCGGATACGACGCCGGCGTTCTGGTGGCGGAGCGGGAGATGGCCGACTTCTTCGAAGCAGCCGCGAAGGGTCGCGATGCGAAAGTGGCCGCCAATTGGGTGATCAATGAGCTCGCGGGCCGACTCAACAAGGAGGGCAAGGACATCGCCGCCGCGCCGGTGTCGGCATCGCAGCTCGGCGCGATCCTCGACCTGATCGCCGCCGGCACGATTTCCGGAAAGATCGCCAAGGATTTGTTCGAGATCTGTTGGCGCGAGGGCGGCGATCCACGCGCCATCGTGCAGGCGCGCGGCATGCAGCAGGTGAGCGACCTTTCCGCAATCGAGCCGCTCGTCGAGGAACTCATTGCCAAAAACCCGGACAAGGCGGAGCAAACTAGAACGAAGCCAGCGCTGATCGGTTGGTTCGTCGGTCAGGTGATGAAGGCGTCGGACGGAAAGGCCAACCCAAAGGCGGTGAACGAGCTGCTCAGAACCAAGCTCGGACTCTGAAAATCGAGAACGAGCATTCGACCGCCCGGACGAGAAGCAGTGTTACGGAACTTGCGCGCTCTTGCCTGCGTCGCATCCACTCTCAGTGCTTTTCAGCGAATCACTTGCGGGCCGATTCGCTCGATTCGAGCCGGATCGGGTGCTTGCAAGCAGGTTTACCGGGCCGTCGACAGAAGATTTTTTGCACAAGTCGCTCGGTATGCTTAACGTGCCGTTGCGAGGCTTTCTGCAGGCGCATGCGTGTCGCGCGTTTGCCTTGCCCGCTGCAATCGTTCGAAAAGCAGAAGATCGCGAAAACCCTTGCGCCATCGGCATTTCTACGCGATTGAAAAAATATCGCGCGCATTGTTGCGCAGTCGCGCCGTGCACATTGTCGTGCGCTCTCTCTGCGCTTTTCGAGACGCAAGATGTGGTGTCGCTGCGCACTCGCTGGTGCTTCATCGTGCAAAAACGCTGGTTTTTTTACCGCGCTGTAGTAATGCCAATGCAGTGCGCGCGATCCCCGCGGGCACTGGACGATATCGCCACTCACTCATGGCTAGGAGGGCAGCATGGCGAAGAAGCGAAGGAAGACGGCGAAGGCAGCGAAAAAGGGCGCGAAGAAGACCAAGCGCCGGAAGAAGAAGTAAGCGCGCGCCGCGCATCAGTCTTCGACTTCGAACGACGTCGATGACTGCGTCAAACGGGCCGGCGCGAGTCGAACTGCGGTGAGCATCGCGTTCGACGTTGCCGGCCCAGTCGACGCCTGAGGGCGTCGGCGAGACAGGGGCTCGAGCTTCATCAATCTCAGTTTCTGGGGCTGGTGAAGAAGAGGCGGCGGAGCACCTCCGCACCTCGCCGCAGCATAACTCTGCTGCTGGACTCGTAGCCCCGGCTCTCGCCGACGCCCTCGGTATTTTTGGCGCGAGCCGCGCTGCCCGAGGCGCGTGCTGAACTGCGGCCCGCGCGCACTCCTTGACGAATATCGGCGCTCGATGGGTTGCGGTCTGGCGGCTGCGGACTTAAAGCCGGTCGCATCCCCGTTTGCGAGAGAGCCCATGGTCCGCACCGCCGCGACGTCCACCCGAAAGAAATCTCCGCGCAAGGAACGATCCTCGTCGCGACCGACCAAAGCGGCGGCGCGCGCGGGCGGTAAGAAACCGATCGACCTCTATTACTGGCCGACGCCCAACGGCTGGAAGATCACCATCATGCTCGAGGAGTGCGGTCTGCCGTACAGCATGATCCCGGTCAACATTTCCAAGGGCGATCAGTTCAAGCCGCAGTTCCTGGCAATCGCTCCCAACAACCGCATGCCAGCGATCGTCGATCACGATGGTCCGGGCGGCAAGCAGATCTCGATCTTCGAGTCCGGCGCGATTTTGCAATATCTGGGCCGCAAGACCGGAAAATTCTATCCCAAGGATGAACGAGCCCGCGTCGACGTGGAGCAATGGCTGTTCTGGCAGATGGCCAATCTCGGCCCCAAAGCCGGCGAGGCAAATCACTTCCGCAACTATGCGGCCGAGCGGCTACCATACGCGATCGAGCGCTTCGGAAACGAGATGAACCGGATCTACGGCGTTATGAACCGGCGGCTTCAGGACCGAGAGTTCCTCGCCGGCAAGTATTCAATCGCCGATATCGCTTGCATCGGCTGGGCGAGCCGTGCCGAGCGCCACGGCCACGACCTCAGCGCCTTTGCAAACGTCAGGCGCTGGCTCGCGACCGTGCTGGCGCGCTCGGCGGTCAAGCGCGGCTTGGCCGTCAAGGTCGAAGCGGCTTTTCACGTCGACATGAAGGATCCGAACGTGCGTGCGGTTCTGTTCAATCAGAGCGCGCGCTGACTTGCGGGCGGGCCGCGAAGGCCATTTCATCAAACCTGGCTTCGGTCTTTTTCGAGGGCCCCCGGCTGCGAGTTCGCGGCGGCGCCTGCTTGACCGGTGCCGAGGTGGCCGATACGGAAGTTTCATCGCCGGAGACGTGGCCGAGTGGCTGAAGGCGGCGGTTTGCTAAACCGTTATACGGTCTAAAGCCGTATCGAGGGTTCGAATCCCTCCGTCTCCGCCACTTTTGCCGGCCCTAGCTCCATCGAAAGCCACCGACGGCCAGATTTTGCCGGCCGGATCGCCGGCGAGCGCAGGCGCTTTGCGCTACAAAAAATGCGAAGGGGCGGACATTGCGTCCGCCCCTTCAAGTCCGTACGCGCGCGCTTACCACACGTCGTCGTGGTACCACTCCTGCACGGGGTAGCCGTTGTAATAGCTGTTTTGCTGCGATTGGTAGCCCCGCTGCGGCGCCGCTTGCGCGCGTTGCGCCAGGGCAGGGGAGACGATCGCCATCACAAGGATCGCGGTAGCAATAACCGTCTTCATGTTTTTCTCCTACTGGACCAATGATCCTACGCGGCGACATTTTGTGAGCAGCGGCGCTATGTGCAACGCACAATATTTTGAACCTCCCGTGAGCGAGGAATTACGAAAAGGCAAAGATTCTGTGCATCTTACCTGATATTTATGCGAGCTTAATGCGACGCAAAATTTATGCCCGGAACGCAGCCGCGCCTGCGGCGTGGGACGAGTAAATTCGCCGAAACGAAGGCGGCGAGAGGGCCGGCAGGGCGCTTGCGGTCGGGGACTAGCGGTCAGCAAACCGGCTGGCGATTGTGTCGAGCGGAGGGCGAGGTCTGTCCTCGGGCGATGCGCTCGCCCGGCCGATATGCACGAATCCGGCAATCCGTTCGTGCTCTGCGAGGCCGAGCGCGGCGAGCACGCCGCGGTCGTACGCGTACCATTCGGTGATCCAGCTGGCAGCGTAGCCGAGCGCGTGGGCGGCGAGCACGAGGTTCATGGCTGCGGCGCCCGCGGACAGCACCTGCTCCCATTCGGGAATTTTCACATGCGGCGCGGCGCGGCTGACCACGGCGATCACGAGCGGCGCGCGGGCGAGACGGCTGCGTTCGGCCGCGACGTGCTCATCGCTGGCCTGCGGATATTTGGCGCAAAAAGCCGCAGCAATCGCGTCCCCGGCGGTCTCTCGCGCCTCCCCCTCGAAAATGATGAACCGCCAGGGCACGAGCTTGCCGTGATCGGGAACGCGCGAGGCAATCGTGAGCAACGTCTCGATCTCCGCCGCGGAGGGGGCGGGCCCGGCAAGCTCGACCGGTTTGATGGAACGGCGGGTCTTGAGCAGTTCGAGAGCGTCGGGCATGGGCTTTATCCGCGCGGCGGCCGGGAGGTGTCGTGCCTACGAATGGCCGCAATTTGCGCAGTCGGGGATATGCGGCCGGTTGCGCCTAGCACAACCGCGGCAATGGTGCCAAACCACGCCAACGGCTTGAATTTGCCGCTATTGCGGTCGAAAACCGCGGCTTATGGGCATTGGGGGGACGAGGACCCGCAGGGGGGGCCAACTCGTTTTGGCGACCGGCATTTGGCTCGCGGTGTTGCCCGCCGCGGCCGACGCGCAATTCTTTGGCAGCCCACAAAGCTCCGACAGTTCGTTCACGCTGCGCCCGCCCCGAGACGTACCTTCCGTCCCACCGGCGCCGTCCCAAACTCTCATTCCTCCCAGCGGTAACGGGGCGCCGCCCGCAGCGAAGGGACCGTTGCTGCAATCGCCGGCGGCGAATGTTGGCGCACAGGCGCATGCACCGAGTGCGCCGGCCGCGCTGGCCGTCCCGCCCGGACAAGGCGCGCTCGCGGTGAGCGCCCGGTTCGGGCGCGATCTGCCGGCCATCACCGGCGGATTGCATTGGCGAGTTTATCGTACCGATCAGAACGGCCCGCCACGGCTGGTCAAGGAGGAGAAGGGACCGTCCCCGACCTTCATCCTACCGCCTGGCGCGTACGTGGTCAGCGCCGGGTTCGGGCTGGCGAACATCACCAAGGCAGTCCAGATGCGCGCCGAGACTATGAAGGACGTGTTCGAAATTCCGGCCGGCGGACTGCGCATCGAGGGCCGGGTCGGCGATGCCCGCATCCCGCAGGGCCAGATTTCGTTCGACCTTTACAAGGGCAGCCAGTTCGAGCCGGGCGACAAACGTCCCATTGCCACTGCGATCATGACCGGCGACATCGTCTTGCTGCCGGACGGGGCCTATCACATCGTCTCGAACTACGGCGACGCCAACGCAACGGTGCGCTCCGACATCCGCGTCGAGGTAGGCAAGCTTACCGACGCGACGATCAACCACCGCGCCGCCATTATCACGCTCAAGCTCGTAACCGAGCGAGGCGGCGAAGCGCGCGCCAACACCCAGTGGTCGGTGCTGACGCCCGGCGGCGACGTGATCAAGGAATCGATCGGCGCCTTCCCGCGCGTGATCCTGGCGGAAGGGGAGTATCGCGCGATCGCCCGCAACGACAACAAGACCTACGAGGGGGAGTTTCGCGTCGTCAATGGCGTCGACCGCGAGGTCGAGATCATCGCGCGTTGACGCGCCGGCTCGCCTCGACAAGTTCGCCGGCGTTGCGCGCGTATTGGCGCATCCGGCCGGTGATATGATTGCGCCATGCGAGCCAAGGCGATGAGCGGCTGGCTTTCCAGCGTCACGGGCATTGCGCTAATCGCGGGCGTCGCCGCCGCCACTGCCGCACCGCTCGTGCCGTCGGGCGATCTGCCCGGCCGCGAGCGCTACCGCTTCACCCCTTCGCCGCTCGACCGCTTCATGCAGCCCAGCCCGCGCGTTGAGCCGCTCTTGCGCTGGGATTGCGGCCCGCGGCGGCCATCGCGTTCGCATTCGCGCGCGAGGCGCAACCGGTACTGTTGAATCGCCGCGAGCCGCGGTGAGCGGCCGGCTACGCCGCCTGCCTCAATCGCCGCACGTCGGGCGGCACGGCCTCCTCGGCGAGCGCCTTCAGCGCCCCATCGAGCCCCAGCACGGTCTGCCCCTCGTGCCCGAGACGGCGGATAGACACGGTCCGGTCGGCTGCTTCCTTGCGACCGACCACGAGCAGCGCCGGCACCTTGGCCAGCGAGTGCTCGCGGACCTTGTAGTTGATTTTCTCGTTCCGCAGGTCGGACTCGACCCGCAGACCCGCGCGCCGCGCGGCGGCGGTGACATCGCGGGCATAAGCATCGGCATCGTCGGTGATGGTGGCGACGACCGCCTGCAGCGGGGACAGCCAAAGCGGTAGATGGCCGCCATGGTGCTCGATGAGAATGCCGATGAAGCGCTCGAGCGACCCGAACATGGCGCGGTGGAGCATCACAGGCGTCACTTTGTTCGAGTGCTCATCGATATAGAAGGCGCCGAGGCGACCGGGCATGTTGAGATCGACCTGCACGGTGCCACACTGCCAGTCCCGACCTATGGCGTCGCGCAGCACGTATTCGAGTTTGGGCCCGTAGAACGCGCCTTCGCCCTTGTTGAGCGTCCACGGGCGCCCGGAGGTCTTGAGCGCCTGCATCAACGCGGCCTCGGATCTGTCCCACACCGCGTCGTCGCCGATGCGTTTGTCAGGGCGGTCGGAAAATTTGATGGTAACGTCGGGGAAGCCGAAATCTTCGTAGATCGAGAGGATCAGATCGTTCATGGCGAGGGCTTCGGCAGCAATTTGCCCTTCGGTGATGAACGCGTGCGCATCATCCTGAGTGAAGGCGCGCACCCGCATCAACCCGTGCAGGGCGCCCGACGGCTCGAAGCGGTGCACCTTGCCGAATTCGGCAAGCTTGAGCGGCAAGTCGCGGTAGGATTTCAGGCCATTCTTGAAGATTTGGATGTGGCCCGGACAGTTCATCGGCTTGACCACGAACGTGCGCTCGTCCTCTTCGCGCGGCTCGGTCAGAAACATGTTCTCGCGAAAGGTCGCCATGTGACCCGAGGCAACCCAAAGCGAAGAATCCATAAGCTGCGGCGAGTTTACTTCGACGTAGCCGGCCGTCGTCTGGCGGCGGCGGATGTAGCTTTCGAGAATTTGATAGAGGGTCCAGCCCTTCGGATGCCAGAACACTGAGCCCGGCGCCTCTTCCTGGAAGTGAAAGAGGTCCATCTCGCGGCCGAGCCGGCGATGGTCGCGCTTCTCCGCCTCTTCCAGTTGCTTGAGGTAGGCGTCGAGCTCCTCCTGCTTGGCAAAAGCCGTGCCGTAGATGCGGCTGAGCATCTCCCGGTTGGAATCGCCGCGCCAATAGGCGCCCGCAACCTTCATCAGCTTTACGGCGTTGCCCACCTTGCCGGTCGATGTCATGTGCGGGCCGCGGCACAGGTCGAACCAGTCGCCTTGGCGATAGATCTTGATCTCTTGATCTTCGGGGATGGCGTCGATCAGCTCGACCTTAAACAGCTCGCCCTTGTCGCGGAACACGCGCTTGGCGTGCTCACGCGTCCAGGCCTCTTTGCTGAAGGGTTTGTCGCGGGCGATGATTTCGCGCATCTTTTTCTCGATGACGCCGAAATCTTCCGGCGTGAACGGCTGGTTGCGGAAGAAGTCGTAGTAAAAGCCGTTCTCGATCACAGGGCCGATGGTGACCTGGGTCCCGGGCCAGAGCGTCTGCACCGCCTCGGCGAGGACATGCGCGGCATCGTGACGGATCAGCTCCAGCGCGCGCGGGTCGTCGCGCGGAAGGAATTCGATCTTCGCGTCCCGCTCGATCGGATCGCTTAAATCCGCAAGCACGCCGTCGAGCGCCATGGCCACAGTGCGCTTGGCAAGCGACGGCGAAATTTGCCTGGCAATGTCGAGACCAGTCGACCCTTTTGGGTATTCTCGACGCGCGCCATCGGGGAAGGTCAGCGCGACCACCGCTTGGCTCCTGTTGCTCACTCGCTGCCTACGACTGCAGGTAAGCGTGGCCGGACTGTATTGGATTGGCGCCGGTCCGGGCGGCGCCTGTGCCGCGCTCCCACACGGCGAAACACGATTATACGATGTGCGTAGGGCGCGCAACGCGGCGTGCTTGCCGGCAAAACGAAGCGCCAAAGTCTCAGACGCGCGGCGGCGCAATCTCGGGGCCGCAATTGGTGCCGCGCCAGCGCCCATAGCGCCAAGGCAGATACCAGCGCGCGCGATTGGGCAACGATGTCGCCACGACGTCGAGCCCGCGGGTGCCAAACGGGTGACAGCGGCAGAGCCGCGCGAGCGTCATCCAGCCGCCGGCCCATAGACCGAACCGGCCGATCGCCTCCTCGGCATAATCCGAGCAGGTCGGCAGATGCCGGCAGTTGAACCCGGTCAGCGCGGAGAAGCCATAGCGATAGACCTTGATCAACCCCCGCGCCAGGAGGCCGGGGCCGCCCGCAAGATAGTGGGCAACCATGCGAACACGGCCTTGCTCGTTCATGCAGGTTCCACGAACCCTATCTTTGTACCCCCGTAACATAATTGTGGCGGCGGGGGAGGCCATGCGGTGTGGGGTAAATTGGGACCTTCACAACGGTGTTTTCGGACTAGACCCGAATCTCTGCCGCCTTTAAAAAGGGACCGGCCAAACTGAGGGACACTGGGGCGTTTTCGACCGACGTCGAATCAAGAAGCGTCGCGCGAAACGCCATTGCATGAGGGTCAGCATGCTCCGACTCTTCTGGAGCGCGTTCGCGCTCGCTTGCGGTATAGTTCAAGCGTCCTCCGCGCCTCCCACACCAGCCCAAGACGACAGCGGGAGCGCTCCGATGCGCTTCGAGTGGAGGCGCGAGGGGCCGGCCGAGCTCTGCGGAGGGACTTGCCGCGTGTGGATTTCCGCCGTCGGTTACATCACGGCTGACACCCCGCGCGAGTTCGAGACCTTTGCCAAAGATCCGAATGTTCACGGCGCAGTCCTGGTGCTCGATTCCGACGGCGGGTCGGTTTTGGGCACGCTGGCGCTCGGCCGCGCCATTCGAAAACTCGGTATGATCACCACCATTGGCAAGACGACGGTACTGGCGCGGACTGGCAACGGCGAGCGGCGTGCAGCGCTGTTGCCGGATGGCAGCTGCGAGTCCATGTGCGCGTTCCTGCTGCTTGCCGGGGAACGCCGCTATGTGCCGCCAGAGGCGCACGTGCTCGTTCACCAAATCTGGCTCGGCAAGAAGCGCAAGCAGGCGCTGGAGTCGAATTATTCGGCCGAGGAGCTCAACATCGTTCAGCGCGACATCGGCCGATTGGTGCAATACACCATCGAGATGGGGGGCAGCGGCGAGCTGCTGGAAACGGCGTTGCGGATTCCGCCGTGGGAGCCGCTGTACCGGCTTTCCGTGGACGAACTGCGGCGCATGAAGCTCACCACCGCTGAGGCTCTGTTCGAGCCCGACGTTGCCGGATCGCCGCCGCCGAAATCGACGACGTCGCTGGCAACGGTCGGCCAACCCGCCGCCCCGCGGGATTAGCATTTCCGTCGCGCGCGATGCGGGCCGACGCGCTGGTCAGTGCAAGGAAAATTACCGGGTCCGCTTGCACCGCTAGCGGCTAAACAGCCTCGCGTAGGACCTTGAGCCGCGGCAGCTCCGATTGCTCCTTGGCGCGCATGGCGGCTTCGCCGGCGCAATCCGCGGGCAGCGCGCGGCGTTCCAACACGCGATCAAAAGCCCAGCTAGCCGGCGGCCACACGCGCGATCGTCAACCCGCGGTCCTCAATTGATGGCCGATGCGCCACTCGAGACAGGTCTATTCGGCCGCCATCGCCGCTCTGCGCTTGGCCTCGATCTGATCGATCGCGGCGGTGACGGCATCGAACGTCAGCATGGTCGAAGCGTGGCGCGCCTTGTAATCGCGCACCGGTTCGAGCACGGCGATGTCGGCCCATTTGCCGCTCGGCGGCGCGCCATTTTCCTTCAGCATCCGCCGCACCGCCTCGCGCAGGTCGCGCAACTCGTTGGCCTTCGACCCGATGACGTTGCGCGCCATGATCGACGAGGAAGCCTGTCCGAGAGCGCAAGCTTTCACCTGGTGCGAGAAGTCGGTAACGATGTCGCCGTCCATTTTGAGGTCGACGGTGACGGTCGAGCCGCAAAGCTTGGAATGCGCCGTCGCCGACGCGTGGGGATCGGCAAGCCGGCCTAGGCGGGGAATATTCCCCGCCAATTCGAGAATTCGGCTGTTGTAAACCTCGTTCAACATGAGCTTCGCGAGCCAGCACGGCGCGGCGATTGCGCGTCCCTTTTGCACGAATATATAGGGAGCGGCCGGCAGGCGCGAGCAAGCGTCCGCGAGCCGGCTCCGGCTTTGGCTGCGTAAAGCCAGACGCAAGCCATGTAAAATGGGAATGCGGCGTCCGGTCGCCGCGCATGGGTCGAATCTTCCCAAGCGGCTGTAACCGATGCGGCCGCCTCGGTGACACCGCCGGCCTCAGGTCGGTCGAACGGAGAGACCGCTAGGGATGCCGTCGCAAACCTTGGCCCAAAGCGTCGCCGGCCGAGCAGGGGCCCCTGTCCGATCACCTACGTGCGGCTTCCGCGCCGGTCGTGCCCAAGCCCTCGCGCGAGCAAGCGCTTGCGGCGGTGCCCACGCTGATCGCCTATGCCGGCGGTGATCCCGATCGCGAGGGCCTACGCGATACGCCGAAGCGCGTCGTCGATGCCTACGCGGAGCTTTACAGCGGCTATCGTGAATGCCCTGTCGATGTACTCGAGCGCACCTTCGGCGATATCGGCAGGTACGAGGATTTCGTGCTGGTACGCGACATCGGCTTTAATTCCCACTGCGAGCACCACATGATGCCGTTTACCGGGAAGGCACATATCGCCTATAAGCCGGTCGACCGAGTCGTCGGCCTTTCCAAGCTCGCCCGCTTGGTGGACGTCTATGCGCGTCGGCTGCAGACACAGGAGCACATGACTTCGCAGATTGCGACCGCGATCGAGGAGATCCTCAAGCCGAGCGGCGTCGCGGTTATGGTCGAGGCCGAGCACATGTGCATGTCGTTGCGCGGCGTGGAGAAGCCGGGCTCATCCACCATTACCACCCACTTCATCGGTAGTTTTCGCGACAATCCCGACGATCAGCTCCGCTTTATCGCCATGGTGCGCGGCGGCGATCGTCGAGTGGTCTTTAGGATCGAGCCAAGCACGCCCTCGCCGATGAGTAATTTGCTCCCCGCGCGCGCGGGAGCGACAGGAGACAACGTCGTTTAGCCGATCAGCGGATTACCCGCGTGCGCGGCGAGCGAACATTTGGGGGTCGTCTTGCCCGACCAGATTCCCCGTTTTGCCCAGCGCGTCTCGACCGAAGAGGTCGAGGAAGGTCTTGCCTTCGCGCCTAAATTCGACGCCGAGGGGCTCGTCACCTGCGTGGTGACCGATGCGCAATCCGGCGACGTACTGATGGTCGCCCACATGAACGCGCAGGCGTTGCAGCAAACCATCGCAAGCGGGGAAGCTTGCTACTTCAGCCGCTCGCGCCAAAGCCTCTGGCGCAAAGGCGAATCCTCTGGTCACCGCCAACGCGTCGTGGAGATGCGCGTCGACTGCGACCAGGACGCGGTGTGGATCAAGGTGGAGCAGGAGGGCGCCGGCGCCTGTCATACCGGGCGGCGCTCGTGCTTCTATCGCGCGGTGCCGTTGGGCAAGGCCGGCGCGGTGATGCTCGAATTTCGCGACGCCGAGAAGACCTTCGATCCGAGCGCGGTGTACGGGAAGACGAAATAGCTCGCGCGAAGACGACGCGTCCGACGCAGCGCGGCTCGGCCGGACCGAGGCTCAAGCCACGCCCGCAGCGGCCGCCCGGGTGAGCAATTGCCGGGCGCGTTCGAGGTGTGGGCGGTCGTACATCACCCCATCGATGCCGACCGTGCCTCTGCCGGGGTGAGCCTCGAATGCGGCGACGACGGCGCGCGCTTGCGCAACGGCCGCGGCCGACGGCGTGAACACCTCGTTGATGATTAGCACCTGCGCCGGATGGATGGCCATTTTGCCGGTGAACCCATCGCGGCGCGCTTCCTCGCTCTCCCGGCGCAACGCCGCGGCATTGCGGAAATCGACGGTGACGGTGTCGATCGCCTGCACGCGCGCCGCCGCTGCGGCGGCAAGGCAGAGCGCGCGGGCGAGCCGATAGGGGTCAAGGAAGCGGCCCTCGCTGTCGCGGTTCGCCTCGGCGCCGAGCTCGGCTGAGAGATCTTCGGCGCCCCAGGTCAGTCCCTCGAGACGCCCGCTCGCCTCGCCATACGTGCCGGCGAGAAACAACGCCGTCGCCGTTTCCGTCGCGATTGCGACGATCTTGACGCAGCCATCGGGCAGGCCAGTGATCGCCTCGCGCGCCGAGAGCTTGGCGTCGGCCCGAACCACGTCGGCTCCTCCCTGCGCCTTCGGCAGCATGATGGCGTCGGGACGCGCCGGCACGACGGCGTCGAGGTCGGCGTCGCAAAGGCCGCTCGCAAAGCCGTTGACGCGAACCAGCAGGCGAGGGCGGTGCGCGGCTTTAGCGGCATCGGCGATGAATGCTGCGGCGCTTAGCCGTGCGTCCGCCTTGCCTTGCGTCGGAATTGAGTCTTCGAGGTCGACGATCAGCGCGTCGGCGCCGCTCCCCATCGCCTTGTCGAGTTTTTTTGCGTCATCGGCCGGGACGAAAAGCAGCGAGCGCATCAGCAGGGCCGCATGCGCATGAACACTTGGCGCCGGCATTCGGCGACCAGCTTGTTGTCCTGATTGTAGGCGCGGTGATGGAACTCGACGATGCCCGCACCCGGGCGCGACGTCGATTCACGCTTGCTGATCACCTCGGTCGTGACATGGACCGTGTCGCCCTCGAACAGCGGGTGAGGGAACTTCACCTCGGTCATGCCGAGATTGGCGATCGTCGTGCCGACGGTGAG
The DNA here is from genome assembly GCA_035693615.1 of Xanthobacteraceae bacterium. GTDB lineage: Bacteria > Pseudomonadota > Alphaproteobacteria > Rhizobiales > Xanthobacteraceae > VAZQ01. The sequence continues at coordinate 14,236 of DASSGH010000156.1, forward strand.
GTGATTGACCATGATGCCGATCATCAGCCCCAGCGTGAACAGCGAGTTCATCAGCGGCTGGCCCCACTCGGTTTCCTGCTCGCAGAAATGGCGATCAATGTGCAGCGGCTGGGGATTGAGCGTCATGTTGGAGAACAACATGTTGTCCATCTGCGTCACCGTGCGCGTGAGCGGATGCTCATACAGGTGGCCGACCACGAAATCGTCGAAATAGAGGCCGCCGCGTTTATGGCGGCGCAGCTCGGTATCCTGAGCCATTGCCTTCCTCCGGGACTAGCGCGAGTTCATGCGCTGCATTTGAGCCACGGTTCGAAACATCAGCCGCTGGCTTGCACGAAGATGCGGTCGCCTTGCAGGTCGATGATCTGCTTGGCCTTGGAGATCGCGAAGGCGATCGCGTCGTCCCGACCTTGATGGGTATCGGCCCGGATGAAGCGATGCTCTTTCACGCCTTCAGGGGTGTCCTTCTCAATGATTCCGGCGGTCTGATAGCCGCCGTTGTTTCGGTAGGGAGTCGCACGAATGCGATAGCCCTTGTATTCAACCGGCGCCGCCGCGGGCGCGTCGGCCTCGCCCAATCCTCGCCCGCCGGCGAGCCGACTCCAGGCTGCTTTGAGCTTCGAGAACATGGATACCACCGCCACCTGGCGCGCGCCGGGATCACGCGTCGATTATTGCGCGCTTGCCCGTGTCTGTCGACCGCCTCGGCCATGGGCCCCCGAAGGCAGCACGTTCTCAATATCGGAACTGCTCCCGGAGAATTCGCTCGTCGAGGCTATGGCCTGGATCGAATAGCATCTGCATGGAGATGCTGTGGTCCATGTGAATGTCGACGGAACAGACCGAACGAACCTCGTCATGATCAGCCACCGCGGCAACCGGCCGCTTCTCCGGCTCGAGCACGTCGACGCGCACCCGCGCGCCGTCCGGCAAAAGTGCGCCGCGCCAGTCTCGCGGCCGGAACGGACTGATCGGCGTCAGCGCCATCAAAGGCGCGCTGATCGGAATGATCGGCCCTTTAGCCGAGAGATTATATGCGGTCGACCCGGCGGGCGTCGCCACCAACACGCCGTCGGCCACCAATTCCCTGAGCCGTTCCTTGCCGTCGATTAGAATGCGCAGTCGCGCCGCCTGATACGTCTGGCGATAGAGGAACACGTCGTTGAATGCATGAAACTCCACCGCATGGCCTTGATTGTCGCGGGCGTGCATGAGCAGCGGATGGATCACCGTCACGTGGGCCTTGGCGAGGCGCTCCGGCAGTTGATCCGGATGAAATTCGTTCATCAGAAATCCGACGGTGCCGCGGTGCATGCCGTAGATCGGCTTGCCCGTGGTCATGAACCGGTGCAGGGTCTGCAGCATTAGTCCGTCGCCGCCGAGCGCGACAATGACGTCGGCAGCCTCGGCCGGGGCGTTGCCATAGCGGGCGATGAGTCGCTCGAGTGCCTCGCGCGCCTCGGAAATAGGGCTCGCGACGAAGGCTATCCGCTCGAACTTCGGGGTCGCGGAGCTCATCGCAGGCCTCGTCGTTGGAGTATTGACGCCTCGCTATCGAGGCGCAGGCGGTGGGTGGCGCGCCCGCGGGCGCAAGGGGATAAGAATGGAGCGCGCGGTCTTCGTCTATACGACCTATCCGTCCGTTGTCGAGGCGGAGCGGACCGGACGCGCGCTCGTGGAGCAGCGCTTGTGCGCCTGCGTCAACATCCTGCCCGGAATGATCTCGCACTATTGGTGGCAGGGCGTGCTCGAGCGCGGCGAGGAGGTGGTGATGATCGTCAAAACCCGCAGCTCTCTTGCCGGGCGCGTCAGCACCGCGGTGAAGGAGATGCACTCGTACGCCACGCCTGCGATCCTGGTCATCCCGATCGAGAGCGTGGACCGGGGCTATCTCGACTGGCTTATGACTGAGACCGCGCCGGCAGCAAAAGAATGATCTCGCGACCGCTGGCAGGCGACGGCCACGAAGGCATGCGAAAGCGCGTCGTTCGTTCCGCAGACCTGCCGAAATGCGCGTGCGACAGGGCCGCCCCTTGGCCGCGACGGTCACCTCGCTTAGTGTCTTGAAACCTTTCCAACTGAGTTGAGAGCGCGTGGGCTATGTCGGGCGGCAGGAGCTCAAGACCGCGAATGCAAGGCAAGCGATGAAGCCCGCGCCGTACGGCCCATTCCCCTATTCGCCGATCGTGCGTCGGCCGCCGCTAAGTTGGCCGGACGACGCCCATGTCGCGCTCTGGGTCATCCCCAATATCGAGTTCTTCTCGCTGATGGAGAAGGTGCCGGCGGGCTCCGGTGGTCCCGGCACCCCAGTGCCGGACATCCCATCATGGTCGGTGCGGGACTATGGCAACCGCGTTGGGGTGTTCCGGCTGATGCGGGTGCTCGCCCGCCATGGCATTCGCGCGACCGTCGCGCTCAACAGCGATCTGTGTGTCCACCACCCCGAGATCATTGAAGAAGGTCGCAAGCTCGGTTGGGAGTGGATGGGGCACTGCGAGAGCAACACGCGCCGACTCAACGAAGCGCCGCCGGGTGAGGAGAATGCGATCATTCGGCGCGCGCTGGCGACCATAGCCGAGGCGACCGGCACGCGGCCGCTCGGTTGGCTCGGCTCCGGCCTACAGGAAACCTGGGATACGCTCGACCTGCTGGCGGCAGAAGGTTGCGAGTATGTCTGCGACTGGACCAATGACGAGCAGCCGTATGTCATGAGGCTCGACGGCGGACGGCAGCTCATCTCGGTGCCCTACAGCCACGAGATCAACGACAAGCCGGTGTTCGAACGCTTGCACCGGACCGCCGACGAATTTCGCGACATGATCTGTCGGCAGTTCGATGTCCTCTATCGCGAAGGCGCGGAATCGGGCCGTGTCATGGCGATCGCGTTGCATCCATATCTGACCGGCGTGCCGCACCGCATCGACGCGCTCGACGCGGCGCTCGCCTATATCGCCAACCACCCCGCGGTTTGGAAGGCAACGGGTACCGAGATCGCGCGGCATTACCGCGCGCAGATCGCCAAGCAATAGCGGAGTAGAGATGGGCATGGGTCGACGGCCGAGAAACGCGTTTGCGGCGCTGCTCGCCGTTGCGGCAATGGCCGTGGCGCCGGCAGCGACGGCGGAAACCGTTACCGTCGGCTTGGTCGGCGCGATTTCCTCGACGCATTGGCCGATTTATATCGGCCTCGCCAAGGGATATTTCGCCGCCGAGGATTTGCAGCCCGACCTCGTGTTCATCCAGTCGAGTGCTGCGTTGGTTCAACAGCTCACCGGCGGCTCGCTCGATCTGGCTTTGTCGACCGGCCTTGCGGATCCTCTCCGCGCCATCGACAAGGGCTCGCCCATCGCCATCGTGCGGATCGAGATGCAGGCTCCGCCCTACGCGTTGCTAGCCAAACCTGCGATCAAAGGTTGGGCGGATCTCAAGGGCAAGACGATATCGATCGGCGGCCCCAAGGATATCACGCGTATTTATCTCGAGCGCATGGCGGTTCCGAACGGACTCAAACCTGGCGATTACGACACGGTGTTCGCGGGTGCGACTTCGGCGCGGTTCTCGGCGCTGCAATCGGGCGCGGTCGATGCCGCCATCCTGCTACCGCCGTTCAATTTCTATGCCGAGTCGGCAGGCTTCACCAATCTCGGTTTGACCATTGATTACGCCAAGGAGCTGCCGTTCACCGGCACCGTACTCGGCCGCGCGTGGGCGTTGGCGCGCAAGGCGACCCTCGATAAGGTGCTCTCGGTCAATACCAAAAGCATGGCCTGGTTCTCCGATCCGGCAAATCGCGCGGAAGCCATTAAGATCATGGTCGAAGCAAGCAAGCTCAAGGAGGAGGACGTCGCCAGGTCCTACGATTTCCTTCACAAGAACGCATTCTTCGAAACTAGCGGCAAGATTTCCAGGACCAAGCTGGGGGCGCTGCTCAATGCGCTCAAAGGACTCGGCGATATCGGAGGCTCGACGGATATTGACCGTTTCGTATTGCCGGGCGGCACTGAACTGACGGATTAGGCCGGAGTGAGCGGCGTCGAGAGATGGGCCGTGCAGCGGGGAGCAGGATCGCGCCTGGGTTCGAGGATCGGCTTCCCGCGTCTTTATCTCGCGGGCGCGCTTTCCGTTCTCGGCGGACTGCTGCTCTGGGAGCTGGCGAGCCGGTTCCTCGTCGCCAACGCGCTCTTTCTCGCCGCGCCCTCGCAAATTTTCGCCGCCATCGCGGCGCTCGCGAAAAGCGGCGAGCTGTGGCAGCACATGTCGATCAGCGCGATCGAGTTCGCGATCGGGTATGCGATTGCAAGCCTGCTCGGCGTGATCATCGGCTTCGCCATGGCGGAAAGCGCGGTCATGAAGCGCGTGCTGCAGCCCTGGATTTCGGGCCTCTATGCTACGCCGACCATCGCGCTCGCTCCTTTGTTCATCCTTTGGCTCGGGATCGGCATCTGGTCCAAAGTGCTGGTGGTGATTTTTCTCGTGTTGTTTCCGGTGACCATCAACACCGAGGCCGGCCTGCGCACGACGAGCGAGCGGCTTATCGAGATGCTGCGCTCTTTCGGCGCCACGCCGCGGCAGATTTTCTTCAAGGTGTCGCTGCCGTCTGCCGTCCCCTTTATTCTCGCCGGGCTCAAGCTCGGCATTGGCCGTGGGCTGATCGGCGTCGTCGTGGCGGAGCTGTTCGGCTCGCGCGCCGGACTGGGGCGGTTGATCGCGCAATCGGCGGACGCCTTCAACATGCCGGATCTGTTTGCCGGCGTGATCGTGCTCGCAGCCGCCGGCATCGCGCTGACGGCGGGTTTCGGTTGGCTCGAAAACCGCCTCGTGCCCTGGACCAAGGATTAAAGCCACTTGGCACCGAAGCTGCAGATTTCCAGTCTCGGCAAGTCGTTCGGCGAATTGCGGGCGTTGCACGACATCAACCTCGCGATCGAGCGCGGTGAGTTCATTGCCGTCGTCGGCCCTTCGGGCTGCGGCAAGACCACGTTTCTGCGCATTGTCGCCGGCCTTGAGCCGGCGAGCTCTGGAAAGGTCGAGCTCGATGGCCGCCCGGTCACGAGACCAGGCGGCGACCGCGGCTTCGTGTTCCAGACCGACAATCTCCTGCCTTGGCGGACTGTGTTTGCCAACGCGATCATCGGGCGCGAGGTCGCGGGTCGGATTGGCCCTGCCGAACGGCGGCGCACGCTCGAGCTCTTGAAGCTCGTCGGCCTGGAAGGGTTCGAAAACTATCACCCACGCCAGCTATCGGGCGGCATGCGCCAGCGGGTCAATCTCGCGCGTGCGCTGGCTATCGATCCGCAAGTGCTGCTGATGGACGAGCCGTTCTCCTCGCTCGACGCGCAGACCCGCGAGATCATGCAGACCGAGCTGATGCGTATCTGGGAAGCCGGGCGCAAGACCGTCTTGTTCGTCACGCATCAAATCGACGAGGCGGTGTTTTTGGCCGACCGCGTGCTTGTCTTCGCGCGCCGGCCAGGTCGGCTGCGCGAGAGCGTCGCCATCGAGCTGGCGCGCCCGCGTGCGCTCGCAATCAAGCGTACGGCTGAATTCGTGCGTTACGTGGATCACATTTGGCGGCTGATCGAGGACGACGTGCGCGCGAGCGTCATCGAAGAGAAGGTGTGACCTTGCGACATGTTGCATGAAGTGCAGTGCCGTGCTTCATCCAGCGACAAGCCCGCAGGGCCGCTTCGAGATGCAACGAACAGGAAAGCGCATGAGAGAGAAAAGGATCAACCGACGGCAAATCTCGATGGCGCTCGCGTCGGCTGCGGCCGCCGGCGTGTTGCCGGTCCGCGCGCGCGGTGAGCAGACTTATCCCGCCCGGCCGGTTCGGTTCGTCCTGCCGTTCGCCGCCGCGGGGGTCGCCGACATCACCGCCCGCGTGGCGGCGGAAAAGCTCGGCGATAAGCTCGGGCAACGCTTCGTAGTCGAAAATCAACCTGGCCCCGGCGGCATCGCGGCGGCGCGCGCGGTGCTGTCGCAGCCGCCCGACGGCTATACCATCGGCCTCGTCACCAACGGCACCTCGATCAGCGCCGCCATCTACAAGGCGCTGCCGTTCGATCCGGTCAAGGATTTTGCCACGATTTCGACCATCGGCGCGTTCGATCTCGTCTTCGCCACCAACGTGGACTCCGAGTTCAAGACGTTCGGTGATTTCATCAACGCGTCGCGGGCGCAGCCCGGTAAGCTCAATGTTGGCACCATCAACGTGGGCGGGACGCAAAACCTTGCGGCTGAGCTCCTCAAGGCCTCGGCGGGACTCAATTTCCAGATCATCCCGTACCGCGGCACGCCCGACGTCATCGTCGCGCTCCTGCGCAACGACGTGCAGCTCATGGTCGATTTCTACGCCCCGATGAAATCCACGTTGCTCGATAACAAAATCCGCGCTGTTGCCACCACCGGCAAGGAGCGCTCGCCTTTCTTCACAGACGTGCCGACCGTCGCCGAAGCCGGAGTCCCGGGATACGAGGTCGTTTCGTGGAACGGGGTGTTCGCCCTGCATGACACGCCGGTGCAGATCATCGATGTCTTGAACAAGTCCATTCGCGAGATCGTGGGGACGGCTGAGGTGAAGCAGCGCTACGCCGAGCTCGGGATCGAAGCCAAGGCCAGCACGCCCGAGGAGTTGAAGGCCCGACTTGCCGCCGATATCGGCAAATGGGCCGCTGTGATCGAGCGCGCCGGGATCCCGAAGCAGTAGGGCCACAAGTTCGCTTGCCGTTACCGGCGTAGCGGACATCGCCGCTGCGCGCCACGCATCGCCTGCCGTCGCCGAGCGTGATCACGCGCCGTTCACAAATCCTTGTTGTGTGATCGCCATCACATTCAGGGGCCCCGCGCGACAGCTACCCTTCCGACATCGAATCCATAGATGGAGGCTATCGTGGCCCGTCTGGACAATAAGAAGAGATTGATCGAGCGCGCGAATACGGTGCTGCTCCTGGGCATTCTCTGGAGTGCCCTTGGGATTTGCGTTATCGGCGCGCTTTCCTACGACATGGCCAATTGGTTTTCCGCCTGGTGAGCGGCGGTGAGCGCTGGACCGCCGCGTTTCCCTGCTTCGGCCGGCTTTCAATTCCGCCCTGTGGGCTCCGCGAGCTCAGCGATTTTCCACCGTGAGCGGCGCGTATTTGTCGAGTCGTCGTAGCACATCATCGCGTCCGGCGTCGGGCACCTCGAACAGCACGCGCGCGATCCCCGCCTCGCGATAGGGTGCGAGCGCCGCCGCATCCGCCGGCGCGTTGAACACCGTGATCGACAGCGTCGCGGGATCGCGCCCGGCCGCGAGGGCGGCTTCGCGCAGTCGCGCGGCCGCGCCTTTGGGTTCCCAATCCGAGCGCGGGCGCGGGAACCAGCCATCGCAGAATTCGACCACACGACGCACGGTATGATCGCTCTCCCCGCCGAGAAAGATGGGTGGATGCGGTTTCTGCTTTGGTTTGGGATTGAGCCAGACCGGATCGAAATTGACGAACTCCCCGTGGAATTCGGCCTGCTGCTGCGTCCAAAGCACCTTCATCGCCAGGACGCGTTCGCGCAAGAGCTTGAAACGGCTCTCATAGCGCACGCCGTGATTCTCCATCTCTTCGACATTCCAGCCGCCGCCGATGGCGAAAATGAACCGGCCGCCGGAAAGCTGGTCGAGGCTCGCGACCGACTTGGCGGTGATGATCGTATCGCGTTGGGGCAGCAATGCGATGCCGGTACCCAGCTTGAGCGTGCGGGTCGCCGCCGCCGCAAACGACAGCGCGACGAATGGATCGTGGGTATGTGAATAGCGCTTGGGCAGTTCGCCGCCGCCTGGAAACGGCGAGCGGCGGCTCACTGGAATATGCGTGTGCTCGCACACGAACAGCGATTCGAAGCCGCGAGCCTCGAGCTCGCGCGCGAGCTCATCGATGACGATGCCGTAATCAGTGGGGAAATAAAAGGCGCCAGCGTGCATGGCGGCTCGCGAAATTTCGCCGCGGCGCACCGGCGGCGCCGCAGACCAACCTATAACACGCGTCCGGGCCCGATGTCGTCCAGGCAGGCTTCCCGTTGCCAGCCACTACGCAACGCAAGCGGGAAGCCGCGCTCCCTCTATCTTGTGGCTCCAGGAGTGAGATCGCCCCAGCTCGTTGCCCGCTCGATACGGACCGCGATGACGGGATAAGTTGCAATCTTCATGGCGCCGAGTTGCGGGTAGCGAGAGTGCAAGAGCGCTTGCGCATCCCGGTGTTCCTGGCCCTCGCGCAGCACTTCGGCGCGCCCGCGCAGCAACACCCACCCGAGCCGCGCCCAGTCCTCCTCGTAGCGATCCACGATGACCGCAACCGCCGGGTTCTCGGCGATGTTCCTCAGCCGCTTGAGCGCGGTGACCGCGCGCCGCTTCGGTTTTTCGTCGATGGTGATGTAGAGAGCGTCGTCCGCAATCGCGAAGCAGACCGGCACAACGTGAGGGATTGCACGTCTGTCGGCGGTCGCAAGATGCGCGATGCGCTGGTGCGCCAAGAACAGGCTTTCCGCATCCGACAGCATGTTAGTCCTCGGGTTCTCCGGAGCGCAGCTGCCCCCGCCGCGCACAATGTCCGCCCGCTTTCAGTCTGGCGCCAAAGACCAAGTTAATGGCGCGGGCTCATTCTTGCATTCCGAGCTGGACCTGTTGTCGGTCTCGAAGCCCGCATGCCGGATTCCCGCCACAAAGTGCGAAACGCTGGCCAGGTTTTTGCCACAAACCGCGAAACCAAAATCTTTGCGGCGAAATACGCCTGAAACGGCTGTGCGGTACATCCTGGCGAAGAAGTTCTCGGAAGCAGTGTCCCGCTTTTTGGAAGAGAACAGAGTTCGAATAGGGATGGACGTGATGCTGTCTGATCATCGGCATTGGCTCGAATATGATTTCGTCGCGCTTGCGGTGCTGTTGGCCGGCATCGGATTTGTGGAATTGATCGTGCTGAGCATTTGACGATGCGCGTTGAGCCACGCTGCGCGCCTACAAGCAGTTACTCATTCCAAATTCGACGCCGCCGCAGCAAACGGTGACGGGACCGTCCTCTCCCTCGATCATCTCGTCGGCCGTGGCGAGCAGCGTTTGCGGTATTCTCAGTGCGAGGGCATTTGCGGTTTTGAGGTTGATAAGCAGCTCGAATTTGACCGGCGCCTGCATGGGAAGCTCGGCCGCCTTCGCACCCTTGAGAACGCCCCCCCCCACTGCGAACCCATAGGGTCGAAATGCTGAACCCGGTGATATTCCCGCCGGGGGCGCCACGTTGGCGATGACGCCGGTGCCGATCCAGACGCTGCCCGGTCTAGGCTGGCGTCTCGCGGTGGGCCAAGCCCATTGGTGCCGGGTGAGAGATTTGAACTCCCGACCAACGGTTTACAAAACCGCTGCTCTACCACTGAGCTAACCCGGCAAATCAATGACTTACGAAACAGGAGTTCAAGCATCGTCTGAACCCCTAAGGGTCTTTCATGAAATAACAGCAAAAGCACCCTCGGAGCTACCTCCGTGATGGCGAAATCGGCCAAGCGGGACGCTCAACAAGGGGGCGAAAATTTTTATGGATTTGTCGGAACCTCCGGCGCCGCTCACCGTTAAGGGCGTGGGACGAGCTCGATGACCCTCTGAGCTCGTTCGTCCCAGACTTCAGAACCCCGCCTTCGGCGGGGTTTTTTCTTGGGCCGCAACGACTCCGCCGCCCGTTTATCGTCTGAAGCGGTTGCGCCGGATCAGCCGGAGTCAAGCCGTATGGCCGGGGTCGAGGGGGGACGGGGTTTGCAGCCGGTTGTCTTCGGTCATGAGGTCCGATGTCGGGCGGCCGGTTTGACCGCGCCAGCCGAGACGTTGCTGGGCGACATCATCCTCGCTCGGCCGGTCTTCCTCGCGCCCCTGACGTATTCTTGCCTTCTCGCGAATGCTTTGAGCCATAGCGTTGTCCCTCGCAGACGCTGCCGAACAGCGCCCTCTATACCTTGCCCATATGACGGCTCATAGCGCGTGGGACGGCAAACGCAGCAATTTCGTCCCCAGCCCGCTTGTGCGGCGGGATTCCACGCCTAGATAGGTTGCAGTGTCGCGTCCCTCCCAGCCCCCCTGCGATACGCGACATGAAGAAGCCCCGGCTGCGTTAGGTTCGCCGGGGCTTCGATTTGTCTAGCGGGTTGAAGGCTACGCTAGGACGCCGGCTTTGCCTCCGCCTCTATCGGTTTCCAGATGCTGATGTGGCGCGTCTCCGGCATCAGGAAGAGGGCGAGCACGAAGCACACCGCAGGCACCAAGATCGGATAAAGCAAGGCATACCAGAGGCTCCCCGTGGCGGCAAAAGCCGCCGAGGTGATGAAGGGCACCAACCCGCCGCCCCAGCCGTTTCCGATGTGATACGGCACTGAGACCGACGTATAGCGAATCCGACTGGGGAAGTACTCCGCCAGGAAGGCTCCGATCGGGCCGTACACCATGCCGACATAGTTGACGAGGATGGCGATGATGATGATCGCCACCGGGTAGTTGATATTGCCGGGCTGCGTCACCGTGCCCAGCCACGCATAGAGCGGATAGTAAGTGATCGCCGCCAGAAGGAAGCCGCCGAGGATCACGGGCTTGCGGCCGATGTGGTCGGACGCCCAGCCCCAGAAGATGAGGGTCGGGGTCGCGATGAGCAGCGCCGCCATCACGATATAGCTCGAGGTGAACAGGTCCACTTTCGAGACCTGCTGCAGGAAGTACAACGCCCAGAACTGACCGCTGTACCAGACCACCCCTTCGCCGATCACGACAATGCTCGCGATCAGGACGAACTTGATGTTCGGGCTGAGGAATGCCTCCTTCCATGGATTTTTCGCCATCAGGCCCTTGGCCTTGATCTCCTGGAAGATCGGCGTCTCGCCCAGCTGCAGGCGGATGTAGATGGCGATCGCGACCAGCAGGAAGGACACCAAGAATGGAACGCGCCACGCCCATGCGTTGAACACCTCCTCGCCAAAGCCGCCGCGCACACCGAGCACCACCGCCAGCGCGACCACGATCCCCAAGGTGGGCGAGGTTTGCAGCCAACCGGTATAGAAGCCGCGCCGCTCGTCGGCAACGTGCTCGGCGACGTAGGTGATGGCGCCGCCGTATTCGCCGCCCAGGCAGAGACCTTGGAGCATGCGCAGCAAGAACAAGGTGATCGCGGCGGCGATTCCGATCTGGTCGAAGGTGGGGATCAAACCGATCACCCCGGTGCCGAGGCCCATTCCGGTGAGCGTGATGAGGAACGTGTACTTGCGCCCCACGCGGTCCCCCAACCATCCGAACAGAAAGGCCCCCAACGGACGGATCAAGAAGCCTGCCGTGAACAGCGCGATGGTGCTCAAGAGGGCAGCGACCGGATGCGTCTTCTCGAAGAATTTGACCGCGAGCACGGCGGCCAAGCTCCCGAAGATATAGAAGTCATACCATTCGATGACGTTTCCCACGGACGCGGCAACAATCACGCGCCGGAAATCCTTCGGGATTTGCATCTTCTCCTCCTCCCTAGTCGGGTTTTATCGCTTGGGGCGCACAGATGCGCCGAACGCCCAACGAACGCCCCCAGCGAGTAACGTTTAGCGAACCGCGGCTGTTTTTCTGCCGATCGTTCGAAGTGGTGAAAAAGGTAGCATTGCGGGGAACGGGGCCTAATTAGACTTTTGGCCTAGGCACGGGAGTTCTCCCGGAAAAGTTAACGCGCCTTACGTTTCGGGCCCGGCTGCATTTGTCCGCTCGCTGGCGACATAAAGGGCCAGCGCGGCCGCATTCGAGACGTTAAGCGTCTTCATGCGGCCCGGGAGCTCGAGCCGGGCGACCTCATCGCAGCTGGCGCGCGTCAACTGCCGCAGTCCCTTTCCTTCCGCGCCCAACACCAACGCCAGCGGCGCCCGCAAACTCGCCTCGCGCAAGTCGCAGTCCCCGATGCTGTCGAGGCCGACAAGACAATATCCACGCTCGCGCAAGGTCGCGAGCGCGCGCGCCAGATTTTGCACCGTCACGATCGGCACGTATTCGAGGGCACCCGAGGCCGCCTTGGCGAGCACGCCGGTCGCTTCCGGGCTGTGGCGGGCGGTGATGACGACCGCCCTGACGGCGAACGCGGCGGCGGTGCGAAGGATCGCGCCCACGTTGTGCGGGTCGGTGATCTGATCGAGCACAAGCACGAGTCCTGCTGGCTCGATCTCCTCGAGATCGGGTGAGGGCAGGGCATCGGCCTCGGCCAGCAGGCCATTGTGCACGGCATCGGGGCCGAGGCGGCGCGCGATCACATCCGGTCGCACGATCTCCGGCTCAAGGGCGAGGGCCACCCCCTCCTCGGCGAGACGTCGTGCCGCATTCGCTGTGGCGTAGAGGCGTCGAATGCGGCGGGCGGGATTTTGCAGCGCCGCTTTCACCGTGTGCCACCCGTAGAGGATCGCCGCCCCCGCGGGTGGCCGCGCCGCGCCGTCGGGCGCCGGCCGAGGCGTTGCGGTGTTGTGCCGCCAGCGCGCTCGGCGCGGCTGATGCGGGTCGGATGGACGCGGGCGGCGGTGGCGCATGGAGGATTCCCCGCGCGACAGTCCCGTGCGGCGAGGCCAATATCAAGCCGGTCGCGCCACCCGGCGACCCCCACGCCGGTCGCATCGGCGTGGTTGACACCACCCGACGCGCTCCCCATAACCCGGCCAGAACGCGCATCCCTCGATGCGAGGTTCGAGATCGGGGGAGTGTCCCGAGCGGCAAAGGGGGCGGACTGTAAATCCGCTGGCTGACGCCTTCGTAGGTTCGAGTCCTACCTCCCCCACCAGGATCAGCGGCAGCAGTCATCAGAGAATTGGCGAGACCTGATTGCTCTTGTCTGGTGACGTGTCCGCTCCGTGCGGGTGTAGCTCAATGGTAGAGCAACAGCCTTCCAAGCTGATGACGAGGGTTCGATT
>DASSGH010000157.1:0-129026 GCA_035693615.1 Xanthobacteraceae bacterium
GCCGCGGCAGGCGCTCGCGCGCGCCCTGGCGATTGGGGTCGGTATTCTTGGTGTCTTCCTCACGGGGCTCATAGCGGGCATTGCGGTCTACGCCTTGCGCTCGGCCCTCGTCGAGGGCGACCGGCTGACGTGACTCGCGCCGCGGCGGCTCGATCGGCCCGTTTGCAACACAGGCTTGTTTGCCAAACGACGGCACAAAGCAGCCCCATTCCTGCCGTGATCCAACGGCGATATATCGACCACAGGGAACATTGCGGCCGACGAGTCGGGCGCAATCGCTCCGCCTCCGGGGCTGCGGGCGTGCCGGCACTGCCGGCGACGGCGCGCAGGATGGTCGCGGAACGGGGGTCGGATGGGGCGGCACGTCTTAGGCCTGCACTTCAGCGGGATCGCCCAGGTCGGCCTGGTCGCGGCGTGCTGTGTCGTGCTTGCGCATTGCTCGGGATCCTTTTCCAGCAAGGAGTACAGCCCCCGCGTGGTCGAGGAAGGCGAGCCGGTGCCGAAGGGCGGCGGTATCTATCGCGTGGGCAAGCCCTATAGCGTCAACGGCCGCACCTATGTCCCGGCGGCGAATCCCTCGTATCGCGCGGAGGGCATGGCCTCGTGGTACGGGCGCGATTTCCACGGGCGGCTGACCGCCAACGGCGAAGTCTACGACATGCACAGCATCTCGGCCGCGCACACGACGTTGCCGCTGCCGAGCTACGTGCGTGTCACCAATCTCGACAACGGCCGCTCCATCATCGTGCGCGTCAACGATCGCGGTCCATACCATCGCAATCGCCTCATCGACCTTTCGATCGGCACCGCCAAAGCGCTGGACTTCTACAGCAGGGGGCTTGCCCGCGTTCGGGTCGAATATGTCGGGCCGGCCCCGCTCGAGGGCAGCGACGACACCATGCTGATCGCGACGTTGCGCGACGGTTCACCGGCGCCGGCGCCCTCGAAAGTCATGATTGCCGCGGCAAAGCCTTTCATTTCCAATCTCGACGACGACAAGGGCCGGTCTGCGCCGACATTCACGCTCACCAGCGCATCGACCCGCGCCGCGGGGGCCGCCGGCGAAAGCGTCTCCGCCAACGGATCGAAGACAAAATCGCTGGTGCGATCCGCCTCGGCGGTGGAGCTTCCCGCCCAGCCCGAGCCGCCGCCCGATCCTCCGGCGGCTGCCTTTGCGCCGACGCGCAATGAGTCCCTCGATTTGATGAGCGGCCGCGGCCTCTACTGAGGCCCAATTCAAGTCGCGACACCGCGCCGCCGCAAGCAGCATTGATTCTCGGAGGTGGAACTTGCTAAGCAGGTGGCGGGCAGGGAGGGGAGCGTGCGCCCTTGGCACGCGCGGCTTGCCATTGTCATGAATATTCGCGTGGTTGACACCCTGTCGCGGCCGTTCTTCGCAAGGTGGGGCGCGGCCGCCATTCTTGCTTGCGCCGTCGGCTGCGCCGCCGCCGCCCCCAATCCGGTGTCGGGACCGAAGTCGAGCGAGGGCTATCAGACCGCCGCCGCGCACGCCATCCTGATCGAGGCCGACAGCGGCAGCGTGCTGTTCGAAAAGGCCGCCGACGATCTCATTCCACCGGCCAGCCTGTCCAAATTGATGACGCAGGAGGTCGTGCTCAACGAAATCAGGCAGGGCCGATTCAAGCCGACGACCGAATTCATCGTCAGCACCAACGCCTGGCGTCGAGGCGGAGCGCCATCGCACACCTCAAGCATGTTCATTCCAATCCACAGCAAGGTTTCGGTCGACGATCTCTTGCATGGTGCCATCATCCAATCGGCCAACGACGCCTGCATTGCGCTCGCGGAAGGGATTTCAGGCAACGAATCCGCATTCGCCGAGCTGATGACCAAACGTGCGCGGGAGCTTGGACTGACGAAATCGACCTTTGGCAATTCGACCGGGCTTCCCGACCCCCGACAACTTATGACCTCGCGTGAACTCGCGAAGCTCGCGCGGCATATCATCGAGACCTATCCCGAGTACTACAAATATTACGGCGAGCGCGAATTCACCTGGAACAAGATCCGTCAATTCAACCGCAATCCCCTGCTGGCGCTGAATATCGGGGCGGATGGCCTCAAGACCGGATTCACCAAGGAAGCCGGCTACGGCCTGGTCGGCTCGGCGGTGCAGAACGGTTTGCGTCTGATCGTCGTGGTCAACGGCCTGCGATCGGAGAAGGAGCGGGCCGATGAAGCCAAGAAGATGCTGGACTGGGGGTTCCACAACTTCCAATCCGGCTTGTTGTTTGCGCAAGGTCAGGAGATCGCCCAGGCCAAGCTCTACGGCGGCGCCAAGGGCCACGTGCCGCTGACCGCGCGCAAAGAGGTGCGATTGATGGTACCGCGCGGTTCGCGCGACAAAATCATCGCCCGCGTCGTCTATTCCGGTCCGGTGCCGGCGCCGGTACAGGAAGGCCAGAACATCGGCACCCTCAAGGTCTGGCGCGGGGAATCCGTTGTGCTCGAGGTCCCGCTGCAAGCGGCGGAAAGCGTGGGCACCGGCTCCATGCCTGGACGCGCCTTCGACGCCGCGACTGAGCTGGTGCTCGGCCTGTTCCGGGCGGGCTTCAAGCGGCTATAATAGCGACGGCCTCAATCATCGATGCCCGGCGCGCGGCCAAGCTTGCGCGGACTGCGTAGGCTCATCTGCGATGCCAGGCATTTCTGTCTTGCTGCGATATCGGCGGGACAAAAGGAAGCGGGAAGGCACGGGACGGATCGCGCGCCGCACGGACGTTTTGCGGCCTCTCTCTTCCGTCACCGGTCAGAACGATGCGCGGACGATTCATCACCTTCGAAGGCGGCGAAGGCACGGGGAAGTCGACCCATTCGACGCTGCTGGCGGAGCGCCTTACGGCGGCGGGCATCGGGGTGATACGTACACGCGAGCCCGGCGGCTCGCCCGGCGCCGAAGTCATCCGGCACGTGCTGCTCTCGGGCGTGGCCGAGCCCCTCGGCGTGGGAGCCGAGGCGTTGCTGTTCGCCGCGGCCCGCGGCGATCACGTGCGCAACACCATCGAGCCCGCGCTCATCGAGGGTGTGTGGGTGATTTGCGACCGCTTCATCGACTCGACCAGAGTCTATCAGGGCGCGCTCGGCCATCTCGATCCGCGCTTCATCCGCGCCCTCGAACGGGTGACCGTCGGCGAGCTCAAGCCTGATCTCACCTTCATTCTCGACGTGCCGGCGGAGGTAGGCCTTGCGCGCGCCCAGAAACGCCGCGGCGAGCGGGTGGCCGACCGGTTCGAGGCGGAATCGCGCGCCTTCCACGAAGCCTTGCGCGACGCCTATCGCCGGCTCGCTGCCGAGGAGCCCGAGCGCTGTGTCGCGATCGATGCCACCGAGCCGAAACCGGAGGTCGCCGAGCGCATTTGGAAAGTTGTTGTTGAACGGCTCGATTGCGCCCGCGCGCCGGGATTGCCTGCTGGGGCGGTGTCGTGAGCGCGGAAGAATCCGAGCGCATCGAGCCTGCGCCCCCGCGCGAGACGACCGGGTTGTTCGGCCATGCGCACGCGGAACAGGCGCTCCTCGCCGCTTACCAAGGTACGCGTTTCCCCCATGCCTGGCTGATTGCAGGTCCTGCCGGAATCGGCAAAGCGACGCTCGCCTACCGCATGGCGCGCTTCATGCTTGCCCTTCCCGACCCGCGTGCGCCGCAAGTACAGTCGGCGAAATCACTACACGTCGACCGCGATCATCCCGTTGCGCGGCGCATTGCGGCGCAGGCACAGGGCGACCTTCTGGTGCTGGAGCGCACGATCAACGAAAAGACCGGCAAGCTGCGCCAAGACATTCAAGTGGACGACGTGCGGCGGACGGTTGCGTTCTTCGGTTCGACGGCGGGGGAGGGAGGCTGGCGCATCGCCATCGTCGATGCGGTCGACAACCTCAACCCATCAGGCGCGAACGCGCTGCTCAAGATCCTGGAAGAGCCGCCGCGGCGCGCCGTACTACTCTTGGTGAGCCGTTCGGCCGCCCGCGTTCTGCCGACGATGCGTTCGCGTTGTCGAGTGCTGGCGTTGCGCCCGCTTGCCGCCGCCGACGTGGCGCGCGCGGTTGCGGCGGCGAGCGGAGGTCGTCCGGATGCGCCCGACATCGTCGGCGCCAGCGCGGCGGCAGACGGAAGCGTCGGACGCGCGCTGGCCTTGCTCGAGGGCGACGCACTCGAACTCCGTAACCGCACCGTGACCCTGCTCGAGGCTTTGCCCAGCGTCGATCCGCGCGCGTTGCATGCGCTCGGCGACCAGCTCTATGGCGTCGATCCCGCGCCGCTCGCCACGTTCGTCGACACCGTCAACGCGTGGCTCTCCGCCCGCCTGGCGGCCGGCGCGCAAGCCCCCGCACGGCTTGCCGGTTTGGCGGAAGCCTGGGAAAAAGTGAACGCCGCCGCGCGTGACGTCGAAGAGTACAATCTCGAGCGCAAGCCGCTGGTTTTCAACGTGTTCGGCTGGCTTGCCGAGGCATCGCGCGGTTGATACCTAAGCGGTGAAGCGTCATGGCCGGGCCGGGCCCCCGCCGACTTTTGTCGGCGGGGAATTCGTTGTCCGGCCTTTTCGGTCAATTCCGAAAACGCGCTCGACGGAACCGACCGATGGCCGATAAGCCCCGCTTTTACATCACCACTGCCATTGCCTATCCCAATGGCCCGCCGCATATCGGCCACGCCTACGAGGCGATCGCCACCGACGCGATAGCGCGCTTCATGCGGCTCGACGGCTACGACGTGCTCTTCCTCACCGGCACCGACGAGCACGGCATCAAGATGTTGCAGACCGCGGCGAAGGAGAAGCTCACGCCGCAGCAGCTGGTTGAACGCAACGTCCCGCTGTTCAAGAAGATGGTGGAGCGGCTCAACTGCTCCAACGATGACTTCATCCGCACCACCGAAGAGCGGCATCATCGGGCGTCGATCGGCATCTGGCAGCGGATGGAAGCGACGGGCGACATTTACCTCGGCAAGTATTCCGGCTGGTATTCGGTGCGCGACGAGGCCTACTACGACGAGGATGAGACCAGGCTTAACGAGCGGGGCGAACGCGTCGGCCCGCAGGGGACGCCAGTCGAATGGGTGGAGGAGGAGAGCTATTTCTTCAGGCTTTCCGCTTACCAGCAGAAGCTGCTCGATCTCTATGAGCGCCGTCCCGACTTCGTGCTGCCGAAGGAGCGGCTCAACGAGGTCAGCGCCTTCGTCAAGGGCGGCCTGAAGGATCTGTCGATCTCGCGGACGACCTTCGACTGGGGCGTGAAGGTCCCGGGCAATGCGAAGCACGTCATGTATGTGTGGGTCGACGCGCTCACCAACTACATCACCGCGGTCGGTTACCCCGATGTGGATAGCGCCAAATTTCGCCGCTACTGGCCCGCGGATCTGCATGTGATTGGCAAGGACATCGTGCGCTTCCACGCGGTCTACTGGCCGGCGTTCCTGATGTCGGCAGGGGTCGATGTGCCGCGCCGCGTGTTCTCCCACGGATTTCTTTTCAACCGCGGCGAGAAGATGTCGAAGTCGGTCGGCAACGTCGTCGATCCGCTTGCACTGGCGGATGCCTTCGGCGTCGACCAGATCCGCTATTTTTTCCTGCGGGAAGTCCCCTTCGGCCAGGACGGCAATTACAGCCTCGAGGCGATCGTCAACCGCATCAATGCCGACCTGGCGAACGACCTCGGCAACCTGGCGCAGCGCTCGCTGACCATGATTGCGCGCCAGCTTGGCGGCGTGCTGCCGAAACCGGGTGCGTTCTCCGACGCGGACAAGGCGCTATTGGCCATGGCTGACGGCATGATCGCCAAGGCACGCGAGGCGATGAGGGCGCAGCAGCTGCACCAGGTGCTCAACGCGGTGTGGGCGGTGGTTGCCGAGGCCAACCGCTATTTCGCCGGCGAGGCGCCCTGGGCGCTCGCCAAGTCCGATCCAGGACGGCAAGGGACCGTGCTCTACGTCACCGCCGAGGCGGTCCGGCAGGTGGCAATCCTGGCGCAGCCGTTCATGCCGACCGCGGCCGCCAAACTGCTCGACCTGCTCGCCGTTCCGCCCGCCGAGCGGCAATTCGCCATGCTGGGCGGGGCGCGCCGCATCGCCGCCGGCACGGCGCTGCCGGCGCCCAGTCCGGTGTTTCCCCGCTATGTTGAGAGCGAAGGTAGTGCGTAGCGCTGGGCCGATGCTGATCGACAGCCAGAGTATCCATCCTGCGCCGGGGCTCGTGCAGCCTCGCCCAATTTCTTAGTTCGTGCATCAAACCCGGTGGCTTGCAAGGCTTAGAGGCTCGGCCGAACTCGGTGCGCGATGGGATGCAGCAAGGGCCGCACTGCGTCAGCTCGGGATCGGGATGGGTTCAATTTGACGCGAAGCGCGTTGGTGGATGAGTGAGTGAGCGAGATGGCAAATCGATCACCGCCTTGCACCCGATAACAACACGCGCGCCTGATGTTGTTCTGTTCCGACTTCTGACCTATTGGCACCATCTGATCGGGCGGGTCCGCTGCGGCCATCATTCCCCCAGTTGGTAGTCCCGTCGCTCCGCGCACTTCGGGCTGGGCCCCACGCGCGGCTCCATTGGACCCTGCGGCGCCCCCTGCGCAGGGGGATCAACCGCAATAGCGGTGCGGACATCGTTACAGGCCGCGTACACTGACCTGTTTTTAACGACCCACCTCTCCAGTGGCGTGCCTATTAGATCGATGTCCGGGGTATGGCTTGTTGGCCATTTCCCAATGCCAGATCAACCTGCAAAGATCGCTCATCGGGAGCGAATATCAGCCTATTCGCGGTCGCTGTCAGTTTTGGGGTTTGCGGTAGGAAACAGCAGCCGCAGTGAGCAATTTTGCTCAGACTGCTTTCGCCAACGAGCATTTACTCGCCCGCTGTGCGCCTCGGGCCGAGCGTTCCAGTCGTCAGACCTCTCTTAAAACTGGGTCCGTTTGATCTATCGCAATCGTTTGTTTGAGCACCATCGGAACTAGCTGAGACACGAAGGGTTGCATCCCTAGCGTGAGCGCTACGATTGGGTTGCCTGCTCTCTGGCCCAAATTCGGCGCAAACACCCCGGTGTAGTTCAGGCGCCGCAACGTGCCTTCACCTGAAATAGGAGGACTTGAGTGACGATCTTGAACGTCGGGCCCGGTGACTCGATCCAGGCTGCAGTCAACGCGGCGATGAACGGTGACACGATCCAGATCGCGGCAGGGATCTACGTTGAGCAGGTGACGATCAACGGCAAGAACCTCACCATCCACGGCGCCGGCGACGGCACGGGCGGCACCATCATCGCATCGCCGAATGCGGCGTCATTGGTCGTCAACGCCACGGATCCCAATGCCGGCAGGCCGAACAAGTTCGCCGTTGTCGCCGTCACAGGCGGCGCCAATGTCACGATCGATGGGCTGACGGTCGATGGGCGCGGGCAGGGCTTTCAGAATCGCGCGGACTACGACTTTGTCGGCGTCTACGTGCTCAACTCGGACGCCGTCATCAATGGCGTCGCGGTCGCGAATATCGTCTCGAGCCAGCTCTTCGGCGCCCAGCGTAACATTTCGATCATCGCGACCAGCCACGACGTCGCCCATGGCGGCAATGGTCCCCATACCGTCACGATCGAGCATTCCACCGTCAGCAATTTCCAGAAGGAAGGCATCTTGGTCAACGGAGCGACGCTGACGGTCGATATCCACGACAATACGATCACGGGCACGGTAACGCCAAATCAGTCCCAAAACGGCATGCAGGTTGGCTCGTCGGGCGCATTTGCCGGGACGAAGGGCACGATCGACCACAATACGATCACCAACATCGATAACCCGAACGGGGGCGCCTCCGGCATCCTCGTCTTTCACGCCGACGCGTCGCTCGCGATTACCAACAATAACGTGTCGGGCACCAATCCAAATGATCAAAACAGCGGCATCGTGTTCCTCGATACCGATGGCGGGATCGTCCAGGGCAACAGCATCTCGAGCTTCGCCGCCGCGCTTACTGACGAGGATGTGTTCGGCCCCGAAACGACCGTGCTTTCGCACTCCGGCAACATCTACACGAACGACGCCATCAATATCCTGCTGGCCCCGGACGCCGCCGGCACCACGCCGATCACCTTCAGCGGCTCGCCAGGCCACGACGAACTGCATGGGACCGCTGCCGCCGACACTTTGAGCGGCGCGGCCGGCAGTGACACCGTCGATGGGGGCGCCGGCAATGACACGCTGAATGGCGGCGGCGGCCAAGACACACTGACCGGCGGTGCCGGTGCTGACAAATTCGTGTTCGACGCCGTTGCGCTCGCGGATGCGCGAGCGGCGACGCCGATCGTTGATGAGGTCACCGATTACGACCAGGGCAACAGTGGAATTTTCAACACTTCAGAGGGCGACCAGATCGACCTCTCGGCGCTGCTGTCCGCCGCCTACAACCACGGCAACGGCCCAGTCGTTTCATCGCTGGTTCGGGCGTACGAAGATTCGAGTGGCACCTTCGCAAGGCTTCAGATCAACCCGGATGGCGCGAACTGGGTGACCATTGCCCGGCTCGACGGGGTGCAGATCGGCAAAACCGTCAATGCGATCTTGGATGCTTCCCTGCCGGCCGGAGCGACGATCATCGTGACAGCGCCGCCTCCCCCTGCCGGTACCACGGCCGACATGATCTTGCGTCACGGCGCCGACGGCCTGTACGAAATCTACGACATCGGCAAAAACGCGATATTGGCGGCCTATCAATTGGGCCAGGTCGGAACCGAGTGGGCGTTTGTCACCCTCGGCGGCTTCTTCGGCAGCGATACCACCGACATGATCTTGCGAAACACGCAGACCGGCGGATTGGAAGTCTACGACATCAACAGCAATCAAATTACTGGCGCGGCCTTCATGGGCACCGTCGGGTTGGATTGGCAGATCATTGGCACAGGCAATTTCAGCAGCATCCCCGGCGAAACCGACATGATCATGCGCAAAACAAAGACCGGCGGATTGGAAGTCTACGACATCGCCAACAATCAAATTACCGGCGCCGCCTTCTTGGGCACGGTCGGATTGGATTGGCAGTTCGCGGGCGTCGCCCCGGTCCACGGCCCCGGCGCCTCCGACTTGGTGTTGCGCAACGTCAACACCGGTGCATTCGAGGTCTACAACATTGCCAACAATCAGATCACGGGAGCCGCCCTCTTGGGGACGGTCGGATTGGATTGGCAGCTTGGCGGTTTCGCTGCCGATTCTCCGACCGCATCCATGGGTGACTCAAGTCAGGTTGGCCAACTTGTGCAAGCGACGGCGGGGTTTGGTGGCAGTGCCGCAGCCGAGAGCTTGAATGCCGTGCCGCTCGGTGCCGAGACCTCACAGCAGTCGTTGCTGACGACACCGCAGCACGCATGAATTGAGCAGGGCCCGGGAAGGTAGCATTCTCAGCGCGCCGTCCCCACATTTGCTGAGCGTCGGTCCCAAGGGGGTGGCGCCGACCGCCGGGAGCGGGGGGCTTGGTTTTTGCGCCGTTTGATTATCTCAAGCGTGAAGTTGCAGAGCCCGTAGCTTCCCTGCCACCTCTGCCCACCTCGAATTCGGTCAACCCCTCTGCTAGGCAAAGTGACGGGGTAGGGGGCCTAGCGACCCTCGAAACGATGCCCCGTAAATACCTGTTGAGTACCTAGAAGCCGATCGCCTCAAACGCATGCCGCCAGATACCGCAGAAAACCAGCGTTTGTCGCCGGGATTGACATTGGTCGACAGCCACTGCCATCTCGATTTTCCCGATTTCGCCGGCGAACTCGATGCCGTGATCGCGCGCGCGCGGGCGGCCGGAATCGCGCGCATTGTCACCATCTCGACGCGGGTTAAACGCCACGGCGAGGTGCTCGGCATCGCCGAGCGCTTCGACGATGTGTATTGCTCCGTCGGCACCCATCCGCATTACGCGCAGGAAGAGCTCGATGTGTCGGCCGACGAGTTGATCGACCGCACGCGGCACCCGAAGGTGGTGGCGATCGGCGAGGCCGGACTCGACTATCACTACGAGCGCAGCCCGCGCGCGGCGCAGGAACAAGGGTTCCGCAGCCACATCGCCGCGGCGCGCGCAACCGGCCTGCCGCTCGTCATCCATTCGCGCGAGGCCGACGCGGACATGGCGCGGATATTAGAGGAGGAAACGGGGAGGGGAGCTTTCCCCGCGGTGCTGCATTGCTTCACCGGCGGCCGCGAGCTGGCCCGACATGCGATCGCGCTCGGCCTCTTCATCTCCTTCACCGGCATCCTCACCTTCAAAAAATCGGACGAGCTTCGCGCCATCGCGCAAAGCCTGCCGGCGGACCGCATCCTCGTCGAGACCGACGCGCCCTATCTCGCCCCCGGCCGCCATCGCGGTAAGCGCAACGAGCCGGCCTATGTGGTGGACACGGCCAATGTGCTGGCCGAGGCACGCGGCGTGCCGCTCGAGATCATCGCGCGCCAGACGAGCGATAACTTCTTTCGCCTGTTTCGCAAGGTTCCGCCGCAAGCCGCCGCCGCGGACGAGCTCAGGCACTCTGCGTCGGCTTGAGCGCGTGCGCCCATGACCGCGAGCGTCACCATCCTTGGCTCGGGTTCCTCCGGCGGCGTTCCGCGCCCAGCACTGGGCTGGGGCGCCTGCGACCCGCGCAATCCCAGGAACCGGCGCCGGCGCACTTCGCTGTTGGTGGAACGGCGCAACGGCGCAGGCGTGACCCGGGTCCTGGTCGATACTTCTCCCGACCTACGCGAACAGCTGCTCGATGCCGAGGTGGACTGGCTCGACGCGGTGCTGTTCACCCATGAGCACGCCGACCATACCCACGGCATCGACGATCTGCGCGGCCTATTTATCCACCGGCGCCGGCGGGTCGACGTCTATCTCGATGAGCCGACCTCGAAGGCGGTGCGCGCCCGGTTCGGGTATTGCTTCGAGGCGCCGGCCGGCAGCGAATACCCGCCGATCGTGACCGAGCATCGGCTAAAGCCGGGGTCGGCCGTCACCGTTATCGGAGCGGGTGGCCCGATCACCGCACTGCCCGTCCTGCAAGAGCATGGCGACATTTCCTCCTTGGGGTTTCGTTTCGGGCCGCTCGCTTATTCCTGCGATCTGAGCGGGCTACCCCAGGCAAGTGTCGCGGCGCTTGCCGGCACCGAGGTCTGGATTGTGGACGCGCTGCGTTACCGGCCGCACCCGAGCCATTTCAGCGTCGAGGACGCGCTCGGCTGGATCGCCCGGATCAAACCGGGGCGTGCCATCCTGACCAACCTTCATTCCGATCTCGACTACGAGGAGCTCCGCCGCAAACTGCCGGCCCATGTGGAGCCCGCGTTTGACGGGCTCAAGTTCATGCTACCGGATGGCGCGTTCGCCTAAACATTGAGCCGGCCGGCTCGATGGTGTGGCGAGCCCCCAGGGACGCCCAACTTTGATTTCCGGGTTCCATCAAATACTTGTGGCGCGATCTTCGAGCTGCGGAAGATGTTCCATAATATCTCTTATGCGAATTCCCAGGCGTCCCGTGGCAGGCCGCACGCGGGACGAATATCTGCCCTTAGTATCTGCCGTTGAGTGAACGTCAGTGCCCGTCGCCGCTTTAGTATCCCCACCCCTCCCAACCACGAGGTAACCCTGTGAGCAGCAAAGTCAGAGACCTTAAACCGCGCACTGCCCCTGCACGGCTCGATACTCCAACCGACCTTTCGTCCGAGGCCGTTCGCGAGGTATCGGCGGCGCTCAACGCGCTCCTGGCCGACACCTTCGCGCTCTATCTCAAGACCAAGAACTTCCATTGGCACGTGAGCGGCCCGCATTTCCGCGACTATCACCTTCTGCTCGACGAGCAGGCCGGCCAGCTGGAAAACAGCGTCGACATTCTAGCCGAACGGGTGCGCAGGATCGGCGGCACCACGATCCGGTCGATCGGCCACATCGCCAAGCTGCAACGGATCAAGGACAACGATAAGGATTACGTACCGGCGATCGACATGCTGCTCGAGCTGATGAACGATAACAAGGCGCACATCCGCCACATGCGCTCGGCGCACGAGGTCGCCGACAAGCATGAAGACGTCGCAACAGCAAGCTTCCTCGAGGTATTCATCGACGAGGCGGAAAAACGCTGCTGGTTCCTGTTCGAGGCGAGCCGCCAGGCCGAGCGCTCGGGCCACTGAAGCAACGGGGCCGCTGGCCGCGCCGGCCGTATCCCGGCGGCGGCCGGCGACGTCTCGGGACGGTTGCGCAACGGGTGGCACAGGCGGCGGCGGGCATTGTAAGGTCCGCATCGTCTTGTGCTCCCCCCTCGATCTTGCAATGACTCCTTCGCGCGACATCGCTCGGCTGATCGAAATCATGGCAGTGCTGCGCACCCCGGGCACAGGGTGCCCGTGGGACCTGCAGCAGACCTTCGAGACCATCGCTCCCTACACCATCGAGGAGGCCTACGAGGTCGCCGACGCGATTGCGCGCGGCGATCTCGACGACCTGCGCGAGGAGCTCGGGGATCTGCTGCTCCAGGTCGTGTTCCACTCCCGCATGGCGCAGGAGCAAGGGGCCTTCGATTTTGCCGACGTGGTCGAAAGCCTGACCGCAAAACTCGTGCGGCGCCATCCTCACGTGTTCGGCGACGCGCGCGGTCTCACGCCCAAAGCCGTGGAGGGCCTATGGGAGCGTATCAAAAGCGCCGAGCGCGCCGAAAAGGGCGGTGGCGCGAGCGGTGGGGAAACCGCCCTCGCCGGCGTTCCGGTCGGCCTCCCTGCCCTCACTCGCGCACTGAAACTGCAGGCCAAGGCCGGTAAAGTCGGCTTTGATTGGAACGATCCGCTCGCGGTCCTCGCCAAGATCCGCGAGGAGGCGGACGAGATCGAGCGCGAGCTCGCCGCGGGCGATCGCGTCGCCGCCGCGGCGGAGGTCGGCGACCTGCTGTTCGCGGTGGTCAATCTTGCCCGCCATCTCGACGCTGATCCCGAAGCGGTGCTGCGGGCCACGAACGGCAAATTCGAGCGTCGGTTCACGGCCATCGAACGGGCGCTGGCGGATCGTGGCAAGACCCCACAGACCGCAACGCTCGAGGAGATGGAGGACCTCTGGAACCAAGCCAAGGCTGCCGAGCAAGCGGAAGGGCCCGCCGCTTCACGCTGAGCGCTCCGGCGTCTGTTGCCCCGCTGTCCTCGCAATTGCTCGCGGTGGTAACATTTGCCCTGGCTCGCCCCGATCAGGCGGGCGATGCAGTACAATTATCCTGCCATGGGAATGCTCTCTTGCCTCCTCGCCGTCGCGCTGACCGCGGCGGTGTCTGCCCCTGCCGGCGCTGAGCAATGGCCCACGCGCGCGCTCAGGATCGTGACCGGCACGCCGCCGGGCGGCAGTCCGGACTTCGTCAGCCGCCTGCTCGCCGACAAGCTCAGCGAGCGGCTTGGGCAAACCGTGTTGGTGGAGCATTCGGCCACGACCGGGCTCGCCGCCTGGAGCACCGTCGCCAAATCACAGCCCGACGGCTACCTGCTCACGATGTTGACGGGCGCCTTTTCCGCGCGCGCTGCAGTCGCCAAATCCTTGCCCTACGACCCGATCAGGGACTTTGCATTTATCACTCTGGTATCTGCCTATCCTATGGTGGTCGCGACCGCCCCCAATTCGCCCATCGCCTCTTTTGCCGATCTTATCGCCCGCGCCAAGGCCGCCCCGTTCAGCATCACCTATGGGATGAACCTGCCGGGCAGCGTGCACCACTTGACCGGCGAGTTGATCAACATCGAAGCCGGCATCTCGCTGCGCGGCATTCCCTATCGCGGCAATACCCAGATCGTGCAGGATTTGTTGGGCGGGCGCCTCGACGTGATGATTGAGACCGGCACGATCGCCTTCGCCCAGATCAACGGCGGTACGCTGCGCGGACTGGGGGTATCCTCGCGCCGGCGCTTCGTGCTCGAGCCCGACATTCCGGCCATCGCCGAGACGCTGCCCGGCTTCGAGGTGATGTCATGGCTCGGCCTTGCCGCGCCGGGCGGGACAGCGCGGCCCATCGTCGAGCGGCTCAATCGGGAGATACGCGCGGTCCTCGAGTTGCCGGAGATCCGCGACAAGCTCGCGATCGTCGGCAACGTTCCCATGCCGTCCACGCCCGAGCAGATGCAAGAGCATATCGAGCGCGATGCATCTCGCTGGAGCCGCATCGTAGATATCAAGGGCATCGAGAAGTACTAGCCGGGTGGGCGGACCCGCCCTGCCCGCGGCTTCGTCAATGAGCGTGCGCTTGTGGCCGACCGAATCTCGCCCGCGCCTTCTGCGCGTTTGCAGGATCGGCGCGAATCGTGACGACGATGGCGCCGTCGTCGCGCAGCGCCTTGGACATCACTTCGGTATGGCGGTGCAGCCAGCTCAAACCGGCGCCATCGGCGGCGTCGAGGACGAAGTCAAGAGTTACCCGCCGCGCCGCGAGCCGCCGCTCGATTTCGGCGGCCAAACCCTCGAGGCCCTCGCCGGTGCGTGCCGAGACCAGCACCGGACAGTGCGGCGCCGCCTGGCGTTCGGCCTTATTGCGCAAGCGCACACGCGCGTCGCCTTCGAGCCGGTCGATCTTATTCCAAACCTCCAGCAACCGTCCTCCTTCCCGGCCGGTGATGCCCAGCTGCGACAATACTTCCTCGACGTCGAACGACTGTGCTTCGGCATCCTCGTGCGAGACGTCGCGCACGTGCAAAATCAGGTCGGCTTCTATGACCTCTTCGAGCGTCGCACGAAACGCGGCCACTAGCGTGGTCGGCAAATCCGAGATGAAGCCGACGGTATCCGACAAGATGACGCGTAATCCGCTCGGCAGTTCGACCGCCCGCAACGTCGGATCGAGGGTGGCAAAGAGCATATCGGCGGAGAGCACGCTGGCCCGGCTTAGCCGATTGAACAGCGTCGATTTGCCCGCGTTGGTATAGCCCACAAGCGCCGCGATTGCATACGGCACGCGCTTGCGGCTATCGCGATGGAGCTTGCGCGTGCGCTTGACCTTGTCGAGTTCCACCTCGATGCGCGCGATGCGTTCCTCGATCATGCGCCGATCGGCTTCGATCTGAGTTTCACCCGGCCCGCCGAGAAAACCGAAGCCGCCCCGTTGGCGCTCGAGATGGGTCCAGGAACGCACGAGCCTGCTCTTTTGATAAGTGAGATGCGCAAGCTCGACCTGCAGTGCGCCTTCGCGGGTGCGCGCACGCCGCCCGAAGATTTCCAAGATCAACCCCGTGCGATCGACCACCTTGGCGCCCCAGGCCTTTTCGAGGTTGCGCTGCTGCACCGGCGATAGCGCGCAATCCATCACCACGATCCCGACCTCGTCGCTTTTGACGAGACCGGCAATCTCCTCGACCTTGCCCTTGCCGATGAAGCTTGCCGGGCGAATGCCGCCGAGCGGCGCAATTCCAGATGCGACCACGTTGAGATCGATGGCGCGCGCAAGCCCGACGGCTTCCTCGAGCCTCGCTTCCGGCGAGCGCAGCGCAGCCTTGCCGCGCGCGGCTGCGGCGCCAGACTCGCGCGAGCGCAGATGCGGCTCGATCACGAGCGCGCGCCCGGTCTCCCCGCTGTCCGGTGGGCTCAGGCGGTCGTTGCGGCTATCGAACCGGCGCGGCTCCAATCAGACCTTTTCCGCCGCGGGCGCTTCCTCGGCGCCTTCGAACAGCTGGATCGGGTGACCCGGCATGATGGTCGAGATGGCATGCTTGTAGACGAGCTGAGAGTGCCCGTCGCGTCGCAGCAGCACGCAGAAGTTATCGAACCAGGTGACCACGCCTTGAAGCTTCACGCCGTTCACCAGAAAGATCGTGAGCGGCGTCTTGTTCTTGCGGACATGATTGAGGAACGTGTCCTGCAGATTTTGCGAGCGGTCTGCCGCCATTGTCGTTGTTCCATTTTCTCGCCCGCGCGCCCCGTGCCGCGAGACTTATTGCCAAGTCGCTGTATACATTTTTTGGTTATGAACGCCCAACAGCACCCGGACCCCGCCATTACAAGCCACGTCCGCGGACGGCGCAAGCACAAGTTGGGGGCAGGAACCGGCCTCGGCTCGGGCAAGCCCCTCCGTCAGGTCCGCTCGGCGTGGCGGTGAAATTCCGCGCGCAACGCGGTCGCAATCGAGCCCGGCGAGCCGTTGCCGACGGGATGCTCATCGATGCGAACCACCGGCATGACGATTTGGCTGGCGGAGGTCAGGAACGCTTCGCGAGCGCCATAGGCCTCCTCGACCGTGAACGGCCGCTCCTCCAATTGCAGCCCCTGAGCGCTGATGACCTCGATCAGCACGGTTCGCGTGATGCCGCGCAGAATGCCGTGATCCGCCGGGCGGGTCACGACCTTGCCGCCCTTCGTGACGATCCACGCATTGCTGGATGACCCCTCGGTGACATTCCCCTCGGCGTCGACGAACCACGCCTCTTTGGCTCCGCGCTCGCGCGCCGCTTGTTTCGCCAGCACGTTGGGCAACAACGAGATCGACTTGATGTCGACCCGCTGCCAGCGATTGTCGGGCACGGTGATGACGGCAACGCCGTCCGCGGCGATCCGCTCGTTCCCCACGACGTCGAGGCCATGAGCGGTGATCACGACGCTGGGACGCGTGCCCGGGGGCGGGAATGCATGGTCGCGGCGCGCCACGCCGCGCGTCATCTGAAGATAGACGAGGCCGTCGTGCACCCGGTTTCGCCGCACGCATTCGCGCATCACCGTCGCGAGCGCGGCCTCCGACATGGGCATGTCAATGCGAAGCTCATCGAGCGAGCGCTTGAGGCGCGCCAGATGCCGCCGCTGATCGATGATGCAGCCGCCCCTCACCTCGCAGACTTCATAGACTCCGTCGGAGAACTGGTAGCCGCGATCCTCGACATGGACCGCTGCCGCCTGATGCGCCAGATATCGGCCGTTGACATAAGCAATGCGCGACATCGCCTCAGTCTATCCCGAGCGCCTTGAGCTTGCGGTGCAGCGCCGAGCGCTCCATGCCCACGAACTCCGCGGTGCGCGAAATGTTGCCGCCGAACCGGCTGATCTGAGCCACCAAATATTCGCGCTCGAAGACTTCGCGCGCGTCGCGCAAAGGCAGCCCCATGAGATGTTCTCCACCGTCGCCGCCGGGCATGGAGGGCACCATGGAGCCCACGTCTGGCGGCAACATATCGGCGTTGATCACCGCCTCCGGATCGCCGCCGGCGAGGATCATCAGCCGCTCCACGTTATTGCGCAGCTGGCGCACGTTGCCGGGCCAGTCGTGCGACTGCAGCACGGCCATGGCGTCCTCGCCGATCAGGCGCTTGGGCAGCCCCGTTGCTTGCGAGATCTGATGCATGAAATATTCGATTAGGCTAGGAATGTCCTCGCGCCGTTCCGCCAACGGCGGGACCCGGATCGGCACCACCGAAAGCCGGTGATAGAGGTCTTCGCGGAACTTGCCGGCGGCGATCTCGGCTTCGATGTTGCGGCCGGTCGAAGAAATGATGCGCACGTCGACCTGGACCTTATGCGTGCCACCGACGCGCTGGAACGTCTGCTCGACGAGAACCCGCAAGATCTTGTTCTGCGTCTCGCGCGGCATGTCGGCAATCTCGTCGATGAACAGCGTGCCGCCATGCGCCTCTTCGAGTGCGCCGACCTTGCGCCCTCCCCCGTTCGTCGGCTGCTCGACCCCGAACAGCTCGACCTCCATGCGTTCCGGCATCATCGCCGCCGCGTTGATCACGATGAACGGCCCATTGGCGCGCGCCGATTGGCTGTGGACGGCACGGGCTGTCAGCTCCTTGCCGGCGCCCGCCGGTCCCACGATCAGAATGCGGCTATTGGTCGGAGAAATCTTTTCGACCGTCTGGCGCAGCTGGTTCATCGACGAGGATTTGCCGACCAGCGTCGAAGGGGCCAGTTGCTTGAGCGCCTTGACCTCCCGCTTGAGCCGCGAAGTCTCGAGCGCGCGCTGAGTGACGAGAACCAGCCGATCGGCCTTGAACGGCTTTTCGATGAAATCGTAGGCGCCCTGTTTGATCGCCGCGACCGCGGTCTCGATGTTGCCGTGGCCCGAAATCATCACAATCGGCAATTCGGGATGCTGCGCTTTGAGCGCGTCGAGCAGTTGCAGGCCATCGAGCCGGCTGCCCTGCAGCCAGATGTCGAGGAACACCAGATTGGGCCGGCGGCTCGCCACGTGCGCCAGCGCGTCGTCGCTGTCGCGCGCGGAGCGTGTGATATAGCCTTCGTCTTGCAGGATGCCGGAAACCAGTTCCCGGATATCCGCTTCGTCGTCGACAATAAGGATGTCATCGGCCATGGGGTTAAGCGTTCGTCGCTAGTTGGGGGGTTTGAGATTGAGGTGCGGTGTCGGCCTCATCGGAGCTCGCAACTTCCGCGGCAAACCGCAGCCGCATCCATGCCCCGCGCTGGCCGGGGATTTTGTCGGCGGCATCGCCGAGCTCGATGCGTCCGCCGTGGTCCTCCAGAATCCGTCCGACAATGGCCAGCCCGAGACCGGTGCCCTTTTCGCGGGTCGTGACATAGGGTTCGAGCAGCCGGCTACGATTTTCCTTCGGCAGCCCAATCCCGTTGTCGACCACGTCGACGACGATGTCGCCGCCTTCGCGACCGGCCCAGATGCGGATGCGCCCGCGGCCCAATTCCGCTGGCGGCACCGCGGCGATAGCTTCGGTGGCGTTCTTGATGATGTTGGTGAGCGCCTGCGAGATGAGTCGGCGGTCGAATTTTGCCGGCATCGGATCTTCGGCGATCTCCAGGTCGATATCCATGTCGGCGTTGCCGACGCGCTGCAGGAACACTACCTGCCGCACGGTGTCGGCGACGTCCTCGGCCGTCATCACCGGTTTCGGCATGCGGGCGAAGCGCGAGAACTCGTCGACCATGCGCTTGATGTCGTCGACTTGGCGCACGATGGTATCGGTGCATTGCTGGAACACCCCGCCATCCTCCTTGATCACGCTGCCGTATTTGCGGCGCAGGCGCTCGGCGGATAGCTGGATCGGAGTGAGCGGATTCTTGATCTCGTGGGCGATGCGGCGCGCGACATCGGCCCAGGCCGAGGTGCGCTGGGCGGCCACAAGCTCGGTGATGTCGTCGAGCGTCATCACATAGCCACCCTCGGCCGCCCCCGACTGCTCGCTGGTTGCTCGCACCGATAGATTGCGTTCGCGGCCGTTGCGGCTGATCGTCACCTGGCCCTGAACGAGGCGCTGCGTCCCGGAGCGGGCCGCCTCAAGCATGCCGGCAAGCTCGGGCACGACTTCGGCCAGGGGCTGCCCCAGCACGTCGGCTTCCGTCCGTCCGATCAGCTGCTCGGCGGATCGATTCATGATGCTGATGCAACTGTCGGCGTCGACGCCGATGACGCCGGCGCTCGCGCCCGCCAGAACCGCCTCGGTGAAACGGCGGCGGCTGTCGATCAGGTCACGGGCGCGCACGATATCGTCGCGCTGCGTGCGCAGCTCCTGCGTCATCTTGTTGAAGGTCTCGCCGAGTTGAGCGAGATCGCCTTCCGAGCGTCGCGTCGGTACTTGCACGTAGAGATTACCGGTTGAGACGACTTGCGCCGCGCCGATCAAGCGCCGGATCGGCGCCACGAGGTAGTTGGCGAAGTTCAGTCCGATCCAGACCGCGGATAAAAGGACAATGAGTGCGATCACCGTATACATCAGTGCGAACGCGATCTGGATGCCGATCCGGCGCGCGGACAGATCGGCGTACTGGGCGACGCTGGCCTGCGTGGCACGCAACTGCGCAAGCACGCGCGGGTCGAGCAAGCGGGCAATGTACAGATAGATGTCGTCGTAACCGCGCAGCTTGATGATGGCGGCGACGTAATTGTCGTCCAGGAACATCGCCACCTGCGGCTCGGTGTCGTTGATCGCGGCCAGGACTTCGGGCGACGGCTTTACGAAAGCCTCGCTCGTTCGTGCGTCCACCTGGTCGATGACGTTGACGTCCTTGTCGAGCAGCATGACGGCCGGCAGGCCGCGGATGGAGGCTTGAACCGCCAGGAACTGATGGAACTGCTCGCGCGACTGATCGAACAGCGGCTTGGCGCGCGCGAGTTCGATGGCGATCGCGATGCTGTCTGCGCGCACGAATTGCACGTGCTCGCGCACGTAAGCGTCGGAGACGATGAGTGAATTCTCGATCAGTGAACGCGTCTGCTGCGAGAACAGCCGGTCGAGGCCGCGGTCAAGCGTCACGCTCGCGACCACGGCGACGAGAATGGCGGGAACAGCGGCGATGATGGAGAACAAGGCGACGATGCGCACGTGCAGCCGCGCCGCCGCCCGGCCGCGGCGTCTCGCCTGCACGATGCCCCACACCTCGCGCGCGATGACCAAAACCAGAAGAAAGACCGTGCCGGCATTGGCGAGAAGTAGCGTGACGACGACCTCATGCGTGGGCGCAATGGGGGTGAGGCCGGCAAGCACGACGAAGGTCACCAGCGCTGAAAACAGCGCCAGGGCGACGGCGGCTACCCCGAGCGCCCGCGGGATCCATCCCGAGGGCGGCGCGGCGGCAGAGGTCAGCAGTTCGGTGGTCGCGGCCTGGCCGACGCTGGTCATCGACTCGTCTCGTCCCGAACGGGACCTGCAACAGTGCGTGGAGATACGCCCGTTTAGGTGCCCCCCACTGATCGATGGGTGTGCTCGATCAGTGATGCTTTTCTACAACAATGTTGCCGGATTGCGACAATTCCAGGGCGTGAAAAATTGCCCTGTGGCCGATCGGCACCACAGCAAGAGACCGCTTGCAAACGGAATCTCAGAAACGGATCAGCCGCTGCTGCGGAAGACCTGGATCTCGAGATCGCGGATTTTCTTGCGCAACGTATTGCGATTGACCCCGAGCAGGTCCGCCGCGCGGATCTGGTTGCCGCGTGTGGCCACCAGCGTCACGGAGAGCAGCGGGTGCTCGATCTCGCGCAGGATGCGATGGTAGAGCCCGGGCGGCGGCAACCTGTCGCCGAAGGTGGCGAAATACGAGGTCAAGTGGCGTTCGACCGTGGCCGAAAGACCCTCCTCCGCCCGCGGGTCATCGGCGCCGGAGACCATCGCCGGCTGCGATAGTTCGGCATCGATCACCGCCGCCGCGATCGTTTCCTGCGGATAGAGCGCGGCGAGCCGACGCGCGAGGTTTTCAAGCTCGCGCACGTTACCGGGCCAGCGATGCCGCTTGAGCCGTTCGAGGGCCGCCTGGTCGAGTTGCTTGGCCGGCAGACCCTCGCGCTCGACCTGGGCGAAGAAATGCCGGATCAGGTCGGGCACGTCCTCGATGCGTTCCCGCAGGGGCGGCAGACGCAGCGGCACGACGTTGAGGCGGAAGAATAGGTCCTCCCGGAACAACCCCTGCTGGATGAGGATGCGCAAATCCTTGTTCGTTGCGGCAATAATCCGTACGTCGGCCTTGATCGGGGTACGCCCCCCGACCGTAGTGTATTCGCCCTGCTGCAGCACCCGGAGCAGCCGCGTTTGTGCCTCCATCGGCATATCGCCGATTTCGTCGAGGAATAGCGTGCCGCCTTCGGCCTGTTCGAAGCGGCCGGAGCTACGGGTATTGGCGCCGGTAAAAGCACCTTTCTCGTGGCCGAACAGCTCAGACTCGATGAGGTCGCGCGGGATCGCTGCCATGTTGATGGCCACGAAGGGTCCGGTACAACGTTTGCCATAATCGTGCAGCGCGCGCGCGACCAGCTCTTTGCCGGTCCCCGACTCGCCGGAGATCATCACGGTGAGATCGGTTTGCATAAGGCGGGCGAGCACGCGGTAGATTTCCTGCATCGCCGGCGAGCGGCCGACGAGGGGAATCGATTCAAAGTCGTCCGGCTTGGCGGCGGGGCGCGTGCGCTCCTTCGGCTCCGCCAGCGCGCGCCCCACGATGCCGATCAGCTCTTTAAGATCAAACGGCTTCGGCAGGTATTCGTAGGCGCCCCGCTCGGACGCTCGCACCGCCGTCATGAACGTGTTCTGCGCGCTCATAACGATCACGGGAAGCTCCGGCCGTAGCTTCTTGATGCGGGGCAAGAGATCGAATGCATTTTCGTCCGGCATCACCACGTCGGTGATGACGAGATCGCCCTCGCCTTGACTGACCCACCGCCACAGCGTGGCGGCATTGCTGGTTGAGCGGACTTCATAGCCGGCTCGCGATAGCGCTTGGTTGAGCACGGTGCGGATCGCCGCGTCGTCGTCCGCCACCAGAATGTTTCCAGGGGGCATTGGCATCCTCTTTAGGCAGCGTCGCCCGGCTCGGCGTCGTTACCCAAGAACATGGGCATGAGCACACGGAAGATGGTACGTCGCGGCTGCGACTCGCATTCGATGATCCCGCCGTGGTCGCCGACGATCTTCGATACCAGCGCCAGCCCGAGCCCGGATCCGGTGGATTTCGTCGTCACGAAAGGATCGAACAGATGCGGCAACAGATCCTCGGGAACGCCGGGTCCATTGTCCTTCACGCAAAATTCGAGCGGCAACGAAACGCGTGCCTTGCTGCCCGGACGCGACAGGCGCACCCCCGGTCGAAACGCGGTCGAAAGGCCGATCTCGCCATCGGTCGCGTTCTCGCCGATCGCCTCGGCGGCGTTCTTCACGAGATTGAGGAAGACCTGGATGAGTTGGTCGCGATTGCCGAGCACCGGCGGCAGCGACGGATCGTAATCCTCTAGAAATTTGATGTGGCGCCCCACACCCGATTGGCTGAGGCGCTTCACGTGCTCGAGCACGATGTGGATGTTGACGGCTTCGCGCTCGATCGGCCGCTCGTCGGTGAACACTTCCATGCGGTCGACGAGCTTCACGATGCGGTCGGCTTCGTCGCAAATCAGCCGCGTCAAGGTGCGGTCATCGTCGGGGACCGATTGTTCGAGCAACTGCGCCGCGCCGCGGATGCCGGAGAGCGGGTTTTTGATCTCGTGCGCGAGCATAGCCGCCAGCGCGATGACTGAGCGGGCGGCGCCGCGATGGGTGAGTTGGCGGTCCATCTTGTCGGCGATCGTGCGCTCTTGCAGCATGACCACCACGTGATCCGGCCGCTCCGGCAACGGCGCCACATAGAGGTCGACTAGGCGCTCGCCGGGATTGCGCGGCGTGCCGAGATCGACCTTGTACTCGTTGACCGCCGCGCCGCGCCCACGCACTTGCTCGACGAGTGCGAGCAACGGGCTTCCGAACGGCACCAGGTCGCGCAGCATGTGACGGCGCAATAACGGCAACGACGCTCCGAAGAATGATTCTGCGGCCGCGTTGGCATTGGCGATGCGCCCGCCAGCTGCGACCATGATGACCGGATGCGGCAGCGCATCGAGAACGGCATCCGCCGTGCCGGACGGAAGGGTGGGCATGGGCTCGTGCCGGCTCATGCCGCCTTCCTCTCGCCCCCCACCGATGTGTGCCGCGGATTTCGCACCCAAGGGGGGGCCGTTTTGCTGGCAGCGAGGGAGGCAAAATCGGCATATGCGTCGGCCAAGTGACGGCGGACCGCGACCGGATCCTCGGCGGTCAGCACGCGCGCGCGATGTGCCTTGAGCAATGCCTCCGACGCGCGCGCCGTTTCGGCCGCGGCATCGAGAGCCCAGCCGAGATGCTTGCGCGCATGGCGTCGACCGGTCTCGCGGCCGTGATGCGAAAGCATCTCCTCGTAGATCCGGTCGATGATGGCGAATTGCCTGGCGAGCGGGGGCGTGCTCGCAACCGCCCCCGAAGCAAGAAAGCCGCCAATCTGTCCCGGCAGCCACGGACGGCCGCGGGCGGCACGTCCGACCATCACGGCGTCGGCGCCTGAGGCCGCCAGCGCCGTAATGGCGTCGGCGCAACTGGCGATGTCGCCGTTTACGGCGATTGGAATGGCAACCCTCGCCTTGACGGCACGAACCGCTGCCCAATCAGCGCGGCCCCTATAAAACTGGCAACGGGTTCGCCCATGCACGGTAATGAACCGGACGCCTGCCGCCTCCGCGCGGCGCGCAAGCTCGGGCGCATTGATTGTGCGATCGTCCCATCCAAGCCGCATCTTGAGCGTGACGGGCACGGAGACCGCGCCGACGGTCGCCTCGATCAGAGCCACGGCATGATCGAGATCGCGCATCAGGGCCGAGCCCGATTGTCCGCCGGTAACCTGCCGCGCCGGGCAGCCCATGTTGATGTCGATGATCGCGGCGCCGGTGGCCTCGGCGATGCGGGCGCCCTCGCCCATCCAGCGCGCCTCGCAGCCGGCCAATTGGACGACATGGGTGCGCAGCCCCTGCCCTTCGACGCGAAGCTGCGCATCCGGGCGACTTTGGGCGAGCGCGGCGCTGGCGGTCATTTCCGACACGACCAGGCCGGCCCCGAGCTCGGCCGCTAGGCGTCGAAACGGCGCATCTGTGATGCCCGACATGGGGGCCAAGATCGCCGGGTTTGGGAGTGTCACATCCCCAATGCTGACCGGGCGGTGGGAAAAAAGTCTTTCCACTGAGGGCCCTTAGCGTCCTTGCACACGAAATAGGCGATGTTCGCCGACTGCATAGAGTTTAGCCAACAGCGCAGAATGTGCAAGTGCTGCAGTGCAAAAGTCACAATCTAGATGGAGCTGTGCGCCATCGCCATTTGCGCCGCGGCCGCGACGCGCTAAAGCCATGTCCCACCATCATTTGCGAGTGTGACAGGACATGGCTTCTGGTGTCGCAGCCGTCGTCGTGGCAGGCGGCCGCGGGCTGCGCGCGGGCGGGGATGTGCCCAAGCAGTATCGGCAAATCTCCGGCGAGCCCGTTATCCGGCCGAGCCTCGCCGCATTGGCGAGCCACGCGGGTGTTTCCCTCGTTCAACCCGTCATCCATGCCGATGACGCAGCGCTATTCCATGCTGCGAGTGCTGGAATTTCCGTATTGCCTGCCGTGCGCGGGGGGGCAACGCGGCAGGCCTCGGTTCGCGCCGGCCTCGAAGCATTGCAGCCGCACGGCCCGCAACTCGTCTTGGTGCACGATGCAGCGCGGCCGTTCGCCTCGCAGGCGCTGATTGCACGGGCGATCGCCGCCGGACGGGCGAGCGGCGCCGCGGTCCCGGTGATCGGCGTGGCGGATACGGTCAAGACCGTCGATGCGGCGGGCTGCGTCACGGGCACCATCGAGCGCACCCAGTTGCGCATGGTGCAGACGCCGCAGGCGTTCGGATTTGCCGCCTTGCTCGATGCGCATCGGCGGGCGAAAGCGGCAGGCCGCGATGATTTCACCGACGACGCCGCGCTCGCCGAGTGGGCAGGCCTCAAGGTCACGACCTTCGAGGGCGAGGCGGAAAACGTTAAACTCACCACCGACGGTGATTTCGCGCGCGCCGAGGCCGCCAGGCTCGCTGCTTTAAGCGACGTGCGCACGGGCTTCGGCTTCGATGTGCATGGTTTCGCCGCGGGCGATCATGTGATGCTC
Source organism: Xanthobacteraceae bacterium (assembly GCA_035693615.1). Lineage (GTDB taxonomy): Bacteria > Pseudomonadota > Alphaproteobacteria > Rhizobiales > Xanthobacteraceae > VAZQ01. Next base: position 25,383 of record DASSGH010000157.1, read on the forward strand.
GGCGGCGTGCGCATCTCCCATCCGCGCGGATTGTCCGGGCATTCTGATGCCGACGTCGTTCTGCACGCGCTCGTCGATGCCATCCTCGGCGCGCTCGCCGACGGCGATATCGGGGTTCACTTCCCTCCCAGCGATCCGCAGTGGTGCGGCGCCTCCTCCGATCGTTTTTTGGCGTTCGCGGTCGAACGCGTGCGCGCGCGCGGCGGGCGCATCGCGCATCTCGACGTCACCGTCGTCTGCGAGGCGCCGCGCATCGGTCCGCACCGCGACGCGATGCGCGCGCGCATCGCCGAGATCGCCGGTGTCCCCATCGAGCGCGTCGCGGTGAAGGCGACCACGAGCGAGAAAATGGGATTCACTGGGCGCGGCGAAGGCATGGCGGCGTTCGCCAATGCCACCGTGCGGCTGCCGTGGCGGGAGCCATTGTGAATGCCGCAAGACGAGCTCACCGAACGGGCGCGCGCGCTGCTCGATCTCTGCCGCCGCAAAGGCCTCAAGCTCGCCGCCGCAGAATCGTGCACCGGCGGGCTTCTCGCGGCCACCCTAACGGAGATTCCCGGCTCGTCGGATGTGTTCGAGCGCGGCTTCGTCACTTACAGCAATGAGGCGAAGGAGGCGATGCTCGGCGTCGCGCCGCCGACATTAGCAATGCATGGCGCGGTGAGCCGCGAGACCGCGCAAGCCATGGCCAGGGGCGCGCTCGCGCACGCGCCGGTCGACCTCGCCGCGGCGATCACCGGCATCGCCGGCCCGGGGGGAGCGGTTGAGGGCAAGCCAGTGGGGCTCGTGCACCTCGCTGCCGCCGCGCGCAGCGGCCGGCTCATTCTACAAGAGCGCAAGTACGGCGACATCGGGCGCGCGCAGGTCCGCCGCGCCAGCGTCATCGACGCGCTGACGATGCTGGGCGAACTTGCGGCCTCGGAAGAGGCGAAGCGGGTGAGTTCGCAAGGATAGCCGCACCGTGATCGCAACGCCGCGATCACGGTGCGTGCGTCCCATGCGCAACGGCGGCCCCGCTGCGGCCATAGACCATGTCGGCCCGCCGTTCGAACGCCGCAGCGAAGCGGCGGAAGGCGGCGTCGAACATAGCGCCCATGAGCAGGCCCAACGTCCGGCTCTTGAAGTCGTAAGAGATGAAAAATTCCACCTCACAGGTCTGCTCGCCTTTGGGGTGAAAGCTCCAGCGGTTTTCGAGTCGGCTGAACGGGCCTTCTAGATACTCGACCAGGATCTGCAGGTTGGGCCGGTCGAGGGTGACGCGGCTGGTGAAGGTCTCGCGCACGAACCTATAGGCAACCGTCATGTCGGCGACGAGGAGTTCGACGCCTTCCGGCTCGGGGATGCGCTTGCGCACCTTGAGCGAGCGGCACAGCGGCACGAATTCTGGATAGCGCTCCACATCGGCGACGAGGTCGAACATGTGAGCGGCGGAGTGGCGTACTCGGCGCGTGTTGGAAAATTCCGGCATTACCGATCCGTTGCAGAACTCGTGCGCACCGCAATCGCTGCCGTTTGAGCAATCACCGAGGGCCGCGGTCCTCGACACCACCAAGCCGCGCCTGCCGTGCGGCCCGTAGCCGGGCGAAGTCCTCGCCGGCGTGATGGGAGGAGCGCTTGAGCGGAGAGGATGAGACCATCGCAAACCCCTTGGCATAGGCGATGGTTTCGTAGGCCTCGAATTCGCCGGGCGGCACGAAACGCACGACCGGATGATGCTTGCGCGTCGGCTGCAGGTACTGGCCGATGGTAAGGAAGTCGACGTCGGCCGCGCGCAGGTCGTCCATGACCTGGAGGATCTCGTGTCGCTCCTCGCCGAGTCCGACCATGAGGCCCGACTTGGTGAACATCGCGGGATCAAGCTCCTTCACCTGCTGCAGGAGGCGCATCGAGGTGAAGTAGCGAGCGCCGGGCCGCACCGCGAGATATTTCGAGGGCACCGTTTCGAGGTTGTGGTTGAACACGTCGGGCCCTGCCGCGACCACCTTCTCGACCGCGCCGTCCTTGCGCAGGAAATCGGGCGTGAGCACCTCGATGGTGGTTGCCGGACAGCGGGCGCGGATGGCGCCGACGACGCCGGCAAAGTGGGCGGCGCCGCCGTCGTCGAGATCGTCGCGATCAACAGAGGTCACGACGACGTGCTTGAGGCAAAGCTTTTCCGTCGCCTCGGCCACGCGCTCCGGCTCGCCCGGGTCGAGCGGGCCCGGCAAGCCGGTCTTGACGTTGCAGAAGGCGCAGGCGCGCGTGCAGGTATCGCCCATCAGCATGAAGGTGGCGTGCTTCTTGTCCCAGCACTCGCCGATATTGGGGCAGCCCGCCTCCTCGCAGACCGTGTGCAAACCGCTCGCTCGCACGATCGCGCGCGTCTCCTCGTAGCCCCTGGAGACGGGGGCCTTCACCCTGATCCAGTCGGGTTTTTTCGACACCGGCACGTCCGGCCGATGCGCCTTCTCCGGATGGCGCGGTCTGTTGCTGGCGTCGAGAACGACGGTCATGGGAGCTCCGCAACTTACTTACGGAGACGCCGCAGCCGGCGCAAGCCGCACCATCGCTGCAATCGGGGCGATTAGGCCGCCCCCGAAAGCTCCGCTATCCGCGAGCGCTGCGTTCAATAGCGGCAAACTATCCCACCGCACCGCAGCGCACGAAGTGAGGCGATGGTGACACGGAGTTGTGATGGCCCTCGACTCGCTTGCGGCGGCGCCTGACGTCATATTTGCGGCGACGGGGACGCAAATCGTTGGAGGGTTTCATGAGCACCACCAGGACAGCGCTCTCAATTGGATTGGCCGCGTCCGCCCTGAGTCTCGCAATAGTCGTCGCCTCGCCCGCGGAAGCCCGGACGAAGTACCGCCAGCAACCCACTGCCAGGACGGGATACCCGGTCCAATACTCCTACGGCACGCCGGGCGTGTACCGGAACACACCGCCCGGCAATATCGTGTGTTGGACGCCCTGCGGGCAGCCCGGGTCCATTGTGATGGGTGCCGACCCCGATCCCTTCATCCGTCAGCAGATTCTGCGCGATGCAAGCGGCTTCTTTGGCGGGGGCGGCAGGTAAGAGCTACCGCCGTCGCGATAAACGTCGCGGCACTGACGGACTTGCGCAGGATGTTCCCCATGAAGGCGATATGGCGGGATGAGGTTATCGCGGACAGTGACCGCACCCTCGAAGTGGACGGCTACCGGTATTTCCCCCGCGAAAGCGTGCGCATGGAGTTGCTCCAAAGCGCGCCGAAGACGCAAAGCGATTTGGCCTGCCCGCACGGAGTCCAGTTCTACGACCTTGCGACAGAAGCCGCACGCAGCGAGCGCGCGGCGTGGTCGTACGAGGCGCCGCGCGCGCGGATGAAACAGGTCGATCACTGGATCGGGTTCTGGAACGACGTCCAGGTCGAATGAACTCGTCGCCTGGCAAAGTTGCTTTAACAGGCGAGATGCCTCAGCCTGGACACTGCTTTGCGGCATCAGTTGTGGCGATCCAAATACCGAGACACACTGCGATCACGCCGATCACGAGGTTCAACGTGATGGGTTCGTCGACCAGTTGAGTGGCAAGCAGCGCTGCTGCGATCGGGTTCAGCGTCATGGTGTTAGCCACCTGCGTCGGCGTTGCGCGCTGCAGCGCCAGCACCCAGAGAATGAAGGCGAGCGCGCCGCCGCCGACGCCCAAATAGGCGCCCGCGATCCATTGCTGTGGACCAAAGTCGGCGAGAACCGAAATACGACCGGTGGCAAAACCGGCGAGCGTGAGCGCGGCCGCGCCAAATCCCATGCCGACCGCGAGAAATCCGAGGGCGCTCGATCTCTGCATCAACGGGCGCGACAGGACGTTGTAGACTGCCATGCACAAAACCGCGGCTGTCATGATCAATTCACCGCGCCATGCGCCGGCCGGAGCCTGAGAAAGACCTGACGCAAGCGCTCCAAAAACGCCCAGCATGGCGATGCCGACGCCTGCCGACTTGCGCAGCGTCAGCGGTTCGGCGCCGAGCAGCGCGCCAATCAGCATCGTCTGCAGCGGCAGCGTCGACAGGGCAAGACTTGCGCGCGCCGCGGTCGTGTAGCCGACGGCAATATTGTAAAAAATGAAAAACAACCCGAAGAAGCAAATGCCCAGCGCGGCCACGGCAGGCCAATCGCGACGCATCGGCCATCGTGCGCGCAGCAGCAGCGCGATGGGCAGCACGCAGAGAAAGCCGATGCCCCAGCGCAGAACGGCAAGCGTGAGTGGGTCGGCATCGCCGACCAGGTAGCGCGTGACCGCCGCGGCCGTGCCGCCGAGCGCGCTCGAGACCATTGCGATCAGGACGCCGAGCCCCAATCCCGCCTCCTGCCCTGGCGAACACGGATATGGCATTTTCCTGTCCGGCATCGTGTCCGCAACTACCTCGGAGGTATCCATGCCGCGCGAGAAAGGCTTTGCGGCGGTGCTTCGCTGGTCGCGACAGCGCCGCGGCTGGTCGCAGCTCGATCTGGCGCAACGCGCAGATATCTCGCAGCGTCACTTAAGCTTCTTGGAGCTCGGACGTGCCTCGCCGAGCCGCGTTATGGTCGTCCAGTTGGCCACGGCGCTCGATCTTCCATTCCGGCAGCAAAATGCCTTGCTGCTCGCTGCCGGTTTTGCCCCGCTTTGGCGCGAGAGCGAGCTCAGCGCACCCGAGCTTGTGCAAGTGCGCAAAGCGCTCGATTACATCATGGACCAGCAGGAGCCCTTTCCGGCGGTCGCGGTCGACCGCCACTGGAACATGCTCAAGGCTAACGGCGGCATGATGCGGCTCACGGAGTTTCTCGTTGGGCCCTTGCCGCCCGACGCGAAGGTCAATCTCGCCGATGCTTTGGTGGCGCCCGACGTGTTGCGCCCGTTCCTGGTCAATTGGGAGGATGTGGTGCGCTATTTCATCCGAAGCGTGGAGGCGGATGCCGCCGCGGACGGCACGCCTGAGAGCACCGAGTTATTAGACCGACTGCTGGCCCACAAGGGCGTCCGCGAGATGCTGAACAAGTTCCCGCTCGAGATCGGTGCGAGCCCCGTTCTTCCCATGCTTTTCCGCAAACACGACGTATCGCTGCAACTGTTCACTACAATTGCGACCTTGGGCACTCCCCAGGACATTACGGCGCAAGAATTGCGTGTTGAATCGTTTTTTCCGATGGACGATGAGACCGCGAGAACGCTGCGCAATTGGGCGGCGAAACCAAAATCGCCCAGCGCTTGAAGGATAGCGCTACTCAGACCAGCGTGGTCGCAGCAGGACGCGTTCTCGTCTACTCTCGCGCGTGAGTTCGTCTACGCTGCCTTTGGGAGCGCTCGTGGCACATGCAGCGCCATGATAAGATGCGGAGCAGGAGCTGAGCACGGGACGTCATGAGAGTTTGCCGGCGCGAGTTTCTCCATCTGTCAGCGGCCACTCCCGCGCTTGCGCTCGTCTCATCGAGGGCCCGAGCACAAGCACAGGACTTTCCCGCCAGACCCGTGCGGATCATCACGCATTCGGCGCCGGGCGGCTCCCCGGACGCCCTGTTGCGAATCGTCGCCGACCGGATGTCGCAGATGTGGGGGCGCCAGGTCCTCGCGCTCAATCATCCCGGCGCCGGCGGCGCGGTCGCGGCGCGTACCGCCGCTGCCGCCGCTGCCGACGGCTACACCCTGTACATGCCGGCCTCGTCCGCTTTCGTGACACTGCCGGGCCTACAGGCCAACCTGCCGCTCGACGTGCCGCGCGATTTCGTTCCGGTCGGCTTCGTCGGCGAGCAGCCGTTTTTCGTTACCGTGTCGTCTTCGCTCGGCGTGTCGACCCTGCCGGAATTCATCGAGTTCGCTAAAGAACGGCCGGGCGAGATCTCGTATGCCGCGACCGGACGCGGCACGCTGTCCCATCTGGCGGGCGAGGCGCTGCAGCAACGCACGGGCATCAAGCTCCTGATGGTTCCTTATCTCGGCGGCACGGCGCAAGCCCTCAACGATGTGATCGTCGGGCGTGTGCCGATGGTCATCGACGGCTATCCGCCGCTCGCGGGCGCGCTGCAGTCCGGCGCGGTCAAGGCGCTTGCCGTCGGCTCGACGGCGCGACTGCCCGACTTCCGCGATGTGCCGACCGCCGCTGAGACGATTCCCGGTTTCAACGTCCGCGGTTGGCTTGCGCTGGTCGCGCCCGTCGGCACACCCGATGCCATCGTCCGCAAGCTGAGCCAGGACTTAAGCGTGGCCGTCTCCCATCCCGAGACCAAGACGAAGCTCGAAACCACCGGAAACTATCCCCACCCCATGACGCCGGACGAGCTCTTGGCCTTCATCCACGCCGAGCAGCAGTATTGGAAGCCCGTGCTCGAGGAGATCGCGCGCAATCCGTAGACGCGCGGGCGGACCCCAGTCCCTGCCGTCGCTACGCCGAGCGTACGTCTAGTTGGGAAACAGGACGGCCAGCTCCTTCGCGCCCGGCAGCTTGCTCTCTCGATCCATCACCGCGTCGGTGGCGGCGATGAGCTTGGCGACAATCTTGGTGCGACCGGCGATCGGATTGCGTTCATAGCCTCCCGGCTGGAAGAAATTCGACGTGGGCACCCGCTCGCGCCATGCCGAGGGCATCCTGACGATATCGAGACCGTTGCCGTCGCCGGTGAGGTTCATCATCTCGAGCTCGGCCGCGCTGAGAGCCGCGACATATCGCTGGGCGCGTGCAAACACGACGGAGTCCAGGAGCTTCTGCGTTTGCAACAAAGGACCGACGTCCAGATCGAGATTGAGGGCATGAACGGCAAGCCCTTTCGGCGTGTTCGCCAGCCTGTCGTGCTCGCTCCAGGTGTCCGGCACGCTGCGGCAGAAGGCCATCATGCTCTTGAGCACCGCAATTTTTCTCTGCAACGCCGCCTTCGGTTCCTCGGGGAGTCCCGCCGCCTTCGCGCTCAAGCTCTTGATGAATTGATTGCCCTTCTCCGCTATCAGCTCGACGCTGTTGGTGGCCAACAGTTGGTTGTAGCCGAGCGCCGTGGAAATGGCCTTCGCACCAGGCTTGGGCTGCTCCAGCCCCGCCTGCACGTCGTATGCGCCGTCGCCGCCGGACTCGAAGGCGTAGATGCGCACCACCTGGTCCTTGGTCAGCCCGGCAGCGGAGGCGATTTTGACGTAGGCGCGCTTGTACTCGATCTCGCTTCGAGGCCGCTGCGGAACGAAGTTGAATTCCTTGGCCGCCGCATCCAGAAAGTCGGCCACCACGGGCACGTATTTTCGGGGCGGCGCCTCTTCGATCGGCGCCGAGGGATCGACCGGCCTCGGCGGTCCGGAATAGACCGGGGGCTGGGTGAGCACGTAATCGCTGAGCGCTATCTCCTGATTGTTGCGGCGCTTGGCGTGGCGCAACCGGCGCTTGTCGGCAATGGAGCTCCAGTAGGCCTCGGCCTCGGCCTCGTATTTGCTGCGCGCGACGGTGTACTCCTCCAGTTTGCGTCGGTAGTCGGCGATGGCGGCCGCCGTCGAAGCGAGTTGCGCCGTTGGGCGCTTTCCGTCTTGGGCGCGCGCGCCTTGCGCCGGCGCCAGCAACAATGCCGCGAGCACCCATGCGCAGTGCCAATGCATCAAACGGTGCCGCATCTCCCCTGGAACCCCCTGCCCGAAAGGATCTCGTCAGATATTGAGCACCCGTCCATATGCATCGAGCACCGCTTCTTTCATCATTTCGGAGAGCGTCGGGTGCGGGAAAACCGTGTGGATGAGCTCCTCCTCGGTGGTCTCGAGATTCATCGCCACGACGTAGCCCTGGATCAGCTCCGTCACCTCCGCGCCGACCATGTGCGCGCCGAGCAGCGCGCCGGTCTTGCGATCAAAAATCACCTTGACCAGGCCCTGGTCTTCGCCCAGCGCGATCGCCTTTCCGTTGCCGACGAAGGGAAACCGCCCGACGCGGATGTCGAGCTTGTTGGCCTTGGCGGCTTGCTCGGTAAGCCCGACCGAAGCGATCTGCGGCGAGCAATAGGTGCAGCCTGGAATGAGCCGCTTATCCATGGGATGCGGCTTGAGGCCCTTGATCGCCTCAACGCAGATGACGCCCTCGTGCTCGGCCTTGTGCGCCAACAGCGGCGGGCCGGCCACGTCACCGATCGCATAGATGCCGGTCACGTTGGTGCGATTGAGCGGATCGATGGAGATCGCGCCGCGCTCGGTCTTCACCCCGAGTTTTTCGAGCCCGAGATTTTCGGTATTGCCGACGACGCCGACCGCGGAAATGACGCGCTCGACCGTGAGCGTTTGCGTACCGCCTTTGCCGTCGTCGATCGTCGCGGTCACGCTGTCCGCTGCCTTGTCGAGCTTCGTCACCTTGGCGGCGGTGAGGATCTTGATGCCTTGCTTCTCAAATTGCTTGCGCGCGAAGGCGGAAATCTCGGCGTCTTCGGCCGGCAGAATTTGCGGCAATATCTCCACGACGGTGACCTCGGCGCCGAAGGTGCGGTAGAACGAAGCGAACTCAATGCCGATCGCGCCGGAACCGACGACCAAGAGCGATTTCGGCATGCGCTCCGGGGCCATCGCCTCGAAATAGGTCCAGATCAGCTTCTTGTCGGGCTCGAGCCCAGGCAGCACGCGCGGCCGCGCGCCGGTGGCGATGATGATGTGCTTGGCCTGATAGCTGCCGGCGGCGAGCGCGCCTTTGGGCGCCTGCGTCGTGACCGCCTTCACCGTGACCTTGCCGGGCGCGTCGATCGTCGCCTCGCCCCAGATGACGGTGACCTTGTTCTTGCGCATCAGGAAGCCGACGCCGTCGTTGAGGCGCTTCGATACGGCGCGTGAGCGCTTGACCACGGCGGTTGGATCGTAGGTGACCTTTTCCGCCGAGAGGCCATAATCCTTGGGATGCTGCAGGTAATGGTAGATCTCGGCTGAGCGGAGCAGCGCTTTGGTGGGGATGCAGCCCCAGTTCAAGCAGATGCCGCCGAGATAATCGCGCTCGATGATCGCGGTCGAAAACCCGAGCTGCGCTGCGCGGATCGCCGTGACATAGCCGCCCGGACCAGAACCGATGATGATGATGTCGAAGGAGGTCTCAGCCATGCCGCTTCTCCCGCAAAGGCCGTCGCGCTCGCGTTAGCGCAGCGTCGTGCTCACACGACCATCATGACCGGGTTTTCGATCAGCGCCTTGAAGGCGTTGAGCAGCACGGCGCCGAGCGCGCCGTCGACCGCGCGATGGTCGGTTGCGAGCCCGACCGTCATCATGTGCGCTGCCTCGATCTTGCCGTTGCGCACGACTGCACGCTCGTCCGCGGCCCCGACGGAAAGAATGCTCGCGTGCGGCGGATTGATGATGGCGTAGAACTCCTTGATTCCGTACATGCCGAGGTTCGAGACCGCGCTCGTGCCCCCCTGGTACTCCTGCGGCGCCAGCTTGCGGGCGCGGGCGCGGGCGGCAAAGTCCTTCATCTCGTTGGATATGACGGAAAGCGACTTTTGTTCCGCATGGCGCACCACCGGCGTGATCAAGCCGCCGGGTATCGACACCGCGACGCCGATATCGGAGTGTTTGTGCCGGAGCATGGCGCCTTCGGTCCATGTCACATTGGCATTGGGTACCCGCTGCAGCGCCAGTGCAAGCGCCTTGATGACGAAGTCGTTGACCGAGATCTTGTAAGCGGTCTTCCCGTCCTTGTCCTTGGGTGCGGCGGCATTGATCTCCTCGCGCGCGGCTAGGAGCTTGCCGATGTTGCAGTCCAGAGTGAGATAGAAATGCGGGATCGTGAGCTTCGCCTCGAGCAGGCGGCGCGCAATCACCTTGCGGACGTTGTCGTGTGGGACGGCCTCGTACGAGCCGGGCTCGAACAGCGCGAGAATCTTCTCGTCGGAGGGTACTTGCACCGCTGGCGCCGCCGCGCTGGCCGGCGACGGAGCCGTGAGCCCGCGCCCCGACTTGGCGCTCTCCACGTCGCGCGCAATGACTCGGCCATGGGGGCCGGAACCTTGGATGCGCGCAAGATCGATCCCGGCCTCTTTCGCCAGCCGGCGCGCCAGCGGCGAGGAAAACACGCGGTTCGTGGGCGCGATCCCGGCTCCCTCGCCATTTCCTCGTTTGGGCGCGGCAGCCTGCATCGGCGCTGGCGCGGCGCGTGACGGTTCGCCGGGCTTGGGCGCAGCTGATGGCGCTGTCGCGGCACGCGCTGAAGCGTCCGCCCCGGCAGCCGGCCGCGGCGGGGCGGCATCCGCCGGTTTCGGCGCGGCCGGCGGCGGTTTTGACGGGGTCGGTGCCCCCTTGCCCGCGGTGGCAGCCGCCGCTTTGACGTCTTCTCCCTCCTCAGCCAGCACCGCGATGAGCGTCTTGACCGGAACATCCGGGGTGCCTTCCGGCACGACGATCTTGGCGAGCGTGCCCTCGTCCACCGCCTCGTATTCCATGGTGGCCTTGTCGGTCTCGATCTCGGCGATGACGTCGCCAGGCTTGACCTTGTCGCCCTCCTTCTTCAGCCACTTGGCGAGGTTGCCCTTCTCCATCGTGGGCGACAACGCAGGCATCAGGATATTGACCGGCATGAGCGTCCCGCTTGCCTAGCTGATCGCGCTGGTGGTGCCGGGGTCGGTCGGCGCATCCATCTCGGCATCGAACATCGCACGGATGCGCTCGAGCGCCTCGTCCTCGGTCAATTTGGTTTCCTTGGCGAAGATGCGCGCGGCGTGCCGCGCGACGTCGGCGATCAGCATGCCCCAAGCTTGCGGGTCGTCGAAGGCGCGCCGCAGCGAAACATGCAGTCCCCCTTCTACGATCGCTGCGCGCAGGACCTCGACTCCACCGTGCTCGAGCGCGGTCGGCGGAACGTGCAGCGCATCGAATGTCGCCATAACTTCCTCAGCGGTAACAGACGGCCTTCGCCGCCGCGACCACGTCTGCAACCGAGGGCAGCGCGAGCTTTTCGAGATTGGCCGCGTATGGCATCGGCACATCCTTGCCGGTGACACGGGTTACCGGCGCGTCGAGCCAGTCGAACGCACCTTCGGTCACGATGGCGGCGATCTCGGCGCCGACGCCCGATTGCCGCCAGCCTTCCTCGACGGTGATCACGCGGTTGGTTTTCTTCACCGACTCGATGATGCTCTCGGCATCCATGGGCTTGAGCGTGCGCAGATCGATGACCTCGGCGCTGATGTTGTCCTTGGCCAGTTCGTCGGCCGCTTTGAGCGCATAAGACATGCCCATGGACCATGCGACGATCGTCACATCGCTACCGGGCCGCGCGATCTTCGCCTTGCCGATCGGCACAAGATAATCGTCGAGCTTGGGCACGGGAAAGCTCTGCCCGTAGAGGATTTCGTTTTCGAGAAAAACGATGGGGTTGGGATCGCGGATCGCGGATTTGAGCAGACCCTTGGCGTCGCTGGCGGAATAAGGCGCGATCACCTTGAGGCCGGGAACGTGCGAGTACCAGGACGTATAATCTTGACTGTGCTGGGCGGCGACGCGGGTGGCGGGCCCGTTCGGCCCGCGAAATACCGCCGACACGTTCATCTGCCCGCCAGACATGTAACGCGTCTTGGCCGCGGAATTGATGAGCTGATCCATCGCCTGCATGGCGAAGTTGAACGTCATGAACTCGACGATTGGCTTGAGCCCGGCGAACGCCGCGCCGACGCCGAGTCCGGTCATGGCGTGCTCGGTGATCGGGGTGTCGATCACGCGCGCAGCGCCGAATTCCTGCAGCAAACCCTGGGTGACCTTGTAGGCGCCCTGATACTCGGCGACTTCCTCGCCGATGACGAAGACACTCTTGTCTCGGCGCATTTCCTCCGCCATGGCGTCGCGCAACGCTTCGCGCACGGTCATGGTCACCATTTCGGTCCCGGCGGGAAGATCTGGCTCGGGCGGAGCCTGTAGTTGGCGCGGCGCGCTGACCTGCGGCGCCGTCGGCGCGGGCGCCGGCTCAGCCTGCATCTCCGGTTGCTCGGCTTTGGCGGGTGCCCTCGCCGCGGCACCGCCGTCGGCCAATGCGGAGGCGTCCTCGCCTTCGCCCAGGATCATGGCGATCGGCGTATTGACCGCCACGTCGTTCGTTCCCTCCGGTACCAAAATCTTTCCAAGCGTGCCCTCGTCGACCGCCTCGACCTCCATGGTGGCTTTGTCAGTCTCGATCTCGGCGATCACATCGCCGGACTTGACAATGTCGCCTTCTTTCTTGTGCCACTTGGCGAGATTGCCCTTCTCCATGGTGGGCGAGAGTGCGGGCATCAGCACTTCAGTCGGCATCTGGCATCACCGCGTTGACGGTCCAGCGGAGACCCGCGCGAGAGACGTCGCCGATCTCACCGCCCGGCGGGCACCGGGCAACAGGCGGAGGAGCAATTTTTCGAGTGCACCGGCCATATCCTACTCAGCGTAGACGTTGCTCCAGAGCTCGGCCGGATCGGGCTCCGCGTCGCTGCTGGCGAATTCGGCCGCTTCGTTGATGATCGCGCGGACTTCGGCATCGATCTTCTTCAAGGAGTCTTCGTTCGCGAAGCCCCTCTTCAACAGGCGGCTGCGCACCTGTTCGATCGGATCGTGCTCGGTACGCACCTTGTCGACCTCCTCCTTGGATCGGTACTTGGCGGGATCCGACATGGAGTGGCCGCGATAGCGATAAGTCAGCATTTCAAGGATGATGGGGCCGTTGCCGTCGCGACACCACTTCACCGCCTTGTCGCCTGCGGCTTTGACCGCGCGCACATCCATGCCGTCGATCTGTTCGCCGGGAATATCAAAGGAGCGTCCGCGCTGGGAGAGGTTTACGGTCGCCGATGCGCGGGCAACGGAGGTGCCCATCCCGTACTGATTGTTTTCGATGATGTAGATGACCGGCAGCTTCCATAGCTTCGCCATGTTGAAGCTTTCGTAGACTTGGCCTTGATTGGCAGCACCGTCACCCAGGTAGGTGAGCGAAACATTATCGTTGCCGCGGTATTTGTTGGCGAACGCCAATCCGGTTCCGAGCGGAACCTGGGCGCCGACGATGCCGTGTCCGCCGAAGAATCCCTTCTCGACGGAAAACATGTGCATCGAGCCGCCTTTGCCCTTGGAATAGCCGCCGCGCCGGCCCGTCAACTCCGCCATGACGCCTTTGGGATCCATGCCGCACGCCAGCATGTGACCATGATCGCGATATCCCGTGATGACCTCGTCGCCCGGTTTGATCGCCATCTGCATGCCGATGACGACCGCCTCCTGACCGATGTAGAGGTGGCAAAAACCGCCGATCAGGCCCATGCCGTAGAGCTGCCCCGCCTTTTCCTCGAAGCGACGGATGAGGAGCATCTGACGATAGGCGTGCAGCTCCTGCTCCTGGCTGAACTCAGGCACCTGCGGTGCCGGCTCGACGGATGCCCGACGCACGGCGGCAGGTGGAGCCGCTGGTTTGTTGCTGGCAACGGCCATTTTTCTCCTCGGGTGGGGGGCTCTACGTCGGTGAGGCGCCTGTCCCCAATAGCCGAAATCGCCGCACGGCGGAAGCGGATGGGGACCGGCGCACCGACCTCTTTTGCCGTGGCAAATAGGTAGCGTCGGCCGATTTCGCAAATTCGGCGGACGCCCCGGACGTTCGGTGTGATTAGGGTTGCTTGAGGCGCAAGGTAAGCTCGCGCGGATCGGCGTAGTTGAGCAGGATCCGGGCACGCTCGTCGAGCATGTCGGGATCGATGCTTTCGGGCTTGAGCAACACGATGCGGCGTTCCCATGAGGTGCGCTCGACCTTGAGTGCATCAAGTTCCGCAGTGAGCTCGGCGATCTGCTGATCGAGGTCCTGCTTGGCGCGAAGCCCGCGGTTCCCGGAATAGGCGTTGACGCCGAAGTAGCCGATCACCAGCGCGGCAATCGTGTAAAGCGCGAGCGCGTTGAGGACGGCACGAAATCGCTTGCGGGTCACCATGCGGCGACCATGCAGCGGCGATGTTAAGACGGCTTTAATGCCTAGGGGCCGGGGAGCCGCAACTCGTGCGACCCCTTCAGCGCAATGCCTTGAGTGCAGCGCGGCCTGCGTATCTCGCCTGCGCGCCCAGTTCCTCCTCAATCCGCAGCAGTTGATTGTATTTGGCCGTGCGATCGGAGCGAGCGAGCGAGCCGGTCTTGATTTGCCCGCAATTGGTCGCGACGGCGAGATCGGCGATAGTCGCATCCTCGGTCTCGCCCGAGCGGTGCGACATGACGGCGGTGTAGCCGGCCTTGTGCGCCATTTCGACGGTTGCGAGCGTCTCGGTGAGCGTGCCGATCTGGTTGACTTTGATCAGGATCGAATTGGCGATGCCACCCTTGATGCCCTCGGCGAGCCGCGTGACGTTGGTGACGAAGACATCATCGCCGACCAGTTGGCACTTGTCGCCGATGAGATCAGTTACGATCTTCCAGCCTTCCATGTCGTCCTCGGCCATTCCATCCTCGATCGAGACGATCGGATAGCGGGAGACGAGATCGGCGAGATAGTTTGCCTGCTCGCGTATCGAGCGCACCCTCCCCTCGCCCGCGTAGTGGTAGCCGCCGTCCTTGAAAAACTCGGTTGCGGCCGGATCAAGCGCGAGGCAAACGTCGGTTCCCGGCGCAAAGCCCGCCTTGTGGATTGCCGTCATCACGAACTCGAGCGCGGCATCCGCCGTGGGTAGGTCAGGGGCAAAGCCACCTTCATCGCCCACATTGACGTCTTGGCCAGCCTGTTTGAGCGCCGCGCGCAGGGTGTGAAAAATCTCCGCGCCCATGCGCAGCGCTTCGGCGAAGGATGCCGCGCCCACCGGCATGATCATAAACTCCTGAAAATCGAGGGGGTTGTCGGCGTGCACGCCGCCATTGAGGATGTTCATCATCGGCACGGGCAGAAGCCGCGCCGAAGTCCCTCCCACATAGCGGTAGAGCGGCGCGTCATGGGCGGCGGCCGCGGCCTTGGCGACGGCAAGCGACACGCCCAGTATGGCATTGGCGCCGAGCCGGCCCTTGTTTGGCGTGCCGTCAAGCGCGATGAGCGTCTCGTCGATCTTCGCCTGCGCCTCCGCATCCATCCCGCCGACGGCATCGAAGATTTCGCCGTTGACGGCGTCGATGGCCTTGCGCACGCCCTTGCCGAGATAGCGTTTACCGCCGTCGCGCAGTTCGACTGCCTCGTGCGTCCCCGTCGAGGCTCCCGAGGGCACGGCAGCGCGGCCGCGTGTGCCATCCTCAAGCACGACATCGACCTCGACGGTTGGATTGCCGCGGCTGTCGAGGATTTCGCGGCCGATGATATCGGTGATGGCTGTCATGAGGCCCTCGCCGGGCTTCTACAGGATGGAGAACACCCTTGTCATGTCCCGCGAAAGCGGGGCATCCAATAACCTCAGTACGGGTTCCGTTCGATCAAATCGCCTTTGGCGCGTTAAAGCTGCGCTTGAATGACGAGAGGATGAAGAAAGTGGCCAAAACGCTTCGTCATCTCGGCAAACCAAGCCGCCTGCCCGCCTCTCCGAAGGCGGCGGTGCTCGATCGGGTCGCCAACCCCCACCCCGACACCAACTACGTCGCGCGCTTCACCGCGCCGGAATTCACCACGCTATGCCCGATCACCGGGCAGCCCGACTTCGCCCATTTGGTGATCGACTACGTGCCGGCAGAATGGCTTCTCGAATCGAAGTCGATCAAGCTCTATCTCGGCAGCTTCCGTAACATCGGCGCCTTCCACGAGGACTGCACGGTCGCGATCGGAAAGAAGCTCGTCGCCCTGCTCAAGCCGAAATTTTTGCGCATCGGCGGCTATTGGTATCCGCGCGGCGGAATTCCGATCGACGTTTTCTGGCAATCAGGCAAGCTGCCGGCGAACGTATGGCTGCCCGATCCCGGCGTCGCCCCCTACCGCGGCCGGGGCTGAGCCGCGGCAACGATTGCCAATAGCGCCTTCACTTCGCGAGTCGGTTCGACCGCGCGCATGATGCTGCCCATCACGGCGATACCGACCGGCCCGGCGGCGAGAACCTCCGCCGCCCGCGTGGCATTGAGGCCGCCGATTGCCAAGACCGGAACCGGCGCCGCCCTGGCAATTTCGGCCAGCCCCTTGCGGCCGATCTCGGGACCGTAGCCGGGCTTGCTCGCGGTCTCGAAAGCAGGCCCCGCGATCGCATAATCGACGACGGCGGGATCGAGCGCCTCCGCTTCCGTGACGGTGTGGAGCGACACCCCAACGAGCTTGTCCCGTCCCAGCGCCTTGCGTGCAGCCGTGGCATTGGCGCCCGCGGACAGATGGACGCCGTCGCTATCGCATGCTTTGGCCAGCGCGGCATCCCCATGCACCGTCAGGCGCGCACCGTGCCGCCGCGCGATCGGCAACAGCGTCGAAGCGAGGGCGATCTGATCATCATCGGAAAGGTCCTTCTCGCGCATGCTCACCCACCGGCAGCCGGCCGCAAGCGCCGCCCGCACCACGTCGGCGAGAGGCACGCGCGCTTGATGTCGATCGGTAACAACGAGGAGCGGCGGGTCGGGGAGCTTCATGCCCAAAACACGCTGTCGCCATGACCTCGAGGGCGAGCTTGGAGCCCGCACTGAAACCGGCGCGTGATTAAGTTCCCACGAGGCCAAATTGTGGGCTCGACGGCTCTGCGTGCGGGAGCTTGGGTATGCGGCCGGCCAAGCGCGCCAAGCGGCCAGCCTCGACGGCCGCGCGCATGCCTTTCGCCATCATGACGGGATCGCGCGCCTTTGAGACGGCGGTATTGAGCAGGGCTGCGGCGCAACCGAGCTCGAGCGCAAGTGCAGCGTCCGAGGCCGTCCCAATGCCGGCATCGAGCACCACGGGCACTGGGGAGCGCGCGCAGAGCAATTCGATCAAATGCGGGTTAGAGATGCCGAGCCCTGAGCCGATCGGCGAGCCGAGCGGCATGACCGCCGCGGCGCCGGCGTCGGCGAGCTTTCGGCATACAACCGGATCCTCGGTGCAGTAGGGCAAGACCGTGAAACCCTTGGCGACCAGCGTCTCCGTCGCGCGCACGAGCTCCTCGGTATCGGGGTAGAGTAATTCGCGGTCGCCGATCACTTCGAGCTTGACCCAGTTCGTCTCGAGCGCCTCACGGGCAAGTTCGGCGGTGAGGACTGCGTCTTTCGCGGTCTGGCAGCCAGCAGTATTGGGCAGAAAGTTGATGTGCTTCGGGATGAGGTCGACCAGGCTTTCCTCCTCGCCGGCGAGACTGATGCGCCTGATCGAGGCCGTCACCATCTCGGTCCCGCTGGCGGCAATGGCGTCGAGCATGAGCTTGCGGTTGGGATAGCCGGCGGTGCCGAGGAACAGACGCGAGCCGAATTGGCGGCCGGCGATGATGAGAGGATCGGACATCACAACTCCTTAGCCGCCCTGACGGGCGCGTACGATTTCGATGTTGTCGCCGGCGCGCAGCTTCGTGTCCGGCCAAGCCGCGCGCGGCACAATGGCGCCGTTGACGGCCACCGCGATGCCGCGCTGGCGAGTATCGACCGCCTTCTCCTCGAGCAGCGCCGCAAGCGTCGCGACGATGAGCGGCTCGGGTTGCCCATTGATCCGGATATTCGCCTCGGCGGTGGCTTCGCTCATGAGTGTTCTCCTCATTCCGCCGCGGCCGCAAGGGAGCCGAACCGCTCGATCCCGAACGGCCTGATCGCCGCGTCGACGGTGCCGTCGAGTGCGAGGCGCGCGATCGTGTCCGCGGTGATGGGCGCCAGCAAAATTCCGTTACGGTGATGCCCCGTGGCGTAGATCAGGCCATCGAGCGGCCCGGCGCCGAGAATCGGCGCGTCGTCGCGGCTGCCGGGTCGGTGCCCGACCCACATCTCATCGATCGGCAGATCCTCGACCGCGGGGACGGCGCGCCAGGCCGCTTCGAGCAAGCTCAGAATGCCCCCGGCAGTGAGGGCGGCGTCGTAGCCCTTTTCCTCGACCGTCGCTCCCACCAGCAAGCGACCATCTTTGCGCGGCACGAGATATGCGCCGGGCGCCCAGAGCACGTGGCTCATGAGCGGCGCGGCCGGATCCATGCGCAGCGCAAGCATTTGCCCTTTAATCGGCCGCACGGGGGGCCGCAATTCTGCTTCCAAGCCCTCGATGCTGCGAGCCCATGCCCCGGCGGCGAGCACGACCATGTCGGCGGCGACTTTGGTGCCATCCGCGAGAACGATACCCTCGACGCGCCCGCTGCGGGACGAAATCGCTTTCACCGGCCGATACTCATTGATGCTCGCGCCGGCGGCTTCGGCCGCGACGCGCAAGGCGGCCACAAGCTTGCGATTGTCGACTTGCGTGTCCTCGGGACTGAACACCGCGCCCGCGAGCTTGCCTGCGAGATGCGGCTCGCGACGGCGCGTTTCCGCCGCCGAAATCCAATGCAGCGGCAAGCCGAGTTTTTGCTGAAACACGAGCTGATGGGTGAGCCGGGCCTGATCGTCTGCGGTTAGCGCGAGGAGGAGCGTGCCTTCCGACCGCAGCCCCACATCGACGCCCGACCGGTCGAGCAACTCGGCAGCGAAAGCGGGCCAGCGCGCCTGGCTCTCACGGCCGAGCGCGATCAGAGCCTCTTCGCCGGGCTCTGCCTCCGCACATGCCGCCAGCATGCCAGCGGCTGCGTGGCTTGCGCCGGCGCCGGCCGCGCCTCGGTCAAAGACCTGGACGGCTGCGCCCCGCTGCGCCAAGCGCCAGGCAACGCCAAGGCCGATCACGCCCCCGCCGATGACGGCGATGCTGGCGTTGCTGGCATTGGCTGCGGTGCGGTTCGGCAACCGGCGGCTCCCTTCGCTGGAATGACCCAGACAGGTTCCATGGGTATGATCTCAGCCGCGGCGGCGCGGCACCCCAGGCCGTCGACAACCATGATGGGCATTCCCGCCCCCTTGCACAAGGGCGTTGCCGGCACGGCGGATCCTAGGGCGACCGCCAAAACCACGCAGATGCGCTGGGCCGGGATCGCATCGCCCGGGGTAAGCCGCCACTCCAGGTCGTGTCAGCAACGCCGGCGCCGCGCTACGGTCCGGACAAAATAGGCTGACGGCAGGACAAAGTTTGCGAAGCCCGGGGCGAAGGCCGAAATCGCTTGCGCATCAAGTTATTATGTTCCGTTCTTGGCGAGTCGATCGAATTCAACCAAACGGCGCAGCAGACCCTCCATCTCTTTGAGCGGCACCATGTTGGGACCATCCGATGGGGCGTGGTCGGGATCCTGGTGCGTCTCGATGAAGACGCCGGCCACGCCGACGGCAACCGCGGCGCGCGCGAGCACCGGGACGAATTCCCGCTCGCCCCCGGAGGAGATGCCCTGCCCGCCCGGCTGCTGCACGGAATGGGTGGCGTCGAAGATCACCGGCGCCCCCGTGCTGCGCGCGAGGATCGGCAACGCACGCATGTCAGAGATGAGCGTGTTGTAGCCGAAGGACGCGCCGCGCTCAGTCACCAGGACGTTGCGATTACCGGCGCCGGTCAGCTTGGCGACGACGTTAGCCATGTCCCAGGGCGCCAAGAATTGGCCCTTCTTGACGTTGACGACACGCCCCGTGGCGGCTGCCGCGGCAAGAAGATCGGTCTGCCGGCACAGGAAGGCCGGAATCTGTAGAACGTCCACGGCTTCAGCAACGACTGCGCATTGCTGCGCTTCGTGCACGTCGGTCAGAACGGGCACGCCGAGTGTCTCGCGGATCTCCGCGAAGATGGGCAAGGCGCGATCGAGCCCCACGCCCCGCTGGCTTTTCGCGCTGGTGCGATTGGCTTTGTCGAACGACGTCTTGAAGACGAGGCTGATTCCCGCTTTGCCGGCGGTCTCCTTGAGAGCCGAGGCCATCTCCAAGGCGTGCTCACGGCTTTCGAGGACGCAGGGCCCCGCGATCAGCGCAACCGGGAGACTATTGCCGAAACGTGCCGTCCCGACAGTGACAATCGGATTGGGAGCGGGGTCGGCACGCATGGCGTGCGACCATGCGCCGGCCCTATTCGGGGGTCAACCGAGCGGGACTTGCCGAACCCCATCGGTCGCATCTGTAAGCGCGGACCCCTTAGTCGAAGACCAGTGTCGTGCCCAGGCCGACCTGTGGCCCCACGATGGTTGCGCCCCTCGATGAGGATGCCGCGATCCCGCCCCTCTCCAACGCAGCGCGCAGTGCGGCGCGGTCGTGGACGCGAAATCGCGCGGCCGCGAGGCGAGCGCCGCGGGAAACATCGGGCGGCTCGACCCCGAACCGGCTGCTAAACGCAGCAGGGTCCATCACGCTGATCTCGCCACGCGGTGTCGACGCGGTGATGCCGCTCGCGCTCGCAGAGTCCACGCGTACGCCGCTGAAGGCCGAGAGAAACGCCTCATGGTCGCGCGGGCTCTGAGACACCAGCACCGTTCCGACGATGGCGTTGACCGTGTTGGCATGCTGTTGGAACGCCGGATTCCAGAAATTCTCCGGAAAATGTTGCTGACAAACTGCAAACCCGATGGCCGGCGCTTTGGCATCGCGCGCAAACGCGAGCGAAAATCCGACTTTAACGGCCGAGCCGTCCGGCCGTTTGCCTTCGCGGTCGAAGCGCATGGCGTCGGAGGCGCCGACCCCCGCCGAGCGAAAGCGTGCGGCATCCGCCGCGGCATCATCGCTTTCGAGGATGAGCAGCGACAGCCCCTCCTGGTTCTTGAGGAACAGCCGGTTGAACGTGCCGAACAGCGCTGAGAATCCGTCGCTCCCGAGCTTTTCCGGCTCCGCCACCGTCAGCATCTCGATGAAAAAGCCGGGCATTTGGACCAAATAGTTGTGCGTGCCCCAGGCATGCCTGTTGCGCGCGCCAACTGTAAAACCGAGCCGGCGATAAAGCTCGGCCGCCGCGTCGAGGTCGCGCACTGCATGGACGAGGTGGTCAAGCCCGCCGGACATCGAATGCTGCTTTCACTGCACCGCTGAGAACACCGTCGGCTGCAGGAACATGTTTTTGATCGAGGCGATGATCGGCCCATCGCGCTCGCTTTCGGCGCGCTTTGCCAACCATTCCGGATCGCTCATGAACTTGTTCCACTTTGCCTCGCGTTCGGCGAGCGACTCCCAAGCGAGCAGGTAGTGGAGGTCCTGGTTTCCGCCATCGCCGACCAGCACCGTCCAGAACCCGGCCTGGCGAATGCCGTGCCGCTTCCAGAGCTCGAGCGTGGTGGTTTCGAACCGCTTCAACAAAGCCGGCAGCCGCCCGCTCACGCAGTGATAAATCCTCAGCTCATAGATCATTGTCGCCTCTTGCATGTCGCACGTCGGGTTAGCCGACGTTAATGGCAGGAGCGGGAAAGGCAATCGAACAGTGTCAATGACCGCGCCGCGCCGAGAGGAGATTTGGCGCAGCCGGCCACGACCGTGCTCATGGTGACTGATTAGACCAGACGGCTCTGGTCTACCGCGGCGCCAACAAACGAGGCGAATAGCGGATGCGGGTCGAACGGCCGCGATTTCAGCTCGGGATGGAACTGCACGCCGACAAACCAAGGATGATCTTCATACTCGATCATCTCCGGTAACAGCCCATCGGGTGACATGCCGGAAAAGCGCATCCCGTGCTGTTCGAGCCGCCCTTTGTAATGGGTATTGACTTCGTAGCGATGGCGGTGGCGCTCAGAAATTTCGGTTGCGCCATGGTAGATTTGCGACACGCGGCTGCCGCGCTGAAGGGCCGCCGGATAAGCGCCGAGCCGCATGGTGCCGCCGAGGTCGCCCTTCACTCCCCGGACCTGCAGCTCGTTGCCTTTCATCCACTCGGTCATCAACCCGACGACCGGCTCGGGAGTGGCGCCGAACTCGGTCGAGTTCGCCTCCTCTATGCCGCAGAGGTTACGCGCCGCTTCGATGACGGCCATCTGCATCCCGAAACAAATGCCGAAATAGGGAACTTGGCGCTCGCGCGCGAACTTCACCGCTCTGATCTTGCCCTCGCTGCCGCGCTGGCCGAATCCGCCCGGCACCAGAATGCCGTTGACGTTCTCCAGAAACGGCGCCGGATCCCCGCGCTCGAACACTTCGGATTCGATCCAGTCGAGATTGACGCGCACCTTGTTGGCGATCCCGCCGTGGGAGAGCGCCTCGATCAACGACTTATAGGCGTCCTTGAGCCCGGTATATTTGCCGACGATGGCAATCGTCACATTGCCTTCCGGGTTGCGGATGCGCTCGTTAATGAGCCGCCAGCGGGCGAGATCGGGCTCGTCTTGAGGTTCGACGCCGAAGGCCATCAGCACTTCTCGGTCGAGCCCGGCCGCGTGATAGGCTTCGGGCACGGCGTAAATGTTGTCCACGTCGCGCGCTTCGATCACCGCGCTCGGGCGCACGTTGCAAAATAACGCGAGCTTTGCGCGTTCGCTGTCGGGGATCGGCCGGTCGGTCCGACACAGCAAGATGTCGGGTTGGATGCCGATCGAGCGCAGTTCCTTGACCGAGTGCTGGGTCGGCTTGGTCTTGAGTTCGCCCGCGCCGGTGACGAAGGGCAAGAGCGTGAGGTGGATGTAAATCGCGTGCTGGCGTGGCAGATCATTGCCGAGCTGGCGGATGGCCTCGAAGAACGGCAACCCTTCGATGTCGCCGACCGTCCCGCCGATTTCGCATAGGACGAAATCGTAGCCCTCGTTGCCGTCGCGGATGAACTCCTTGATGGCGTTAGTCACATGGGGAACGACCTGGATGGTGGCGCCCAAGTAATCGCCGCGGCGTTCCTTGGCCAGGATTTCCTGATAGATGCGGCCGGTCGTGATGTTGTCCTGACGGGTCGCCGGCCGGCCGGTAAAACGCTCGTAATGGCCCAAATCCAGGTCGGTCTCTGCCCCGTCGTCGGTGACGAAGACCTCCCCATGCTGGTAGGGCGACATCGTACCGGGATCGACGTTGAGGTACGGATCGAGCTTGCGCAGCCGGACCTTGTACCCGCGCGCCTGCAGCAGTGCGCCGAGTGCTGCGGATGCGAGACCCTTGCCGAGGGAAGAGACCACGCCGCCGGTAATGAAGATGTACCGCGCCATGGGACCTAACCTTTAACGCTGCGCAATCGATTCGACGAGAGGCTGCAAGGGCCCCCGGCCGAAGTCCATGCGCAATGCGCATATCGAGAAATGCTCATGATTTGATCGGGAGATCGGGCAGTCTATTCATGTGAGTTCTCAGTTCGCCATTCGCGGGCTGCATGGCTCCTCAAGCGAAGGGGCCGGTTATACCCCGGCCCCTTGTGAGCTTGCTCATTGCGAGCGCGGCACTTGCGGCCCGGGCGCCGGTGGCGGTGGCTGCGGCGACTGCTGCTCCTGCTGGCGCAGCGTATCGAGCACGCCCCCACCACCCTGAACGGCGGGCGTCTGTTGCGGCGGGCTGGCGGTATTCTGGATGATGGAGTGGGGCTTGCGGTCCCAACTGGCGAGGACCGAAAGCACCAGGCTGGTGGCAAAGAAAGTTGCTGCCAGGATCGCCGTCGTGCGGGTCAGCACATTGGCGGTTCCGCGACTCGACAGAAATCCGCCGGTCGAGCCGATACCAAGCCCGCCCCCTTCCGACTTCTGCAGCAGCACGACGCCGACCATGGCGGCGACCACCATTAGATGAATCACGATAATCACGGTCTGCATGCGTCCACCATTGTTGCCGCGCTTGCAATCTCGCGTGTCAACTCCAGCCTCATATAGGCGCTCGGCGGGGTGTCTACACGATCGTCCCCGCCGTTTCCATTGGACCGGCGGGCGTCCCGGCGCAAATAGGATCACCTCCAGCCGCCGCCCCGGGGCGGGGGACAAACGGCTAATTGAGGAGCTTCAGGTAAGCGATGATGTCGTCGACATCCTTGGCAGCGGTCACCCCGCCGTAGGGCATGCGGTTGCCCTTCACCTTCGCCTGCGGGTCCTGGATATAGGCGCGCAAATTATCGTCGTCCCAAACAAGATTCGCGCGCCTCATCGCATTCGAGTAGCGGAAATCCTCAAGCGCCGCCGACTTGCGCCCAAAGATGCCCTTGAGGCTCGGTCCCAGCGCGTCGGGCCGCTCCGTGTGACACGCCGCGCAGGTCTGATAGAGCGCCTTCCCGTGCTCGACATCGGCGGCGGCAACGGGCGTCGCGGATAGGGCGAGGAGCAGCGCGGCGCGGGCCGCGCCTCCGATCCGCCGAAGCATCGATCTTGCGTTACATGACGGCCCGATCACGCGTGCACCAGCGAACCGGGGTTTTTGAGATATTTCGTCACGATCGCTTCGGCCGACCAATAGGCGAGCGCGCCGACTGGACCGGTGGGGTTGTATGCCGACTGTTGCGGGAAGGTAGAGGCGCCCATGATGAAGAGATTGTCGGCGTCCCAGGATTGCAAGTAACGATTGACGACGCTCGACTTTGGGTCATGCCCCATGATCGTGCCGCCGGTATTGTGGGTCGACTGGTAAGGCACGATATCGTAGTCGCCGCGGCGCAGGCCGGGCGGACCGATCGTCGTCGGCTGCATGGCACGCGCGATGTCCAGCGCGATCCGCATGCAATAGTCCCCCACTTTGTAATCGTTCTCGACGAAATTGTAGGTCATGCGCAGCAGCGGTCGACCGAGCTGATCCTTATAGGTCGGATCGAGATCGATGTAGTTGTAGCGGTTGGCGTAGTTTGATCCCGAGAGGGTGATGCGGGCCGCGCGCTGATACCACCTGGCTGTTGCCTTCTTCCATGCTGCGCCCCAGCGCGGGGTCCCGGGCGGGACTGGCCGGTAGCTGATCGGCCGACCGTCGGCGTGGCCGAGTTGAATCTTGCAGCCGCCCAGAAAGCCGAGCCCGCTGTGGTCGAAATTATCGCCGTTGAAATCGTCCATCACCATCTGCGTGCCGGGGGAGCCCATGAAGGGATTGAAGAACTTGTCTTCGAAGAACAGGGTCACGCCCAAGCGCGAGAGCTGATAGCAGTAGTTCTTTCCCACGGCCCCTTTCCCCGTCACGGGATCGTAGGGTTCGCCAATGCCGGAGTTGAGCAGAAGCGAGATGTTGCCGAAGACGTAAGCGGAAAGAACCACGAGGCCCGCGGGCTGCTCGTATTCCTCGCCGGTGCGCGTATCGGTAAATAGAACACCCGTCACCTTCTTCGCCGCCTTGTCGTAGCTCAGTCGGCTCACCCAGGCGCGGTCCCGCAGCGTAAATTTTGGGTCGGCGCGCAACAGCGGAAGCACGCAAACCTGCGGGCCGGCCTTAGCGTTGGCCTCGCAGCCATTTCGTTCACAGAAGCCGCAGTACTGGCATCCGCCGAGAGTGAGGCCTTCGCTATTGGTATAGGGCCGGCTAGCGTTGCTTGCCGGCTGCGGAAACGGGTGATAGCCGAATTCCTTCGCGACCTTGGCGAACATCAGCCCGGATTCGGTCATGATCAACGGCGGCGTCGGATAGTCGTTGCTGCGCGCTCCTTCGAATATGTTTCCGCCCTCGATTTTCTCGCCGCGTAGGTTGCCGGCCTTGCCGGAAACGCCGCACAGCTTCTCGAACTTGTCGTAATGCGGCTCGAGCTCGTCGTAGCTCATCGCCCAGTCCTGAATCGTCATGTCGTCAGGAATGGAATTGTCGCCGTAACGCTCGACGATATGGCTGCGAGTGGCGTGATCGCTCGGCAAATAGCGCCAGTGCTGGCCTCCCCAATGATTGGCGGCCCCGCCGACGCTGTTGCCCGGTAGGAATGACCCGAAGCGGCGCATAGGCAGCGCCGATTCCGACGGCCGGTGACGGAAGGTGACGGTTTCCAGCGCAGGATCCTGGATCAACTCCAGCCGATAGGTATAGCGCAGTTCGTCACGAACCGCGGGCAGCGCGAAGTTCTCGCGTGGCGAAAGATCTTCGCCACGCTCCAAGCCGATGACGGTCAGGCCCGCCTTGGTGAGCTCGCGCGCCAGGATGCTGCCGGTCCAGCCCATGCCGACCATGACGGCGTCGACCTCTTTCAATCGCGTTGCCATGACGGAGCCCTCTCACGAGAAATCGGCGATCGATTGCGGTTCGGCCGCGAAACGTTTGTTGCGATACTCCTCGATCAGTTTGGAATAGACCGCCGGCAGCCCAGGGAAGCCGATCATTCTCCAAGAGGCCTTGTTGCGGTTGCCGCCGTAGATCGGATCGGCGAAGAAGCCTTCCATGGTGATTTGCAAAAGCGCTTCGAAGAACGCCTTGCCGTCGAAATCGTCGAGCGCAGCCTTGCCCTGCTCCAGCACCTTGAGTGCATCTTCGCGCTCCCCGGTCGCGAGCCGGTCGAAGTCCTTGCCGTAGACCTTGCGCGACCAGGCGTTGGTGGCGACGATGCCGGCGGCGAAAAATTGCCGCGGCGTGAGCGGCAGCTGATAGCCGTATTCCGGCTTGGCTTTGCGGAACGGCCCATTGCGGTACATTTTGGCGCCCCCGCCCCAGGCGCTGGCGAGCTGTCGATCGACGAAAGTCACGATTCCGCAATCGCTGCCTGACGGCGTGAGTTCGTCGGCGGGAATCATACTATCGGCCGCGGCTGTGAAGAACGCGACTTCGGTCTCGGTCAACGTGAGATAACTCGCCGGTTCGCTCCCCGCGGCCGGCATGGCCGCGGGTTGCTGCGCCTGAGCGGCAGCACCCGGGTTAACGGCCGTGGCAACGGCGGTGCCGGCACCCAGCAGGAAGTCGCGGCGTGCGATTGGATTATGGTCGTCCGGCTTGCTTTTCTCTGTCACTGGCAACCTCCCCTGCGAACCGCGTCCGAGCCCGATGCCCTTTGCGCGCAACGGCACGCGTGGGCACGCCACGCGACGCCTCTTGTTTTGAACGAGATTAGTCCGATTTTCCGGGGCGCGGGAGGCCGGGAAGGACATTCCTGCCCCGCTTCGGCCGAACTCGCGAAAGCTCAGCCGTAGACACCCGCTATGGCCAGAAATTCGTCTGCCTTGAGGCTTGCTCCGCCAACCAGTGCACCGTCAACGTCGGCAACGCCTAGCAGCTCCTTGGCATTGGACGGCTTGACCGATCCGCCGTAGAGGATGCGCATACCGGCTCCCTCCTCCGCAAACCGCGAGCGCAGAAGGCGGCGGATGGACCCGTGCATCTCCGCGACGTCGGCCGCCGTGGGAGTCAGCCCGCTGCCGATCGCCCATACCGGCTCGTAGGCAACGACCAGATTGTCTGCCGTCGCACCGTCGGGTATCGATCCGTCGAACTGCGTCCGCACCACCGCGAGCGCGCGTCCATGCTCACGTTCGGCGCGGGTCTCGCCCACACACACGATGGCGCAAAGTCCGGCCCGGCGCGCAGCCAGCGCCTTCGCCCGCACATCGGCATCGCTCTCCTGGTGATAGGTGCGCCGCTCAGAGTGGCCGACAATGACGGCGCTAGCCCCGGCATCCTTGAGCATCTCGGCCGAAATATCGCCGGTGAATGCTCCATTGGATTGCGTGTAGCAATCCTGCGCACCGAGGTGCACGGGGGAGCCCTCCACGATGCTAGCAAACAAACCGAGCAGCGTGGCAGGCGGGCAAATCATCAGGTCAACCGCGGTGAGTGCCCGGGCCCCTTGGACGATCCGGATAATCTCCGCCGCCGAGGAGCGCAGCCCATTCATCTTCCAATTTCCCGCCACGAACGGGCGCGGACGAACCATTGTCGTTCCTCGGTTTTCCCAAAGCCATCCATGCGGTTAGCAGAGCCCCCGCGGGCACGCCAGAGGCCCGCGTTGCCTCGCTCGCTGCCGCGATGTTGCGACGCAGTGGTCCCCTCCCTATGATGCGATATCCGTCGGGCCGCCGCGGGTTCTCTCAATCACGGACGACACATGCTTCGAGGGCTGCGAAAAGCCTCCTCCAATTGGGTCGGCAAAGCAGTGATGGCCGGCGTGGTCGGCTTTTTGGTGATCAGTTTCGCAATCTGGGGAATTGGCGACATTTTCCGCGGCTTCGGCCGCTCAACCGTTGCCAAGATCGGGCACACCGAGATTACGATCGAGCAATTTCGTACGCTCTACAACGATCGCCTGCAGCAATATTCACGCCAACTCGGCCGTCCGATCAGCGCAGATCAGGCGCGCGCGACCGGTCTTGACCGCGCTGCAATCGGGCAGATCTTCTCCGAAATGTTGCTCGATGAACGCGCACGCGCGCTTGGGCTTGCGCTCTCCGATTCCGAGGTCGCCAAACTCATCACGAACGATCCCACATTCCGCGGAGCCAACGGGCAATTCGACCGGGCGCGCTTCGAGCAGATCATCCGCAATGCGGGCTATACCGAGCCGCGTTTCGTGGCCGAACAACGCCGGCTGATGCTGCGCCGAGAGCTTGCCGGAACGATCGGATCGGGATTGAACGCACCCAAGGCGTTGGTCGAGGCGACGAACCGCTATGATAACGAACAACGCTCGATCGAATACGTCTTGCTCGACCGCGCGCTCGCAGGCGAGATTCCGGCGCCACCGCCGGAGGTGCTGGCAAAGTACTTCGACGAGCGCAAAATCATGTTTCGCACGCCTGAATACCGCAAGCTCGTCGTCGTCTCGCTGATCCCGAGCGAACAGGCGCGCTGGATCGAGATCTCCGATGCGTATCTCAAGCGCGCCTATGAGGACCACCGCGCGCGCTACGTCAGCCCCGAGCGGCGCCACATCCTGCAGATCGACTTTCCTAGCGCCGAAGCGGCCAGCGCAGCCGCCGAGCGCATGGCGAAAGGCGCGAGCTTTGCCGACGTCGCCAAGGAACTCGGCAAGAGCGAAAAGGATATTGACCTCGGCACGGTCCCCAAATCCGGTATGATCGACCGAGCGGTAGCCGATGCTGCGTTTGCGCTCAAGGAAGGTGAGGTCAGCGCGCCGGTGCAAGGCCGTTTCGGCACCGTCCTGGTGCAGGCCCTCAAAATCGAGCCGGAGCAAATCCGTCCGTTCGAGCAGGTGGCGGGAGACCTCAAGCAGGAGCTCGCCGCCGCGCGCGCCAAATCCGAGATTTTCGACCTCTATAACAAGATCGAGGATGCGCGCGCAGAAGGCAAGCCGCTGGCCGAAGCCGCCGCCAGCCTCAAGCTTGAAGCACGCACAGTCGAAGTCGATCGCTCCGGCCGCGACCCGACCGGCACGCCCGTGAAGCTACCCGACGCGCAGCGTCTTCTCGCCGCGGCGTTCACCACGGACATCGGGGTCGAGCGTGATCCGTTGCAGTTCGAAGACGGCTACATCTGGTATGACGTCGTCGGGACCTCCCCCTCGCGCGAGCGTTCGCTCGACGAAGTAAAGGATCAAGTCGAAGCGCGCTGGCGCGAGCAGGAGATCGCCACCCGCCTCGAGGCAAAGGCAACCAGCATCCTCGATAAGCTCAAAGAGGGCGCAACGCTCTCCGATGTTGCAGCAACCGAGCAGCTCAAGGTGGAAACGCTGAGCGGCCTCAAGCGCGGCCAAGCTTCCGGCCCACTCTCGGCTGCCGGCGTCGACGCCATCTTTCGCGCGGCAAAGGATGCCAACGGCAAGGCGGAAGGGGCGCCGCCGCCAGCTGAGGTGGTGTTCCGCGTCACCGAGATCGTGGTGCCCCCGCTCGACATGGCTTCGGAAGACGCCAAACGCACGGTGGAGACAATCAATCGCGGCCTCTCCGAGGCTATTCTCGCCGAATATATTGCGCGGCTCGAAAGCGATATCGGCCTCACCATCAATCAGAGCGCGCTGAACCAGGTGGTCAGCGGCGGAGCGGGCGACGGCGCAAACTGAGCTTCGCTCACATGCAGATCGAGCCACCAGCCCCGGCTTTTGCCAAACGCTACGCGCGCGGCGAGGCTCAGGTCGTATGGACTACGCTGGTCTCGGACCTTGAAACTCCGGTATCGGCGTTTCTCAAGATCGCGACTGCGCAGCCGCCGTGTTTTCTGCTGGAATCCGTTGAAGGGGGCGCGGTCCGCGGACGTTATTCGATCATCGGGCTTCACCCCGATCTCGTTTGGCGCACCGTCGCCGGGCGAGCCGAGATCAACCGCAGCGTGCGGCAAAGCGCGGACGCCTTTGCACCCTGCGCGGGTCCGCCGCTGGCGGCATTGCGCGCGCTCATCGCCGAAAGCCGCATCGATCTGCCGGACGTGCTCCCGCCCATGGCAGCCGGAATTTTCGGTTATCTCGGCTACGACATGGTGCGGCTGATGGAAGATTTGCCTCCGCCTAACCCCGACCCAATCGGCATTCCCGAAGCGGTTCTGGTGCGTCCCACGGTCGTGGTAGTGTTCGATACGGTCAAAGACGTGATCACCGTGGTCACGCCGGTGCGACCGCAAATCGGTGTGAGCGCCGAGGTCGCCTTCGCGCGCGCCAGCGAGCGCCTCTCCGCGGTCGTCGACGCGCTCGATGCGCCGCTGGCGCATTCCCCGCCCGAGCTTCAGACCGGTCCGCTCACGGTGTGGCCATCCTCCAACGTCACCCCGGCCGAGTATGAGCGCATGGTCAGTGTTGCCAAGGAATACATCGCCGCCGGCGACATTTTCCAGGTCGTGCTGTCGCAACGGTTCGAGGCGCCGTTCGAATTGCCGCCGTTTGCGCTTTATCGGGCGCTGCGACGGGTCAATCCGGCACCGTTTCTCTACTTCCTCGACTTCGGCGAGTTTTCGATTGCCGGCTCGAGTCCGGAGATCCTGGTGCGAGTACGCGAAGGCAGCGTGACGATTCGGCCACTCGCCGGCACGCGCCCGCGAGGCGCTACCCCACAGCAGGACAAGGCGCTCGAGACCGAGCTGCTGGCCGACGAGAAAGAACGCGCCGAACACCTGATGCTGCTCGACCTCGGCCGCAACGACGTCGGGCGGGTCGCCCGGCCAGCCACGGTCAAGGTCACCGAACAGTTCTTCATCGAGCGCTTCAGCCAGGTGATGCACATCGTCTCCAATGTCGAGGGCCAGCTCGACGGAAAATACGACGCCCTCGATGCGCTGGCGGCAGGGTTCCCGGCCGGCACCGTCTCCGGCGCACCCAAGGTGCGGGCGATGGAGATCATCAACGAGCTCGAGCCGGACAAGCGCGGGCTCTATGCCGGTTCGGTCGGCTATTTTTCCGCGGCAGGCGAGCTCGACAGCTGCATCGTCCTGCGCACGGCGCTGATTAAAGACGGCATGATGTATGTGCAGGCCGGTGCCGGCATCGTCGCCGATTCCAATCCGAAGTCGGAGCAACAGGAATGCGTCGACAAGGCCAAGGCACTGTTCCGCGCCGCGGAAGAGGCAAAGCGGTTTGCCAGCGCGGCCCGGCGGGGACAATAGCTTTAGCCGCGGTGCCATTGGCCGGATCCGCCGCGCCGTGAAGTCGCTGAGCGATCGATGTCCACGGTGGACAATTGCCAGGGCGCGACTACATCACTGATGAACCTGCCTGATGGGTGACGATATGGACGCAAAGACCGGTCACGAACAGACACCTCGATGGAAGCACGACGGGGTGCGCGTCATTCCCGGGCATGCGCTCGGTTCCAACACCCCGCAGACACCCGGCATGGATCGCAAGGCGGCCATCGATTATGCCCGCGTCGGCGCTCAGAAGATCTGGGCAGGCACGGTCAACATTCGCCCGAACGCCAAAACCGGGGCCCATCACCACGGTGAGCTGGAAAGCGTGATCTACGTGGTGCGGGGCAAGGCGCGCATGCGCTGGGGTGACCAGCTGGAATTCATGGCCGAGGCGGGTCCGGGCGATTTCATCTTTGTGCCGCCGTTCGTGCCGCACCAGGAGATCAACGCCAGTTCGAGCGAGCCGCTCGAGTGCGTGGTTGTGCGCAGCGACAACGAAGCGGTCGTGGTCAATCTCGACATCGACCCGGTGGAGAAGCCGGACGAGGTCTTATGGGTCGATCCGATCCATAAGGGGTGAGACCGCCGACACGCCCCAGCCGACTGGCGGCGACTACAAGAACTCCTTCGGAATCGGAGTCCACTTTTCGCGACCACGATAGAACAGCGGCTTTTTGCCGTACTTCGCCCGGTATGCTCGATACCGCGTCCGATACCGTCGGACCCGCTCGCGCGCGACCGGGATGGGCTTGTGCCGGTATCGGATCAGCGCTCGTTCGACCAGCCACACATTCCTGGAGGCAAGCCGCCAATCGTAACCGCCCAACCGACGCAAATCGAACACCGCGTATCCAGTGAGACATCCGGTGAAATCGATGTAGGGATCGAAATAGCTCATGGCGAGCGCGCGTACGGAACGGAACACCGGCTTTCGTCCGTGCAATCCGGGGTCGCGCGAGCGCGCGACTGAGCCCCAGCGGCCGCGCTTGCAGTAAACGAAGATGACGTGATCGAGGTAGTCGATCGATTTGAGGCTCATGACCAGCGGCGGAAATCCGTGTTGCTCAAGAATAGCCGCGGCGGACAGGGCAGCTTCGAGACAATGCGCGCTACGATGCCGTAAGACCTGGCGCAGGCTTCTGAGCGTTTCCCGACCCAGCTCGGTGTTGTATGGCAGGTGATTGAGGAAGCGTTGCACCAGCATCGGACTGCGCAGGCGTCGAATGACACGCCGCTCCGCCGGCGTAAACACGGCAAATGTTGGTGGCGGCTGATCCATCACGCATCCTTTTGCTCGGCTGCGCATCGGCGCACCGCCTATCACGGTTGGTCTCAAGCACGGGCGAAGAACGCCGTCACTACGTCACTGAATTCATCCGGCTGCTCCAACGGAGACATATGTCCAACCCCTTCGATTCTGTGAAGGACAGCGTGTGGGATATTCTCCGACAAAAGGCGGGCAGCGTTCCGGCAGATGTAATCGTGCTGACCCAACATGACGAGTGTGGGGACCTTGACGGCTTGCAGCGTGCGGCGCATGCGGAAAAGCGATTTGCGCTGACGCAGGACCTGCGAGAGGGTATGCCGCAATCCGACGAGCGGTGTTGCGCGAATAAGACCCGCCATATGGCGACGATAGCGCCCGCCGCGATTTGCGTAGGACTTGAAAAATTCGCTGCGCAGCATGTCCGGGAGCAATTCGTCCCAGCCCGTGCGCTCCGCAAAATCGATCCAGCGGCTCGCCAACCATTGGATTCGCCACGCGTCGTCCGCCCCCGATCCGACGTCGGCGAGAACGAGATGCGTAATCCGCTCGGGCCTGGCCGCGGCAAGCGCGAGGGCCGGACCTCCTCCCAGGGAAAACCCGACGACCGCGATCTTGTCGTAACCGAGCGCATCGACGATGCCGGCGAGATCGCGCGCAAGATGCGCGCCCGAATAACGGCGGGCGTCATCGGGGGCTTCGCTTTGCCCGTGACCGCGTTGGTCGTAAGTGACGATCGTGTGGCGATTGGACAATCGTCGCCGCTGGTGAAACCACATCCGCTGTCCGCATGCCAGTCCGTGCACGAGGATCACGGGCCTGCCGCGCCCCGCGATGCGGTAGGCAAGCTCGATATCGCCGACGCGAATGCGGCGCGAGGAATCAGTCATGCCCGTCCGCGCGGGTGATCCCCCTACTACTCTCCCTAGAACACGACCTCATCCCGCGAGAACGGTCGCGAGCTCTTCCTAGCCTCCCGCAAGGCTGACAATCTAGAGACGCCGCAGGAATGGCGGAAGGCACGGCCTTGTACGACTTACTACCGGAGGATGATCATGCATGGTGAAACCCCGTTGGCGATGTTGCTGTCGCTCTCGATCCTGAGCATGTTGGCGGCGACGCTGCCGCCGGCTTCCGCCGTGGCGGAGCTTGCCTGCAGCGGACACCAACTGCTGCGCAACCCGCGACCGCAATCGAGCTGCAGCAGCTTGAAACCGGCCATTTACGCCTCGCCCGACGGCACCCTCCGCGCACTCGTTGTTCCCGTAGATGTCAGCCTCTATGCCACGCCCGACATGGAAAGCCGCATCGTAATACGCACCGCCAAAGGCGATACTCTCACCTCGAAGGATTATTCATCCTCGCGCGGCACCAACGGGTATTATGTCATCGATGCAAAGTGGTCGCCGGATTCGCAATTCTTCGTCTACAGCATGGGATCATCGGGAGGTCACTCACCCTGGTCGTTTCCGATGATGGTGTACAGCCGTCAAAAGAATCGCTTTGCCGGCTTCAGCGACATGATCGAGGGTAGGCCCACACTCTCGGCCGATTTCCACTTTGCCGGACCGCATACCCTGGTTGCCAGCACCTGGAAACAGCAAGGATCCTTGGACGACACGATTCCTGTCACCGTCAATCTCGAGGATGCGTTCGCGCAGCTGCCGGCGACTTCCGACTAAGAGCGCGGAGGCGCTGGCTCGGCTGGCAACCGCGCTCAACCGATGCCGTGACGCGACTGTGCGTGCATTCCCCGCCACGCCGCCACCGGCGGGACCTGCAGCCCCAGGTTCTCGCGCAAGGTCTTGCCGGCGTATGCCGTTCGGAACAAGCCGCGCCGCTGCAGCTCAGGCACGACGAACTGAACAAAATCCTCGTAAGCTCCAGGGACGTGCGTCGCGGACACGACGAAGCCATCACAAGCGCGCTCGACGAACCACTGTTCGAGTTGATCGCAAACCTCCTTCGGACCGCCGACGATCGGATCATGCACCCGACCTCGTCCGCTGTAGTGAATAAACTCCCGCACCGTCGGGTTCTTATTGCCGCTCGCGCGCACGACGCGGTCGCGGATGGCCTGCAGACCGGAAATGGCCGCCATCTCCTCGTCGGTGAATGCCTCGTCCAGGCCCTTGGTCGAGAAGTCGAAGTTGAGCGCTTCCGACAACAGCGATAGCGCATCGATCTGGAGCGGCAGCTTGCTGATCAGAGCCCATTTGTCCTCAGCTTCCATCTTGCTCGCCGCGGCCACGGTGTTGATCAAGTGCGTGATCTTGACGTTCTCGGGATCGCGTCCGCAGCCGGCCACCTCCGCCTTGAATCCCGCATAGTCGCGCTTGGCGACGGCGATGTTGGGATAGACGACGAAAATCAATTCGCCCCATTGCGCGCCGAAGCGCTTGCCGCGGCCGCTCTGTCCGGCTTGGATGATGACGGGGCGGCCCTGCGGGGATCGCGGCACGGTGAAAGGACCGCGCGAACGGAAAAAGCGGCCGTGGTGATCGAGCCGGTGCACCTTGTCCGGATGGGCGAATAGACTGTTCGCCTGGTCCTGGACGATCGCGTCGTCCTCCCAGCTGTCCCAGTGCCCGAAGACCACCCCCATGAATTCGTCGGCCCGATCGTAGCGCAGGTCGTGCTCGATCACCTGCTCGTGGCCCATGTTCTGAGCCTCGCCATCGTTGAGCGAAGTGACGACGTTCCAGGCCGCGCGGCCGTCGGTCATCAAGTCGAGCGTGGCAAACAGGCGTGCCACATGGAACGGCTCGTAGTAGCTGGTGGAATACGTTGCACCCAGGCCGAGCCGCTCCGTGGCCATGCCCATGACCGTGAGCACCGTCACCGCGTCCATCTTCACGCAACGGATGCCATAGCGCACCGTATGGGCGTGGTCGTGCCCATAAATATCGGGCATCGACAGCCGGTCGTCGAAGAAGCCAAGGTGGAATTTGCCTTCCTCGAGCACCCGGCCGATGTGGCGATAGTAGTCCGCCGACCAGGTGTCGGTGCGCGACTGCGGATGGCGCCAGGAGCTCGGAAGATTAGTGCAATTCTGTGCCTGCAGGAAAGCAACCAACGTCATCTGGCGCATGGTGAACCTGTCGAAAAGCTCAGGCGGGCAATGTTCGTGCGGAATGTCAGCCTTTGCAACTGCTCGCCCGTGCCAGGTTTCGCGAGCATTGGGAAACAAGAGCAACGGAAGAACTCGTTTTTGCAAGCTATCGGATCGGAGTCAGGGTTGCCAAGCGCCTACCGCAGCGCGCTGGAGCTAACGCCGGTGATCAGAGATGGACCCCACGGCCGGAACATGCCGTCCGAGAACTTCAGTTACCGCTGCACTCGTGTTGAATTCCGGCTCTCGCCGCTATCGCGGCTCGACCGGAAATGACGAACCGAAAGCTTCGGTTTTGTGTTTTTCAGGCTGTTCGGAGCGCAATCGAAGTTCGCGCTGCGGATAGGGTATCTCGATTCCCGCCTTCCGAAACCGCTTGATGACCGCGTAGTTCAGGTCGCTTCGCACCGAGAGGCCTTTCTCAACATCGGCAACGACGCATCGCAGTTCGAATTCGAGTGCGCTGTCCCCGAAGCCCAACAGGAACGCCCCTGGGGGCGGCGACTGCACGATTTGCGGGTGCGTGCGGGCGATATCGAGCAAGATATCGCGAACCTGGTCCGGATCGCTGTCATATGCTACGCCAACCTTGATGACGACGCGGCCCAAGGTATTGGCGCGGGTCCAGTTTTTAACCACACCGGTGATGAATTCGGAGTTTGGAATGATCACGCTTGCGCGGTCAAACGTCTCGATCTCGGTTGCGCGCACACGCACGCGCCGCACCCATCCCTCTTCGCCCTTGACCACGATCGAGTCGCCGACGCGGATCGGCCGTTCCGTCAGCAGGATGAGACCGGATACGAAATTCGACACCACGGACTGCAGTCCGAAGCCGATGCCGACCGAAAGGGCGCCCGCGATGAGCGCGATCTTCTGCAGGTCGAAACCGAGCCCCGTGAGTGCAGCCGCGATCGCCGTGATTGCGCCGATATAGCCGAAGATCGTGACGATCGACAGCTGAAGACTGGGCTCCAATCGGGTCCGCGGCAACAACTCCGTCTCGAGCCAGCGCTGCACGATGCGGGTAACAACGAGGAGTGCAAGCAGCAAGACAGCGGCCGTGAGGAGCGTTTCAAATGAGAGATGGATCTCACCGATCTTGAACCCGAACGGGATGTTGCGGACGGTGTCGAACAAATCAGCAGTGGATACTTCCCATGGCCCTATGATCAGCAGGAACGCCGCTAGGATCAGCGTCACGCGAATGGCTGCTGATAAGAGCGCACCGCCGAAGCCGAGCGTGCGAGCGCTGATGCCAAGCCGGTCCGCCACTCTCTGTGCGTTGGCGGTCTGCTCGCCGATCGTGGCAAACAGCGTCTGCGTCACAACAAGCAGGAGATAAAGGGCTCCGAGCGCTGCGGCCGCCACAACGACGCGCAAAGCGACAAATGCGGCAAGGCCCGCGTAGCCGGCGACCAGCGCCAGCGCGATCAGCGCCGTCATGAGCAAGCCCAAAGGATAAGCCCAGCCTGCAGCGACGAGCGCCTCACCGCGCTGCCTCCTGATTTGCCCTAGCCGGATGACGAGATGCATCAAGAACCCGGCCGTGATCGCCGCGAACATGGCATTCGTGGCCACCGTGATGATCAGCGGCGCGAACAAGGTCTTGTGCACCACCTGCGAGACGATCAGGACGCCGAGCGCGCGCGCGGACCAGACGAGGTGGTTGTGGAAGCAGAGAGCGGTAGCGTCGTCCTCTTGCAGGAGGCGGCGTTCCGGCTCCCGTGGCGCAAACAGCCCGCGCGCCACGCCATAGCCGAAACTCGCGGCGGCTACTGCGGCAACCAGTCCCTCGGCGATCTGCTCGACGCGGACCGTCAGCAGGCCGATCGCATCGAATGCGAGCAAGCTCGCGGCGGCCGCCAGCGGCATGCGGAGAGTGAACCAGACGAACACCCACAGCGCCGCCCAAGCTTTCCCGGAACGTGTATCGGTTGATTGAGGGAGCACTCGGGGGAACCACCATCGCGTCAATGCGATCGCGAGCGCAATGATCCCGACTATGATCAAAACGGCTGCGGTCCAGTGCGCGCGATCGCCGCGCTCGCTGATCCATGCGTGGAGCACCGCCTTTTCGGTGCGCAACTCGATCGGGAAGGCACGCAGAGTGTCCTGCCAGAAGAAGGGATTG
This sequence comes from Xanthobacteraceae bacterium, assembly GCA_035693615.1. Classification (GTDB taxonomy): domain Bacteria; phylum Pseudomonadota; class Alphaproteobacteria; order Rhizobiales; family Xanthobacteraceae; genus VAZQ01. The sequence goes on from DASSGH010000157.1 coordinate 63,055, forward strand.
AGCACGCTTGGACTGCGCGCAAACAGCTCTTGGGCGTAGAGCGAATGGCGTTTCTGCGCCACGCGCTCGCCCAATTGGTCGACCCTGAGCGAGAGCACCTTCGCCTGTTTAAATTCTCCGTCCATCTCGCTGAATTGCTTCGTCAGCTCCTCCCGCTCGTTAGCAATGTCGGGATTTTCCGGTGGCGCATCCTTGGCGGGGGCAGGACCCAGTTGCTTCAGGCGTTGCTCCATCTCGCTCACGCGGGGCTGGAGCTCGTCGATCTTTGCGCGAAGCGTTTCCGTCGCGATGCTGAGCGTTTGTCGAAAGCCGGCGAGGGTTTCAGCCGTGGCATCCTCACTGTCGACGGCAGATTCGATCGCGTCGAGAGAAGATTTGATCGTCTCGAGCGAGGGGGGTTCGGAGGACTCAGCCCGCGCGGGTTTGTCGACGGCCGCGGCGGCAACGAGAAGGGCGCCGGCCACGGCCCAAAAAACGGCTTGCCGGCCCAGAGCAGGCCAAATGCGCTCGATCCTCATGAGACTGTCTCCCTTCCTTGGGCGCAAATGCCGCCGGGAACCGCGGAGTACCCGCTCGTCTACGCCTTGCGGACCAACCGGCGAGGCAAGTCCCCGGCCGCCTTGATTCCCTCAACACCCGCGTCTAAGACCCTGAGCGGGCACGCAAAGCATGATCGTCCTGATCGATAATTACGACAGCTTCACCTTCAACCTGTTCCACTATCTGGGCGGACTGGGGGCGGATGTCGTGGTTCACCGCAACGACAAAGTCACAGTTGATCAGGTGATGGCGATGGAGCCCGAGGCGATCGTGCTGTCGCCTGGTCCGCGGACGCCGCGCGACGCCGGCATCTGTCTCGAGCTCATCGCCAAGGCTGCGTCGAGCATCCCCGTGCTGGGGGTGTGCCTGGGCCACCAGGCGATCGGTGAGGCCTTTGGCGGCGCCGTCGTGCGCGCTCCGGTGCAAGTCCATGGCAAGCTCTCCGAGATCCGGCACCAGGGCGCGGGCATATTCCGCGGCATCAATGCGCCGTTCAGGGCCACGCGCTACCATTCTCTCGTGGTGGACCGACCGAGTTTGCCAGACGAGCTCGCTGTGACAGCAGAGACCGATGATCATATCATCATGGGGCTGGCACATCGCACGCTTGCGGTACACGGTGTTCAGTTCCATCCTGAGAGCATCGCCTCCGAGTACGGCCACCTCATCCTGCGAAATTTCCTGGACATCGCCGCGGCCTGGAACGCATCGACGGGCCGGAATGCGGCCGGCATTCGGGCGAGCCGTCGTGTTGTGTGAGACGTCAAGGTGACGGACGAACTGAAGGGCTTGATCGCCAAAGCCGCGACCGGCGCAACGCTGAGCCGCGAGGAGGCCGCGCGCGGTTTCGACACCATGATGTCGGGCGAAGCGACCCCCTCGCAAATGGGCGCCCTGCTGATGGCGCTGCGCGTGCGCGGCGAGACCGTCGACGAGATCACCGGCGCCGTCAGCGCAATGCGCGAGAAGATGCTGCGGGTCGTGGCGCCACCCGACGCGATCGACGTCGTCGGGACGGGCGGCGATGCGTCCGGCTCGTTCAATATCTCGACCTGCGCCGCGCTGATCGTGGCGGGCGCCGGTGTGCCGGTGGCCAAACACGGCAACCGGGCGCTCTCGTCGCGCTCGGGGGCCGCGGACGTGCTGGCGGCACTGGGCGTAAACATCGAGTTGACGCCTGAAGGTGTGAGCCGCTGCATCAAACAAGCAGGCATAGGCTTCATGTTCGCACCCGCGCACCACCCGGCGATGAAAAATGTCGGCCCTACGCGCGTCGAGCTCGGTACGCGTACCATCTTCAATCTCTTGGGCCCCCTCTCCAACCCTGCCGGCGTGAAACGACAAATGGTCGGCGTGTTCTCGCGCCAATGGCTCGAGCCGCTGGCCCTGGTGTTGAAAAATCTCGGCTCCGAGTCGGTATGGGTCGTGCATGGCTCGGACGGGCTCGACGAAATCACGACGGCCGGGCCAACCTATGTCGCCGCGCTCGAGAACAGCGCCGTGCGCACGTTCGAGATCACGCCTGACGAGCTGGGCCTGGCGCGGGTCCAACCCGAGGCGCTGCGGGGCGGGAGCGCCAAGGAAAACGCACAGACGCTGATCGACGTGCTCAAGGGCAAGCGCGGCGCTTTCCGCGACGTCGCCCTCCTGAACGCTGCGGCGGCGCTGATGGTCGCGGCGCGTGCCAAGGACCTCAAGAGCGCGCTTACGCTGGCGCAGAGCGCGATCGATTCCGGCGAAGCCGCCGGCCGGCTCCAACGTCTGGTTGCCGTTTCGAATGCATGAGGATCGCAGACAATGCCTTTCTTTGCCGAGCAGGCCACCGCAAACCCCCGCTAGACTCCTCCATGCCCGACATTCTCGCCAAGATCGAGGCCTATAAGCGCGAAGAGATCGCGTCTGCCAAGCGCGCTCGCTCCTTCGCGACAGTGGAGGCCGACGCCAGGTCAGCTCCTGCTCCGCGCGGATTTGCCGCTGCCCTGACACGCGAACTTGCCGCGGGCAAGTTTGCTCTGATCGCGGAGATCAAAAAAGCAAGTCCGTCGAAGGGTCTTATCAGGGAGGAATTCGACGTCCCGGCGTTGGCGCGCGCCTATGCAAGTGGCGGCGCGGCTTGTCTCTCGGTGCTCACCGATGCGCCCTCCTTCCAAGGCAGACCGGAGTACCTCGTCGCGGCGCGCACCGCGACCAAGCTCCCGCTCCTGCGCAAGGACTTCATGTACGACGTATATCAGGTCGCCGAAGCGCGGGCATGGGGTGCTGACTGCATCCTGATCATCATGGCGGCGGTCGACGACCGCACGGCGAGGGAGCTCGAGCAGGCGGCTCTGACATTCGGCATGGATGTCCTGCTAGAGGTGCATGACGAACGCGAACTCGCGCGCGCCCTGCAGATGCGCTCGCGGCTGATTGGTATCAATAACCGTGATCTCAAGACGTTCGAGACGACGCTCGCCGTAAGCAAGCGGCTGATGCCTTCCGTCCCGGCCGACCGCATTGTCGTGGGCGAGAGTGGAATTGTTTCCCCCGCTGATCTCGAAGAACTGGCAAGGGTCGGCATTTCGACGTTCCTTGTGGGGGAAAGCCTCATGCGCGAGCGCGACGTCGAAGCCGCGACGCGCGCGCTCATTCGCAGGGAGCGGCGCGCCGGCGCCGCGGAGTGAGCGGTGGCGCGCGCGCCCAAGCTCACTCATCTGAACCGGGGCGGCGACGCGCGCATGGTCGATGTCTCGACGAAAGCCGCGACCGAGCGCGAAGCCATTGCCGAGGGCCGCGTCGCCATGGCGGCAAAAACACTCGATGTCGTGCTCGCGGGGAACGCCAAGAAGGGTGATGTGTTGGGTACTGCCCGCATTGCCGGGATCATGGCAGCAAAGCGAACGCCCGAATTGATCCCCCTTTGTCATCCCCTCCCCATCTCGAACGTTGCCCTCGACATCGAGCCCGAACGCAATCCGAGCAGCCTGCGTGTGCGGGCGCGGGTGAAGGTCACAGGCCGCACGGGCGTGGAGATGGAGGCGTTGACGGCGGTCGCCGTTGCCTGCCTCACCATTTATGACATGGTGAAGGCGCTCGACCGCGGCATGCGCATCGAGGGCGTCCGCCTGCTTGAAAAGCGCGGCGGCAAATCTGGACACTATCGAGCAGAGGAGTAGGCCGTGGCGCTGATGCCGGTCGCGGAGGCACTCGCCCGCGTACTCGCGCATACCGAGCCGCTGGCCGCCGTGGCCACACCCCTGGCGGACGCCCACGGCCGAGTGCTCGCCGCCGATTTGCCGGCGTTGCGCACCCAACCGCCGGCCAATGTTTCGGCGATGGACGGGTACGCAGTGCATTCGCAGGACGTGGCCAGCGCGCCGGTCCGCCTGAAGCTCGTCGGCGAAGTCGCAGCCGGACATCCCTTCCAGGGCGCGGTCGGGCGCGGGGAAGCCGCGCGCATCTTTACCGGCGGGGTCCTGCCGCCTGGCACCGACACAATCGTGATCCAGGAGAACACGGTGCGTGAGGGTGACGCCGTGCTCGTCAACGAGGCCCCCGCCAAGGGAAAGCATGTCCGCGTCGAGGGGCTCGATTTCAAGCGTGGCGCGGTGCTGCTGGCCAAGGGCCGTCGCCTAAGCGACCGCGATCTCGCGCTTGCCGCGGCGATGAACTATCCGACAGTCCCGGTACATCGCAGTCCCAAAGTCGCACTGCTGGCGACCGGGGACGAATTGGTCATGCCTGGCGGTGCGCCCGGGTTTGGCCAGATCGTCTATTCGAACGGTTATGCCACGATGGCGGTGGCGCGCCGCGAGGGTTGCGAGGTGCTAGACCTCGGCATCGCGCCCGATCGGGTTGCTGAGACCGCCGCTGGGGTGCGACGTGCGCGCGAGGTCGGCGCCGATATCCTCGTCACCTCCGGCGGCGCTTCGGTCGGTGAGTACGATCTCGTACGCGAGGCGCTCGCGGCGGAGGGATTGGCGCTCTCGTTCTGGAACGTGGCGCTACGTCCGGGCCGCCCGATGATGCACGGCCGGCTCGGCGCCATGCACGTCCTTGGGCTGCCCGGCAATCCGGTCTCCGCCTATGTCTGCGCGGTGCTGTTTCTGGTTCCGCTGATTCGCCAACTCGCGGGTCGGAGCGATGTCGTGCCGGCGCTCGAGACGGCGCGCCTCGGTTGCGATCTGCCGGGAAACGATGAGCGCGCGGACTATTTGCGCGCCGTGCTGACGGCCACGCCCGACGGCATTCCGGTGGCCATCCCAGCGCCAGTGCAGGACAGTTCGATGCTCACGCCGCTCGCGCACGCCGATTGCCTGCTCGTGCGTGAGCCCTTTGCGCCCGCCGCAAGGGCGGGAGAGCGATGCGCAATTATCAGACTCGCGGCGTAAAAACCGTTGGCTGGTTCAAAGGCCGATAACTCGTCCAAAGGCCGACTAAACTCGTGCGGAGCCAGCGGCCGCGCAGGTGAGCAAACGATGTCGAGGCTCCGCAATCCCCCCGCACAATTGTTCACCTCAAATTAAAAGGTTGCGGAACACATATCGAACATATAGTGTCTGTTCATGATTTGTTTCGGCGAGTCCCTTTGGGGCCGTGGGAATGGGGGAATGCAGATATGTTGACGCGAAAACAGTTCGAACTGCTGCGCTTCATCCATGAGCGGCTGAAGGAGACCGGTGTACCGCCCTCCTTCGACGAGATGAAGGATGCGCTCGACCTGCGTTCGAAATCCGGGATCCACCGCCTCATCACCGCGCTGGAGGAGCGTGGCTTCATCCGCCGCCTCCCCAATCGAGCCCGTGCCATCGAGGTGATTAAATTACCCGAATCGGTTGCCCACGGGATGGGCACTGGTCGCGCCCGCGGGTTCACACCGAGCGTGATCGAGGGCAATCTCGGTCGGGTGCGAACGGCTTCGGAGGACGACGGCGGCCGTCCCGTCGCGGTGCCGGTAATGGGACGCATTGCCGCCGGCACGCCGGTCGAGGCGATCCAGACGAAGAGCCATGTCATCAACATGCCCCCCGATCTGCTGTCGGGCGGCGAGCACTTCGCCCTTGAAGTGCGCGGCGACAGTATGATCGAGGCCGGCATCCTCGACGGCGACATTGCGCTCCTTAAGAAGACGGAAGGGGCCGACACCGGCGACATCGTGGTGGCGCTGATCGATGAGGAGGAGGCCACCCTCAAGCGTTTCCGCCGTCGCGGAGCCTCGATTGCGCTCGAGCCCGCCAATGGCGCCTATGAGGTGAGAATACTTCCACCCAATCGCGTGCGCATTCAGGGCAAGCTCGTCGGATTGTTCCGACGGTATTGATTGGTACGGCCCCGGCGTTCAGGCGAACCCCACCTCAGTCTCCGGCCTGGAGGTCGTCTGCACGCGGCGTCGCGTCGCGTGGCCGAGACGGCGTCGTGCGTCCCGCCACCGGCGCCTCCTCCTCCCCCGCAACAGCGCGTGCCCATGGCCGATCGTAGCCCGGCGGCCGCGTGGCGGTGATCTCAAATTGCTCTCCGCGGCGGCGCAACGCCATTGCCCCGGAGCGCCGCCAGACCTTGCGGTCGATCACGAGAGCGGCACATCCAGGCGGCGCATCTCGCGAGCTCACCACCAAAACAGCGCGGCGGCAATCCTCCTCAAAGGCTTCGAGTGTCTTGGCGACGGCGACGAGCGAGCCGTCATGCAGCTTGCCGATGCAACCCGCCGCATCGCATCTGATCCCCTCGCCTAGCGTAGCGTCCTTCGGCGTGCGTGCATCGGCGTCGGCCGCAAGCCATTCGCGCAGCGTAAACACATCGCTGCCGGACTTGACGATGGAGAGCCGGCCGTTCTCACCGCGCAACGCGATGGCACTGCCGTCGGCCGCGGTCAACACGTCGGGCTGGGGCGCTCTAACCATCAGGATCGCCGCCCCGCCGATCAGCAACGCGCCGATGAAGCGCAAAGGCGTCTTGAGCAGGCAAAGCACCACCAGCCCTGCCGTGCACAGAAGCAGCGGACCAGCGTCGAATGCCGCAATTCGCCCCAGCGCTCCCGGGAAACTCGTCACCCAAAGCGCGACGAAAACCATCCAGTGCCACCGCCCATCAGCTGCCAGCAAAACCCGTCGAAACCGAGCGGCATCGCGATCAAACCCAGGATTCCAAGCGGCATGATCCAGGCGGACACCACCGGCATCGCAATCAGATTGGCGATCACGCCATAGGGGGAGATGCGGTGGAAATGATAAGCGATGTAGGGGATCGTCGCCGTGCCGGCGAGCAACGAGACGATGAGCAGGCCGACGATCTCCCGGCCGCCCCATAGCGCGATCTTTGCCGCCATTGGCGTATCGCCGCCTTTGCTCATCCAGGGCAGCCCCTGCTGATATCCTGCGACGAGCGCCAATGTCGCCGCGAACGACATCTGAAAGCTCGGATGAACGATGGCTTCCGGCGCGAATAACAGCACGCCCAACGCGGCGACGGTAAGAGTGCGGAAGGTGAGTGTCGGACGATCGGCCATCACTCCGATGAGCACAATCGCGATCATGATGAAGGAGCGCTGGGTCGCAACCTCCGCCCCCGACAGCACGAGATAAAAGGCCGCAGCGCCCAGCGCGGCGAGGGCCGCCCATTTCTTGATCGGATGACGGTTGCCGAAGGCCGGCATGAGTGCAAACAGCGCGCGCAGCGCAAAAAACACGATGCCGGCCACCACTGCCATGTGGTAGCCGGAGATCGAGAGCACATGGGCGAGGCCCGAGACGTACATCGCTTCGTTCACCGGCGTCGAGATGGTGTCCCGTTTGCCTGTGATGAGGGCCGAAGCGATCGCGCCGTTGTCGCCGGGCAGAATCGCGCGGATGCGCTTGTCGATGGCCTCGCGCACGCCGTCTAGGAAGATGGCGAAACGCAGCCGTAGGCTCGGCGCATGCGGGGCCTCGATCGTGCGGATTGAGCCCAGCACGAATCCGGACGCGCCGATGCGCTGGAAATACATATCACGTGCGAAATCATAGCCGCCGGGCCGCAAGGGCTCGAGCGGCGGGGACAACCGCGCCTTGAACTCGATGAAAGTGCCGACTGCCGGCGCCGTGCCCTTGCGTACCGAGACTCGCACCCGCTCGAGATTTTCGGTCAATCGCGCCCCTGACATCCGTGCGACGCGCACGACAACGCGGTCCGAGCGCTCGCGCTCTTCCCGCATTTCGACAAAGCCTGCGACATCGACATTCCAGGCCGGCGCCGACAGCACCGGATGGGCGATGATCTCGCGCTTGATCGCGCCGGTCGCAAATCCGGCCGCCACGGCGGCAAGACCTACGCACGCCGGAAATGCAACGGGTCGGCGCCGGCACAGGATCGCTGCCACGACCGTGGCGGCGAGAAGCAGCGCTGCCGCGGAGACCGCGGGCTCGCGGTCGATGGCGAAATAGATGATGGTGCCGATCCCGAATCCGATCGCGAGCCACGGCACCAGCCGGCCGGGAGCAGCCTCGAGCGCCGCCCATTCGCGGACGCGCTGCACCGTCCGGCGCGCGAAATCGGTGAGGCCCTGCGGCCAGGCCAGCGCGGGCCTGCGCCCCGCCACAATCCACGGCCGCCACGCCTCGGCTCGTCCGCGCGATCTACTTTGCTCGATCATCGCGCGGTTCCTCGACAGCCCCCGGCTGAACTCTACCGGTGCATAGTACACAGGGCTGGCGGCCCTGACAGGCCACTGGAACGGCATCCACAGCCGTCTCAAAATGCGCGGGTTCAATGGGTCAGCGCGAAGCCAGTCTTTCGAGGTTGATCGTAAGCGCCAGGATGTGGTAGCCGCGCTAGATCGAGCATGGCAAAATGCGCAAACGGCATCTCGGATCGCGCTGCGCTCTGCCTGCAGCCGTAGGAGTCCTGAGGTAGATATGGACCAAAGCGTTGAACTCAGGCGCGCGGATCGCGCTCGCGCGGTGGAGCGTTTGTCCGACTTCATCGTGAGATCGATCGATGGCGCGCGCGCTGTCGAGGCCCCCTTCTATCACCTTGAGCTCCAGCGGGTTTTTCCCGATGACGTCTACGCGTCCATGCTGGCTGCGATGCCGCAAGCGTCGGACTATCGGCCGCTCTACGGTCAAAACCAATGCAACGTGCTGGCAGACGGCACGCCTACGCGGGTGAAGATCGATCTTTTCCCCGAATACATCCGACATCTGCCGCCGGAGAAGCGCGTGGTCTGGGACATTGTCGGCCGCGCGCTTTGCTCGGAGCCGGTGAAGTCCGCGTTCGTACGTCGGCTCGCGCCCGCGCTGGCGCGCCGCTTTGGGCCAGATTATGCCAAGGTAGGTATGTATCCCATCGGCATCCTCACGCGCGATGTGCCGGGCTACAAGATCGACCCGCATACCGACACGCGCTGGAAGGGGATTACGGTGCAACTCTTTCTGCCCCACGATGCGTCCCATCCGCAGATCGGCACGATCTTCCACGAAAAGCTCCCCGACGGGAGCTTGCCAAAACGGACCCAGATGAAGTTTGTGCCCAATTCGGGCTACGCCTTCGCGGTCGGGGAGGATACCTGGCATTCTGCCGACCGCGTCGGTCCGGAAGTCACGACACGCGACAGTATTCTGCACACCTATTTCGTCGATGCCGGACTGCTACGCGTGCTGCGCAATCGCGGCAAACGGATCGGCAACTTTCTGCGCAACGAGCTCCGCCACTACGCGCCGCGCTGAGCCACGTCCCCTGCCCTCGCGCGGGAGCTGGTGCAACGCATCTAGACTGATGCCCTCCTTCCGGCACTCACTTTGGCCCAGGTATCGCGCAGCCCGACCGTGCGGTTGAACACGAGGCGGTCCGGCGTCGAATCCTGGTCGCGGTAGAAATAACCCTGCCGCTCGAACTGCACTGGCTTCGCGGTGTCCATGCCGGCAAGGGCGGGCTCGAGCTTGCAGTCTTTGAGCACCTCAAGCGAATCGGGATTGAGATGGGCGGCGAAGTCGGCGGCGCTGGGATCGGCCCGTGTGAAAAGGTGGTTGTAGAGTCGAATTTCCGCCGTCACCGCATCGGCGGCCGACACCCAATGCAGCGTGGCCTGCACCTTGCGCCCGTCCGGGGCATTGCCGCCGCGCGTTGCGGCATCATAGGTGCAACGAATCTCCACCACTTCACCGGCCGCGTCCTTAACCACCTCGCGGCAGGTGATGAAATAGGCATAGCGCAGGCGAACCTCGCGTCCGGGCGATAGCCGGTAGAATTTCTTGGGCGGGTTCTCCATGAAATCGTCGCGCTCAAGATAGAGCTCGCGGCCGAAGCGCAGGCGGCGCGTCCCTGCGGCCGGATCGTCGGGGTGGTTGGCTGCTTCGATCTCCTCAAGACGATCATCGGGATAGTTCTCGATGATGACCTTCAGCGGACGCAGCACCGCCATACGTCGCAAGGTCGTCTTGTTAAGGACCTCGCGGACCGAAAAATCGAACATGGCGATGTCGACCACGCTGTTGGCCTTGGCAACTCCGATCCGCTTGACGAAATCGCGCACCGCCTCCGGCGGCACACCTCGGCGGCGCAGTCCCGCCAGCGTCGGCATACGCGGATCGTCCCAACCTCCGACGTGCCCGCCGCGCACGAGTTCAGTGAGCACACGCTTGGACAACACCGTATGGGTGAGATTGAGGCGGGCGAATTCGTATTGCCGCGGCCGGGAAGGAACCGGGAGATGCTCGATGAGCCAGTCATACAACGGCCGATGGTCCTCGAATTCAAGCGTGCAGAGGGAATGGGTGATGTGCTCGATGGCGTCGGACTGGCCGTGGGCAAAGTCATAGCTTGGATAAATGCTCCAGGCCGTGCCCGTGCGAGGATGGCTCGCGTGCAGAATGCGGTAGAGGACCGGGTCGCGCAGATTGATGTTGCCGGATGCCATGTCGATTTTGGCTCGCAGCACCCGCGCCCCATTAGGGAACTCACCCGCCCGCATGCGCCGGAAAAGGTCGAGGTTCTCCTCGATACTTCGCTCACGCCACGGACTATTGCGCCCGGGTTCTGTCAGCGTGCCGCGGTTCGCCCGCATCTCCTCCTGCGACTGATCATCGACATAGGCCTTGCCGCTACGGATCAGGTGCTCGGCCCACGCGTAGAGCTCCTCGAAATAGTCCGATGCGTGGTAAAGGTGAGGTCCCCAGTCGAAGCCGAGCCAGCGCACATCCTGCTCGATCGCATCGATAAACTCCTGCTCCTCTTTGGTCGGATTGGTGTCATCGAAGCGTAGATGACAGCGGCCTCCGAATTCCTGCGCGACGCCGAAATTGAGGCAAATCGACTTGGCGTGACCGATGTGCAGATACCCGTTCGGCTCCGGCGGAAATCGGGTCACCACCCTGCTATGGCGTTTCGCGGCGAGATCATCGGTGATGATATCGCGGATGAAATCGCGCCCCGCCTCTGTGGCCGTGGCTCCCGCGTCCGTCATGCTGCATCGATCCTGTTGTCGAAGCAGCGCCTATGTGCCAAATCCGCGCGCACGCGCCAAGACCATCGACCCGCAAAACCTTTAATGACCTATGCCATTTCTATGCTACACGGAGCCGGCTGACGGCCCAAGCACGCGTCGCGCGCTGCGAGGACTTGGTGCGCTGCTCGGTTGGCGGCCGTAGCTGCGCGAGGCGTGTCATCCATCGACATGAGCGAGACCATCGTCACACGGTTTGCTCCCTCACCCACGGGCTTCCTACACATCGGGGGGGCGCGCACTGCGCTGTTCAATTGGCTCTATGCCCGCGGGCGCGGCGGCAAAATGTTGCTGCGGATCGAGGATACCGACCGGGAGCGCTCCACCCAGGCGGCGATCGAAGCGATTCTCGATGGCCTCGCCTGGCTTGGCCTCGATTGGGACGGCGAGACCATCTACCAATTCTCACGCGCGCAACGCCACCGGGAGGTTGCTCGCGCGTTGTTGGAGACAGGCGGCGCCTACCGTTGTTATGCCTCGGCCGAGGAGCTCGCGCAGATGCGCGAAAAGGCGCGCAGCGAAGGACGTGCTAAGCTCTATGACGGCCGCTGGCGCGATCGTGATCCTGCAGAAGTCCCACTCGGCGTCGAGCCGGTGATTCGGCTCAAGGCACCCCTCACTGGCGAGACTGTAATCGAGGATCAAGTGCAGGGCCGCGTGGTATGGCAGAACGAGAATTTGGACGACCTCGTGCTGCTTCGTTCCGACGGCACGCCGACCTACATGCTGGCTGTCGTGGTGGACGACCACGACATGGGCGTGACCCAAGTGATCCGCGGCGACGATCACCTCACCAATGCCGCGCGCCAGACCCAGATCTACAACGCACTCGGCTGGCAGGTCCCGCTGATGGCGCACATCCCGCTCATTCATGGGCCGGATGGCTCGAAATTGTCCAAGCGCCACGGCGCGCTCGGCGTCGATGCCTATCGGGCGATGGGGTATTTGCCGGCAGCCCTGCGGAACTATCTCGTACGGCTGGGTTGGAGCCACGGCGACCAGGAAATCTTCACCACCGAAGAAATGCTTGCCGCCTTCGACCTGCCACAGATTGGCCGTTCGCCCGCGCGGTTCGACTTTGCCAAGCTCGAAAGCCTCAACGGCTATTACCTGCGCCACACCGACGATGCCGGGCTTCTCGCCGAGCTCGAACGCGTGCTACCGCGCATTGCTGGCGGGCCCGAGCTTGCCGCGAAATTGACGGCGGACACGCGTGAGAAGCTGCTCGCGGCAATGGGCGGCTTGAAGGAGCGGGCCAAGACCTTGGTCGAGCTCGCGGACGGGGCCCGCTTCATCGTCGCCGAGCGTCCGCTGGCGCTCGATGACAACGCGGCGAACCTGCTGACCGCCGATGCGCGCGCGCTCCTCGGCGACCTTTCGGGAGACCTCAAGACGGTCGAGCCCTGGGGCGCCGAGACGACCGAGCAAGCCGTGCGCGCCTTTGCCGAGCGCAAGGGCATTAAGCTCGGTAGCGTCGCGCAGCCGCTGCGCGCTGCGCTTACCGGCCGGACGACCTCACCTCCGATCTTCGACGTACTGGCAGTGCTGGGCAAGAGCGAGAGCTTAGGTCGTCTACAGGACCAAGCCGTCTCGACGACCGCCAGTGGCTAAACCCGGCCGTCGCGGAACCAAGAACGATCTGGCCAAACGAGCGAACAGCCTCCACATAATCTCTGTCTGATTGGCATCATTGGCCGCGCCGTCTTGCGGTGCACACTGGGATGCGATACGCAAACAGCGGCCTCCCGGCGGGCGTCCTGAGAGCGCGCAAGCCACTTCGCTACCGCAAGGAGTGCCGGTCCGCCGGGCGACACAACCGAGGGCTCGATCATGGATGCGAAGACCGGCGCCAATATCAAATCTGGCAAAGTCGTCGTCGGTGACAAGGAGACCACGTTCCCGATCTATGATGGAACTATCGGTCCAGCGGTGATCGATATCGGCAAGTTCTACGCCGAGACCGGGATGTTCACCTATGATCCCGGCTATACCTCGACCGGCAGCTGCGAGTCGAAAATCACCTATATCGACGGCGACGAAGGCATCCTGCTCTATCGCGGATATCCGATCGAGCAGCTTGCCGAGCACGGCGATTTTCTCGAAACCTGTTATCTTTTGCTCTACGGCGAGCTTCCCACCGCCGCGCAGAAAGCCGACTTCGACAACCGCGTCACGCACCACACCATGGTGCACGAACAGATGAGTCGGTTCTATCAAGGTTTTCGGCGTGACGCACACCCGATGGCTGTGATGACCGGCTGTGTCGGCGCGCTTTCGGCGTTCTACCATGACTCTACCGACATCTCCGATCCGACCCAGCGGATGATCGCCTCGATCCGCATGATTGCGAAGATGCCGACCATCGCGGCCATGGCCTACAAGTATTCGATCGGTCAGCCCTTCATCTATCCGAAGAACGACCTCGATTACGCGACGAACTTCCTGCGCATGTGCTTTGCGGTGCCTTGCGAGGAGTACAAGCCCAACGCCGTCCTCGCCCGCGCCATGGACCGCATCTTCATTTTGCATGCCGACCACGAGCAGAATGCCTCGACGTCCACGGTCAGGCTCGCTGGCTCCTCTGGCGCCAATCCTTTCGCCTGCATCGCGGCTGGCTGCGCATGCCTGTGGGGCCCTGCCCATGGCGGCGCCAACGAGGCCGCGCTCAATATGCTGCGCGAGATTGCCAAACCGGAGCGCATCCCGGAATACATCCGCCGTGCCAAGGACAAGAATGACAGCTTCCGCCTCATGGGGTTCGGCCATCGGGTGTATAAGCACTATGATCCGCGCGCGAAGATCATGCAGAAGACCTGCCATGAAGTGCTGAGCGAGATCGGCCTCAAGGACGATCCCCTTCTTGACGTTGCGCTCGAGCTCGAACGGATTGCACTACACGACGACTATTTCATCGAGAAAAAACTCTATCCGAACATCGATTTCTATTCGGGCATCACCCTCAAGGCGATGGGCTTCCCCACCACGATGTTCACGGTTCTGTTCGCGGTCGCCCGCACTGTCGGCTGGATTTCACAGTGGAAGGAAATGATCGAGGACCCGCATCAGAAGATCGGCCGCCCGCGACAGCTCTACACGGGCGCCACCCAGCGCGATTACGTGCCGATCTCGCGCCGGAAGTAATCAGCGCCCATCGACGTCGCTCCGGCCCGTCCACAAGAACCCACAGCCTGAAATGAGCGTGAGCGAAATCCGCACCATTCCGGCGGCTGCTGCTGCGCGGCCAAGAGGCCTTCGCTGTTCCATCAGGAAGGGATCGCATGCCGGGCCTCGGCAAGGACGATATCGGCGGCGCGCAGCGCCGGCGCGCTCGAGCCGACCTCCATTATCGCGTCCAGGCGGGAAAATGCCTCGAGTTGCCGCCGCCGCTCCCGCGTATCGCCGAACAATGGCATGAGGGCCCCGGCGAGGTTTTCCGCGGTGCAATTCTGTTGCAGCAATTCCGGCACCACATTTTCGCCGAGCAGGAGGTTGGTCAGGATGATGGAAGGGATGCGCTTCAATATCCCCCGGCCCACCGTGATGTATTCGAGCGCAGAAACCTTATAGGCGGCGATCATCGGCACACCCGCCAGTGCAAGCTCGAGCGTCACCGTACCCGATTTCGCGAGTGCCGCGGTGGCAACCCGGAACGCCGCTTGTTTATCTGCGGTCTCCACTACGATCCGCGGCTGCAATGGCCACCGTGCAGTGGCGTTGCGGACCGCCTCTGCCAGATGCGGCACGGTCGCGACGACCACTTCCAGCGATCCCAACCGCTCGTGAACCAGGTCCACCGCCTGGGCGAAGGTGTTGAGCAGTCGCTCGATCTCTCCGGATCGGCTTCCCGGCAGCACTAGCAAGATCGGCGGTAGGGCGAGGCGACGACGCGCCTCCTCGGCGCTTGGACGTAGATTATTGACCTGCTCGACCAGGGGATGCCCCACATAGGTGCAGGGCGGCCCGCCCAATCGCCGGTGCACCGCGGGTTCGAACGGCAACAGCGCCAGAATGTGATCAATGTAGGCGCGCATTACCCTGGCGCGCCCCGGCCGCCAGGCCCACACCGACGGTGAGACGTATTCGACGATTGCGATGCTTGGATTGGCGTCGCGCACTCGCCGCGCAATCCCGCGGGTGAAGCCGGGACTGTCGATGATGACCAGCACGTGCGGACGTCTTGCCACTACTGTTTTGGCGGTGAAGCGCATGAGCCGCAAGATTTTTGGAATGCGCCGCGGGATGGCGCTGAAACCGATGAGCGGCAGGTCGTCGATCGGATAGAGACTCGCGATCCCTTCGGCTGCCATCTCGCGGCCGCCCACTCCTGCAAAGTGTATCCTGCCTTCGGTGCGCATCCGCAGTGCCTGCATCAGCGCGGCGCCGAGTCGATCCCCCGATTCCTCGGCGGCGACGAGAAAAACGTCGAGGAATTCCGAAGGACGAATAGGTCGTGCGCTCATTGCTCGGTCGCCTGCTCGCGTACGCCCAGCACGAACAGCCCCGCTCGGTCCGCGATAGTCCCAATACGCTCCGGCTCGGCGACGATCGTGCTCCCGGCCACGACCGCAATCCCCGCAAGCCCCGCCCGCGCCGCGCCCTCCACCGTTTGCGGGCCGATTGAAGGCAAATCGACGCGCCGATCCTGATCGCGTTTTGCCGCCTTCACCAGTACGCCCCGTCCCGCAGCCACTGAAATGCAGCCGCTTTGGCGCAACTCCGCGATCCGCGTCAGCATGCAGTCGGTCCCTTCCGCCGCCTCGATCGCCAGCACGCGCGCATCAGCCACGATCACGGCTTGGCCCACGTCAAACGGACTTGTTGCGTTTAGCAAAGCAAGGCCCTTCGCAATGTCGGCAAGATCGTGTCCGGTTGGGCGCTCGCGACCGAGGGCCCCCTCCGGCATCAGGATCTCGGGCGCGACTGCGTGTGCTCCAAGCAGCTGGAATCCATGCTCCTCGAAAATTGCGGCTACGCCTTTGAGCAAGTGATCGTCGCCGCCGCGGAATATGCCGAAGATCCGCGGCAGGAGCTGCAGCGTCTTGAAATCCGGTCGGATCTGCCGGATGGCCGGCCGCACCATCGAGCCGATGAAAACGACATCGCGACAGCCCTCCCGGCGCGCAATCCGGCAGAACTTGCCGAATTGGCCCACAGAGGCCCAGTGATGGGGATAGCGCGCAACCCGCTTTGGCTCCGCCCAACCGCGAATCGCGAAAAGCACGACGCGCCGTCCGCGCCTGCCCACGGCGTCGGCGACCGCAAACGGCAGGCTTCCCCCGCCGCAGATGATCGCCAGCGGACCGTGATCTGCGGTGTTGCCGGCCGTCGCTTCGATCATGCGTCCTCGCCGGTGGAGGCGCGGCGAATAGCCATCGTCAACGGCCGTGAGCCGGCCCGGATGAACGCGATCACCTTGCTCACCAGCGGATCCGCCCCGCTCTGCGCCGCGACCTGATCGAGCCGCTCGCGAAACGTCCCGGCCCCGAAGAACATGGCCTCGTAGGCCTGCCGCAGCCGATGGATATCCGCCTTGCTAGAGCCGCGCCGCCGCATGCCAACGACGTTGAGGCCGATCAGATCGGCAAGCGGACCTTGGACTAAACCAAAGGGAATTACGTCGGCGCGCACGCCGCTTAATCCTACGACCATCGCGCCCTCGCCGATGCGCACGAACTGACGCACGGCGGCCTGGCCACCGAATACCGCAAAATCGCCAATCGTCACGTGGCCGCCCAGGACCACGTTGTTGGCAAAGATCACATCGTTGCCAACCTTGCAATCATGGGCGATATGGGAGCCGACCATGAGCCAGCAGCGGTCCCCGACCTCGGTGACGCCACGATCGTCCTCGGTCCCGGTATTGACGGTGACACCTTCGCGGATCTCGCAATCGGCGCCGATCACCAGCCGCGTCGGACCGCCACGGTACTTGACCGACTGCGGCGGCGTGCCGAGCGAAGCGAATGGATAAACCATGGTGCGCGGGCCGATCTTGGTGTGACCGGCGACATGAACGTGCGCCAGCAGCTTGCAACCATCACCAATTTCGACGTGGGGACCGATGACGCAATAAGGCCCGATCGATGCGTTGTGACCGATCACCGCCCCCGGTTCGATCCGGGCAGTTGGATCGACTGCCGCCATGCCCACCTCAGGCCACCATGGCGCCGACTTCGGCCTCGGCGACCGTCTGACCGGCGACCTTCGCCTCGCCCCGAAACCACCACATGTTCTTTTTCCGGGCGATCTTTTTCACGTGGTACTCGATCGTGTCCCCCGGCACCACCGGCTTGCGGAACTTGGCCTTATCAATCGTCATGAAATAGACGTGCTTTGGATGATCACCGCCCATCTGCGAGAGCACGCAGATCGCGCCGGCGGTCTGCGCCATCCCTTCGATCAGCAACACGCCGGGAAAGACCGGGTTGCCCGGAAAATGTCCGAGGAATTGCGGCTCGTTCACGGTGACATTCTTGATGCCGACGGCGGCTTCGTCACCGCGCATCTCAATGATGCGGTCGACCATCAGAAATGGATAGCGATGCGGCAGTGCTTTGAGGATCGCCGCGATGTCGGCCGCCTCGAGGGTCGTCGCCGGCTGCGTCATCGGTTGCGCCTTCGGCCGCCGCGGGCCGGCGAAGGCTCATCATCAGGCGCGTCCTCGTCATCACCGCTCTCGGGTGCATCGCTTTTGCTCACCCAATGGCGCAACGTCATCATGCTGCGCAGAAACTCGCGGCCGCGCATGGCGGGATAGCCAAACCATTTTTCGCCCGCCGGCACGTCGGACATCACGCCGCTCCTCGCTCCGATCATCGCCCCTTCGCCGATGCGCACATTGTCCGCGAGCCCAACCTGCCCGGCCAAGACGACCCGGTCCTCGATAACGACGCTTCCGGAGATGCCGCACTGCGAGACGATGATGCAATGGCGGCCGATCGTCACATTGTGTCCGATCTGCACCAGGTTGTCGATCTTGGTGCCTTCGCCGATGACGGTGTCGCGGATGCCGCCGCGGTCAATGGTCGTGCCGGCGCCGATCTCCACGTCATCCTGAATGATGACGCGGCCGATCTGCAGCACCTTGCGGTGACCTCTCGCTCCCATCAAGTAGCCAAATCCATCCTGCCCGATGGCGCAACCCGGATGGACGACCACGCGGTCGCCGATCAGGCTGTTCGTTATCGAGACGTTGGCGCCGATGGCGCAATGGCGGCCGATGCGCACGTTGGGTCCGATCGCAGCGCCGGCGTTGATCATCGTGCCCGTACCGATTTCGGCCCGCGGACCGATGACAGCGCCGGGATCGACGGTCACACCGTTCTCCATGCGTGCGCTGGGATGGACGAAAGCGCCAACCGCGATCCCTCCGGCCTCAAACAGGGAAGACGGGCGCAAGGCGTCGGGAAACAGTGCTCGCGCGATCTCGACGAAGGCGCGATACGGCTCGGCGATGCAGAGCACGCTAACCCGTGCGGGAGCGCGACTGGCATACCGCTCGGTAGTCAAGCAAGCGCCCGCGACGCTGGTCGACAATTGCGACGCGTACTTTGCCTTGTCGAGAAATGCTAGATCGCTGGGGGCGGCCTGATCGAGCGCCGCAATCCCGGTGATGCGGCGGTCGAGATCAGCGCCGCCCCGCAGTTTGGCGCCGATGAGGGCGGCGATCTCGCGCACGCTGAGGCCGCGTCCCCGACTGAAGAAGAAGGGCTCGGTCATGCCGGTGCCACCCGCCGCATCCGCAGGCGGGGATCAGAATTTCGTGCCGCCGCCGAAACGGAACTGTTGAACGCGGTCGTAGGGCTCTTTCGTGAGCGGGAATGCATAGTCGAACCGCAGCGGCCCGAACGGCGATTCCCAAATGAGCCCGATGCCGACTGAGCTACGGACGTGCATCGCATTATCAACTGGACACGGCGTCGCGTTCGCGATGCCCGGCCCATAGGTCGGGCAGAAATTCCCGGAGATGACTTCGCCGGTCGCCGGGAAGACCGTCGGGCCGGTATAATTCCATAGCGAGCCGGCATCGGCGAAAGCGGCGACCTTGATTCCCGCATCCTTGGGCAGGAAATAAAGCGGGGTCTGCAGCTCGAAACTGGCGCCCCAGTAGTAGGTGCCGCCGAGCGCATCTCCCAGAATACCGGTGAACGGATACTGCGTCAGGTCGCGTGGACCAATTCCCGCTGGCGCGAAGCCGCGCACCAAATTGGGTCCCATCTGGAAATGGTCCAGCATGCGCAGATCTCCGCCCATCCCTGCGACCTGCCCACCTTGCAGATGCAAGAGGCCGACAATGTCGGGGAGAACCTCACGGTAGCTGTAGAGGTCGCCGGTGGTGCGGAAGAACCTTACGTCACCGCCGACGCCGGCGAAGTCCTGCCTGACCTCCGCCAGCAGGCCCGACGTGGGGTTCCTGTTGTTGTCAAGCGTGTTGTGCGTGAGCGTGTAACCGACGAGCGAGGTGAGAACCGGGCCGTTCGCCACGGCACTTTTTACCGCAAGCGAGGCCTCGCCGTCCACATAGCAGTTCGCGAGACCGCTAAATCCGAGCGGCGGGGTAAGAGCCGGCGTCGTGCCGATCTTGTCCGGGGTTGGGAAGGTATTCACGAAATCCGGATTGATGTTGTTACAGTTCATCAATTGCGGGGTCAGCGTGATCTTCTGCTGATAAATCGAATAGCGCAGCTGCAGCGAGAGATCCTCGCGCAGCGCGAACCCGAGCCGGGTGCCGGCGCCGTACGTCTCCGTCTCGTACGACACATAGCTCGTTGGCAGCTGCTGCTTGTAGAATAGGTCGATGCCCATGGCCACGCGATAGCCGAGGAAGTAAGGATCCACATAGGAAACCGTCGCACCCTTGGTGTATTGGCCGTATTGCACGCCGATCTTTCCATAGAGCCCGCGGCCGAGCAGGTTGCGTTCGGCAACGCTGACCTCGCCGATGAATCCGTCTGCTGTCGAATAACCGCCGGAAACCGAGAATTCGCCGGTCGCCTGTTCCTCGACATCGACATTGAGAACGACTCGGTCGGGAGCCGAGCCTGGGTCGGTCGATATCTTCACGGATTTGAAAAAGCTGAGGTTCTTCAGGCGCCGCTCGGCCCGATTGACGAGCGCGCGATTGTAGGCATCGCCTTCCGCCACGTCGAACTCGCGCCGGATCACGTAATCGCGGGTTCGGGTATTGCCGCGGATATTGATGCGTTCGATGTAGACGCGCTGTCCTTCCGACACCGTGAAGGTGAGATTGACGGTCCGGGTGGCCGCATCGCGCGTCGCGCTTGGGCGCACCGTCGCAAAGGCAAACCCCTGCCTCGAGGCTTCGATGGTCATGTCCTCGACCGTCTTTTCCACCGCCTCGGCATTGTAAACGTCGCCGGGATAGGCTCGCAGCTTCACCCGCAGCAACGCAGGGTCGAGCGCGCGAATCGTGGACTGCACGTCGACCGATCCGACGCGATACTGCTCGCCCTCTTCGATGGTGAAGCTGATCACGAAACCCCTGCGGTCCGGATCGTATTCCGCAACCGCAGAAAGGATGCGCACGTCGATAAAGCCGTGCTTGAGATAGAATCGACGCAGTAACTCGCGATCGGCCTCGATCCGGTCCGGATCGTAAATGTCGCCGGTCTGCAGGAAGGCCAGCAGAGGTCCGGTCTCGGAGGTCTTGATCACGTCCTTGAGCCTGTAGGACGAATAGAAGCGATTGCCGATAAATTGGATGAGCTTGACCCCGGTCTTTGCGCCTTCAGCGATTTCGAAGACCAGATCGACGCGATTGTTCGGGAGCTCGATGATCTTGGGTTCGACGGTCACGTCGAAACGGCCGCTGCGGCGATAGACCTCGACGATGCGCGCCGTGTCCGCCTGCACGACGGGACGAGAGAGCGTCCCGCGCTCTTTGGACTGGATTTCGCTTTTCAGCTGTTCATCCTTGACCTTCTTGTTGCCCTCAAACGCGATGCGGTTGATCACCGGATTTTCGACCACGGTGATGACCAAGCGTCCGCCTTGAATCGTCGGCCGGACGTCTTGGAACAGACCTGTGGAAATGAGGGCCTTCACGCCTTCGTCGATTTGGAAGGCGTCCAGTTGGCCGCCTGGTCCCGGCCGGAAATAGGAGCGGATGGTCTCGGCCTCGACCCGCTGATTACCTTGGACGATGATCGAGCCGACGGCGGGCCCCTGAGCATAGGCAAGCCGCGCCGTGAACGGCGCGACGCCAGCACTCAATAAGGTCCCCGCGAGGACAAGGCAGAAGATGCCTAGCCCCCGAACAAGCCAGCTACGAAGTTTCATCCCCCACACGCCCTTTGTCGTTCCCCTCTGGCAACCGCAAACTCGGGTGCCGCACGAGAAAGGTCGTCCGTAACCCCCCGACCGCCCGTGCACCAGCCTCTACGCCCGTACAGACTTTAGCTGTTGTGCAGCCAATACTCCCCCTGGCCCTTGCTCCCCTTACTCCCGAAAAGTTGCAGCCTCCCTACGACGCCGTCCATTGGGCGGCGAGGTGAAGGAGATCGTTATAGGTTGCAAAGATCATCAACATCACAACGATCGCGAGCCCTATGCGGAACCCCACCTCCTGGGCGCGCTCCGACAGCGGTCTGCCCCTGGCTGCTTCGATGCCGTAGAACAAGAGATGACCGCCATCGAGCAGTGGGACCGGGAACAGATTAAGCAAGCCGATCGAGACCGACAGCACCGCCGCGAGGCTAAACAAGGAGGGAAGGCCTTCCGTGGCCACTTGCCCGGAGACCTGAGCGATCCGAATCGGGCCTCCGAGCTGGTCCGCCGCCTCGCGACCCGAGATGACCCCGCCGATGTACGACAGCGTCCGCTCAACGACGAACCACGTTCTCTGTACCCCGAGCTCAAACGCTTTGACGGGTCCGACCGGTCGGAAATGAGTATCCTCCGGCGAGGACGAGCGGGTAATGCCGAGGACACCGATGCGATGCACATTGCCGAATCGATCCTTGGATTCGCGCAGCGTCGGAGTGGCCTTGAGCGCGACCTTGAGGCCGCCGCGGTCAACCTCGAACTCCAGCGTCTCGCCCGCGCTGGTGCTCACGATCTGCTGCATGTCGGGGAAGCTCTCGATCGAGCGTCCGTTGATGGCCAACACCAGGTCGCCGGGCTTGAATCCGGCGGCTTCCGCCGCGCTGCCAGGCTGCACCGCGTCGACCCGCGGCGACGTGCTCGGTTTGCCAAAGACCATGAAGAGGGCGGCGAAAATCGCGATGGCAAGTACGAAATTCGCCAGCGGGCCCGCTACCACAATTGCTGCCCGCCGCGCGACCGGCTGATGCACGAAGCTGTGCCGGCGCTCTTCCTCCGTCATGGCCGCAAGTGCCACTGGATCGGGAACGCTCGCGGCGTTCTCGTCACCGAAGAATTTTACATATCCGCCGAGCGGAATAGCAGAGACTTTCCAGCGGGTGTCATGGCGGTCATTGAAGCCGAAAAGCTCCGGGCCGAAGCCAATCGAGAAAACCAACACCCTGACCCCGCATCTACGGGCGACGAGGAAATGGCCGAGCTCGTGGAAGAACACCACCAGCGTCAGGACGAATAGGAATGGCACGAGGTAGCCGACCACGCCGCCCCCGAGCGCGTTGATTCCAGACAGAAAATCGAAAGTCATGAGTCCTTTTCCCCGCCCGTCCCGACCCAGTGGGGCGAACGCCAAGCTCTAGGGTGCCTTTGCGGCAATTTCGGGCAAAAGCGCGCGCGCCAACAATCTCGCATTATGGTCAATAGATAGTGCTTCGTCGACGTTTTCGGGCTCCGCCGTCCAATTTTTGGCTACTGCGGCCTCCAACGTGGCCTCAACCAAGGCCGGTATGCCAGCAAAATTCAGCCGCCGCGCGAGAAACTCGGCAACAGCTACCTCATTAGCGGCATTGAGGATGGTGGGCAGCGCCCCACCCGCCTCCAGCGCGCGCCGGGCCAGGGTCAAGGCGGGAAACCGTGCCAGATCTGGCTCCTCGAAGGTCAAGGTCGCTGCGCGTGCCAGGTCGAGCCGGGGCGCCGGACCTGCCATGCGCTCGGGCCAAGCGAGGCAGTACGCGATCGGGATACGCATGTCGGGGCTCCCCAACTGCGCGATAAGCGAGCCGTCGCAAAACTCAACCAAGCTGTGAATGATGGATTGGGGATGGACGAGGACGTCGATCTGCTCAGGCGCGAGCGCGAAGAGATGATGCGCCTCAATGAGTTCCAGGCCTTTGTTCATCAAGGTTGCGGAGTCAATCGTGATCTTCGCCCCCATCGACCAATTGGGGTGCTTGAGCGCCTGCTCCACGGTCGCCCTCTGCACCGCCTCGGCAGACGCGGTGCGGAATGGGCCGCCGGAGGCGGTGAGAATCACGCGCCGCACGTCCTCGCGCCGGCTTCCGCTCATGGCCTGAAAGAGCGCGTTATGCTCCGAATCGACAGGCAGCACGGTGGCGCCCGCCGCCGCCGCCCGGCGCATGAACAGCGCCCCCGCGCAGACCAGTGTTTCCTTGTTGGCGAGGGCGACGATCGCGCCGCGCTCGGCCGCTGCCAGCGTCGGTTTGAGCCCGGCGGCGCCGGTGATCGCGCCAATCACCCATTGCGCGGGGCGCTCGGCTGCTTCGAGCAAGCCGCTTTCTCCCGCCGCAGCCTTGATTCCCGTTCCGGAGAGCGCGCTCTTGAGCTCCCCATAGGCCGCCGGATCCCCGATCGCGGCGAAACGTGCGCCCAGTTCACGCGCGACGGCGGCAAGCGCGGCCGCGTTCTTGTTGGCGCTCACCGCCTCGACGCGAAACCGTTCGCGCTGGCGCTTGAGCAGATCGATTGTGCTCGCCCCGACCGAACCGGTGGCGCCAAGGAGCGTTACCGTGCGCTCCGCCGGCGCTCGATTGACCGCAGCGCGCAGGATATCTCTCTTCATAACTCACCATACCAATAGGCCGCGGCCCGGGGCTTCGAAGCCGCCGCGCGCCAGTCCGATGATCGCCGCCACGACGCTGGCGGTCACGAAGCCGTCGAGACGGTCCATCAGCCCGCCGTGTCCGGGAATGAGATGACTCGAATCCTTGGCATTGAACCGGCGCTTGAGGAAGGATTCGAAGAGGTCTCCCGCCTGCGCCAAGGCCGATAATAGGATGGCCAGCATGGCAAGGGCGAAGAATGATGTCAGCGCCGCCATTTTCGCGACAACGATTGCGGCGACCCCCGAAGCGACCAGGCCGCCAATCGCGCCTGCCCAGGTCTTGTTCGGGCTGACCTGCGGCACGAGCTTAGGGCCGCCGAGGGCGCGCCCCACGAAATAGGCGGCGATATCCGTCGTCCACACGATGGCGAACAGAAATAGGATGGCAAGGAATCCCTGCTCGCCATCGCTGCGAAGGACGATCGGCGCAATGGCGAGCGCGCCGGCGTAGGGGATTGCGCCCGCCACCCACATGCGCCGGTCGGCGAGCGTCAGCGAGGCCGCGCCGAGCGCTCCCATGGCCACGACGATGAGCGCCGGAAGAACATGTCCGGTGGCGACGAGGATCACGCCAAGCGCGAGGGACGCACCGCCAGCCAGCAGCACCGAGACCTGCTCGTTTCGCGCGACCATTGAGCTCCATTCCCACAGTATGCCAATAGCGGCCGCACCCCAAAACACGGCGAAAGGCCAGCCGCCGAGATAGGCAGTTCCGATCGCGAGCGGCACGAGCACCAACGCCGAGCACATCCGCAGCGCCAGCTCACTGCCGCGAAGCAAGCTGACGCGCAATGGGTCGTCCGCCTCCGCCACGGACTAGGATCCGGTCTGAGCGACGAGACCACCGAAGCGGCGTTCGCGCCGGCGATACTCGATGATCGCGTCCTCGAGTGCCGTGCGGTCGAAATCCGGCCAATAGGCCGGCACGAACACGAGCTCGCTATAGGCCGCTTGCCACAGGAGGAAATTGGAAAGCCGTTGCTCGCCGCTGGTGCGGATAATGAGATCGGGGTCCGGCACGTCGGGCGCGTCGAGATAGCCCGCGAGCTTGTCGGCCGTCACCGCATTGAGCGCCAAATTCCCCGCCGCGACCTGAGCCGCCATGCGGCGGGCCGCCCGCGCAATCTCCTGCCGGGCCCCGTAATTGAAGGCAACGACCAAAACCAGCCTGCTGTTATCCTTGGTCAGCTCCTCGGCTTCGTCGAGCAGCCGCCGGATGTCCGGATCGAGATCCTCTCGTTCGCCGATGACGCGCACGCGTACGCCGCGACGATGCAGATCGGCGAGATCGCGACGAATGAAGCGACGCAACAAGCCCATCAGCTCGAGAATTTCTGCGGGCGGGCGCGACCAATTCTCGGCGCTGAAGGAAAAAATGGTGAGAAAGCCTATTCCGAGATCGCCGGCGGCACGCACAGTGCGGCGCAAAGCTTCGACCCCGCGTCGATGCCCTTCCCCGCGCGGCAGTCCGCGCGCGGCCGCCCAGCGTCCATTGCCGTCCATGATGATGGCAACGTGCCGTGGTACGGCGAAATCGCCGATCTCGGCAGGGCGCAGCGGCGCGCTTTTCGACATCCGCTTGAACCTCACACCGTGAGGATTTCCTTTTCCTTGTTCGCCAACATCCGGTCGACCTCGGCGATGGCGTCATCCGTCGTTTTCTGCACCTGCTCGGACGAGCGCTTGCCGTCGTCTTCGCTGATCTTGTGATCCTTTTCGAGCCTCTTGAGCACGTCAAGCCCGTCGCGCCGGACGTGTCGCACGGCGACTCGCGCCGCCTCGGCGTATTTGTGCGCAACCTTGACCAGCTCCTTGCGCCGCTCCTCGTTGAGTTCAGGGATACGCAGTCGCAGCACCTGGCCTTCGGTCGAGGGACTGAGCCCGAGGTTGGAGCCGGCGATGGCCTTTTCCACCGCATGGACCATCGACTTGTCCCACACCTGGACGGAAATGAGCCGAGGCTCGGGCACGCTCACGGTAGCGACCTGATTGAGCGGCATGTGAGTGCCATAGGCCTCGACCTGTACGGGTTCAAGCAGGCTCGCCGAGGCGCGGCCGGTGCGCAGTCCGCCCAGCTCCTGCTTGAGCAGCTGGATTGCACCCTGCATGCGGCGTTTGAGCTCGTTAATGTCGTGCGTGGCGTTTGCCATGGCGTCCCTCGAACATTGGTCGATCCGCCGCGTGTGCGCCGGCACCGGGTCAATTGCCGACGATGGTGGAGCGCCCTTCCCCGCGCAGCACCGCAGCGATCGCTCCTTTTTCGCGGATCGAAAACACGATGATAGGCATCCGGTTCTCCCGAGCAAGCGCGAAGGCGGTGCTATCCATTACTTTCAGATTGCGCTCGAGCGCCTCCTGGTGTGTCAGGCGATCGTAGCGCTCGGCACCGCTGTCCTGCTTCGGATCGGCGCTGTAGACGCCGTTTACGTCGGTGGCCTTGAGCACGGCTTCCGCGCCGAGCTCCGCCGCGCGCAGCACGGCGGTGGTGTCGGTCGTGAAGAACGGATTGCCGGTTCCTCCCGCCAGCAGCACCACCCTTCCCTGCTCGATGTGGCGCAACGCGCGGCGCCGCTCGTATGTCTCGCAAACCTGCGGCATGCTCAACGCCGACATGGTGCGCGCCGGCAATCCCGCCCCTTCCATGGCGCTCTCGAGCGCGAGTGCATTCATCACGGTCGCGAGCATTCCCATCATGTCGCCGGTGACGCGGGGGGTTCCTTTCGCCGACACGTGCACGCCGCGAAAGATATTACCTCCGCCCACCACCACCGCCATCGCCACGCCGTGCGCTCGCGCGGCCAAGAGATCAGCCGCGATACGCTCCAGCGTCGGCTGGTGGATGCCGAACCGGTCGGGCCCCATGAGCGCCTCGCCGGAGACTTTCACCACGACGCGCCGGTAGACGGGTTTAGTCATGGCAACTCCCGCGATTTACCGCCGGCAGACGGGCGGCGCGGTGATCGCTTCGCCTGACGTTCAGTTCGGTTTGAGGAGCGAAGCGACCTCACCGCCAAAATCGCTGCCTGGCCGGTCGATACCTTCGCCGAGCGCATAGCGCACAAAGCCCGTGACCTTGATCGGGGCGGCCGCCTTTCCCTCGCTCTCTTTGATAGCCTGCGAAACGCTCTTGTCCGGATCGTGGATGTAAGCTTGCTCGAGGAGGCAGACCTCTTTGTAGAAGGTCTTGAGGCCCGACTCGACGATCTTATCGATGACATTCGCAGGCTTTCCCTGCGCCTTGTACTTGTCCGCAAGCACCTCTTTCTCGCGCCGGACCAGATCCGGGTCGAGACCCGAAGGATCGATCGCCTGCGGGTTGGAGGCGGCGACGTGCATCGCCAGCATGCGGCCGAGACGCTTGAGTTCATCGCTCCTGCTGCTCGACTCCAGCGCCACGATGACGCCGATCTTTCCAAGTCCTTGGTCAACGGAATTGTGGACGTAGCTGCCGATGATCCCTTCGCCAACCGACAACGACGACGCGCGCCGCAACGACATGTTCTCACCGATCTTGGCGATGGTCTCGGCAATTCCTTCGGTCAAGGTGATGTCGCCGACTTTCGCCGCCTTGATCTTCTCCACGTCAGAGCCGACCGTTAGCGCAACATTGGCAATCATCTTCACCAGGCCCTGAAACAAATCGTTGCGTGCGACGAAATCGGTTTCAGAATTGACCTCGACAACGACGCCTTTGGAGTCCTCCACGGCCACGCCGATCAGGCCTTCGGCCGCAATTCGGCCGGCCTTCTTGGCGGCCTTTGCGAGCCCGCGCTTGCGCAGCAAATCGACGGCCTGTTCCATCGCGCCGCCGGTTTCCTGGAGCGCCGCCTTGCAGTCCATCATGGGTGCGCCCGTGCGTTCGCGTAGCTCCTTGACCATTTGCGCCGTGATATTGGCCATGCCTACGATTCCTCTGTGCTGTGCCAGCCCGTCACCACAAGGGGCGCGGCGAGGCGCGCGAGGGCACAACGCCGCTGCCTTCCCAAATCCGAGCGCGCTACTCTGCGGTCAGCTCTTTCGACTGCGCGATCCAAGCTTCCACTCGGCCGGGCAATCCGACTTCCTCACCGATCTTGTGTGCGGCCTCGGGATTCAACCCGGCAATCTGCCAGTAATGGAAAATCCCGAGATCGTTGAGCTTCTTTTCGATCGTGGGCGAGACATGGTGAAGGGTCGTAAGATCATCGGCGACGCCACGCGGCCCGGAAAGCACCTCGTAACCGGGCGCCTCGGTGGCAGCCGGCAGTTCTTCCACGATCGGTTCGGCCGCGGCGCCAGTATCCACTCCGAGCTCGCCCTGCCCGCGCGAAATACCGTCGATTGCGGCCTTCGCCGCGAGATCGCAGTAAAGCGTAATGGCACGGCTCGCGTCGTCATTTCCCGGCACAATATAGGTGATGCCGTCGGGATCGCAGTTGGTGTCAACCACGGCCGCGACCGGCAGGCCGAGACGGCGCGCTTCCTTGATGGCGATGTCCTCCTTATTGGTGTCGATCACGAACAGGAGGTCGGGAAGGCCGCCCATGTCCTTGATGCCGCCGAGCGCGCGGTCAAGCTTGTCGCGCTCGCGCTGCAGGGTAAGCCGCTCTTTTTTGGTGTAGCCCGTGGCCTCGCCCGAAGACAGCATCTCCTCGAGCTTGCGCAGCCGCGAGATCGATTGGGAGATGGTCTTCCAGTTGGTGAGCGTGCCGCCGAGCCAGCGCGAATTGACATAATACTGTGCCGACTTCTTGGCCGCCTCGGCAATGGCATCCTGCGCTTGTCGCTTGGTGCCGACGAAGAGGATACGCCCGCCATTGGCGACCGTGTCACTCACCGCCTGCAGCGCGCGGTGCAGCATCGGAACGGATTGGGCGAGATCGATGATGTGGATGTTGTTGCGGGTACCGAAGATGTATTCGGACATCTTCGGATTCCAGCGGTGAGCCTGATGGCCGAAATGAACGCCAGCCTCCAACAGCTGGCGCATGGAAAAGTCAGGAAGCGACATGGTCTATTCTCCGGTTGAGCCGCCGCGGACCCGTGAGCTCATCCTCCCGTTGCGGTCGGACGAGCCACCGGACGGCTGTGACGCCAAGGTCCGCGTGTGAGATGACGGGGCTTATATAGGGATGAATTGGTGGGCGCAAGGATCGACCAGGACGCCCGCGCAACGATTATAGCGCCTCGACGGCGATCACACCCGGCACCGCCTTGATGGCGCCGGCGATCTGGGGCGACACTTTGAAGCGGCCGGGAAGCTTCACCTCGACCTCGGTCCCCTCGCCCAGCATGAGTACCAGCGCCACCTCGCCGTTGTCGCTCGCCGCACGGGCCGGGCCCTCGAGTCGTTTGGCGACGCTCTCGATCGGCGCCTCGTCGCGCAGGAAAACGCGCAAGCCTTTGGCCAGCTTCGCCGCCGCCTGGTCGAGCGGCTCGACCATCTGGATGCGCGCGCGCACGTCGTCCCCCTGCAGTTCAGCCGAAAGCATCAGCAACACCGCCGCGCCGGGCTCGAGCAAGTCGCGGAATTGCGCCAACCCTTCCGAGAATACGACCGCCTCGTAGTGCCCGCTCGGATCCGAGAGCTCGATGATGCCCATCTTGCTGCCGGTGCGCGTGCGCCGCTCGGTGCGCGCCACGACGGTACCGGCGACCCTGCCGGCGCTGCCGCCCGCGCGCACTGCGCGCGCAAACTCGGCCCAGGACTGCACCCGCATGCGTTTGAGAACGGCGGCATAGTCGTCCAGTGGATGGCCGGAGAGAAAGAAACCGATCGCGCCGAATTCCTTTTGCAGGCGCTCCGCGGGCAGCCATGGTTCGATTTGAGCGATCGCAAGCGGGGGGCGCGCGGCGCCGCCGCCGAACAGCTCCGATTGGCCGACCGAAAGATCGTCATGGGCGCGCTGCGCGCTCGCAAGCATCGCATCGACGGCGGCGAAGGCGCGGGCACGATTTGCATCGAGGGCATCCAACGCGCCGGCAGCGGCAAGACTTTCCAGCACCCGTTTGTTGACCGCGTGCGGATTGATGCGCGCCGAGAAATCGGACAAATCGACAAATGGCCGCTCGCCGCGGGCGTCGACGATGGCCTCGACCGCCTGGCGGCCGACACCTTTGAGCGCGGCGAGCGCGTAGTGGATGGTCGAACCCTCCACCTCGAAATCGACGCCGGAGCGATTGACCGACGGCGGCTCGACCTTCACGCCCAGCCGCTCGGCCTCGGCGCGAAACTCCGAAAGCTTGTCGGTATTGCCCATGTCGAGCGTCATGGACGCGGCGAGAAACTCGACCGGGTAATTCGCCTTCATGAAAGCGGTCTGGTACGCGACCAATGCGTAAGCGGCGGCGTGACTTTTGTTGAAGCCGTAATCAGCAAAACGCGCGAGCAATTCAAAAATAGCCTCGGCTTGACCCTGTTCCATGGCGCGCTCGACGCAGCCGGATACGAAACGGCTGCGCTGCTTTTGCATTTCACTGCGGATCTTCTTGCCCATGGCGCGCCGCAGCAGGTCGGCTTCGCCGAGCGAATAGCCGGCGAGGATTTGCGCCGCCTGCATCACCTGCTCCTGGTAGACGATGACGCCAAAGGTCTCGCGTAAGACCGGCTCGAGCTTGGGATGGATGTAGTCGGGCTCTTCCATGCGATGCTTGCGCGCGCAGTAGGTCGGGATGTTGGCCATGGGGCCCGGCCGATAGAGCGCGACCAGCGCGATGATGTCCTCGAAGCGGTCCGGCCGCATGTCGAGCAGCGCACGGCGCATGCCCTGGCTTTCCAACTGGAAGATGCCCACCGCCTCGGCGCGCGCGAGCATGGCGTAGGTCTTTTCGTCATCGAGCGGGATCCCGGCCAGGTCGATCTCGACACCGCGCTTGCGCAGGAGCGTTGCCGCCTTTTCTAATACCGTAAGCGTCTTGAGGCCGAGAAAGTCGAACTTTACCAGGCCCGCCTGCTCGACCCATTTCATGTTGAATTGGGTCACCGGCATGTTGGACTTGGGATCACGATAAAGCGGCACCATCTCAGTGAGCGGTCGTTCCCCGATGACGATGCCGGCGGCATGGGTGGAGGCGTGTCGGTGCAGTCCTTCGAGCTTTTGCGCGATATCGAAGGCGCGCGCGACCAAGGGATCGCCGTCGCGGGCCGCCTGCAGGCGCGGCTCGTCGTCGATCGCCCGCCTCAGCGTGACCGGGTTGAGCGGGTTCTGCGGCACGAGTTTGCAGAACTTGTCGACCTGCCCGTACGGCATCTGCAGCACGCGGCCGACGTCGCGCAGCACGCCGCGCGCTTGCAAGGTGCCGAAGGTGATGATCTGCGCCACGCGGTCGCGCCCGTAGCGCTCCTGCACATAGCTGATGACCTCGTCGCGCCGATCCTGGCAGAAGTCGATGTCGAAATCCGGCATCGACACGCGTTCGGGATTGAGGAAACGCTCGAACAGCAGCCCGAACCGAATGGGATCGAGATCGGTGATGGTGAGCGCGTAAGAGACGAGCGAGCCTGCACCTGAGCCGCGACCCGGCCCCACCGGAATGCTCTGGGCCTTCGCCCATTGGATGAAGTCGGAGACGATGAGGAAATAGCCCGGGTACTTCATGCCTTCGATGACGTTCAGCTCGAAAGCCAGGCGCTCGCGGTATTCCTCGACGCTATGGCTGGGGGCGATGCCGTGCAGCCGCATGCGGCGTTCGAGGCCGGTCTCGGCACGCCTGCGCAATTCCGCCGCCTCGTCGGCTGCGGCGCCGTCCGCGCCGATCGAGAAGCGCGGCAGGATCGGCGCTTGCACCCGCGGCCGGAACGCGCAGCGCCGTGCGATTTCGACCGTAGAGGCGACCGCTTCGGGCAGATCGGAAAAGAGCGCCGCCATTTCCGCGCGCGTCTTGAATCGGTGCTCGGGCGTGAACTGTCGCCGGTCGGTTTCGGCCACCAGGCGCCCTTCGGCGATGCAGATCAGTGCGTCGTGGGCCTCGTAGTCATCCTGCGCCGCAAACAGCGGCTCGTTGGCGGCGACGAGGGGAATCCCGCGTTCATAGGCGAGCGCGATGAGGGCCGGCTCGATTTTGCGTTCGGCGCTACGGCCATGGCGCTGCAGCTCGATATAAAGTCTATCGCGGAATAGCCGTTCGAGCACCTCGCAACGGCCCTGCGCCAGGTGACCCTGGCTGGCGGCGATCGCCGCATCGAGCGGCCCGCCGGGCCCGCCGGTCAGCGCGATCAACCCTTCGGTCTCGCCGGCGAGCCAGGCAAGCCGCAGATGCGGGGGCTCGTTCGGCGCGGTCTCGAGGAAGGCGCGAGACGCAAGCCGCATGAGACTGCGATAACCGCTCTCGCGCGCGGCGAGCAGCACGATGCGGGGGCGATCGAATTGCGCAGTTCCTCCCGCGCGCGGGAGGGCTTCCTGATCGCCGAAGTCGACCGCCAGCGCACATCCGATGATCGGCTGGACCCCCGCCCCCGCCATTTTGTCGGAGAACTCAAGCGCTCCGAACATGTTGTCGGTGTCGGTGAGTGCCAGCGCGGGTTGACGGTCCGCCTTGGCGAGCTCGCACAGCCGCGCAATCGTCAAGGCGCCTTCAAGTAGCGAATAGGACGAATGTACGTGCAAATGGACGAAGCCGGGCATCAAACCCTCGGGCGATTCTCGACGCGTTGGGAATCTGAGGGCGCGTGCAGGCGCTGTCTATCGTGGAGAAGCTTTGCGCAGGCCGCTTGTCCCCAACATCTCGCGCGTGGGGCGCAGCCGACGAGGCAGGCCGCGGCGCGATGACGCAAAGCGCCGCAATCGCTTAAAGGGTCGCAATCACTTGCGCCCAGATCGCGACCATGCCCAAGAAAAGCGCCAGCGAGGCCAACGTCGCGGCGTCCTCAACGACAGCACGAACCATAACACCTACTCCTGAACTATGGAACAAGGAGTGAACATAGTTCATGCTATGTTCTGGTGTCAAGGCGAAGTTAGTGTTGCCGTCTACCGGTCGTGAAACAACGCCCCCGGATCGGCAGGACCGCCTGTTTCCGCCTGGTCTTTTGGAAAAAAATGCAACTCTAGCGTGTAGTCAGTGGTCCTTTGCCATGAGGGCGAGAGACCCCTTTGCGGTCAATCAGCCCAGTTCCACCACCAGTCCGTCCTTGAGAGTGACACGCCGATCCATGCGCGCAGCGATGTCCATGTTGTGGGTGGCGACAACGACCGCGAGGCCGGAGGCCTGGACCAGCTGGGTCAGCGCGGAGAACACGTGCTCGGAGGTACGCGGGTCGAGGTTCCCCGTCGGCTCATCGGCGAGCAGAACACGCGGCGCGTTGGCGACCGCGCGCGCGATCGCGACGCGCTGCTGTTCGCCGCCGGAAAGCTCCGCCGGGCGGTGCGTGAGGCGCTCCTTCAATCCGAGATAGTCGAGCAGGTCGCTCGCGCGCCGCGTTGCTTCCTGGCGCGAAAGGCCGCGGATCATCTGCGGCATGATCACGTTCTCGATCGCGGAAAACTCCATCAGCAAGTGATGGAACTGGTAGACGAAGCCTATCTCCACCCGGCGGATGCGCGTACGCTCGGCGTCTGAGAGCTCCGAGGTCGCGATCTGGTCGATATAGACTTCCCCGGCGTCCGGATGCTCGAGCAGGCCGGCGATGTGCAAGAGCGTGGACTTGCCGGCGCCGGAAGGGGCAATGAGCGCAACCGACTGGCCCGGCCAGACGGCAAGCTCGGCGCCCTTGAGGATATCCAGCGTGACGTCGCCTTGGCGGTAATGGCGATCGATCTCATGCAGGAACAGGATCGGCGGCTGCTCGGCCGCGCGCGCGCTGATCTGCGGCCTCCTCGCCGCGCCGATCGTCTCACTCATAGCGTAGCGCCTCGACCGGATCGAGGCGCGCCGCGCGCCAAGCCGGATAGAGCGTCGCCAGCAGCGACAGCGTGAGCGCCATCACCACCACCGCCGTGGTTTCGCCGCCATCGAGATCGGCGGGCAGTTTCGAGAGGAAATAGAGCTCGGGCGAGAACAATTCGGTATTCGTCAGCCACGACAGGAAGCGGCGGATCGATTCGATGTTGAGGCAGACCACCAGCGCCAACAGGAAGCCGACGAGAGTGCCGACCACGCCGACCGAGGCACCGGTGACCATGAAGATGCGCAGGATGCCGCCCTGGGTCACCCCCATGGTGCGCAGAATGCCGATGTCGCGCCCCTTGTCCTTCACCAGCATGATCAGCCCGGACGTGATGTTGAATGCCGCGACGATCACGATGATGGTCAAGATGAGGAACATCACGTTGCGCTCGACTTGCAGCGCATTGAAGAAAGTAGCGTTGCGTTGGCGCCAGTCGATCAGGAATATGGGCCGTCCGGCCGCCTCGGTGATGAGCCGGCGCTGATAATCGACCTGATCGGGATTGTCGACATAGACCTCGATGGCGGTGACGTCGCCGGCGCGATTGAAATAGGCCTGCGCTTCGGGGAGCGGCATGAACACGAAGGCGGAATCGTATTCCGACATGCCGACCTCGAACACGGCGGCGATCCGATAGGATTTAATCCGCGGCGTGGTGCCCATCGGCGTTATCGCCCCGCGCGGGGCGACCAGGGTCACGCTATCGCCCGCCCGCAGCGACAGTTGATCGGCCAACCTGCGGCCGATGGCCACCGCCTGCCCTTCGTCGAAGCCTTCGAGCGTGCCCTGGCGGATATTGTTGGCAACGGAAGGCAGCTTGGCGAGATCAGCGCCACGCACGCCGCGCACCAGCACACCCGAGGCATTGAACGGCGAGGATGCGAGCGCCTGGCCCTCCACCACCGGCGCAGCAAGAATTACCCCGGGAACCTTGGAGATGCGCTCGGACACCGCCTCCCAGTCCGTCAGCGGCTGCTCCAGGGGCTGGATCAGGAGGTGGCCATTGATGCCCAAAATCTTATCCAGCAGTTCCTTGCGAAAGCCATTCATCACGGCCATGACGATGATGAGAGTGGCGACGCCGAGCATGATGCCGAGAAAGGAGAACCCGGCATTCACCGAGATGAAACCTTCCTGCCGCCGTGCGCGCAAATAGCGCAGCGACAGCATCCATTCGAACGGCGCGAACGGGCGGGTGCGGATCGGCTCGTGCATCGGTCTAGTCCCCGTCCCCGATTTCACACGATTCTGGCCGTTTCAGGCCCTTCGCAGAGGGGCATGAAGGGCATTCGTGAGAAGTTCCGGCAGGCCGTTCCGAACCTCTCCTCGCAATGCGCAGGGTTCATCCCGCCAGCCGCTTGCGCACATCGGCCTCCGTCATCAGTTCGCGGCTGCCATCGGCGCGTTTTTTGACCTCGACCTTGCCCTCCGCAAGGCCCTTCGGCCCGACCAGGACCTGCCAGGGAATGCCGATGAGGTCGGCGGTGGCGAATTTCGCGCCCGGCCGCTGGTCGAGATCGTCGTAGAGCACGTCGATGCCTTCGGCGCTCAACGCGCGGTAAAGTCGCTCACAGGCGGCATCGGTGTCCGTCCCGCCTTGCTTGAGGTTGAGGAGCGCAACTTTGAACGGCGCGACGGCCTCCGGCCACTTGATGCCCGCCTCGTCGTGGAACGCTTCAACGATCGCGCCGACGAGGCGCGACACGCCCACGCCATAAGAGCCGCCATGGACCGGCCGCTCGACCCCATCGGCACCCGCCACGACCGCCTTCATCGGCTCGGAGTACTTGGTGCCGAAGTAAAAGATCTGGCCGACCTCGATGCCGCGGGTGTGCAAGCGCTTGTCGGCCGGAACATCGCGCTCGAAACGCATGGGATCGTGCACGTCCTCGGTGGCAGCATAGAGGTTGGTCCAGGGGCGGATGTGGGGCATCAGATCGGCCTCGTAATCGATGTCCTCGCCGGGAATAGGCAATCCGAGCACATCGCTGTTGCAGAAAACGCCGGACTCCCCGGTCTCCGCGAGGATGATGAACTCGTGCGAGAGGTCGCCGCCGATGGGCCCCGTTTCCGCCGCCATCGGAATGGCTTTGAGCCCCATGCGCGCAAAGGTGCGCAGATACGCGACGAACATCTTGTTGTAGGACAACCGTGCCGCCGCTTCATCAATATCGAACGAATAGGCATCCTTCATCAAGAATTCGCGCCCACGCATCACGCCGAAGCGGGGGCGCTGCTCGTCGCGGAATTTCCATTGAATGTGATAAAGGATTTTCGGCAATTCGCGATAGGACCGGATGTAGGCGCGGAAAATCTCGGTGATCATGTCCTCGTTGGTCGGTCCGTAAAGCATGTCGCGCTCATGCCGGTCTTTGATGCGCAACATTTCCGGGCCGTAGGCGTCATAACGCCCGCTCTCGCGCCAAAGGTCGGCGAGCTGCAAGGTGGGCATCAAGAGTTCGATAGCCCCCGCGCGATCCTGCTCCTCGCGCACGATCTGCTCGATCTTCTTGAGCACCCGAAAGCCGAGTGGCAGCCAGGCGTAAATGCCGGCGGCTTCCTGGCGGATCAGCCCCGCCCTCAACATCAGCCTGTGGGAGACGACCTCGGCCTCCTTGGGAGTCTCGCGAAGGATCGGCAGGAGGTAGTGGGAAAGGCGCATGGGGGTCAGGACTCACGGGCGCTGGGATGCGCCGAGTGAAACCGGAACGGGGACAAAAAGACAAGAGCTGTCAAAGCCTTCCATGCGCGATTTACATTGGACTGACGGGTGCCGCTAAGGCCATGCCGCCGCTAACTTGCGCGAGAGGATTTCACAGCTTTCCGCGACGTTTTGACTTTGATGACAAATCAACCCAGATGGGATAGCGTCTAACCCG
Source organism: Xanthobacteraceae bacterium (assembly GCA_035693615.1). Lineage (GTDB taxonomy): Bacteria > Pseudomonadota > Alphaproteobacteria > Rhizobiales > Xanthobacteraceae > VAZQ01. Next base: position 99,753 of record DASSGH010000157.1, read on the forward strand.
CGAGGCCGAGAGGCGAGCAACGCTGTCGGCCGACGCGGTCCAAGTCTTGGGAGGAACAAGCCGGCGCAAAGCCGCCGCCGTCTCGATCGCCCAAAATATTTCGAGGCGTAGCGTAGCGTCCGTAAGCGTCTTGGGAGCAGGGTCGTCCGCCCTGCTCGATTTTTTTATGGGCCAGCGCGCACGGTCGGATTTGGTTGGCCTGCCGCTGCTGCTATGCCGGGCCGCCGGTACGCACGAGCGCGAGCTCATTCCGATTGCCGCTAACGCGGCACGCCGAGGAGCGCGGCGAGATCATCGAGCGCGATCAGCCGATAGGTGTAAACGACATGCCATATCGCGAACACGCCGGCCGCGACAATGGTGGTCCAAATGAGCTTGCGTTTGAGGTTCGGGATCGCAGGCGCGCCGGGATCGCTGCCGGGCGTGATCGTCCCCTGCTCGTCTTGGCTGCGAACGCCCCAGGGAAGGACCGCAAACAGCACGACCCACCAAATGATGAAATAGATCGCGATCGAGGTAGCTAGGGACATCGTGACAACGGTTCCAGCTGAGCTGAGACAGCGGCGGTGGTTGTGGCGTGCGCTGGGCGTACTCGGAGCCAAACTGGCGCAGGCTGCGTAGAATTACAGGCAATGAAGCGTCGTAATCGCTACGCCTGCTCGAGCTCGACGAGCGTGCCGCAAAAGTCCTTCGGATGCAGAAACAGCACAGGCTTGCCGTGGGCGCCCATCTTCGCCTCGCCGTCGCCGAGCACTCTCGCACCTTGCGCCTGGAGACTGTCCCGCGCCGCACGGATGTCGTCGACTTCGTAGCAGACGTGGTGAATGCCGCCGTCAGGGTTGCGCTCGAGGAATTTCGCAATCGGGGACGCATCCCCGAGCGGTGCGATGAGTTCGATCTTGGTGTTGGGCAGGGTAATGAAAACGGTCGTGACCCCGTGCTCCGGCTGCGGCGCCGCCTCGGACACGTGGGCACCCAGGATGCGGCGATAGACCTCCGCAGCCTTGGCGATGTCGCGCACCGCGATCGCCACATGATTGAGCCGTCCGATCATGCTCATCTCCTGCCGGCCGCTTCATTGCCAGCCTGACCTCGCCCCGCGCGGCCAGACTCCGCATCGAAGACGCGCGTAAGCGCGCTTAGGCGTCGAGCGCATCCATCTTCTTTCTTTTTCGATCATGATGAATTGCCGGGTCAAGTCGGCTGACGACAGCACAGCACCCGGCGACCTTTCCATCAAGCCTCGAGCACGTGCACGTGACATGTGGGTTTCTTGTTCCACACCGCGCTGAGTGCGGCGCGCACCGCACCGCGTATCGCCTCGGCAAGGGCGTCGGGATCGCGCCGGCGAGCGCGCGGCATCGATTCGAAAGCCTCAACCGCCGCGTCATACGTGAGTTCCTCCGGGCCACGCCCCAGTGTCCCGGCTTCGGGGACACCGATCAGCCTCACTTGCACGTCGCCGATCAAATCGCCGCGCCCGTTCACAGCGAGCGCGACCGAGACCATGCCGGCAAAACCGAGCCGACGGCGATCGGCGACGGTGCGCTCTTCCGCGCTGACGATCAGCGAGCCGTCTTTGTAAAGCCGTCCCGCCGGCACCTCGTCGATTTTGCCCGGATCTCCGGGCGCGAGCCGCACCAGTTCCCCATCGCGGCATAGAACCACTTTGCCCACGCCGGCGCGGCGGGCGACCTCTGCATGCTCGGCCATGTGAAGTGGCTCGCCATGCACGGGGATCAGGATCTGTGGCCGCACCCAGCCGATCATGTCGTTGAGCTCGCTCACCCGCGGGTGCCCGGAGACGTGGACTAAATGCGTGCGGTCGGTGATGACTTCGATACCCTGGCTGACGAGTCCGTTGATGACGCGCGCGACGGCCTTCTCGTTGCCGGGGATTGCACGCGAAGAGAAGATCACGCGATCGCCGCGCGACAACGCCACTTCAGGATGATCGTCTTGAGCGATGCGGGCGAGCGCCGCGCGCGACTCGCCCTGACTGCCAGTGCAGAGCGCGAGCACCTTGTCCGGCGGCAGATGACCGTAGACCTCCATTGAACGGAAATCCTGGATCCCATCCAGATAACCGGTCTCCCGCGCGACCTGCGCGATGCGCTCCATGGCACGGCCAACCAAGACGACCTCACGCTCACACGCGGCGGCGGCCTGCGCCACCGCACGCAGCCGCGCCACGTTGGAGGCGAACGTCGTGACCGCGACCCGCGCCCGAGCGTTGCGGATGAGTTCGGCGAGACACTTGGCAACGTCGGCCTCCGAGGGGGAGCGGCCCTCGCGGAAAGCATTGGTCGAGTCCCCGATCAGCGCGAGGCAGCCCTCGTCGCCGAGCGCACGCAGCTTGGCCTCGTCCGTCGGCGGTCCGATCACAGGTGTCGGGTCGATCTTCCAATCGCCAGTGTGGAGCACGGCGCCGGCTGGCGTGCGGATGATGAGGCCGTTTGATTCCGGGATCGAATGGGCCATGGACACGAGTTCGATGTCGAACGGTCCAAGTGTAAACCGCCCACCCAACGGCACGACGTTGACCGGGATATCGGGCGCGCCCACTTCGCCCTGCCGCTTGGCTTCTATGAGCGCGGCGGTAAACGGCGTGGCATACACCGGAACTTTGAGGCGAGGCCACAAGTCGAGCAAGGCGCCGTAATGATCCTCGTGCGCGTGCGTAAGCACGAGGCCGAGAAGATTGCCCCGCTCCTCCACGAGATAGCGGATGTCCGGCATGATGAGGTCGATGCCAGGCAGCGCATCGTCGGCAAAAGCAACTCCGAAATCGACCGCGATCCATTCCCGCCGCTGATCATCGCCAAAGCCGTAAATTGCGAGATTCATGCCGATCTCGCCGGCCCCACCAAGCGGCGCGAATACGAGTTCATCGGGGGGACGCATCATCGCGCGTTCCGATCAAATCACCTTGCCGGGCGGCGCGGACATGAACACGTCGCCCGCGGTGATCGTCCTGGCGTTACCGTTGGGCAAGCGCAGCACGAGGCCGCCCGCCTCGTCGAGCGCCTCGAACTGGCCGACGAGCTCGCGCTCGGCAAGCCGCACGCGCACGCTCTCCCCGATGCCGGCGGCGCGGGCAAGCCAGTCGGCGCGGATGGTGGAAAAGCCCTCGCCGGCGTTCCACTGCGCGAGCCGCCCGATCATCTTGACCGAGAGCGCGCTGAACAACGCGGCAGCAGAGATCGGCGTACCGGCGGCGGCGAGATCGGCCGCAGGAAAATCGGTCTTTGTGGGATGCGAGGCACAATTGATTCCGATGCCGATCGCAACCGCGCTTATACCGCTCTCCGCTTCGATGAGGATGCCGCCCAACTTCGCGCCCGCGAGCAGAAGATCGTTCGGCCACTTGATCGCCAGCAGCCGCTTGAGGTCGGCCGCGGCCTCCACGACGGCATCGTGGGCAGCGAGCGCAGCGACGAATGAAAGTTGCGGCCAATGCTCCGCTGCCGCCGGCTCGGTGAGCAGCAAGGTCGCGTGGAGATTGCCCGCCGGCGAAATCCAGGCGCGGCCACGCCGGCCGCGGCCGGCGGTCTGTCGCTCGGCGGTGACCCAGAGCGGCCCGTGGCCGCCTTCACGCGCCAGACGCAATGCCTCGGCGTTGGTCGAGCCGAGCACCTCGTGCACGACGAGCCGCACACCCGCCGCGGTTGCCCTGGGCTCCAGTTTCATTCAGCGTCGAGCTTCATTCAGAACAGCGACTTTGCCGCCGCGTCAGCGGCCTGGATCAACGGGCTCGGATAAACGAAGAACAAGAGGTTGAACAGGCCGGTGACCGCGAGCACGGCCTTGAGCTCGTACGGCATCGGCTCGAACGGCTTTGCCGGTTCGTCGAAATACATCGTCTTGACGATCATCAAATAATAGTAGCCACCCACGACGCTGGTGATCACGCCGATTACGGCAAGCGTGAACAGCCCCGCCTGGATCGCCGCGAGAAACACATAGAACTTGGCGAAAAAGCCTGCCAGGGGCGGAATGCCCGCGAGCGAGAACAGCAGCATGGCAAAGAAGAATGCCATCGTCGGCTTAGTGCGGGCCAGTCCGGCGAGATCGGCGATGTTTTCAACCATCTGCCCGTCGCGTCGCATCGACAGGATGCAGGCGAAGACTCCGAGCGTCATAGCGACATAGATCGCCATGTAGACCAGCACGCCGTGAACGCCCTCCGGCGTGCCGGCGGCGAGCCCGACCAGCGCGAAGCCCATGTGGCCGATGGAGGAATACGCCATCAGCCGCTTGATATTCGTTTGGCCGATGGCGGCAAAAGCGCCGAGCGCCATCGAGGCGATGGCGACGAAGACGACGATCTGCTGCCACTGCGCCAAGATACCGGGAAAGGCCACGATCGTCGTGCGCACGAACATGGCAATGCCCGCGACTTTGGGGGCAGCGGCGAAGAACGCGGTGATCGGCGTCGGCGCGCCCTCGTACACGTCGGGCGTCCACATGTGGAACGGCACCGCCGAAACCTTGAAGCAGAAGCCGGCGAACAGGAAAACGAGCCCGAACACCAGCCCGAGATTGGCGGCGCCGCTCGCTCCCGCACTCGCCGCCTTGGCGATACCGGCAAAACTCACCGTACCGGTGAAACCGTAGACCAGCGAGGCCCCGTAAAGCAGCATCCCGGAGGACAGCGCGCCGAGCACGAAATACTTCAGTCCCGCCTCGGTGGAGCGCACGGAATCGCGATCGATCGCGGCGACCACATAAAGCGCAAGGCTCATCAATTCGAGGCCGAGATAAAGCGCGATCAGGTCGGCGGCGGAGATGAGCATCATCATGCCGGTGCTCGAGAGCAGAATCAGGATCGAATATTCGAAGCTCCCGCGCTTCTCGACGGCGAGGTAATTCGACGACATCACGATCGCCACCGCCGACCCGGCGAGCGCCAGAAGCTTGAGAAACCGGGCGAAACCGTCCACCACGAAACTGCCGCCGAAGGTGACGAGCTTGCCCGCGGGTAGCCAAACAACGACGAGACCGGCCAGCAGCAATAGCAGCACCGCCCCCGCCTCGACGCCTTTGGCCGACCGCTCGCCGCGGAACACGCCGACCATCAGCAGCAGCATGGCGCCGACGGCGAGCACGATTTCCGGCAAGGCGGGGAGCAGCGTGGGGATTTCGTCGGTCATCGCCGGTTCGCAGCCGTGGTCAATGCGCCAATAGCGCGGCGGTTTTGGCCGCGCCGATGGCGCGCTCGTAATTGTCAAGGAGCTGCGCAACCGACGCTGCCGAGAGGTCGATCACCGGCTTCGGATAGATGCCGAACAGAATCGTCAACACGACCAGCGGACCGAGCGTGATGATCTCGCGGTAGTCGAGGTCTTTGATCGCGGCCAGAGCCGGCTTGGTGAGCGGGCCGAAGATGACCTTGCGATAGAGCCACAGCGCGTAAGCCGCCGAGAGGATGGTTCCGGTGGTCACCAGCGCCGCCACCCAGGTATTGATGCGGAACGTGCCGATGAGGGTAAGGAATTCCCCGATGAAACCCGTGGTGCCGGGCAGCCCCAGGTTGGCGAGCGAGAACACCATGAAGGCCGCGGCGTAGAGCGGCATCCGGTTGACGAGGCCGCCATAGGCGGCGATTTCGCGCGTATGCATGCGATCGTAGACGACGCCTACACACAGGAACAAAGCCGCGGAGACGACGCCGTGGGAGATCATCTGAAAGATGCCACCCGCCACGCCCTGCACGGTCGCGGCAAAAATGCCCATGGTCACGAAGCCCATGTGGCCGACCGAGGAATAGGCGATGAGCTTCTTCATGTCCTCCTGCGCCAGCGCGACGAGCGAGGTGTAGATTACCGCCACCACCGATAGCGCGAAGATGAGCGGGGCGAGGTCGTGCGAGGCGGCCGGAAACATGGGCAGCGAGAAGCGCAGGAAGCCGTAGCCGCCCATCTTCAACAAAATTGCGGCAAGGATGACCGAGCCGGCGGTCGGCGCCTCGACGTGCGCGTCCGGCAGCCAGGTGTGCACCGGCCACATCGGCAGTTTCACCGCGAAAGAGGCGAGAAACGCCAGCCAAGCCCAGGTTTGCAAGCCGCGCGGGAAGCCGTGCCGCAGGAGCGTGGGGATCTCGGTCGTCCCCGCGTCCCAGTACATCGCCATGATGGCGAGCAGCATCAGCACGGAACCGAGGAACGTGTAGAGAAAGAACTTGAAGCTGGCGTAGACGCGGCGGGGACCGCCCCACACGCCGATGATCAGGAACATCGGGATGAGGCCGCCCTCGAAGAACAGGTAGAACAGCACGAGGTCGAGCGCCGTGAAGGTGCCGACCATCAACGTCTCGAGCACCAGGAACGCCGCCATGTATTCCTTGACGCGATGCTGGATCGGCAGCCAACTGGCGATGATGCACACCGGCATCAGCGCGGTGGTGAGGATGAGGAACGGCAGCGAGATGCCGTCGACGCCCATGTGGTAGGTGATGGCGCCTGCGAGCCAAGGCCGCTTCTCCACGAACTGGAACTCGGCCGAGGCGGGATCAAAGCGGTAGAGCAGGATTAGCGAGATCGCAAACGTGATTAGGGTAGTCCACAGCGCGATCCAGCGCGCGTTGCGTTTCTCCGCCTCGCCGTCGCTGTGCATCAGCATGATGAACAGCGCACCGACAAGCGGCAGGAACGTGGTGACGGAGAGGATCGGCCAACTCATGGTCACCCCACCCGCGCGCCGAACATGAACCAGGTGATCAGCGCGGCGACGCCGATCAGCATGGCGAAGGCATAGTGATAGAGATATCCCGTCTGTAGGCGCACGACGCCGCGGGTCACGTCGAGCACGCGCGCCGATACGCCGTCGGGTCCTAGACCGTCAATGGTCCAGCCGTCGCCGTACTTCCACAAGGCGCGAGCGAGCCACAACGTCGGGCGAACGATGAGGAAGTCGTAGATCTCGTCGAAATACCACTTGTTGAGCAGGAACTTGTAGAGTGGCTCCTGTTGTCGGGCGAGCTCGACCGGCAGCTCCGGCCTGCGAATGTAGAACTCCCAGGCGATGGCGAAGCCAATCGCCATCATCAGCGTCGGAGTGATCGCGATGATCTGCGGGATGGCGTGCATCTCCTCGAACATATGGCCGCCCGCGGCGAATTTGAGCGAGTCGCCGAAGAACTCCGTGACGTCGTGACCTACGAATAGTTCACGGAACGGATAGCCGGCGAAGATCGCGCCGGCGGCGAGAAACACGAGCGGAAGTACCATCACCAACGGGCTTTCGCGCGCGGCGTCGTAGTGGTGCTGGTCATGCGGAGCGCCGTGGAAGGTCAGGAAGATCAGCCGCCAGGAATAGAACGCGGTCAGCGCCGCCGCGATGGCGGTCGTGCCGAAGGCGTAGAGCGCCATTGGGTTGCTACTCACGTAGGCGGCCTCGATGATCGCATCCTTGGAGAAGAATCCGGCAGTGAGGGGAAATCCGGTCAATGCCAGCGTGCCGATCACCATCGTCCAATAGGTGACCGGGAGCTTGTTCCTGAGACCGCCCATGTGCCGGATGTCCTGCTCGTGATGCATGGCAATGATCACCGAGCCGGAACAGAGGAACAGCAGCGCTTTGAAGAAGGCATGCGTGAACAAGTGGAACATGCCGACCGAGTAGGCGCCCGTGCCCATGGCGGCGAACATGTAGCCGAGCTGCGAGCAGGTGGAATAGGCGATGATGCGCTTTATGTCGTTCTGCACCAGCGCGATGGTCGCGGCGAAGAAGGCGGTGGTCCCGCCGATGAAGGCGACGAAGGCTTGGGCGGTCGGCGCCAGATCGAACAGCGGCGAAAGCCTCGCCACCATGAACACGCCAGCCGTCACCATCGTGGCGGCATGAATGAGCGCCGATACCGGGGTTGGTCCCTCCATCGCGTCCGGCAACCATGTGTGCAGCAGAAACTGCGCCGATTTGCCCATGGCACCCATGAATAGCAGCAAGCAGATCAGCGTCAGCGCGTCCACGTCCCACGACAGGAAGTGAATGGTCTTGCCGGTGAGCGCGGGCGCCTGGGCGAAGACGGTGTCCAAATCGATCGCGCCGGTCATCAGGAACGTCGCGAATATGCCGAGCGAGAAGCCGAAATCGCCCACGCGGTTGACGATGAAGGCCTTGATGGCGGCGGCGTTCGCTTCCGGCTTGTGATACCAGAACCCGATGAGCAGATAGCTCATCAGCCCGACCCCTTCCCAGCCGAAGAACAGTTGCACGAGGTTGTCGGCGGTCACCAGCGTCAGCATGGCGAAGGTGAACAACGACAGATATGAGAAGAAACGCGGCCGGTATGGGTCCTCCTCCATGTAGCCGATGGAATAGAGGTGGACGAAGGCGGAGATGGTGGTCACGACGACGAGCATGACCGCCGTGAGCGTGTCGACGCGCAGTGCCCAGTCGATTTTGAGATCGCCGGCGACGATCCAGGGAAAGAGCGTCACCCGCGCGTCGTGATGGCCAAACCCGACGTCAACGAAGGCCAACCACGACAGCAGCATGGCGGCGAACAGGAATACGGTGGTGACGACTTCGGCAGAACGCGATCCTGCGGCCGGCGGTTCGACCGGTTGCGGCTCCGTGGGCGAGTTTTCGAAGACGGCATGCGGGCGCTGCGGGTCCGGCGCGCCGTGCGGACGGCTCTCGTCGACCGCGCCGTGCGCATGGTTCTCGACGCCGCTATCCGGCCCTCCGCCCGGATAACGGGCGCGCGCGCCGGCAAGCGCGATGAGCGCGGCGATGACGGCACCGAGGAGCGGCAGAAAGACGATCGCGTAATACATTCCGCCTTCAGCCCTTCATCAGGTTGATGTCCTCGACCGCGATCGAGCCGCGGTTGCGGTAGTAGGCGACCAGAATGGCGAGCCCGATCGCCGCCTCCGCCGCCGCAACGGTGAGGACCAGCAAGGCATAGACTTGGCCGACGAGATCGCCGAGGAAGGCGGAAAAAGCGACCAGATTGATGTTGACCGCGAGCAGGATCACTTCGATCGACATCAGGATGATGATCACGTTCTTGCGGTTGAGGAAAATGCCGAAGATGCCGATCGTGAACAGGATCGCGGCGACCGTGAGATAGTGGCCGAGGCCGATGGTCATTTCGTTTCCTTCGGGTTTCTCTAGAGCCCTTGGCCCGGCCGGACTTTGACGATCTCGATGGCGCTCGCCTTGGTGCGCGCGATCTGCTCGGCAATGCTCTGCCGTTTGACGTAAGGCTTGTGCCGCAGCGTCAACACGATAGCTCCGATCATGGCAACCAACAGCACGACGCCCGCCGCCTGGAAGAAATAGACGTAGCGCGTGTAGAGCACGTGACCGAGCGCTTCCGCGTTGAGCACGCTTGCAGGGGACGGAATTGGTGCCGCGATCGTCTGCCGCACGCTGGGACCGACTGTCCAGCCGGCGAGGACGAGCACAAGCTCGATCAGAAGAATGGCGCCGAGCAAGGCACCGATCGGCAAATACTGGAGGAAACCTTGGCGAAGCTCGGAAAAATCGACGTCCAGCATCATCACCACGAACAGAAACAACACCAGGACCGCGCCGACATAGACGATGATGAGGATCATCGCCAGGAACTCCGCGCCCAGCAGGATGAACAGCGCGGCGGCGTTGACGAAAGCAAGAATGAGAAACAGCACCGAATGTACGGGATTCCTCGAGGCAACCACCATGACCGCGGCGGCGATGCACACGCCGGCGAACAAGTAGAAGAAGAGCGCGGGGATCATTCCGCAGCCTCACCGGTACGGCGCGTCCAGCGCGATGTTCTGGGCGATCTCGCGCTCCCAACGATCGCCGTTGGCAAGCAGCCGCTCCTTGTCGAAGTAGAGTTCCTCCCGCGTCTCGGTCGCGAATTCGAAATTCGGCCCCTCGACGATGGCGTCGACCGGGCAGGCCTCCTGGCAAAGTCCGCAATAGATGCATTTGACCATGTCGATGTCGTAGCGGGTGGTGCGGCGCGTGCCGTCGTTGCGCCGGGGTCCCGCCTCGATGGTGATGGCTTGCGCCGGACAGATCGCCTCGCACAGTTTGCAGGCGATGCAACGCTCCTCGCCGTTGGGATAGCGGCGCAGCGCGTGCTCGCCGCGAAAGCGCGGCGAGAGCTGTCCCTTCTCGAACGGATAGTTGAGCGTGGGCTTGGGCTTGAAGAAGTAACGCATTGCGAGCACGAACGCCGAGGCGAATTCCTTGAGAAACAGCGCGCGAGCGGCCTGGTCCAATTTCATCGGGCAGTCCTTTCCGGCATCGCGTTCCACCGCGGCACGCCGCTCAGTCCCCCACCATTCCGCCGAGCCAGTAGCCGATGCCCGCCAACACGATGATATCGGCCGCCAACACCGCGCGGCGCAGCAGCGATATTTCCTGCTCGAGGGTGTCGCCTTCGGCGCCGCAGTCCGCGCGTGAGCGCAGACCGCGCTCCACGAAGTCCACAAGCGGAACGTAAACCAGCGCCGCAACGACCGTGCCGATGACGGCACCGAGGAGCCCGGCAAGCGACAAATTGATCATGCCGTTGCTCCGTCATTTCGCGAGCAGCCCGCCGTATTGCAAGACGCCGGCGACGATCGCCACCATCGCGAGCGAAAGCGGCAGAAAGACTTTCCAGCCCAGCCGCATGAGTTGGTCGTAGCGGTAGCGCGGCACGACCGCCTTGACCATGGCAAAAAGGAAAAACATGAACAGGCACTTGAGCGTGAACCAGATCACGCCTGGAATCCAGGTGAAGGGCGCCACCGGAAACGGCGGCAACCAGCCGCCCAGGAACAGGATCGTCGCCATGGCGCACATCGTGAGAATCGCGATGTACTCGCCGAGAAAGAACAGCAGGAACGGCGTCGCGGAATACTCCACCGCATAGCCAGCAACCAATTCGGATTCGGCCTCCACCAGGTCGAACGGTGGGCGGTTGGTCTCGGCCAGCGCCGACACGAAGAAGACCACGAACATGGGCAGCAGCGGCAGCCAGAACCAATTGAACAGCCCCCACCTGCCCGCCTGCGCCTCGACGATGGCCGAGAGGTTGAGCGAGCCCGCGCAAAGCAGAACGGTGATGATCACGAACCCGATGGACACCTCGTAGGACACCATCTGCGCCGCCGAGCGCAACGCGGCGAGGAATGGATATTTGGAGTTCGATGACCACCCCGCCATGATCACTCCGTAAACCATGAGCGAGGAGATGGCGAAGATGTAGAGCACGCCGACGTTGAGATCGGCGATCGCCCATTCGGCGTTGACCGGAATGACTGCCCAGGCGGACAAAGCGAGCACGGCAGTGACGAGCGGTGCGAGCAGAAACACACCCTTGTTGGCGCCGGCCGGGATGATCGGTTCCTTGACGACGAATTTGAGGAGATCGGCGAACGATTGCAGCAAACCCCAGGGTCCGACCACGTTGGGGCCGCGCCTGATCTGCACCGCCGCCCAGATCTTGCGATCGGCGTAAAGTATATACGCCGTGATGATGAGGAGAACGACCAGCAGAAGCACGCTCTGCGCGAGAATGATGATCAGCGGCCAGATGTAATTGGTCCAGATTTCGGTCATGTCGGCTATTCCGCCGCAGTGAGCGCGCCCCGGCGCTCGGCGATGACCGAGCACTCCGCCATGGTAGCGGAGGCGCGCGCAACGGGATTGGTGAGATAGAAATCGTCGAGGGCGCGGCCGAACGCGATCTTCTCGAAGGCGCCGCCGCGCGCGGCAAGCGCCGCGACATCCGCCCGCTCGGTCGGTGCAAGCTGACCGACACGCTGCAGATGCGGATGCGCCTTGAGCAGCGCCTGACGTAGCTGCGCAAGCGAGTCGTAGGCAAGCTTGCGGCCGAGCACGTCCGAGAGCGCGCGCAGAATGGCCCAGTCCTCGCGTGCCTCGCCCGGTGGGAACGAGGCGCGCCCAGCCATCTGCACGCGGCCTTCGGTGTTGACGTAGACGCCGGATTTTTCCGGATAAGCCGCGCCGGGAAGGATGACATCGGCGCGATGCGCGCCGGCATCCCCGTGGGTGCCGATGTAGACCACGAACGCCCCGGGCGCGATGTCGATCTCATCGGCACCGAGCAGGAATACAAGATCCAGCGCCCCGGGCGCTGCCATCGCGGCGGCGTTGCGGCCTTCCGCACCGGGCACGAACCCGAGGTCGAGCGCGCCCACCCGCGCCGCCGCGGTATGCAGGACCGAATAGCCGTTCCAAGCGGCTTCCTTGCCGCTGCCTTGGGCGGCGCGCGCCGCGAGCGCGGCAATGGCCGCGCCGTCCGGCCGCGCCAGCGCCGCCATCCCGACGATCACGAGCGGTCGATCGGCCCCTCTCAGCCGCGCGCCGAACTCGTGCGCACCCGAGGCGACGTCCGCGAGCGTCTGCGGCCCGGCGCCGAGGTACTCGTAAGGGTAAGTGAGATCGGCCCGCTCGCCGACCAACCCGATCGGGAAGGCGCCCGTGCGCCAGCGCTTGCGGATACGCGCGTTGAGGACGGCTGCTTCGCGTCGTGGGTTCGTGCCAACGAGTAGCAAGGCATCCGCCTGCTCAATTCCGGCGATACCGGCGTTGAAGAGATAGCTCGCCCTCCCCCACGTCGGATCGAGCATCGCGCCGTCCTGCCGGCAATCCAGATTGACCACGCCGAGCCGCGTCATCAAATCCTTGAGCGCGAAGATTTCCTCCACCGCTGCGAGATCGCCGACGATGGCGCCCATGCGCCTGGGTTGGGTCTGCTTGACCTTGGCAGCGATGACCTCGAACGCGTCGCGCCAGGAGGCGGCGTGCAGCCGGCCGTTCTCGCGGACGTACGGTTGATCGAGGCGCTGCGTGCGCAAACCGTCGACCACGTGCCTGGTCTTGTCGGAAATCCACTCCTCATTCACCTCGTCGTTGACGCGCGGGAGAATGCGCATGACCTCGCGTCCACGCGTATCGACGCGGATGGCGGAGCCGATCGCATCCATGACGTCGATCGATTCGGTTTTGGTGAGTTCCCAGGGACGCGCGGCGAACGCATACGGTTTGGAGGTGAGCGCGCCGACCGGGCAGAGATCGACAACGTTGCCCTGCAGCTCGGAGGTCATCGCCTGTTCCAGATAGGTCGTGATCTCCGTGTCCTCGCCGCGGCCAATCGCGCCGAGCTCCGGCACGCCCGCAACCTCGGTCATGAAGCGGACGCAGCGCGTGCAGTGGATGCAGCGGTTCATAATGGTCTTGACGAGAACCCCCACATACTTGTCCTCGACCGCGCGCTTGTTCTCCTTGAATCGACTGGAGTCGACGCCGTAGGCCATGGCCTGATCTTGCAGATCGCATTCCCCGCCCTGGTCACAGATCGGGCAATCGAGCGGATGGTTGATCAGCAGAAATTCCATCACGCCTTCGCGCGCCTTGCGGACCATGGCGCTCTTGGTGAGGACCTCAGGCGGCTCGCCGTGCGGGCCCGGGCGGCAGTCGCGCACGCCCCACGCGCAGGAGGCGACCGGCTTGGGCGAGCCCTTGAGCTCGACCAGACACATGCGGCAGTTGCCGGCAATCGAGAGCCGTTCGTGGAAGCAGAACCGCGGGATCTCCGCGCCCGCGGCCTCGCAGGCCTGCAGCAGCGTGTAGTCCGGCGCGACGTCGATCTCTTTGCCGTCGACGACGAGCTTGGTCATGTCAATGCCACGTCAGCCAGAGCAGCAACCCGGCGGCGATGGCGATACAGATGGCCATATCCAGCCGCACCAACCAGGTGACGTTGCGCCAGAAGCGATTGGATAGGATCATGGCCCTCAGTCCCTCACTCATGCGCACCGCGCCGCTTTCCATAGCTTTGCGGAGGGAACGCTCTCCCAGCCGAACGCATGGTCGCTCGGGCCATGCTGCTGGAGGTGGCGCAGGCGCTCGATCGCCTCCTGTACCGTGGGCCGATGTCCCGCCGGCACCCACCACATGACGAAGTAGCGCTCGTCGGTGCGCTCGAACCATTCATGGCGCTGGCCATAAAAGCGTTTGTGCAGCGTCTGCCATACGAAGCGCTCGAGCGCCTCGACGCTGTCCCATACCGAGAGGTTGATCGCCATGCGCGGATCGCCGTTGAACGGACGAGTGTCGATGGCGCTTCCGCTGTCGTCCTGGTAGCGCCAGACAAATCCTGGGCTGCGCTCGGCCAAGCCGTTCACAAGGGCAAGATTGTCGATGAACTCCGCCATGCGCGGGTCGCCGACATCGTAACGCAAGCGGCCGACGTTGAGCTGGGCAAGATGGCTGGTCATCGTTTCACCCGCATGCTTCCTCACTCCGCCGCGACCCGCACCGGCTCCGGGTGCGGGTTGGCGCTATACTCGTCGATGCGGCGCTCGATCTCGCCCCGGAAATGGCGAAGCAGACCTTGCACCGGCCAAGCCGCGCCATCGCCGAAGGCGCAGATGGTGTGGCCCTCGATCTGGGTCGTCACCTCCATCAGCATGTCGATCTCGCGCTTGTGCGCGCGGCCTTCCGCCATACGGGTGAGCACGCGCCACATCCAGCCCATTCCCTCCCGGCAGGGCGTGCACTGGCCGCAGCTCTCATGCTTGTAGAAATAGGAGATGCGGGCCATGGCGCGGACGATGTCCGTCGATTTGTCCATCACGATCACCGCGGCGGTGCCGAGCGCGGACTTGAACTCGCGGCAGCCGTCGAAATCCATGAGCAAGTGCTCGCACTGATGCGCTGGAATGAGCGGCATCGACGAGCCGCCCGGGATGACGGCGAGCAGATTGCTCCAGCCGCCGTGCACGCCGCCGCAATGGGTGTCCAGCAACTCGCGCAACGGAACCCCCATCGCGTCCTCGACGGTGCAGGGTCGCTCGACGTGCCCGGAAATGCAGAACAGTTTTGTGCCGGTGTTGTTCGGCCGACCGATGCCGGCAAACCAATGCGCGCCGCGCCGCATGATGTCGGGCACCACGGCGATGGATTCCACGTTGTTGACCGTCGTGGGAGAGCCGTAGAGGCCGACGTTGGCGGGGAACGGCGGTTTCAGGCGCGGCTGACCCTTCTTGCCTTCGAGGCTTTCCAACAGCGCCGTCTCTTCGCCGCAGATGTAGGCGCCGGCGCCGTGGTGCACGATGATATCGAAGGGAAAGCCGTGGACGTTGTTCTTGCCGATGAGATTGGCCTCGTAGGCCTGGTCCACGGCCGCCTGCAGGCGTTCGCGCTCGCGCACAAACTCGCCGCGGATGTAGATGAAGCAGGTATGCGCCCCCATGGCGAAGCCGGCGATCAGGCAGCCTTCGACCAGCAGATGCGGGTCGTGACGCATGATCTCGCGATCCTTGCAGGTGCCGGGCTCCGACTCGTCGGCATTCACGACGAGATAATGCGGCCGCCCGTCGGACTGCTTCGGCATGAACGACCACTTGAGGCCGGTGGGGAAGCCGGCCCCGCCGCGCCCGCGCAGGCCGGAGGCTTTGACCTCGTTGATGATGCCATCGCGGCCCTTCTCGAGGATCGCCTTGGTGCCATCCCAAGCGCCGCGCGCGCGAGCGCCCGCAAGCCCCCAGTCGTGCAGGCCGTAGAGGTTCGTGAAGATGCGATCCTTATCCTCGAGCATCATGGCCGCCTTTTCGCCGATGCATCATCGGCGGGAGGTTTCGGTGTCGCGGCGTCGCGTACATTCGCCGCCTCGCCCGGCTTTTTGGCTTCGGCATCGTGCAACGCCGCGCCCTGCGGCTTGCCGCCGTTGCCATGGGAATAGAGGGTAGGATCGATCAGCGTCGTCGGCCCGCCACTGGGCGCGGAAAGCTGCCGCGCCACCTGGGGACCCGGTTTGACGGGTTTGCCGGCCGCGAGATCGTCTAAGATTTTGCTAAAGGTCTCCGGCGTAAGGTCCTCATAATAATCGTAATTAATCTGCGCGACCGGTGCGTTCACGCAGGCGCCAAGACATTCGACTTCGATCCACGACAATTTGCCATCGGAGGTGACTTCGAGCGGCTCGCCGATCCTGTCGTGGCAGAGCTTGATTAACTTATCCGCCCCGCGCAGCACGCAGGGCGTCGTCCCGCAGAGCTGAACGTGCGCGCGTCCGACCGGCGCCAGGTTGAACATCGTGTAGAAGGTCGCGACTTCGAGCGCGCGGATCTTCGGCATGCCGAGGAGGTCAGCCGCGTGCTCGATCGCTTTTTGCGGAAGCCAGCCGCCGGCCTGCTCCTGCGCGCGCCAGAGCAGCGCGATGATGGCCGAACTTTGCCGGCCTTCCGGATATTTGGCGATCTCACCCTTGGCCCAATCGAGATTCTCGACCGTGAAGGTGAAGCTCTTGGGCTGAACTGCGGGATCGGCGAGGCGACGGACGGCCATCAGCGATCGACCTCCCCAAAGACGATGTCGAGCGAGCCGAGGATCGCCGAGATGTCGGCGAGCATGTAGCCCCGGCAGAGGAAATCCATGGCCTGCAGGTGGGCGAAGCCGGGCGCGCGGATCTTGCACTTGTAAGGTTTATTGCCGCCGTCGGCGGTGAGATAAACGCCGAACTCCCCCTTCGGGGCTTCGACTGCGGCATAGACCTCGCCCGCAGGAACGTGGAAGCCTTCGGTGTAGAGCTTGAAATGATGGATCAGCGCCTCCATCGAGCGCTTCATCTCGGCGCGCTTGGGCGGAACAATCTTGTGATCCTCGACCGCGACCGGCCCCTGCCCGTCGGACGCGCGCAGCTTCTCCAGGCATTGTTTCATGATCTGGATCGACTGTCGCATCTCCTCCATGCGGATGCAGTAGCGGTCGTAATTGTCGCCGTTCTTGCCGACGGGAATGTCGAAATCAAACTCGGAATAGCACTCGTAGGGTTGCGCCTTGCGCAGATCCCACGCGGCGCCCGATCCGCGCACCATCACCCCGGAAAAGCCCCAGGCCCAGGCATCGGCCAGCGTGACCACGCCGATGTCGACATTGCGCTGTTTGAAGATGCGGTTGTCGGTCAGGAGGTCCTCGAGATCGTCACAGACGTTGAGGAACGGATCGCAGAACGCGGCGATGTCGTCGAGCAGCTTCGGCGGCAACTCCTGGTGCACCCCGCCGACGCGGAAATACGCGGCATGCAGGCGGCTGCCGGAGGCGCGCTCGTAGAATCCCATCAGCTTTTCGCGCTCTTCAAAGCCCCAGAGCGGCGGGGTGAGCGCGCCGACGTCCATGGCCTGCGTCGTCACGTTGAGCAGGTGCGAGAGCAGCCGTCCGATCTCGCAATACAGCACGCGTATGAGCTGCGCTCGCCTGGGCACTGCGAGCTCGAGGAGCTTCTCCGCCGCGAGGCAGAAGGCGTGCTCCTGGTTCATCGGCGCCACGTAGTCGAGCCGATCGAAATACGGAATCGCCTGCAGGTAGGTCTTGTGCTCGATCAGCTTCTCGGTGCCGCGATGCAGGAGCCCGATATGCGGGTCGATACGCTCCACAACCTCGCCGTCCAGTTCGAGGACCAGGCGCAATACGCCGTGGGCCGCCGGATGCTGCGGCCCGAAATTGATGGTGAAGTTGCGCAGCTCCGTCTCAGCCATGGCGTCGCTAAGCTTTCCCGTCGGCCGCCTTCTCGTCCCCCGGCAGCGGATAGTCAGGGCCTTCCCATGGCGAGAGGAAATCGAAGTTTCGGAATTCCTGCGTCAGCCGGACCGGCTCATATATGACGCGCTTCTGCCCGTCGTCGTAGCGCACCTCGACGAAACCGGTGAGAGGAAAATCCTTGCGCAGCGGATGGCCCTCGAAGCCGTAGTCGGTGAGCAGCCGGCGCATGTCCGGATGACCGGTGAAGAGCACGCCGTAGAGATCGTACGTTTCCCGTTCGAACCAGTTGGCACCTGGAAACACGCTGATGATCGAGGGGACCGGCGTCCTCTCATCCACCTCGAGTTTCACCCGGACGCGCAGGTTCTGCTTGGGCGACAGCAGATGATAGACGACGTCGAAACGTCGTTCGCGGCTGGGCCAGTCGACCGCGGTGATGTCGACGATGCTCCAGAACTGGCATCGTTCGTCGTCACGCAGAAATGCCGCGAGCTTCACAATGTCGCCAGGGATCGCGTTGACCGTCAGCTCTCCGTTGGCAACGCGATAGCCGACAACCGAGCCTGGAAGCGCGCCGGCGATGGTCTCGCCGAGTTTATCGAGCCTATCGTCCATTGCACGAGACCCATCAGCGCTCGATGGTGCCGGTACGGCGGATCTTCTTCTGCAGCAAGAGGACGCCGTAGAGTAGCGCCTCGGCCGTTGGCGGGCAGCCGGGCACGTAGATATCGACCGGCACGATGCGATCGCATCCGCGCACGACCGAATAGGAGTAATGGTAATAGCCCCCGCCGTTGGCGCACGAACCCATGGAGATGACGTAGCGCGGCTCCGGCATCTGGTCGTAGACCTTGCGCAGCGCAGGCGCCATCTTGTTGGTCAGCGTTCCCGCCACGATCATCACGTCCGACTGGCGCGGAGACGCCCGTGGAGCGAAGCCGAACCGCTCCGCGTCGTAGCGCGGCATCGACATCTGCATCATCTCGATCGCGCAGCAGGCGAGCCCGAAGGTCATCCACATCAGCGAGCCGGTGCGCGCCCAGGTGATGAGATCGTCGCTGGCTGTGACGAGAAAGCCCTTGTCGGAGAGTTCGCCGTTGAGGTCAGCGAAGAACGCATCGTCCGCGCGCGCAGGCTTACCCGTACGCGGATCGAGGATGCTCTTGGCGGGCGGCGCAATGACGGCCGCGGGCTCTAATCCCATTCCAGCGCTCCTTTGCGCCACTCATATATGAACCCCACGGTCAGAACGCCAAGAAACACCATCATCGACCAATAGCCGTAGAGCCCGAGATCGCCCAAGGTGATGGCCCAGGGAAAAAGGAAGCTCATTTCAAGGTCGAAAATGATGAAGAGGATGGCGACGAGATAGAAGCGCACGTCGAACTTCATGCGCGCATCGTCGAAGGCGTTGAAGCCGCATTCGTAGGCGGAAAGCTTCTCCGGATCGGGAGCCTTGTAAGCGATCAGGAACGACACGATCAGCAGCGCAAGGCCGATGACAAGCGCAACGGCGATGAAGATCACCAGCGGGAGGTAATCCAGGAATAGTTCGTTCATCGGCGAGCTCATCTCCGACGTTGCGGCCCCGTGCGGAAAGCCCGCCCTCCAGCCAAGGTGCGGTAGGCGCTAGCGAAATTGCCCTCGTCACAGATCGGATTCGTTCCAAAGACGGGCGCAAGGAGGCTTAGCGCAGCGCACAATGGGAGGCAAGCCGCTGGGCATCACAAGCCCGTTGCGCGTTTTCTCGGCGGTTCCCGCGTGACGCCGTGGGGATGTGGAACCAGGCTCGAATGGCAACCCGCCGGCTTGAGCGCAGTGCCGTCGCGCCGCGCGAATGCTGCGCATGCAGCTGCGCGCGGTGCGTTTCCCTAGCACGAGAACCGCTGGGCTTGAGCCCCGTCCTCGCGTTAGGCTCACCTGCAGACGTGCTCAAGCGGCCAGGGAGGGCGGCATGCAACGCAAGGTCATGATTTCATGCGCGGTCACGGGTTCGGCGGACACCCCGGGCCGCAACCCCGCCGTGCCGGTGACGCCCGAGCAGATCGCCCAATCCGCCCTCGACGCCGCCAAGGCCGGGGCGGCGATTGTTCACATCCATGTGCGCGATCCGAAGACCACGCGCCCCAGCATGGAGATTTCCCTCTACCAGGAGGTTGTCGACCGGATCAGAACAAGCGGAAGCGACGTCATCATCAATCTCACCACCGGCGCGGGCGCGCGCTTCGTGCCGGCGGCCGATGACCCGCAAAAGCCGGGGCCCGGCACGACTATGCGCACACCCGCCGAGCGCGTACGGCATGTCGTCGCTATCAAGCCCGAGATCTGCAGCCTCGATATGGGCAGCATGAACATGGGGCCGCACGTCTTCATCAACACGCCCACGCACCTTGAAACCATGGCAGTAGCGATCCGCGATGCCGGGGTGCTGCCGGAGCTGGAAGTATTTGAGACCGGCCATCTGCTGCTTGCCAAGCGCATGATCGAAAGTGGGCACATCAGGGGGCCGGGCATGTTCCAGATCTGCCTCGGCATTTCCTGGGCGCAGCCCGCGACCACGGAGGCCATGACCTACATGCGCAACCTGCTGCCGGCGGGCTCCCCGTGGTTTGCCTTCGGCATATCGCTGCACCAATTCCCGATGGTGGCGCAGGCGGTCCTGCTCGGCGGCCATCCCCGCGTGGGCCTCGAAGACAACATCTATCTCGACAAGGGCAAGCTCGCGCCGAGCAATGCCGCGCTGGTGGAGAAGGCGGTCAAGATCGTCGAGGTTTTGGGCGATGTCGTCGCCACCCCTGCCGATGCGCGCGCGATGCTTGGCCTCAAGGCGACGCATTAGGCGGTTACGGCGCACCGCTGGCAACATTCGCCGCCCTCTCCTTCTCGTCGATGTCTTCCAGATTGATGCCCTTGGTTTCGATGGCGTAGCGCCAGGTGACGAGCGCCCCGACAAGGCTGGTGCCGACCAAGATCAACAGCAGAAGATCGGTGCCGATATCCTTGAGCAGGATCGGGAACAGGAACGCAGTCAATACTGCGCCGATTTTGGCGAAGGAGGCAGCAAAACCCGCGCCCGCGCCGCGGATCGAAATGGGAAACACCTCGCCCGCGATCAGATAGGTCATGGCGTTCGGGCCGATATTGGTCATAAAGCTGAACACCATGAACCCGGCGAACAGGAGCACGCCGGATAGCATTGCGCCGACGTGGAGCGACAGCGCCGCGAGCAGCAAGCCCACGGCGCAGCCGATGAAGCCGAGAATCTGCAGCCGGATGCGGCCGACGCGGTCGGTGAGCAGCACGGCGAAGACGATTCCCACGATCAGCAGCACGTCGATAAACGCGGCGCCTTTCGTCGCCAGGATATCGTGCTGAATGAGCTCGGCCGTGTTGCGCGGATGATTGATGCTGGCGCCGATCAGCGTGGCGAGGATGGTGGGGGTAAACATTCCGATGCCGTAGGTGCCGAGGTCCTGCAGGAACCATGGCACCGAAGCGAGGATGGTCCGGCGTAGATTTGTTCTGCGAAATAGCGCGGACCACGAGGCGCTCTCCACATAGCCGCGCTTGTCGCCAGTTTGCAGGCGATGCAGAACGACTTTCTTCGGGTATAGCGGCGCGCGCAGCAAAAGCCGCTGCGTCGCCGCCTGCGCCTCCGCGATGCGGCCGCGAAACATCAGCCAGAGCGGGCTTTGCACGATGAAACAACGGCCGATGGTGACGGGCACCGCGAGCACGAGCGTACTGGCGTATATCCAACGCCAAGCCCCGATATCGGGGTTTTCGAACAGAATCAGGAATCCGACGGCCGTGCCCGCCAAGCCGCCCACCGCCTGAAACCCAAACGCCGCCAGGACCATCCGGCCACGAATGCGGCTCGGAATGCTTTCGGAAATCATCAGATGAGCGGTTGGATAGTCGCACCCGAGTGCGAGGCCAATCCCGAGGAGCGCCGTGACCGCCACCGCGTAGGAGGAACTGAGTGCCAGCGTCGTCGTGAAGATGCAGAACAGCGCCATCTCGGCGATGAACATTTGCTTGCGGCCGTACCGGTCGGCAAGGCCGCCGAGCGCCGATGCGCCGATCAGGATGCCAAACAACGAGGATGCGGCGACAACGCCTTGCTCGGTTGCCCCCAAGCCGAACTCCTTGCCCATGAGCGGCAAGGCCACGCCGGTGGTGAAGACGACCATACCTTCGAAGAACTTGCCGGCAGCGGCCAATCCCCAGATCAGCCACTGCATCTGGGTGATCGGAGCGTGGCCAACCGGCGTCGCGTCCGCCCAGAGCGGCGTTTCATCGATATAATCTTGGACCGTTCTGCCGGTGACTCCACGGCGTCGCGGCGGTGTGCTGTCCGAGGGCATGGCGCGAGCCGCGGGAATTCAGTCGGGTTGCGGGAAGAGATGATCCGGCGAGGAGCGGGACGCTAAACCTGCCCATCGCGTCCTTCAAGCGCGGTAGCCGGCGCTGTCGCGTGTTCATCCATCGAACACCTTGTCGCCCCCGCGCCTTGCGCCTTAGCTTGCTCCCACGCGATCGTCCTACCCACACCATAGCCACTATTTGCCATGGCGAAAGAGACTACAGAGCTCGCCGAGTACGCGGCGACGTGTCGTTACGAGGACTTCCCGAGCGACGTCGTCGAACGCGCCAAGCAGTGCATCACGGATACGGTTGCCGCGGCCATCTACGGCTACGACCTCCCGTGGAGCCGAATGGTCGTGGCCTTTGCCGAAAAGAACGGCGCCGGCGGTCAAAGCCGTATTCTCGGACGCGGAGCGGGGCGCGTGCATGCGCCCGCGGCGGCCTTGGCCAACGGCGCGCTCGCACATGCCTTCGAGATGGACAATCTGACCTGGCCCAGTACCGGTGTGCATCCCGGCGCGACGCTGTTGCCCTCCGGGCTCGCGCTTGCCCAGGAGCGCGGACACGGCGGGCGCGAACTCATCACCGCGATCGTCGCCGGCGCCGAGGTCATGATCCGCATCGGGCGCGCGACCCAGCATAGGAACGAGGGCCGCGGCTTCCACGCGCCCGGCACCACGGGCCCGTTCGGCGCGGCAGTGGCCTGCGCGAGGTTGCTGTGCCTGGATGGCCAGCGCATGCGGAACGCGCTGGGCATCGCCGGCTCACTTGCCTGCGGGTTGTTGGAATTCGCCCGCGCCGGCAACGGCGCGATGGTCAAGCGCCTGCACCTCGGCCGCGCGGCCGAGAGCGGGGTGCTCGCGGCTTCATTGGCGAGCGATGGCTTTACCGGCCCGGCCAGCGTGCTCGAAGGCGAGTTCGGGTTCCTGCGCGTGTTCTGCGGCACCGACTTCGATGCGGGCGAGCTCATCCGCGGCTTGGGCACGAGCTACGCCACGCGTTCGATCATGCTGAAGCGTTTTCCCTGCCACATCACCGCGCAGACCTCGGTGCAGGCGATCCTGGATCTGCGCGCGGCGCACGGCTATGCGGCAGCCGACGTGGCGGCGATCCATATCGCCGGCAACGACAAGATGGCGCGGGTCAACAACATTCCGTCCCCCCCCGACATCATGCTGGCGCAATACAGCGTCCCGTTCTGCGTCGCACTCGCCCACGTCCGCGATGCCCGCGATCCGCGCTCCTTCGACGAAAGCGCGCTGCAGGACGCACAGATCCGGTCCTTGGCGCAGCACGTGACCATCACCATCGCCAAGGATCCTCCCACGCCGCTGGCGGCGGATGTCACGGTCACCCTCAGGGACGGGCGCGTGCTGAAACGCTCCATCGCCGATTTCAAGGGCACGCCCGAGCAGCCGCTCGACGGCACGGAATTGCGCGAGAAATTCTTGCTGCTGACCCGCCATTGCGGCGCCGGCGACATGGGCGGCCTGTTCGATCGGCTGCAAAATCTAGAACACGAGACCGATCTCGGCTGGATCGCCGTCGGCGGGCCATAGCCGCGAAACCCGACCGGCGTCGCGACCCGGCCGTTTCACCCTGCGTCGGAGGACTTGGCGTGCAGCAACTCGACGCCCCGGCACTCATCGCCACACGACTCGAAGACACCCGCCACGTCGTCGGCTGATCGGCGAGCGAGCAGCCGGACAAATAGCGCTCGGCTATTTGCGCGGTTGAAACATACCAAATGCAGAAATTCTTCAGAAAATTTCAACCAGGGCTGAAGGTCGTCTTCAAGTCTCCCACCCGATCTGCAGCTAAGAAACTCGACTCAACGCTAACGCAAAACGCAACGATCTGAACAGATCGAACACTAGGGAGACTTTCGTGCGCCAGCCCTTCCCATCGCTGATCGTCGTCGCGGTGTTGTGTTGGGCGAGCTTGGGTACGGCCGCCCTCTCGGAAGAGATGGTGCTGGGAGCCGGCTCGACGTTTGTGTATCCGGTTTTGGCCAGATGGGCGGAGGCCTACGAGGCCGTAACCGGGGTAAAGATCGACTATCAAGCCCTGGGATCGGGCGTCGGCATCCGACAGATCAAAAGCAGGACCGTGGATTTCGGAGCGTCCGATGCGCCATTACGTCCGGAAGAACTGGCCGCGGCGGGCCTCGTGCAGTTTCCAATCATCGTCGGCGGCGTGGTGCCAGTGGTGAACGTCGAAGGGATCGGCCCAGGACAACTTCGTTTGACCGGATTGGTCCTCGCCGACATTTATCTCGGTAAGATCACCAAATGGAACGCTGAGCCGATTCGTGAACTCAATCCGGGCCTTGCATTGCCGGATCAGGCAATCATTCCGATCCATCGCGCCGATGCGTCTGGTACCACTTACGTCCTCGCGGACTATCTAGCCCGGGTCAGCACCACGTGGCGAGACGAGATTGGCGTGAACATCGCGGTCGCGTTTCCAACCGGGATGGGCGGCAAAGGCAATGAAGGAATTGCCGGCTTCACGGCTCGCACCAAAGGCGCCATCGGCTACGTCGAACACGCCTACGCAATCCGGAGCAAGCTTGCCTACGTTGCATTGAAAAACCGGGACGGAGAATTCGTTACGCCAAGCAGACAGGCGTTTCACTCGGCTGTCGTCAACGCAAATTGGGCAGCGCCCACGTCGCATGCGCTCCTTGTCCAGCAACCCGGTAAGCAGACATGGCCAATCACGGGCGCAACCTTTGCGCTGATCTACAAGCAACAACAAAGACGGCTCACGGCAATCGAGATGCTAAGATTCTTTGACTGGTCGTATAGGACCGGCGCCAAATTGGCCGACGAGTTGCAGTACGTGCCGATGCCCAAAGATGTCGTTGAAATGATCGAGTCGGCGTGGGTTGACGTGAGGGATGCTCAGGGCCAACCGGCATGGATGGACCCAAAGACAGCTAAGCATTGACGCTTGTTTGCCGATCGAGGCACCGGGACGCACGGCCCGACACGTCGAAACGCCCACCGCCTTCGTAGGCAACACGTTGAACATGGCGGGAGCGACGGGGCTCGAACCCGCGACCTTCGGCGTGACAGGCCGACGCTCTAACCAACTGAGCTACGCCCCCGCGGGCGCCGTGCGCAGTTAAATACCGGGCAGCCCCGAGTCAAGGCAGCGTCGGAAAAGCGCCGTTCCCACGGGCAAATCAGCGGTTTTCGTCCGCGCGGGATGCGCTCAAGGCCCGCCGTTAGCCGCTTTCCGTCGATCGGCATTGAAAAAACCCGCATTTTTCGGCAATAAGTCATGGTCAGACCCCATCCGAATCGTCTAATGCCACCGTGGGACAAGGGGCTTTGACGCTACCGTCCGCAACCAGGAGGGCCAATCATGGCAGCGAAGAAACCAGGCGCGCAGTCGACCGTGACCCTGAAGCATCTCGCCGCAAATCTCTCGGAATCCCACGAACTATCGAAAAAGCAATCCGAGGCGATACTCGGCGATCTCGTGAATTTGGTGACCAAGCACCTCAAGAAGGGTGATCGCATCCGCATCGGCGGTCTCGGCATCCTGGTGGTGCGCAAGCGCGCGGCCCGCATGGGGCGCAACCCCGCGACCGGCGAACCGATCCAGATCAAGGCCAGCAAAAAGGTGGCCTTCCGACCGGCCAAGGAACTCAAGGAAGCAGTCTGACGAGAAACCGGAGTAGCGCTTCGCATCCGTCGGCTGCCGAGGCCAAGGCCGCCGACGGATTCGTTTAGGAGTGTTTTGCGTGGCGAGCGACGACGCCGGCGGAAGCGCCGCAGGTCGTAAACGCCGTGGGCGGTGACGGACTCGAACCGCCGACATCCTGCGTGTAAAGCAGGCGCTCTACCAACTGAGCTAACCGCCCTTGCGACACGTTTATCGCTGTGGCGTGCGTTGAGGCAAGCCGGCATAAAATAAACGCGTGACGGTGCGGCAATGCACCGTCACGACATCATAGCGCTCGATTGGCGCGCGCGATCACATTGCGGCCCGTCGTGTCGCCTTGGGTGCCCGGAACCCGGCGGCAAGGGACTCCTGCTCGCACATGTATGCCCCGGTTTTGGTCCTGCCGTAATTACGGCTGCCGCCGGGATGGTAGATCATGGACACGGAATTGACCCACACGACCGCGTCATTTGAACAGTTTGCTTTCGCTTCGGCTTCGGTCGCGTACTGGCTTTTGTCCAACGCCGCAGGCTGACGCACCGCGATCGGAACGCCGCGGCACTCCGCCACGAACGCGCGCTTGGTCTTGCCGCTCGCCTGAATCGAGGCCTTGTTGGCGGCCCAATCAGCATTGCACTGGCTCGCCGTCTTGGGCTCGGCGGTGGCCGATTGAGCCAGCGTCAGCAGCCCCACGAATGTCGCACACATAGCCGCGGTGAAGATCGGTCTCATCACACACATCTCCGGGAAAATCCGCCGGCACGCTCCAGGTGGAAGTATCGGCGAAAAGGAACTGCCGCGTTGGCAACTGCAACTGCATCCACAGTCCCTGACCGGCAGCACGGCCATGTTCTCTTTTTGTTCCCATCGTGTCAAGACAAATCGTGAACGGCGCTAAAAACAATGGCGGCGCCTTAGGGCGCCGCCATCAAATTTACCGGTCAGGCCGGCTGGCGTCAGTGCGCGGTCAAGGTCGAGGAGTCCCCCTCCACTGCCGGCTCCGTGCTCACCGAAGTTTCCGTCGGCTTCGCCTTCTCCTCATCCCATTCGATGGCCTCGGGCTTGCGCACCAGTGCGCGGGCCAAAACCTCGTCCATGCGGGAGACGGGAACGATATCGAGACCCTTCTTGATGCTATCGCTGATCTCGACGAGGTCCTTCGCGTTCTCTTCCGGAATCAGCACCGTCTTCATGCCGCCGCGTGCGGCCGCGAGCAGCTTCTCTTTGAGGCCGCCGATCGGCAACACGCGACCGCGCAGCGTGATCTCGCCGGTCATGGCGACGTCACGGCGCACCGGAATGCCGGTCATCACCGATACGATGGCCGTCACCATGGCGACGCCGGCGGACGGACCGTCCTTCGGGGTGGCCCCTTCCGGCACGTGCACGTGGATGTCCTTCTTGTCGAACCGCGGCGGCTCGATACCGAAGGCAACGGCGCGCATGCGCACATAGGACGCAGCCGCCGAGATCGATTCCTTCATCACGTCGCGCAGATTGCCAGTGACGATCATCTTGCCCTTGCCGGGCATCATCGCAGCTTCAATGGTCAGCAGTTCGCCGCCAACATCGGTCCACGCCAACCCGGTGACGACGCCGACCTGATCCTCATCCTCCACCTCGCCGTAGCGGAACTTGGGAACGCCGAGGTAGTCGGAGACGGTTTTTGCCTCGACGGTGATCGACTTCGTCTTCGACAGCGTCAATTCCTTGACCGCTTTGCGGATCAGCGTCGAGAGCTCGCGCTCGAGATTGCGCACGCCGGCCTCTCGCGTGTAACGGCGAATGACCAACAACAGCGCCTCGTCGTCGATCGCCCACTCCTTGGCGTCGAGACCGTGCTTGGCGGTCGCGTGCGGAATTAGATGCTTGCGCGCGATTTCGACCTTCTCGTCCTCGGTGTAGCCGGCGATGCGGATGATTTCCATGCGGTCCATCAGCGGCGGCGGAATATTGAGCGTGTTTGCCGTCGTGATGAACATCACGTGCGAGAGATCGTAGTCGACCTCCAGATAATGGTCATTGAAGGTGTGGTTCTGCTCGGGGTCGAGCACCTCGAGCAGCGCGGACGATGGGTCGCCGCGGAAATCGGCACCCATCTTGTCGACCTCGTCGAGCAAGAACAGCGGGTTCGACGACTTCGCCTTGCGCATCGACTGGATGACCTTTCCGGGCATCGAGCCGATATAGGTGCGCCGGTGACCGCGGATTTCGGCCTCGTCGCGAACGCCGCCGAGCGACACGCGCACGAAGTCGCGGCCGGTCGCGCGTGCGATCGACTTGCCGAGCGAGGTTTTGCCCACGCCGGGCGGCCCGACGAGGCATAGGATAGGGCCGGTGAGCTTATTGGCGCGCTGCTGGACCGCAAGATATTCGACTATCCGCTCCTTGACCTTTTCCAGGCCGAAGTGGTCGTTGTCGAGGATCTCCTGGGCGAGCTTGAGGTCCTTCTTGACCTTGGTCTTCTTGTTCCAGGGGATCGACAAAAGCCAATCGAGATAGTTGCGCACGACGGTCGCCTCCGCCGACATGGGCGACATCTGGCGCAGCTTCTTGAGCTCGTGCGTGGCCTTCTCGCGCGCCTCCTTCGAGAGCTTCGTTTTCTTGATCTTGTCCTCGATCTCGGCGAGCTCGTCCTTACCTTCCTCGTCGCCGAGCTCCTTCTGGATCGCCTTCATCTGCTCGTTGAGGTAGTACTCGCGCTGCGTCTTCTCCATCTGCCGCTTGACGCGGGTGCGGATGCGCTTCTCCACCTGCAGCACGGAGATTTCGCTTTCCATCAGACCGAGCACTTTTTCCAGCCGCTCGGTGACCGACGGCGTCTCCAGGATCAGCTGCTTGTCCGGAATCTTGACCGCGAGGTGGGACGCGACCGTGTCAGCGAGCTTGGCATAGTCCTCGATCTGCTGGACCACGCCGACCACCTCGGGCGAAACCTTCTTGTTCAGCTTCACATAGTTCTCGAACTCGTTGATGACCGAGCGCGCCAGCGCCTCGGCCTCGACCTGCTCGCCGGTCGAATCCGCCAGCACGACGGCCGTGGCCTCGTAATACTCGGCGCGATCGGTGTAGCGCTCGACCTTGGCGCGCGCGGCTCCCTCGACCAGCACCTTGACGGTGCCGTCCGGCAGCTTGAGCAACTGCAGCACGTTGGCGAGCGTGCCGATCTCGTAGATCGCTCCGGTCGCCGGATCATCGTCCGAGGCGTTTTTCTGGGTCGCCAAGAGGATGAAAGTGTCCGAGCGCATCACCTCTTCCAGCGCCTTGATCGATTTTTCGCGCCCGACGAAGAGCGGAACGATCATGTGCGGGAAGACGACGATGTCGCGCAGCGGCAGCACCGGATAGGCCCGGGTCTCGCCGGGAATGAGGGGGGGCTTTGGCTTTGCGCTAGTCATGGCCCAAATTCCTTATTGTTGTGCCCCTCGCTCGTAAACCCGCAATTGCGGCATCACGTTCGAGTGCCTGGGTGGGCCGGGAAGGGAGACACGGCTTTCTCTTGCCGTGCGCCGCAGGATAGGTACCACACCCTCCCCGGAGAAGGGTCCTTTCGCCGTTGCCAGCGCCAACCTGTACTCTCTGGTCGAGACCGCCAAGGCTAACGGCGTAGAGCCCTTCGCTTACCTCTCCTTCCTTTTTGAGCGACTGCCTCACCCTTAAGAGCGTCGAAGACTTCGAGGCCGTGTTGCCATGGGCCGTGGATCTGCCGGCGGTCGACGGTTCGATTCCGTCACG
>DASSGH010000158.1:0-14658 GCA_035693615.1 Xanthobacteraceae bacterium
CGGGGTCGACCACAACCGCCTCGAGCTTCTTGCCGAGCAGGCCGCCCTTCTTGTTTTGCTCCTCGATCAACATGAGCATGACGTCCTTCAGCGTGGTCTCGCTGATCGCCATGGTGCCGGAGAGCGAATGGAGGATGCCGATCTTGATGGTGTCTTGCGCGTGGGCGCAAAGCGTTGCCGTAAGGCTGAACGCCAGTCCCGCCGTGGCGACAAGGAAATGCCTGGCGAGCGGTCGCATTACGACCGCAGCGATGGATGTCTGCATCGCGATGTCCTTCTGTTCGACGCGGGACAGACGGCGCTGAGCCGCCTGCGAGGACAGAATCGCAAACCGCGTGCCAAGCCGAAACGACGGGGTAAATTGTTGTGCCGTCTCGCTGATCAGGCGCAGGCGGGCTCGATTCGCCGGCCAGGGCGGACGCCCTTGCCACCAAAATAGACATCCGCCCATTTGCTAGGCAGAGGGACCCCTTGCCGGCTGCACCGACACCGGGCTGCGGAGGCACGGGGCTGTGTTCCGTATTGAAATCACGACGGAAATCCCGGCGTCAGGCAACCGGCCGTACCGGGGCGAGGGAAGACCGCATCGAGGGCCACGGGCTTCGAGCTAAGGTGCTGGCGACATCGGTCCACCTGCGCCGCGCTTCACCACAGCCTGCAATGTACCCCTTCGGACACATCGCGCGCGAAAACGTTGCGTGATAGAACGGGCTATCGGGGCGACGCGCTTTCGCAGTCCACCGCAAGAAAACCTTCAGGGAGATGCCTATGGACCGACCAACCCCAGTCGATCGTCGCAAATTTCTCGGCGCGCTCGGTGTCACCGTCGGCGGTACCGGCTTGGCCGGCGCCGGCCTTGTTGCCGGACCGCAACTCGTCAAAGCCGCCGCCGAGCCGCCCAAAGGCAAGATTCCGGATACACCTTTCCGCACCGGTCACATGACGTTCTTCACCAGCCCTGCGGCCGTGCTCGGGGAGCCCTCGCACAAGGGCCACGTCCTGGCAGCGGAAGAGATCAACGCCCGGGGTGGGCTTCTCGGCAAGCGCAAGATCGAGACCATCACCGCCGACGAGGCCGCCGGGACTGACGCCAACGTCAAAGAGCTTCGGCGCATGAAGCTCGAGGGTAAGATCGATCTCTTCACCGGCGTGATCTCAAGCGGCAACTCGCCCGCGCTCGCCCCGGTCGCCGAGGAACTCGGCGTGTTGACGATCTTCACCGACGGCTGCACCGACTTCGTGTTCGATGTGGCCGATCCCGATCCGAAATACGTATTCCGCATCACCAACATCCAATCGGCGGACGGAATCACGGCGGCGCTCGGGACGGCGCAGACCTGGCCGCATGTGCGCAAGATCGCGCACATTCACCCCGACTACAGCTACGGCCGTAACGCTGCCGAGCACTTCACGCTCGCGATCGAGCGGCTGCTGCCGGGCAGCGAGGTCGTCTCGGAAAGCTGGCCCAAACTCGGCACCACCGACTTCACCTCGCACATCACCAAGGCGATGTCGGCCAATCCGGACCTGCTCTATACCTCGGTGTGGGGCGGCGATTACGTGGCGTTCTACAAACAGGCGCTGCGTTATGGCCTGTTTGACAAGATGAAGGTCGCGACCACGCTTGCACTGGGCGTCGCGCCTCACGCGATCGGCAAGGATCACCCCGAGGGTGTGCTTTCGGGCGTCCACTCCAACTACTACTTCACGTATCCGGGCGGCGACCGTTGGCCGTTGAACAAGGAGTTTGTCCAGCGCTACTACAAGCGGTGGAACGAATATCCGAACTTCCAATCGGAAGGCGCCTATGTCGCACTCCACATGCTCAAGACCGCCATCGAGCGCGCCAACAAGCTCACAGGCGGCTGGCCGGAGGACGAGGCAATCATCAGCCAGCTCGAAGGCCTCGGCATGGATACCCCGTCGGGCTACCTTTACATCCGTCCCGACAATCACCAGGGCTATAAGGATGCGGTGACGGGGTTCAGCAAGAACCTGCCCGACTATCCGTTCGCGACCTGGGACCCCGAGCGGGTGGTTACCATTCCGATCCGCAACATCACCGCGCCGGCGAATTGGCCGAAGCCGGGCAAAGGGCACAACGAGTCGACCGCTGCTGCCGATTGGATCAAGAAGACTTGGCCCAAGGCGGCGAGCTAAGCGTCTCTCGCTCGCGAGCATCGCGACAATGACCGCGCCCGCCCCCGGCGGGCGCGGCCACCTATAAGAGCGGGAAGAGGCCCTCAGTGTCGATACTGATCATCCAAATCCTCAACTCGCTGTTCTACGCCTCCGTTCTCTTCCTGATCGCTGCCGGCCTGAGCCTCATCTTCGGGGTCATGCGCATCGTCAACATGGCGCACGGTACCTTTTACGCCGTGGGCGCGTTCGTTACCGCTTGGCTTGTCGGGCGCGCCATCGCCCTTGGCGTGCCCGCCGGATGGACCATTCTCCTGCTTCCCGTAGGCGCCGGCGCGGTCGCGCTGCTCGGCATCGCAATCGAGCCGTTGCTGCGGCCGTTCTACCGGCGCGCCGAGGAATATCAGCTGCTGGTCACCTTCGGCCTGCTGCTGATCCTGGAGGACGTCATTCGCTTCCTCTGGGGCGGGCTGCCGCTGTCCGCCGACCCGGTCATGGACGTGCTGCCCAGCATTCGCATCGGTGGCCTCATCTATCCCGGTTACAATCTCGTGGTCATCGGGATCGGTGCCGTCGCCGCGCTCGCGTTGTGGGCGGTGATCTATCGCACCAAATTCGGCGTTATGTTGCGCGCGACATCGCAGGACCGGCGCATGGCGTCGGCGCTGGGCCTCAACGTCGCACTGGTCTACGTCTCGGCCTTTGCCATCGGTTGTTTCATGGCGGGGCTTGGCGGGGCGATCATCGTGCCGACGCAGACTGCGGTGCTCGGCATGGGCATCGACGCGCTCATTCTTGCGTTCGTGGTCGTCGTCATTGGCGGCCTCGGCAGCCTTCAGGGCGCGCTGGTCGGAGCGCTGATCGTGAGCTTCGTGCGCACCGCCGGCATCCAGTTCTTCCCCGAGATCGAGCTTGCCGTGCTCTATCTTATCGCGGCGCTGGTGCTGCTGGTGAAACCGACCGGCCTGTTCGGGACCGCGTGATGACGGCCGCAGCCAGCCGCCCCGAGTCGAAGCTGCTGCTGGGCGCCGCCGCGCTCATCGTGCTGGCGTTGCTGGCACTGCTGCCGTTTTTTATCGGCCTCTATCAGATACAGCTGATGACCTATGCTCTCATCGCCGCGATTGCCGCGCTCGGCTTCAATCTGCTGCTCGGCTATACCGGTCTCCTGTCGTTCGGTCATTCCGCCTTCTTCGGCATCGGCGCCTATTCGGTCGCGTTCCTGCTGCGCGATGCCGGCATCCGGTCGATGGAGCTCTATATCGCGATCGGGCTGCCGATCGCGGCGGTGACATCCGCGCTGCTCGGCTACATTTGCGTCCGGCACACCAGGATTTTCTTCGGCATTCTCACTCTCGCGCTGTCGCAGGTGGTGTACAGCCTCGCCTTGAAGTTCTTTTGGATCACCGGCGGCACCGACGGGCTGCGCGTGGCGCGGCCGATGCTGCTCGCCGGAACGCTCACCTTCACCGGCGCGGGCGCGTTCCAGCGGTTCATTTCCGCGTATTATTACTACGTCCTCGCGGTGTTTGCGATCTGCGTGCTGATCATGTGGGTGATCGTGCACTCGCCCTTCGGCAAGGCACTGCAGGCCATTCGCGACAATGAAACGCGCGCCGCCTTCCTCGGCTTGCGCATCAGACGATTCCGCTGGGTCGCCTTTCTGATCTCTGGAACGTTCACCGGGCTTGCGGGCATTCTCTGGGTCCCGCTCAACGGGCTGACCACGCCCGAGGTGCTTTATTGGCCGTTTTCCGGGGAAATCGTGTTCATGACCCTGCTCGGTGGATTTCGCAACTTCACCGGGCCGATCGTCGGCGGCCTGCTCTTTACCTACCTCAAGACCTACGCGGTCGCGACCACCGAGTATTGGCAGCTGCTGCTCGGCGTGGTCCTCGTGCTGTTGGTCATGCTCCTGCCGACCGGGATCGTGGGCGCAATCTCGGCTGCCGCTGCCAAGCTGCGGCCGAAGGAGAAAGCCGCGTGATCCTTCTCGAGACCGTCGATCTCAGCAAGCAGTTCGGCGACGTCCACGCCTGCGACCATGTCAACTTCACCGTCAACCAAGGCGAATTTCTCTCGCTCGTGGGGTCGAACGGCGCCGGCAAGACCTCGCTGGTCAATCTGATCAGCGGTCATCTCAAACCGGACAGCGGCCGCATCATGTTCGAGGGCCGGGACGTGACCTTCGCCAGGGTCTACGAACGCATCAGGGCGGGCATCGCCCGCAGCTTCCAGATCGTCAATCTGTTCGACGCGCTCAGCGTTTTCGACAACGTCGCGTTGTCGATCTTCTCGCGCGAGGGCAAGGCCGCAAAGATCACGGCGATCGCGGACCACGACCGCGAGGTGCGCCGCGAGGCCTTCGACGTGCTGAACCAGTTCGGCCTTGCCGGCATGAGCGGCGTGCCGGCCGGGGGGCTGGCGCAAGGCGAGCGCAAGCTGCTCGATGTCGCCGTGGCCTATGCGTTGCGCCCGAAACTGCTCTTCCTGGATGAACCGACCAGCGGCGTGAGCACGCGCGACAAGACGCAGATCATGGATACGGTATCTGCCGTCGTGCGCGCCGGCGCAGTGACTGCGGTCGTCATCGAGCACGACATGGACGTGGTGTTCCGTTACTCGGACCGCATCGTGATGATGCATGAAGGAAAGTTCCTGGCTGACGGGACGCCGGAGGAAATCAAGGCGAACAAGGACGTCGCCAACATTCTTCTCGGCGTTCCGCTCTCGGCTGGTGAAGGACAAGCACGTGCTGCTCGAGATTGAAGGTATAAACACCTTTCGCGGGCCGGCGCACATCCTGCGCGACGTGACCCTTGAGGTCGGCGACGCCGAGGTGGTTTCGCTGGTCGGACGCAATGGCGCCGGCCGCACCACCATCATCGAGAGTATCACCGGCCTGCTGCCGGTGCGCTCCGGCCGGATTCGCTTCCGCGGCGAGGACATCACCAAGCTTCCGCCGCATAGGCGCGCGAGGCGCGGCATCGGTTATGCGCCGGAGAATTCCGGAATCTTTCCCGAGCTGACCGTGGCCGAGAACCTCATGATCAGCCGCTGGCTCTCCGATAAGACCGCGCGCGGCGCCAGCGGCGCCGTCGATGCCGAGGCGCAGGCGCTCACGGTATTTCCCGAGGTCGCCAAATTCCTGAGCCGGCCCGGACTCAATCTCAGCGGCGGGCAGAAGAAGATGGTGTCGATTGCGCGCGCCATGGCGCTCGCGCCGTCGCTGATGATCCTCGACGAAGCTTTCGAGGGGCTGGCGCCGGCGGTGGTGAAGCGCTTCCGCGACGCCGTCATGATGATCAAGGGATTGGGCATTTCGCTCTTGCTTGCGGAATCGAATCTCACGAGCGCGGCCGCCATTGCCGACCGCCTCTATGTTGTCGACC
The DNA here is from genome assembly GCA_035693615.1 of Xanthobacteraceae bacterium. Taxonomy (GTDB): domain Bacteria; phylum Pseudomonadota; class Alphaproteobacteria; order Rhizobiales; family Xanthobacteraceae; genus VAZQ01. The sequence continues at coordinate 5,532 of DASSGH010000158.1, forward strand.
GCGGCGAGATCATCTTCCACGGCACGCCGCCGGAAGCGTTGGCGAACGAGTTGGTCATGCGCACGCTACGCGGGTGAGATCGCGTCCGCCGACACGCTCTCGGCAGGATCCGGAGCGGTACATGAAACGGCTTGTTGCAATGGTCGTCGGCCTCGGTGCAGCCGCGCTCGTCAGCATGGCACGCGGCGGGCACGAGCTGCCAATCTATCCTTCTTTTTATCCGCACGAGATCGAAATCAGGTCGCTCGCTCCCGCCCAGGCGGCGCAAGCGTTGCCCGAGGGCAGAATTCAGGCCTATGTCGGCCACGGCATGAGCTTTTCAGGCGCGCCGCCGGGCGAGTTGCAGGCGATCGAGTCGCTCGGCTCTTTCATCCTTGTGCGCACCAATCCTGCCTCCCCCCGCGCGCGCGACGATACTGCGGCTTGCGCGGTTGTCGCGACTGTGATGCGCGGCCTTTCCGGGGAAACCGATTTCGTTGCACATCCCTATCCGGTAACGCCGTTCCACGGCGATTATCTTCATCACGTCGATCTCGCGGCGGCCGCCGCAGCGCGCATATCGGCGAGCGGAACACCGAGCAGCGATTTTAAGATCACCGCGCGTGGTCGCCTCGCGCAACGCCACCCCGAGTGGTCGGCGCGCGATGGCGATTGGGATGCCGAGATCGACGAGGTCGATGCGGCGGAGCTCGTGGCGGCGGAGATGTTTGCGGTGAATGGTTGGCTCGCGCCGCCGTGGGTGCGAACGGGCTGGTTCCAGGCCGAACGCCTGCTGGCCGACGCGGTCGGCGAACCCGCGCGCAAGGACCGCATCGAAGCCGATTGGGACCGCCTCAAAGCCGCCGATTTCGCCTCGCTGGTCGAGCGCATCAATCTCGAGCGCGAGCTGGTTACGCTGCTAACCGAGGGCTGTCGCAAACTCGTGGTCGGCTACACGGTCAAACGCGAATACGTCAACGTCGAATTCTCCGCCGGGATTGAGAACATCGGCTACGATTCCCTCGCGGGCCTGCATTCGCCGATGTTCATCCGCACGGTGAAGCTCAAGGACTTCCCCTGGAACGGCTGGCTGGCGCTCGGCACCGCCGGCAAACCTGACGCCGCCTGGAATCCGATCGGCGGAATGACCGATCCGTTCGGCCGCCTCATGGGTTTTGCGGTAGGCGATCCCGCCCTGCTGCCGTCGCCTTATGAGGCCGGCTGGATGCTGAACCGGATCTCAGATCTGCCGTCCGGGCGATGAATGAGGCGGAGCACAAGCATATCCCGAGTTTGCCCTGTGCAAGCGTTGCTGCTGGCCATCTCGTTGACCAGCGCGCTGAACGCGGCCGAAGCCGCCCAGGTGACCTACGCGCTGAACATTGTGAACGGCCGCGTCCCCGACAACATGCGGCTCATCCGCGTCAAGCAGGACGACGTGGTGAAGCTCGAGTGGAGTACGGACAAGCCGATGACGGTGCACCTGCACGGCTACGACATCGAGCAAGAGCTCAAGCCGGGCACGGTTACGCAGATGACCTTTACCGCGCGCGCCACCGGCCGATTCACGATCGAGCCCCACATCGGCAAGACGCCGTCGGGAGGGCGCGCGCACGGGGACGTTCTGGTCACCATCGAGGTGTATCCGTAATGCGCCGCGAGCGCGTCGTCCTGCACGCGCTCTTCTCTGCCGTCGCCGCCGCGGGGTCGGCGACGCCGGCCAGCGCTCACGGCTTCGGCCAACGCTACGACTTGCCGATCCCGCTCTCGTTCTATCTGGTCGGGGTAGCGGCAGCGGTGGTGGTGTCCTTCGTTGTCGTCGGGCTCTTCGTGCGGGATTCGCCGCGTCTGCGCAGCTACCCGCGCATCGACCTCATACGCACGCCGCTGGGTCGCTGGATCGCGAGTCCGTCGCTTGCGCTCGTTCTCAAGCTCCTCGCGCTCGCCGGCTTCATCGTCACCATCGTGGCGGGGTTCCGCGGTGACCAAAATCCTTACCGGAACATCGCGCCGACCATGGTGTGGGTCATCGGCTGGGTCGGCCTCGCCTATGTTTCGGCCTTCATTGGCAACATCTGGGCGCTGATCAATCCCTGGAGCACGATCTTCGAGTCGATTGAGGCGCTCAATCAGGGGATCACCGGCAGAGGCAAATTCGGCCTGGGCCTGCCCTATCCGCAGGCCCTTGGCGTCTGGCCCGCCTTTCTTCTGTTGCTGGCGTTCGCCTGGATCGAGCTCGTCTATCCGAATCCGGCCGTGCCGCGAACCATCGCATCGCTGGCGTGTGTCTATTCCGTTCTCACCTTGACCGGCATGTTCCTGTTCGGCCGCGACCGCTGGCTCGAGCGCGCCGAAGTGTTCACGGCGGTGTTCGGCACCTTCGCGCGTTTTGCGCCGATCGAGATACGCACCGATGCAGATCGGCGCCTGTGGCTGCGGCCATTCGGCGCGGGGCTTCTCGACAGCGGCTCGGTGTCGAGCTCGATGATGGCTTTCGTGCTGTTGCTGCTCGCGAGCGTGCTCTACGACGGCGCGTTGGCCACGCCGGAATGGGGCGAGTTCGAAGGCGCGCTTGCTCCTTACGTTGCAATTTTCGGTGATTTCAAGCTCGTGGCGATCAGAACGGCCGGGCTCGTTGCCTTCTGGCTCATCTTCTGCGGCGCCTATGTCGGGGTCAGCAAGCTGATGAGCGCGGTTACGGAGCAACCGGCATCGCCGCTCCTTATCGCGCGCGCCTTCGCCTACACCTTGGTGCCGATCGCCATCGGCTATCACTTCGCGCACTATTTCACGTTCCTATTGATCCAGGGCCAATACATCATTCCGCTCGTGTCCGACCCCTTCGGCTTCGGCTGGAATTTGTTCGGCACCGCGGGGTACCGCGTGGATATCGCGATCGTCGACGCACGGTTTGCCTGGGTGACCGCGGTGATAGCGATCCTCATCGGCCACATCGCGGCGGTCTATCTCGCACACGTCAAATCCATGCAGATCTTCGACACGCGCCGGCTCGCGTTGCGCTCGCAGGTGCCGCTGACGGCGCTGATGGTCGTCTATACCTGCGTCAGCCTTTCCATCCTGGCCGAGCCGATGGTCGAGCGCCGTGCACCGGCGCAGCCCGTTGCAACCGAGGTCACCGTTCCCGCGGATGCGCTGCTGCCCGAGCCGGGAACCGGCCGACTGAACGCCGTGGGCGCGGGCAAGGCCGCCAAGCAGAAATTGACCTACCGCGTGCTCGGCTCCGCCTTCCATGACGGCACGCGGTTGACCGCCGCCGACGTGCTTTACTCCTACGCCTTCGGCTATCGATGGGGTGCCCGCGTGGACGGCGAAGACGCGCACTTCGATCCGTTGGTCGCGTCGGCAACCGACATCATGCGTGCGCGGCTTGTCGGCGTCCGCATCGTCGGCACCGACACAACCTCGAAATCCTTTCGCTTCGGCGATTTCGAATACGTGCGCGAGCTGCTCGTGGTCGACGTCTACACATCGACGACGCCGATCGACTCGGAGCAAGACGCAGTCATCGCGCCGCCGTGGAGCACGCTGCCCTGGCATCTCGTGGCGTTGATGGAGCAGGCGGTCGAGCGCGGCTGGGCCGCGTTCTCGCAATCGGATGCCCGACGTCGTGGCATCGATTGGCTGGATATTGTGCGTTCTGAGGCCATCCGGGAGCGGCTTGCGGGGCTGATCGAGACATTCGAGCGCGAGGGATACCGCCCCGATCCACTGATATCACTGGTCAGCGCGCAGGACGCGCGCAAACGTTGGTCGGCGCTCAGCGCGTTCTACAAAGAGCACGGGCACTTCCTGGTGACCAACGGTCCGTATCGGCTCAAGCGCTGGTCGGCCGACAGCGCCACGCTCGAGGCTTTCCGCGATCTGAGCTATCCATTAGGGGTGGGATCGTTTGACGCCTATGCCGTTCCGCGCCGGGGATTCATCACCAAGGTGCAGCGCGAGGGCGATCGGGTCAAATTGTTCGGCGATATCGAGCTTCTGCAAAAGCATCAGCGTAGCTACGACCTCGTGCGCCAGCCGTTGCAATCGATCGCGGTCGACGTGGTCAAGCGCTCGGCTCCCGAATGCCGTTACATCGTGACCGATGCGGACGGCCGCGTCGTGCTCGCAGGCCAAGTTCCGCCCGGTGACGACGGAATCTTCCTCCTCGATCTGACCGGTAAGTTGACGTCGGGCCGGTTCACCTTGCTGGCGCAAATCGTCGTCAATGCCAACGCCATGAACGCCGAGATTCAGCGCATTCCAATCGAAATCGCATCGAAGTGACGAGGGGCGCGGGCCCTGCCGTCGAGTCCCCGTTCACCGCCTTGGCGGCTTGGCTGCGAACGCGGAGCCGCGGACGCACATCCGGCCGCGCGGATCCTGCCACAGCTTCTCGGTCGCGTGCAGATGACCGAGCGCACGCGCCACCGTGCGAAAGTCGTAGGCACAGAAGCGCTCCGCGATTTCGGTGTAGTAGAGCGGCTCCTTCCCGATCGTATCCAAAATCTTGCTGGCCACCGCCGCGACCTCGACGTCATCGCCCGCCAACCCTGCCGTATCTGACTTGCCCTTTGCATAATCGGCGATTTTCGCCCGATCGGCGTAGGCGTAGGTGATGCGCTCGTAATATTCCCGCGGAATACCCTCCGGAATTGTGGCGTCGATGCCGACCTTGGCCCCGGTCGGTACCACGCCGTAACCCTGCGGCAGACTCGGGTCGAGCGGCTTGGCGCGCGCATTGCTCACCACCATCACGTCCTTGTCGCCTTGCACGCGGGTGGCGATCGCCCATTCGACCTCGGTCGGATCGAAGACGTCGATGTCGTCGTCAACGACGACCACGTGCTTGAGGTCCATGACCGACAGCGCGGCGAGCAGCGCGTTCTTCGCTTCGCCCGGCTGCTTCTTGATCGATATCACCGCGTGCCAGAACGCACAGCCTCCGAGCGTGACGTTGATGTCCTTGACCTGCACGCCGGCGGTCCGCAGCGCCTGGCGGATGGCGGTATAGCGCGTGGGCGCGGCCAGCCAGGTATTTTCCCACGGCATGTGCAGATTGTAGTAGATCGCGTCCTTGCGCATGGCGATCGCCTTGATGCGCACCAACGGATTCCAGTGCAAACCGCCCATCAGCCGCGTGAACTCGCCGAACCTTCCCTCCGGCCAGGTCCACCCGGTCGGCAGGATCTCCGCCTCGAGCACGATCTCGGCGTCGGCCACATAGGGCAGATCGATGGTTTCGCACGGCGCAAGCTCGACCGGCGCGCCGCGCAACCCGCCCGCGATCGCCATCTCGTCGACCCCGAGCGGAGCGCGGTAGCCGGAGCCGGTGATCTCGATCGGGTGGGTGCCGATGCTGATCGAGATCGGCAATGCGCGGCCGCTCTCGTAGGCGCGCTGGGCGAACAATCGCATGTTGTTGGGCGTCACGATGTCGATGCCGGTGAGGCTCTTTTCCTTCACGATGAAGCGGTAAATGCCGCTATTGATGCCGAGCTCAGGGTCGCGCGCGATCACCACACCGGCGGTGATCATCGGCCCGCCATCAAAGATCGAGGACATCGGGATCGGCAGCTGGTAGAGATCGACCTCATCGCCGACGACCACCACCTCGCGGGTCGGGGAACTCTTGACGTATTTTGGCGGGATCGGGTGGTTGATCGCTTGGGCGAGCTTGTCCTCGATCTCGCGGTAGCTCTCGCAGCCGAGCGCCATCATCGAGCGCTCGCGCGTGCGGATAAGGCCGGAGACCACCGGCATCTCGTAGCCGATCACGTTGTGAAAATAGAGCGCGGTATCGGCCTGATCGACCAGCGTGGCGATATGGCGGATGTCCACGGGCTGATGCAGGTCGACGAGCTCGCCCCTCTGCCGCAGGCGGTCGAGGAATTGGCGGAAATTCTCCTGCATCGCGGCGCTCCGACGGGACGGTTGTTGGCGGCTGCGGCCTAAGCTACTTAGACCGGCGTCTGACCACAATCCTGGCGTCAATAGGCAAAAGGACGAGACCGTGAGCGGCAAGACAACCATGAAAGCGCTCCTTCTGCGCAAGCATGGCGCGCTTGAGGAGCTCGTCGTCGTGAGCGACCACCCGCTGCCCGCGGCGGCCCCCGGCCACGCCGTGATCCGCGTGCGGGCGTCCTCGTTCAACTATCACGACGTCTTCACGGTGCGCGGCATGCCGGGAATCAAGGTGCCGTTGCCGGTCGTGCTCGGCCTCGACATGGCGGGTGAGATCGCCGAGATCGGGGCGGGCGTGACTGGCTGGACCGCCGGCCAGCGCGTCCTTGTCAATCCGCTCAACAAGACGAAAGGCCTGATGGGGGAAATGCTCGACGGCGGGATGGCGGAGTATTGCCTCGTCGCCGCAGACCAGCTCATCGCCATGCCGGCTGGCGTGAGCTTCGAGGATGCGGCGGCTCTGCCAGTCGCCTACGGCACGGCACATCGCATGCTGATCACCCACGGCACGGTCAAGGCGGGCGATCGCGTGCTCGTTCTCGGCGCCAGCGGCGGCGTCGGCACCGGCTGCATCATTCTCGCCAAACACCTCGGGGCGCAGGTAATCGCGTGCACCTCGAGCTCGGACAAGATGCGCAAGCTCAAGGAACTCGGCGCCGACGAAGTGATCAACGTGAGAGAAGTCGATTTCTCGAAATGGGTGATCGATAGCTACGGCAAACCGCAGCGGCGCAGCTACGAAGGCGGCGTCGACGTGGTGATCAACTTCACCGGCGGCGATACCTGGCAGCCTTCGCTGCGCTGTCTCAAGCGCGGCGGCAAGCTGCTGGTCTGCGGCGCCACCGCCGGCTACGATCCGAAGGAGGACTTGCGATACGTGTGGAGCTTCGAGCTCAAGATCATCGGCTCCAACAGTTTCTACGATGATGATCTGCGCGCGTTGATGCGGCTCATCGCCGATGGAAAGATGCGGCCGGTGGTCGACAAGGTGCTGCCGCTGGATCAAGCCCGCGATGGACTGCGCCTCATTGCGGACCGCGAGGTGATCGGCAAGGTCGTGGTTACGCCATGAGCGAAGAGCTCACGCTGGAACGGGTGCAGGCGCTGGTCACCCGTGGCCCTTATCACCAATGGCTCGGCCTCAAAGTCATTGCGCTCCACGAGGATGGCATCGAACTAAGAGCGACATGGCGCGAGGAATGGATCGTCAATCCGGACCGGCGCTACACCCACGGCGGCATTCTCGCCACGCTGGTCGACCTCGGCGCCGACTGGGCCATGGTGAGGAAGAACGGCCGCGGCGTGCCCACCATCAATCTGCACGTCGATTATCATGCCGTGGCCATGCCGGGGGACCTGACCATCCGCGGGAAAGTCGTGCGCATGGGCGCCCAGTTCTCGACCGCGGAAGCGCACGTGTTCGATGCGCAGGGCAAGCTCATCGCCAGCGGGCGCGGCACCTATCTCACGGCTCCGCCAAAAACGTGATACTCCGCCTGAGGTATGACCCCGTTCACCAACCTCGGCAATCTCATTCCGCGCGATCGCGATTTAGGAAAGATCGCGATCGTCGACCTCGCCGGCGGGATCACGCGCGAGATTAGCTACGGGCAACTCGATGCCATGGCGAACGGCGTTGCCCGCGCGCTGCGCGCGCGCGGACTCGAGCGTGGAGATCGCGTTGCCGTTCTCTCCGCCAACTGCGCCGAATATCTTGGTGCGTATTACGGCATCATGCGGGCAGGCCTCATCGCCGTACCAGTGAGCTTCAAGTTTCCGCGCGCGACCATTCACTTCATCCTGCGCGACGCCGCGGCAAAGCTCGTCCTCTGCGATAGCGCGCGCGTGCCGGACTGCCCGCCGGATATACCCTCGGTGCGCTTCGGCGATGAGGGAGCGAATGGTTTCGATCGATTCCTCAAGCTTGGAACATTCGACGCGGTCTTGCCGCGTGCGCGCGAGCCCGCGATGTTTCTCTATACGTCAGGCTCGACGGGAGTACCCAAGGGCGTCGTGCTCTCGCACCAGGCCCACATCTGGGTGGTGCAGGCGCGCCTGACGCAGGAGCTTGCGCGCCACCGCTATCTCGTCGCCGCGCCGCTCTATCACATGAACGCCCTGGCGCTCGCCAAGCTCGCCTGCGCCGCCTATGCGACCATCGTGCTGCTGCCGCAATTCACGGCGCTCGCCTATATCGAGGCGATTGGACGGCATCACTGCACCTGGCTCACGGCGGTCCCGCCGATGATCGCCATGATGCTACGCGAAAGGGAGGCGCTCGCGCGCACCGACCTCTCGAGCGTCGAGTTCATCCGCATGGGTTCGGCGCCGGTCAGTCAAAGCTTGATGGAAGCAATCCGCCAGGCTTTGCCGCACGTCTCGGTCACCAACGCCTACGGCACCACCGAGGGCGGCCCGGTCGTGTTCGGGGCGCACCCAAAAGGTCTGCCGCAGCCGGACATGTCCGTCGGCTATCCGCATCCGCAAGTCGAACTGCGGCTGGCGCAAGGCGACAACCGGGACGCGCCGCAAGGCGTGCTGGAAATCAAATGCCCGGCGCTCATGAACGGCTATCACAACCGGCCCGACGTCACGCCGCCGTTCACCGCCGACGGATTCTACGTCACTGGCGACGTTTTCCGGCGCGACGGCGACGGCTTCCATTATTTCGTCGGCCGCACCGACGACATGTTCGTGTCGGGCGGCGAGAACATCTATCCGGCCGACGTCGAGCGCATGCTGGAGCGCCATCCGGATGTCGCGCAAGCCGCGGTGGTGCCGATCGACGACGAGATCAAGGGCCAGAAGCCGGTCGCGTTCGTGATCTTGCGGCACGGCGCGGCGGCGAGCGAGGACGAGATCAAGCGCTTCGCGCTCGCCAATGCGCCGGCCTACCAGCACCCCCGTTCGGTGTGGTTCGTCGACGAGCTGCCGCTCGCCTCGACCAACAAGGTCGACCGGGCCGCTCTGCGCCGGGCGGCGGCGGAGCGAATGGCGGCCCATGGCGGCGCTAACCTCGCGTCATCGTGACCGGGCGTGACGGGGGCCTTGCGCCGGAAAGCCTCGTCAGGCCGGGGCGAACCCGCTAGAAATCCGCCCGCTGCGTCGCCTTCCGGGTGGAGCGCGGTGCCACCCTTCCGTTAGGTCAAGAGGCGCGATGCCTCCTATCATTCCGACCGGCCGT
>DASSGH010000159.1:0-95411 GCA_035693615.1 Xanthobacteraceae bacterium
CTCGCGCTCGCGGTCCAGGGCGTCCCGGTCCGGCAGCCGGACGTGAAGGAGGAGAGGAAGGGGCCGCGCGTTGGCGCGCCGGAGGGCGCGATCCAAGGATTCCTGCGCTCAGCCGGGCTCAACTCGATCCACGACGCCAAAGTTGCGGCCGATAAGAAGGGCGATTTTTACCTGGCGCTGATCGAGAAGCCGGGCCGCCCCGCAATCGATGTGATTGCGGAAATCGTGCCCGAGGTGGTCAAGACATTCCCCTGGCCGAAATCGATGCGCTGGGGCGAACTGTCGCGGCAATCAGGCTCGCTTGCTTGGGTGCGGCCGTTGCACTCCATTGTCGCGACTTTCGGTCCGGAGACCGAGGAGCCGGAGATTGTCCGGTTTACGGTCGACGGCATCAAGGCTGGCGACGAGACTCGCGGCCATCGCTTCATGGCGCCGCAGCTGTTCAAGGTGCGCCGCTTCGAGGATTATTCCGAGAAGCTCGAGAAGGCCAAGGTCGTACTCGACCCCGACCGGCGCAGGGAGATCATCCTCGCCGACGCCAAGAATCTCGCCTTCGCGCAAGGCTACGACCTCGTCGAGGATGCGGGGCTGCTCGAGGAGGTGGCCGGCCTGGTCGAATATCCTGTCGTCTTGATGGGATCGTTCGACGCGGCGTTCCTTGCGATACCGCCCGAGATCGTCCGCGCCACTATCCGCAACAACCAGAAGTGCTTCGTGCTACGCGACCCACAAACATCGCGACTCGCGGATAAGTTCATCCTCGTCGCCAATATCGAGGCCGCGGACGGCGGCAAGGCGATCGTCGCCGGCAATGAGCGGGTCATCCGCGCACGGCTCGCCGATGCCAAATTCTTCTACGACAGCGATCTTAAAACTCGTCTGGAAGACCGGCTGCCGAAGTTCAAGCACATCGTCTTTCACGAGAAGCTCGGCACGCAATGGGAACGGATCGAGCGCATCGAGCAGCTCGCCGGCGAGATCGCGAGTCGGCCCGAGTTTTTCTCCGGGCAAACGCTATCGCCCGACGAGTTGGAGCAGGAGCAGGAGACCTATCGCGGGCAAGTCAGACGCGCCGCTCGCCTCGCCAAGGCGGATTTGCTCACCGAAGTGGTCGGCGAATTCCCGGAACTGCAAGGCATGATGGGAAAATACTATGCGCTGGCGCAGGGGGAGGCCCCCTCGGTCGCCGTCGCCTGCGAGGAGCACTATAAGCCGCTCGGCCCGAACGATCGCGTCCCAACCGATCCGGTCTCGGTTGCAGTCGCGCTTGCCGACAAGATCGATACCCTGGTCGGTTTCTGGGCCATCGACGAGAAGCCGACCGGTTCGAAAGATCCCTATGCCCTGCGCCGCGCGGCGTTGGGAGTGATCCGCATCGTATTGAGCAGCAATCTTGAACTCTCACCTCGAGGTATGTTCGAGATGCACGTGAAGCGGTTTCGGCCAGAAATGTCCGATACTGAGATCTCAAACGCGGGCGTTGATTTTGTTGATTTTTTCGAGGAGCGGCTCAAGGTGCAGTTGCGTGATCAAGGAGCGCGGCACGATCTCGTCGACGCCGTTCTCGATCTGCGCGGTAGCGAGGCAAGTATTGTTTCGATCGTGCGCCGCGTCGCGGCGCTGGAAAAATTCCTCGGCACCGAAGACGGCAAGAATCTATTAGCCGGCTACAAGCGTGCGATCAATATCATCCGCATCGAAGAGAAGAAGGACCGACAAGACTACAACCAATCGGCCGACCAGTCCCTGTATCGGCAAGAGGAAGAAACGGCGCTCGCGCGCGCGATCGAGAGGGCCAGAGAGGATGGCCGGGATGCGGTCGCCCGGGAGGACTATGAAGCCGCCATGCGCGCCATGGCGAAGCTTCGCCCGCACGTCGATACGTTCTTTGATAAAGTCACAGTCAATGTCGAGGACAAGCAACTGCGGGAGAACCGGCTCAAGCTGCTCAACGAAATCCGCGAAGCGACCCGGACGGTCGCCGATTTCTCGCGCATCGAGGGGTGATTCTCGGAACAGTCATCGCGTTTTGTAGTTCACCTAGCCGACCCAAGGAGATCCTCATGACGATCACTGTTGCCCACATTACGCCGCTCGTTGCCCTCATCGCCGGCATTCTGATCCTGATTGTGCCCAGACTGTTGAACTACGTTGTCGCCATCTATCACTTCATCCGCTGACGCAGGCCGCCGCCGGCCCGCCGAACTGCGCCCTTGCCTCGGCGTAGGCTACTGTGATCATTAGGCTGGGCGCATCGAAGTTGTGGTTCCATGGTTACGCGCCGTACTCAATCGCACAAAAAATCGACCCGCCCTGCGCACGGCCGCAAGGCCGCGTCGCGGGGCCCGGCGGCCGCGTCGACGGCGTCTTCCGCCAAAACCAAATGGGTCTACCGCTTCGGCAACGGCAAGGCCGAGGGCCGCGCCGATATGCGCAACCTCCTCGGCGGTAAAGGCGCCGGCCTTGCCGAGATGGCAAGTCTCGGCTTGCCCGTTCCGCCGGGCTTCACCATCACCACCGAGGTCTGCACCTACTATTACGAGAACGGCAAGACCTACCCGAAGGGCCTGGGTCAACAAGTGGAGGCGGCGCTCGCCGAGGTGGGCCGCATCACCGGCAAGACCTTTGGCGACAGCGCCAATCCTTTGCTGGTCTCGGTGCGCTCCGGTGCCCGCGCGTCGATGCCGGGCATGATGGATACGGTGCTCAATCTCGGCCTCAATGACGCGACCGTCGAGGCGCTGGCGAAGAAGTCCGGCGACCGGCGCTTCGCCTACGATTCATACCGCCGCTTCATCACCATGTATTCCGACGTGGTGCTCGGCTTGGGCCATCATCACTTCGAGGAAATCCTCGACGAGTACAAGGACAAGCACGGCTATGCGCTCGACACCGACCTTTCCGCCGACGATTGGGTCGAGCTTGTCGCCCGCTACCAGCAGCGACTCCAAGAAGAGCACGGCGAGCCGTTCCCGCAGGAGCCGGAACAGCAGTTGTGGGGCGCTATCGGCGCCGTATTCCGCTCCTGGATGAATCAGCGCGCCATTACCTATCGGCGTCTGCACCGCATCCCGGAGAGTTGGGGCACCGCGGTCAATGTCCAAGCGATGGTATTCGGCAATATGGGCGAGACCTCGGCCACCGGGGTGGCGTTCACGCGCAATCCCTCGACTGGCGACAAGCGGCTCTACGGCGAGTTCCTGATCAATGCCCAGGGCGAGGACGTGGTTGCCGGCATCCGCACCCCGCAGGAGATCACGGAAGCGGCGCGGGCGGAGATGCGCTCGGACAAGCCGTCGATGGAACGCGCGATGCCCCAAGCGTTCAAGGAGCTCAGGCGCATCTACGGCGTGCTCGAGCGCCATTACCGCGACATGCAGGATCTCGAATTCACCGTCGAGCAGGGCAAGCTGTGGATGCTGCAGACGCGCGCCGGCAAGCGCACGGCCAAGGCGGCGCTGAAGATCGCGGTGGATCTGGCGAATGAGGGATTGATTTCACGCAAAGAGGCGATTTCGCGTATCGAGCCGGCGGCGCTCGACCAGTTGCTGCATCCCACCATCGATCCCAAGGCCGAGCGCAAGGTCATCGCCACCGGGCTTCCCGCCTCGCCCGGCGCCGCATCCGGCGAGATCGTGTTTTCGTCCGACGAGGCTGAGGCGCTCAAAGCCAAGGACAAGCGCGTCATCCTCGTGCGCGTCGAGACTTCGCCGGAAGATATCCACGGCATGCACGCGGCCGAGGGTATTCTCACCACGCGCGGCGGAATGACGTCGCACGCCGCCGTGGTGGCGCGCGGCATGGGCAAGCCCTGCGTTTCCGGCGCCGGCGTGCTGCGTATCGATTACGCGGCCGGCAGCATGAGCATTGCCGGACAGGCCTTCAAAGCGGGTGACGTCATCACCATCGACGGCTCGACCGGAGAGGTGCTCGCCGGCCGCGTGCCGATGACCGAGCCGGAGCTCTCCGGCGAGTTTGCGACCCTCATGGGCTGGGCCGACGCGGTGCGCACGCTCGGCGTGCGCGCCAATGCGGATACGCCGAACGATGCTCGGGTCGCGTTGCGGTTCGGCGCCGAGGGTATCGGGCTGTGCCGCACCGAGCATATGTTCTTCGACGAGGCTCGCATCCGCGCCATGCGCGAGATGATCCTGGCCGACGATGAAAAAGCCCGCCGCTCGGCGCTCGCCAAGCTGTTGCCGATGCAGCGCGCGGATTTCGTCGAGCTGTTCGAGATCATGCGCGGGCTGCCGGTGACAATCAGGCTGCTCGATCCGCCGCTGCACGAGTTCTTGCCGCACAGCGAGCAAGAGATCGCCGAGGTCGCCGCCGCCATGGGAACGGACGCCAGGAAACTCGCTGATCGCTCCCGTGAGCTCCACGAGTTCAACCCGATGCTCGGGTTCCGCGGCTGCCGGCTGGCGCTGGTCTACCCCGAGATCGCCGAAATGCAGGCGCGCGCCATCTTCGAGGCGGCGGCCGAAGCCGCCAAGCGCACCGGCAAGCCGGTCGTGCCGGAAGTGATGGTTCCGCTGATCGCCACCAAGGCCGAGTTGGACCTCGTCAAGGCGCGCATCGACGCCATAGCGGAAGCGGTCGCGAGCGAGCGGGGGACAAAGGTCGATTATCAGGTCGGCACTATGATCGAGCTGCCGCGAGCCTCGCTGCGCGCCGGCGAGATCGCTCAGAGCGCGGAGTTTTTTTCCTTCGGCACGAACGACCTAACCCAGACTACCTACGGCATCAGCCGTGACGATGCCGCGAGCTTTCTCGGCACTTACGTGGCGCGGGGCGTTCTTCCCAGCGACCCCTTCGTCTCCATCGATCGCGAAGGCGTGGGTGAATTGATGCGGATCGGGGTTGAGCGCGGTCGCAAGATGCGGCCCAAGCTCAAAGTGGGGATTTGCGGCGAGCATGGGGGAGACCCTGCTTCGGTGGCATTCTGCCACCAGATCGGCCTCGACTACGTCTCGTGCTCGCCCTTCCGCGTGCCCATCGCCCGCCTCGCAGCCGCACAGGCGGCGCTCGGCAAAACCGCGGCGGGCGAGGCTTAAGGACCGAGACCGCAAGGGCAGCAGCTAGCCATGTCCGAGAGCACCCCCGGGGCGGATGCCTCTGCGCCGGCCGTTTCCCAGGAGCGGCTGCAAAAGGCGGAGGCCTACGTCGAGGCCGAGGAAGGGGTGGTCAATCGCTTGTTCGGCTGGGCCGGCAGGCTGGTCACCTCGATCGCGGTCGCGATGTCGCTGTTTCATCTCTACGCTGCCATCGCCGGCGCTTGGCCGTTCACCGATTTTCCCATCATCACAACGCAGCCCTTGCGCTATGCGCACGTCGCCTTCGTGCTGCTGCTGAGCTTCCTTTTGTTTCCGCTCTCGGAGCGATTCCGCAATCGCATCCGCTGGTGGGACATCGTTGCCGGCATCATCAGCGTCGCGATTCTCGTTTATGCCATCGAGGGCGGGGAGGAATTCACCGATCGTGCGACTATGCCGACGCAGCTTGACGTCGTGCTCGGAGTGATCTTCATCGTGTTGCTGCTCGATGCGACTCGGCGAACCACGGGCTGGATCGTCCCGTTCGTCGCGCTGGTGTTCATCGCCTATGCCATGGCCGGTCCCTACCTGCCGCCGCCGTGGACGCACCGCGGCTACGACATTTCCCAACTCGTCGGCCATTTGTTCATCACGCTTGAAGGCATCTTCGGCATTCCCGTCGACGTGTCCTCGTCGTTGATCATCCTGTTCACCATCTATGGCGCGTTCCTGCAGCACTCAGGTGCGGGCAAGTTCTTCATCGATTTTTCCATGGCGCTCATGGGCCACAAACCCAACAGCGCCGGCCGCACCGTGGTGCTGTCATCCTTTTTGCTCGGGGGACCGTCCGGCTCGGGCGTGGCCACCACGGTGACGATCGGCGCGGTCGCCTATCCGTTGATGCAGCGGGCCGGCTTCGAGAAGAACGCCGCTGGCGGGCTCCTTGCAGCGGCCGGCCTCGGTGCCATCATCTCGCCGCCCGTTCTCGGCGCCGCCGCCTTTCTCATCGCCGAGTTCCTGAAGATCAGCTACCTCGACGTGATCTGGATGGCAGTCATCCCGACCTGCCTTTACTACCTCTCGCTGTTGTTCATGGTGGAGCTCGACGCGAAGCGTTTCGGCGCGCAAGCCGTGGATTTCCGGCAAGAACTGACGCTCGGCGAGATGACGCGGCGCTATGGCTTTCACTTTGTGTCGCTCGTTTCGATCGTCATCTTCATGTTGTGGGGCTATTCCCCAACTCTCGCGGTCTTCTGGTCGACCGTGCTGACCTATGGGCTGAGCTTCCTCACTCGCGAGACGGCGATCACGCCGAGGAAGCTGGTGCGCGCGTTGTCCGACGGATCGACCAGCGTGCTGACCGCCGCAACGACGTGCGCGACCGCCGGCATCATCGTCGGCGTCGTCACGTTGACGGGCCTGGGGCTAAGGTTCTCCTCCATCGTGATCGATTATGCCGGCGCAAGCCTGCTGCTGACCGCGATCTACACCGCGCTGATCGTCTGGATCGTCGGCTTGGCCGTGCCGGTCACCGCCTCCTACATCATCTGCGCGGTCATCGCCGCGCCGGCCATGATCAAACTCGGCGTTCCCGACTACGCCGCCCACATGTTCATCTTCTACTATTCGGTGCTGTCGGAGGTGTCGCCGCCGACGGCGCTGTCGCCCTTCGCCGCCGCCGCGATCACCGGCGGCGATCCCTACAAGACCACGCTGCAGGCCTGGAAGTACACGCTGCCTGCCTTCCTTGTCCCATTCGTGTTCGTGCTCGACCCGCAAGGCATCGGCTTGTTGCTCAAGCTTCCCAAGGACGGCTCTTGGATCGACATCGTCGTGATCACGGCCAAGGCGACGCTCGGCCTGGCGGCGCTGGCGGCGGCGGCGCAGGGCTGGGCTTTGCGTAAGGCGACCGTGGCCGAACGCTTGCTGTTGGCGCTGGCGGGGCTCTTTCTGGTGTTTCCGAGCCTGCTCGAGGCGGTAATCGAGGCGGTGATCGGCCGCGATATCAGCTACACCGCGACATTTGGCTTGGCGATTGCCGCAGCGGTCCTGCTAAGACAGCGCATGAGCATGGCGCGCATACAAGCGAGCCCACCGCACTAGGAGGTACACCATGAAACGCAAAGGACTTGTGATCTGCGCGATTGCCGTGGGTGCAGCGGCCCTTGCCGGCGCGGCTTGGGGGCAGGGAGCCGATCAGGGGCTCAATATTGCCATCGCTACAGGAGGCACGGGCGGGGTCTATTACCCCCTCGGCGGCGGCATGGCGAACGTGCTCTCGAAATATGTGCCGGGCGTGCAGGCGACCGCCCGCGTGACCGGCGGCTCGGTCGACAATCTCAAGCTGATCGGCTCGCAACAGAGCGAGGTTGCCCTGGTGATGGTCGACGCCGCACTCGATGCGCTCAAAGGCGAGGACAAGTTCAAGGGCGCTCCCGTCGAGGTGCGCACGCTGATGGTGCTTTATCCCAACCGCATGCACGTGGTGAGCATGGAGGGCACCGGGGTCGAGAAAATGGCCGACCTCAAGGGCAAGCGCGTCTCCACCGGCTCTCCGGGCAGCGCGACCGAAGTGATGGCCTTCCGTCTCATCGAGGCCGCCGGTCTCGATAAGGATAAGGACATGAGGCGCGAGCGGCTCGGCGTGGCCGAATCGGTCAACGCGCTCAAGGACCGCAAGATCGACGCTTTCTTTTGGGTCGGCGGGCTACCCACCGCGGCGGTGACCGACCTTGGCGCCACGCCGAACGTCAAGATCAAGCTGATCGACCACGCTGACATGGTCGACAAGATGAATGCGAAGCACAGCAACCTCTACAGCACGGGCGTGATCCCGGCGAAAACTTATCCGGGCCAGGAAAAGGACAATGCCATCGCCGTGGTCCAGAACATTCTGGTCGCCAACGCCAAGATGACCGACAAGACCGCCTACGACATCGTCAAAACCTTCATCGAGAAGCGCGACGAACTCGCGGCCGTGCACGCGGAGGCAAGAAACATCACGCTCGAGAACCAGTCGATGAAGAACTCGCCGATCCCTTGGCATCCCGGCGCGGTGAAATATCTCGCCGAGCAGGGCGTGAAAATGTGATGCCGGTGCGGGCGTGCGGAAAACGCGTCATGGCCGCGCTTCTCGACTGAGGCCAGAAAGACAAGGCCCGCGACACGCGCAATCGTGCCGGCAAAGCGGCCCCACGGTGCATCACCTGCGGCAATATTGTGGCGATCCGCTGCCGGTTAACAGGATCGCAAGCTTACGCCGGCGATAAAAATCCGACGCATTTGCGCCATCACGCCGCCTTCTGCCGGTGGGAAGATGGATTGCGTTTGCAGGGGCGGGGGCAAGCCTGGATGGTTGCATCGCGCAACGGGCCGAAGGGTGGTCTGCAAGCTCCCTTCGGCCTCGGCATCCTGACATTGTTGCTGTTGACGGGCGAGGTCGGCCACCAAGACCTCGCTGCCGTGATCGCGCGCGAGCCCATCGTGGATCGTTTGCAGAAGGCGGCGTTTGCCTCGCCATTCGGCACTGTCCATGAGGCGAAGTTCAGCGCGCCGCAGTCGTCGGCCGGGGCGTCCATTCCGCTGCCGTTGGACTACCAGCTGATCGGCTTCGATCCGAATGGTGCGGGGGGCGCAGGCTCGGTCCGCGAGCGATTTCCCGGCGAAGAGACGTTCTTCAGCAGCCCCTATGCCGGGCCGATGGTCGACCGCAGCCGCAAGGGCAATTACGGCGTTGCGGGAGATCGTCTGATTGCGCTCAAGGGTGATCGGCTCAAGGCGGGGCGGCCCGCCGAGGTCGTGGATGAGGAGCGCGCCTCGATCACCCAGCAACAAGCGACAAACGCTCTCCCAACCGACGCGGCGGTCGGCGTCGCGAGTGCTGCAAGCGAGTCTGAGCAGTCGGCCTTGGCGCAGCCTGCGGCAAATGCCGGTCGTTATGTGCTCGCAAGTGCCGCAGGTGCCGTCGCGGTCACGCCGGAAGGTTCGGCAACAAAGTCAGCCTATCCCGTGCTCGCCCCGCCGCAAGCCGATGCGCCAGCGGGCACGCCCGCGGAGAGCGAGGCGTCAAGCGAGGCAGCCGCTCAGTCGGTCAGCGGGCTTGCGTTTACCGCGGCCGATACGGACGCATCGGGGAGCGCAGCGCGGCTCTTTTTCAGCGTCGACCCGATGGGGAAAAAGCTCGGCGCGATCGAGCCCTGGGCGCCGGGAGAAGAACCGCGATTCGAGGCTGCCGACATCGCGGCGAACAACAGCACCAACGTCAAGCTCGCGGCCGTGCCACCCGTTCCCTTCCCGGCCGGCGAGCCCGGAAGCATTTTCGACGCGCCGGTCGAGCGGGCGGATTTGCCGCCTTTGTCGTCTGATCCGGGCGTCGTGATGAAGAACGGCAAGGGCGGCGGACAATCGGTTGCGGCCAAAGGCGAGGTGACCGGCGAGCACCAGCGGCCGATGACCCCTTCCGAGCTGCTCGGCCTCGACGAGACGACCCGCTCGGCGTCGGAGATATGCCTGGCCGAGGCGATCTACTTCGAGGCGCGCGGCGAGGCCGTGCGCGGCCAGATGGCGGTGGCCCAGGTGGTGCTCAATCGGGTGTTCTCCGGCAAATATCCCAACACCGTCTGCGGGGTTGTCTACCAGAACGCGCATCGTCGTCTGCATTGCCAGTTCACCTTCGCCTGCGACGGCATTCCCGACATCGTGCGTGAACCGGACATGTGGGAGCGAGCCCAGACGATCGCCGCGGAAATGCTTGACGGCAAGCTGTGGCTGCCCGAGGTCGGCAAGGCCACGCATTACCACGCCTCTTGGGTGCGTCCCGGCTGGGTGCGCGAGATGACCAAGATGCATCGGCTCGGCGTGCACACGTTCTACCGGCCGCGCGCCTGGGGCGACGGCGTCGAGGCGCCGGAATGGGGAGACGAGGCCTCGACCATCGAGGCGACGCGGCGCCTCGTCGATGCGGCGAAGAAGCTTTGATACGCAAAACGCGTGGCGACGACAGCCGCCCTCACATCTCGATGTCGAGCGCGACGTCGAGATGTGGCGCCGAGTGAGTGATCCAACCGGAGGAGGCGTAGTCGACCCCCGTCTTGGCGATCTCGGCGATGGTGTCGAGGGTGATGCCGCCGGAGGCTTCGAGCGCAAACTTGCCGCCGACCATTTGCACCGCCTTGCGCATGGTCGCCGCATCCATGTTGTCGAGCAGCACCGCGTCCGCCAACCCGACCTCCAGCACCTCGTGCAGTTGATCGAGCGTATCGACTTCGATTTCGATCTTCACGAGATGACCGGCGGCGGCCTTCGCGCGCTCGAGCACCGCGCGGATGCCGCCGGCAACCGCGATGTGGTTGTCCTTGATCAACATCGCATCGTCGAGGCCGAAGCGGTGATTGAAACCGCCGCCGCAACGCACCGCGTACTTCTCCAAGGCGCGCAGCCCCGGCGTCGTCTTGCGCGTGCAGCAGATGCGCGTGCGCGTGCCGGCGACGCGGCGGACGAATTCATGGGTTGCCGTGGCGACGCCGGAAAGGTGACCGAGCAGATTGAGCGCTGTGCGTTCGGCGGAAAGCACGGCGCGCGCGGGCCCCCTCACCACCATCACTTGGGTTTTGCCGGCGACGCTCGACCCATCGCGCATATTGGCCGTGATCTCCATCTCGGGCGCGAGCTTGACGAAGGCCGCGGCGACGAGCGGCAGGCCCGCGAGTACGCCCGCCTCGCGCGCCACGAGGGTTGCGCGCGCCCGTGCATCCTCAGGAATGGTCGCGACGGCCGTGACATCGCCGGCGCGCCCGAGATCCTCGGCGAGCGCGCGCGTGACCGCGGCATCGATCTCGAGCGGCGACAAGAAGGCACTGGGGCAGAGCAGCGAGGGTGTCATGATCATCTGTCGCAGGTGCACGCGATCATCGCGGCAGGTCCGGCGGCATGCAAGCTTCCCAATGGATTATTCTCGATTCGAGATGGGATCATTCTCGATTCGAGCAAACCGCCGCTTAATACTGCTGTTTTCCGTCCGCCAGCCCCCGCCGGACTAACTGCCATGCGCAGGCGGAAGAAGTTTTCGTAACTTTTCGTTTGGGGATGGCGGCGTCAGGCCGTACAAGCAGCCGCCGGAGTTCCGGTCAAGAAAGTCGCGAGCGATTGCGATCCGAGCTGCCTCGGCCTGCAAGGCACCGGATCGGGCAGAGCGAGTTGTCGCCGCTTTCTTGTTATCTCGGATTCTCGATACGGGTTGCCGGTCATGGCTGTTTCATTTCCTTCCGCCACGAAAGCCTCGACGATTGGGTGGCGTACGCCGGCGGTCATCGTCGTGTGCGGCTGCCTTGTCTCGATGATCAGCTTCGGGCCGCGGGCCACGATGGGCTTTTTTCTCACCCCTATGTCGCAAGCTAACGGCTGGGGCCGTGACGTGTTCGGCCTGGCGCTGGCGATCCAGAACATCCTCTGGGGCATGGGCCAGCCGTTTGCCGGCGCTATCGCCGACCGCTTCGGCACCATGCGGGTGTTGTGCGCCGGCGGCACGTTCTACGCCATTGGTTTGATCCTGATGGCGTATTCGACATCTCCAGTAATGCTCGACCTCGCGGCCGGTGTCTTCATCGGCTTCGGTCTCGCCGGCTGTTCGTTTTCCGTCGTGCTCGCCGCATTTGGCAAGCTCCTGCCCGAGCGCTGGCGCCTGCTTGCTTTCGGCGCGGGCACCGCCGCCGGTTCGTTCGGCCAGTTCCTGTATTCTCCGGTCGCCGTCTCGCTGATGGACGCCTTCGGCTGGCAGACCACGCTCATAGTGTTCGGTGTGAGTATGCTGTTGGTGCTGCCGCTGTCGCTCGCAATTGCCACTGCGCCGGCGGAGGCAGGCGCGCCGCACGGCGCGGCGCCGCAGTCGCTGCGGCAGGCGCTGTCGGAGGCGGTCGGCCATCGCTCCTACGTGTTGCTGGTGCTCGGCTTCTTCACCTGCGGATTCCAACTCGCCTTCATAACTGTGCACATGCCCGCATATCTGGTCGATCGCGGCCTTTCCGCGCAAGTCGGCGGCTGGACGATCGCGGTGATCGGCCTGTTCAATATCGTCGGCTCGCTGGCTTCGGGCTGGCTCGGCAATCTCATGCCCAAGCGCTATCTTCTTTCCTTCATCTATTTCGCGCGCGCGGCCGCGGTGCTCGCCTTCATCATGTTCCCGGTGACGCCGCTATCTTCCATCCTGTTCGGCGCCGTCATGGGCCTGCTCTGGCTCTCAACGGTCGCGCCTACCAACGGCATCATTGCGCTGATCTTCGGCACACGCTGGCTCGCCACCCTCGCCGGCGTGGCATTTTTCAGCCATCAGGTCGGCGGCTTCCTCGGCGTGTGGCTCGGCGGCGTCGTGTTCGTGCGCACCGGCTCCTACGACGCGGTGTGGTGGCTCTCGGTTCTGTTCGGCTTGCTCTCCGCGGTGATCAACCTGCCGATCGTGGAGAAGCCGGTCGTGCGCGCGGCTGCCGTGCCGGCCTGAGGAGTGGGACCGAGGGAAGGGGCGCGCGCAATGCAAACCGCGAGCAGCACCGGGGCGGACAGCGAGCAATCTGCCGTCATTGCCGCGCGCGCTCCGCGCTCCTGGCGCACCCCCGCCCTTATCCTGGCCTCCGGTTGCCTGATCGCGCTCATCGGTTTCGGCGCACGTTCCGGGTTGGGCTTCTTTCTGACCCCGATGTCCAGCGCGCACGGCTGGGGACGCGACGTATTCGCGCTCGCGCTTGCGATCCAGATGCTGCTCTGGGGCGCGGCCCAGCCGGTGGCCGGCGCGTTGGCGGATCGTTATGGCGCGACGCCCGTGCTCAGCGCCGGGGCGGTCCTCTACGCGATCGGTCTCGGCTCCATGGCATACGCGTCCACGGCCGGAATGCTCCATCTCACCGCCGGCGCGGTGATCGGTTTCGGCCTCGCAGGCGCGTCATTCACGATCGTGATCGGCGCCTTCGGCAAGCTGATGCCGCCGCAATGGCGCTCGCTTGCATTCGGCGCTGGGACAGCGGCCGGCTCCTTCGGGCAATTCGTGTTTTCACCGCTGGCGGTGGCGCTCATCGATAGTCTCGGCTGGCAGGACACGCTCGTCGTCTTCGCCGCCGCCGTGCTCCTGATCATGCCGCTGTCGCTCGCGCTCGCGGCGCGCCGGCAGTCCGGCGGTCCGGCCGCGGCAATCAATCCGCCGCAGCAATCGGTGGCACAGGCGCTCAGCGAGGCGCTCGGGCACAAGAGTTACGTGCTGCTCGTGCTCGGCTTTTTCACCTGCGGCTTCCAGATCTTCTTCATTGCCGTGCACATGCCGTCGTATCTAATGGATCGCGGCCTGCCGGCCTACGTGGGCGGCTGGATGCTCGCCACCGTCGGCCTGTTCAACATCTTCGGCGCCATCCTCGCCGGCTGGCTCGCTGGCTTTGTTCCCAAGCGATATATCCTCTCGCTCATCTATTTCGGCCGCGCGCTGGCGATCGTGATCTACATCATGCTGCCTCCGAGCACGATTGCGACGCTCGTGTTCGGGGCGGTCATCGGGTTGTTCTGGTTGTCGACCGTTCCGCCGACGTCGGGCCTGGTCGCCGTCATGTTTGGCACACGCTGGCTCGCTATGCTGTTCGGCTTTGCCTTCTTCAGTCATCAGGTCGGCGGATTCCTCGGCGTGTGGCTCGGCGGCGTGCTGTTCGAGCGTACCGGATCCTATGACGCGGTCTGGTGGCTCTCGATCCTACTCGGCCTGTTGTCGGCAGTGATCAACTTGCCGATCGTCGAAAAGCCGGTGGCGCGACTGGCACCGGCCTGAACATCCTCGGAAGGGCTCGAGGCCACGGCCCGCTCCCAGGAGGGCGTCGGCGCGGTCCCGGTTGCAATTTTTAGCCACCGTGGCTTTCAGGTCACGGCGTCCAACGGGCGTCTGGAAGAGGTCGATTGCTCTCGCAAGCTCATGTGCGAGGGAGATCGTCGAGCGCAACGAGTTCGCCGGACCCGCAAAAACCCTTGCAAAAAGCGCGTTGCGCGGATGCTGTCGATTCCGTCGGTTCGATCACGTTCACCAATGTGCTCGCGACGATGCGCCACGGCGGGGCGGTGGCCGCTTGTGGATGGGCCGGCGGCATGATTTGCCGATCTCGGTCGCGCCATTTATTCTGTGCGGTGCTTCGCTGTTCGGAATCGAGTCGGTCATGTCTCCGATTGCCGATTGGCGAGGTATGGGGACGTCTGGCGAGTGGGCTTGATCGGGAAAAGCTTGCCGCCATGACGAGCGAGATCGGGTTGGCCGAGGTCATCGCGTCGGCGCGAGGTATCGTGGAAGGGCGCGTTCGCGGCCGTATCGTGGTTAAGATCGGGTAACCAAGCTCAGATTCGGTTGACCAACATCCGGCAAAGTCGCGCCTGATTCATATGGTTAATGGGCGGCTACGGTCGTCGCGGCGGCGGTAAAGGGGAGGGGGATCGGTATGATTGCGCGGTTCGCGATTGTGGTCGCAACCTTGCTCGTCGCCGTGGGCGCGGCTCGGGCGGAAATTCTCACTCCGGAGGCGGCGCGCCGCTTCGTGGCCGGCAAGCTTTTCGCGTTCAATTGCTTCGATGGCTCACGCGGGGCGGGACGGATCTACGGCGACGGGTCGGTCATCGGCACCATCCAGTTCCGCGGCTCGGGACCTGTGCGCGCGGTTTGGCTGCCGGCGGGAACGCTGCGGGAGCGCGGCGGGTCGGTATGCGCGTCGCTGCAAGGCATGGCGTTCGAGCCGTGTTTTCGTCTCGAGAAGCTCGACGCGCGCAGCTTCCGCGGCTCGTGGATGGGCTTTGCCTATTGCGACTTCACGCGCCGCATGAGCGTTGCCGGGGTGAGCCCGCACCGGCATTCGTCTGAGCCGCTGCCGCTCGAGGCGAGGGAGGGCGAGGGCCCGAACTGAGCTTCGGCTGCGCCCCTACACGCCCTGGTAGGCAATTTTCATTGTTAATAACAATCCGAAACAATGGGGCCGTTTGTTGCTGCAACCGCCGGTTTGTGGCGTGAGCGGCGCGGTTGGCCGACCGAATTTCCGCTCTTGCCCTGCTCTGAACCCGCATAGCTTTGCGCGGCCGCCACTTGCGTTCGCGCAACAAAAGCCCGGCGCGGCATCCTCCTGGCGGCTGGCGCAGTTTCGGTGAATACTCAAACCTCGAAGATTCTCGTTACACGAGTCAAGAGGGACGTGCAGATTTTTTATGGGACAGCTGCGGGTCCTCACCGCGGAGCAGAGTAGTAATAGACGTCCTGGATCGAGGTGGGCCGGATGACGATGGTACGTGCCGTCCCGTCGGCGGTATAAGAGCTCACCGGGATGTCGCGCAGATTGTCTTGAAATCTGCGCACGGCGTTGAGCGCTTCATTGGCTGGTTTCGCGCCGCGATTCTCTCGCGCCGCCGTTTTGGCGCCAGGCGCGCGCGGCTGCGTCTCGACAGCTTCATTGGCGGGTTTCGCGCCGCGACTCTCTCGCGCCGCAGTCTTGCCGGCAGTCGCGCGCGGCTGCGGCTCGACATTCGCCTTTGCTGCGCGCCGCTTCTCCGAGATCGGCGGCGCCGCCGGAGCCACGTGCCGCACCGGCGTGACGCTGCGCCGCTTCGTCGCGTGCTGGGGTTCCTCGGGCACCGCCGGTGCTGAAGCCTCCTGCTGTGGTGCTGGCGGCTCCGGCTGTGGGGCTACTGCCTGCTGCTGCGGCCCTACCTGCTCCCGCTGTGGGGCTGCTGCCTCCTGCTGCGGCCCTACCTGCTCCGGCTGTGGGGCTGCTGCCTTCTGCTGTGGTGCTGCCTGCTCCGGCTGTGGCGCTGCTGCCTGCTGCTTTGGCGATACCGGGTCCGGCTGTGGCGCTGCTACGTCGTGTTGCGGGGTTACCGGCTCCCGCGGTGGCGTTATCACCGCCTGCTGCGGCAGGGTGGGCTCGTGCTGCGGCGGCGGAACGGCTTCGCTTGTCTGGGTTGTGGTTCCTGCCCCCTCCACAATGGGCGTCTCCTGCCGAGACGCCGTGACTTCGCCCGGCTTCTCCGCCTCCTCCGCCACTGCAGCGGAGGAAGGTGTCTCGGTCAAAGCCTGATCGGCTGACGTCTCAGGGGAAGAGGAAGCCTGCGCCGCGTCGGGGGCGGGCCGAGCCGCCACCCAGGGCATGCCGCGTCGGGTGAGGCAGTTTCGATCGAGGTTGAGCCAGTTTTGCTGTTTGCACGGGCGCGCAGCCGGCGCAGAAAGCTCCGCGCTGGCGAGGAGCCGGTCCTCGAGCGTGGCGGGGAGCAGTGCCAGTACACCAATCAGACCTGCGCACCCGACAACCGAGGCGGAGATCACAAAACGCAGGTTCGAATACAAGGCCCATCTCCTGGATCGGAAATCTCGGACCCCCTGTCGTACAAAAAAGAACGCCGCTGTGGCGCCACTATGTCCGCCTGACGGCCTCCATCCCAGCGGAAGTTGCCGCAGTGCTTAACACAGAAACTGCCCATCGGTTCTGCGTCTGTTGGTCCAGCCGAGTTCCGAGCGGCTGGTAAAAGTTCCCCGCAGCCTATTCCAGCTCGAGCCGGAAGGGGTCCGCCTCGTAGGCGATGGCGCCGCGGCCGATCGCCTCGATCGCCGCCACCATGCGGCCCCCGCGGCCCAGCATGCGATCGGCAAGCGCCACAATGCGGATATTCGGGGTCGCCGTCGCCGAGACGCGGCGCAACTCGCGCGCGATCGCCCCTTCGTCCCGGCGCGGGTTGAGCGCGCACGCCGCGACATAGGCCGCCGCGGTCGAACGGCTGATGCCTGCATAGCAATGCAGCACCAGCGGCGTGGCGCGGTTCCAGCCGCGCACGAAGGTGACCAGCGCGGTGACGTGGTCGTCGCAGGGAATCGTGTAGCCGTCCATCGGCACCGTGATGTCGTCCATGTTCAGGATTAGGTGATTGTCGGGTGCGATGCTCCTCGGCCGCTCCAGGCGGTCGATATCCTTCAGCAGCGTGACGATGTGCAGCGCGCCGGTCGTTTCGACCGTCTCGTGCAGGCGCGCGAGCGAACAGACGTGAATCATTTGTGTCGCCGAAGCCGTTTCTTGTGCCCGTTTATAGGGCACCAATGACGACATCAAGGTGTCGTTTGCAAAAGTTCCGTGCGCTCAGCCACGGGCCAGCTTGGCGAACCGATCGAGGTAGCGCCGCTCGGCCAGCTCCGCCGGCCACGGTACGAGATATTCGCGCTCGACGACGGCCGAGAACTTGGGCGGGGCGCCGAAGAAACGCCGCGCTTCGCTCGCGGAAAATCCGGCAAGCCGCGTCGCCTCGAGATAAGCGGCGGCGCGGTCGGCTGCCTTGATCAGTGCCGCGAGCCCGGCGGGCAGCTCGGCGGCAAGGCCGAAGCGCAACCGGATGGCGGCGAGCAGGCGCGCCTCCACCGCCTTGTACGCGTCGCCGATCACCGCCTTGAACGGCGAGATCATGTCGCCGATCACGTATTCCGGAGCATCGTGGAGGAGAACGCCGAGCCGGCTCGCGCGGTCGAGCCGCGCGCGTTGCCGCGCGATGGTTTCGACCAGGAGCGAATGCTGGGCGACCGAGAAGATGTGCGCGCCCTCCGTTTGCCCGTTCCAGCGGGCGACGCGCGCGAGCCCATGGGCGATGTCCGCGATCTCCACGTCGAGCGGCGAGGGGTCGAGCAGGTCGAGCCGCCGGCCGGACAGCATGCGCTGCCAAGCGCGAAACGCCGCGGAGGATACGACCGCTCGCGCGCGGGCAGGCATCGCGTTCAGCGCCGTGCCAACGCCGCCAAGGGGGCGTGCCGATGGCAATTCACCACGTGGTCGTTCACCATGCCGGTCGCCTGCATGAAAGCATAGACGATGCTGGGCCCGACGAACTTGAAGCCGCGCCGCGCCAGCTCCTTGGACATCGCACGCGACACCGGTGTCTCCGCCGGGACCTGCGAGGTCGAGCGGAAACGGTTGACCTTGGGAGTCCCGCCGACGAAGTCCCATAGGAGCCGCGAGAAGCCCGGTCCTTTCTCCATGACGTCGAGATAGGCCCGCGCGGAGAGGACCGCGCCCTCGATCTTCATACGGTTGCGCACGATGCCGGCATCCTGCATCAGCTTCTCGATCTTCTTCGGCGTGTAGCGCGCGATCTTTTGCGCCTGGAAGCCGTCGAAGGCGCGGCGGAAATTCTCGCGCTTGCGCAGGATGGTGATCCAAGACAACCCGGCCTGGAAGCCATCGAGGATGAGCTTCTCGTAGAGCGCGCGGTCGTCGTATTCCGGCACGCCCCATTCCTCGTCATGATAGGCCACGTAGAGCGGGTCCTGCTTGGGCCAGGGACAGCGTTTGAGGCCGTCGGCGTGGAGAAGGGGCGGGCTCATTCGGCCGCCTTGGCCTCGCCGGGCCATGCGAATTGCGCCCATGGCGGTTTCACCAGCCGTACCTCCACGCCGCCTGCGATGAACGGCGTTCCTGCCGCCAGCGCGTCGGCGGCGCGATCGAGACGCAGCATGGCGAGTGCGCGGCCTTGGGCGCTCGAGCCGAGCGTGCCGACGGTCCTCTCGCCCACGCTGACCGGCGTGCCGGCCTCCGGCGCAAAGCCGTCGAAGGCCACGGGGACGATGCGCGTACGCGCGGTGCCGCGGTGCTCGATGCGCGACACCACCTCCTGTCCGACGAAGCAGCCTTTGTCGAAATCGACGCCGCCGAACTGATCCATATCGCTCTCATGCGGAAAGGCATCGCCATAGATGAAGTCGAGGCCGCCACGCGGGACGCCGAGTGCGATGCGATGCGCCTCGTAGGCCGACGACTCGACGAGCTCGGCGCGGAGGTCGGCCGCGGCGTCACCGGCAAGGTGCGGCGGCAGCATGCAGCGCAACCCCAAGGCCGCAAGGCGCGGATCGCGGTAGCACAAACCGTATTCGGTTGAAGCTTCGCCGTCCCAGACCGCGAGCACGCCGAGCGTCTCGGACAAGTCCTCGATCAACACCTTGGCGCGCAGCCTGTAGAAATTGAGCCGCTGCACCAGGGTCGAGGCCAGCGCGCGCGGGCAGTCGAGGAAGAACCCGCCGCCGTCGGCTGCCTGCGCCTCGGCGAGGATGAAATCGACGATGATCTTGCCCTGCGGGGTGAGCAGCGCGCCAAAGGCCGCCGCTTCCGGCGTCACCTTGGCGATATCGCTGGTCACGAGCCCGTTGAGCAATTTGCGCGTGTCGTCGCCGGCGACCTTGACGACGCCGCGGTCGGGAAGCAGCGCGGCCTTCATGGCTTGTGATCGTACCGATGTCGCGGCTAACCTAAGGCGCTCGCTGCATGGTCACAAGCCCTTGGCCGGTCATGCGCGGGCTTGACCCGCGCATCCATCTTCTTTGGAAAAGGTTTTTTTTCGAAGATGGATGGATTGCCGGGTCAGGCCTGGCAATGACGACCTTTAGCTCGCGGTGTGCGTGTGGACCGGTGGCGCGTCAGTCGCCACTGACGAAGAACTGCCAGGTACCGTCGGGCGAGATCCCGAGACGGTAGAAGACGTACACGCCGAGCTTCATCATGTCTTTGTAGTCGGCGCCGGTGACGAGCCGGAACAGCTCGACTTTCTGCCGCGGCGTGAGCGCGTCGAGCGGCATGCGTACGAAATAGGGCCAGACGTACATTTCCTGTGACGTGCCTTCATCGATTCGTACGAATCCGGATTCGAGTATCAAGGTCAGGATCGAGAGCACCTCGACGCCATCCGAGTCGGGGTAATTCGCCTTCCAGAAGGCGATCGGATCTTTGTCCTCGGTGAAGGAGAAGACCGGCAACGTATCCGTCATCATCCCCGCGAGCTGTTGCAGATCGCCGCTGCGCGCGGCCGCGAGCAAGCGATCGCGCGTGCGCGCCACCGGCGCGGGCAAGCGGGAAAGATCGGTGATGACTTCGGCAACGGAGGAGGGCGGGGCGATATGGCCTTTGCCCTTTTCGGCGCCGGCGGCGCTCTTCGGCGTTGGTTCGGTGGACGGCGGCGCGGACGGGTCTGGCGGCGTCACCGTCTCGCCGCGAAGGCTGATCGGGGCAAGCGCGCTGACGCTCGCGACGAGCGCCAGCACGATGAGGCGAAAGCCAATGCGCAGTAGCATGGTCGGCGGCCGATCGACCGCGCCAGTCTACCAGAAGCACGAAATTGCTGGCGAGGGTCGCAATGGGACATGCGCGACATCTCGGCGCAATGCCGCTCGAGTGCTCGCCCCGGCCTCAGCGCCCACCTAATCGTCGTCCGTACTATTGTTTTGTGATGACGAGCGAGAATTCGCCGTTGCGAATGCGCACGCCAAGGCCTTCGGCGAAAAGCGCGGCCGCCTCCTCGCCATAGGTCGATACGAACTCGGCGAAGGCGGCGAAGAGGCACGCCTGCGCCAGGCAATCGCCGTCGATCCCCTCGACGCGCGCTTCGGTCCAGGCCGCGTTGAGATAGCTCAGCGCAGCTCGCTTCTGCTCATGATCCGGAACTTCCCCCGGAACCTCGGTCCGTCGCGCTGTCGTCCCCATGTGATTCGGCTGCCGCTGCTCCACGCGGCACGTTAGCACGCGAGCGGCGTTCGCCTAGCCGCAAGTTCAGGAACGGTTAATGCGCCGGCACTGTCAGTCGTCGGTCCGCGGGCAGCAGGAGCTTACGGCGCGCGCCGCCAGGCCGGCGGCTCAGTTCGCATAACGCGCGGTCATCTCGCGCGCGATCTTGGAGCCCTCCTCGAGGTAGCGGCGAATGACCAGCTCCGCCGCCGGCGTGCACGTGCGGTAACTCTGCTGATACCCGCGGTAACCGCGATTGAAGCTCGCGATCATCCGCAGCCGCCGGTCCCCGCTCGGCGCCTCGGCGTTGACCAGCGACTGCATCTCGTCGCGCCACTTCTGGCCTTCGTTGGCGCCGCAGATGTTGCGCAGATAGTGCAAGGCGCCGAGGATCTCGGCGAGCCGCTGCAGGCTGCCGTCGAACGGCGCCACCGCGGCTTGGGCGCGCGCCGGCCCACCGGCCGGCGCAAAGGCGAGCGCGGCCGCAAGCGCGGCGACGATGTAGAGGCGTCGCTTGATGGGTGTTTGCGCCGACATGAAGGCTTGGACCGGAATGCCCAAGCATTGTCGCGGCTCAAGGGGACAGAAACAAGGCAGGCGAATGATACCGCCGGCGTGCTCCCTGCGCTGCGGGCCAGTGTCGTTCACGCGCTCGAGGGCCCCGCCAGCAGCTCGAACGCCTCAGCCACGATCTCGGCGAGGCCTGCCGTGGTCGGCAAGGTCGCGAGCTCGGCCGGATCGAGCCAGTGCGCCTCGTCGAGTTCTTCGCTGAGGACCGGCTCGCCGGCCGACCAGCGGGCGGCAAAGCACAGTATCAGGAAATGCCGTTCCACCCGCCCCCCGGCGTCGCGTACGATGGCTTCACGGAACCCGGCGAGTGCGACCGGCTCGATCGCCATTCCGGTTTCCTCGTGCACTTCGCGCGTAACGGCTTCGTCAAGCGTTTCTCCGACCTCGACCACGCCGCCGGGCAGGGTGTAGAGGCCGTGGGCTGGCGCGCGGGCGCGGCGCACCACAAGTATCTTGCCGTCGCGGATGATGGCGGCGCTCACCGCGAGGTAGGGACGCTCGGGATAGGATCGTGCGTCCGACACGGCGGCTCAATGCTCCACGGGCATGAGCGGCGAGCTTACATTAGGGGAGGTCGTCTGCCGCCAGATTTGTGCGGTATGGTGGGTGGAAGCGGAGCAGTGGAGACGGGTCGCGGATGTGCGGACGCTATATGATCATCTCCTCGCCGGAAGCGATCCGGCGCTTGTTCGGCTATCCGGAGCAGCCGAATTTCCCTCCGCGCTACAACGTAGCGCCAACGCAGCCGGTGCCGATCGTTCGCCTGGTCGACGGACAACGGCAGTTTGCGCTGGTGCGCTGGGGCTTGATTCCGCCTTGGGTGAAGGACCCGCAAAACTTCAGCCTTCTGATCAATGCGCGCTGCGAGTCCGTGCACGACAAGCCAGCCTTCCGCAATGCCATGCGCCGGCGCCGCTGCCTCGTTCCCGCTGATGGCTTTTACGCCTGGAAGGAGGAGGGCGGGCGCAAGCGCCCCTATTGTCTGCGCCCGCGCCACGACGGACCGATCGCTTTCGCCGGTTTGTGGGAAACCTGGATGGGGCCGAACGGGGAGGAGATGGAGACGGCGGTCGTCGTCACCACCGCCGCCACGGGTGAGTTGGCGCGCCTGCATGAGCGCGTGCCGGTGATCGTGCCGCCCGAAGCGTTCGATCTGTGGCTCAACTGCAGCGCCGTCGATGCGCTCACCGCGGCCGGCGCGCTGTTTGCGCCGCCGCCGGATGACCTGCTCGAAGTCTACCCGGTTTCGCCCGCGGTCAATCACACTGCCAACGACGGGCCGGACCTGATCACCCCCGCCCCGGAAGAAGAGCCCGCAGCATCGAACGCGGCGATTGCCGCGCGCCCCCCCGCGCGACGCGGACGCAAGAAGGACGAGCGGCAGCCCTCGCTGTTTTGATTCTGCGATCCGTTGGAATCAGCCCGAGCGCCGAACTCGGTCCTACCCTCCCCCTTGTGGGGAGGGTCGCGCGCAAAGCGCGCGGGGTGGGGGTGGTGCGGCGCTGCTCAAATCGCGCCTCAATGGATCGACCCCCACCCCCAACCCCTCCCCACAAGGGAGGGGAGCGCACCGAGTGCGCGGCACGTTGAAGTATTAACCGCAAACAAAAGAGCTACAGCACCTTGCCCGGATTGAGGATGCCCTGGGGGTCGAGCGCGCGTTTGAGCGTGCGCATGAGATCGTAAGCGACCGGGTCCTTCACCTTGGGCAAGAGATCGCGCTTCATCACGCCGATGCCGTGCTCGGCGGAGATCGAGCCGCCGTGCTTGGCTACGACCGCGAACACCGCCGCGTTGACCTCGTTCCAATGACTGAGGAATTCGGCTTTGTCGGCGCCCACGGGCTGCGCGACGTTGTAGTGGATATTGCCGTCGCCGAGATGCCCGAACGGCAGCGGCCGGGCAGCGGGGATGAGCTTGGCGACGGCGGCGTTCGCCTCGGCGATGAAATCAGGCACCGCCGCCACGGGAACCGAGACGTCGTGCTTGATCGAGCCCCCTTCGTGGCGCTGGACTTCGCCGAACATCTCGCGCACGCGCCAGAACATCTTGGTTTGGTCGAGGCTCTCGGCGATGGTGGCGTCTTCGACGAGCCCGCGCTCCAACCCCTCGGCCAGAATTTCTTCTAGCACCGCGCGCAGGCCGGAGCGCGCTTGCGAGGACAGCTCGATGAGCACGTACCAGGGATGCGGTTGCGGCAGCGGATTGCGGCAGCCCGCGCCATGACGCAGCACCAGCTCGATGCCGAGCCGCAGCATCAGTTCGAAGCTGGTCACGGTCCCGGTGGCGCGTTCGTTAGCTAGGCCGAAGAGGTCGAGCGCGGCGTGCGCCGACGGCACGCCGACGAAAGCGGTCTCGATCGAACGCGGGCGGGGCACGAGCCGCAGCACCGCGGCGGTGATGACGCCGAGCGTGCCTTCGGCGCCGATGAAGAGGTCCCTGAGGTCGTAGCCGGTGTTGTCCTTCTTGAGCTTGTTCAGCGCGTTGAGTACGCGACCGTCGGGCAGAACTACTTCGAGGCCGAGTGCGTGCGAGCGCGCGATGCCGTAGGCGAGGGCGGCGGTGCCACCGGCATTGGTGGAGAGATTGCCGCCGATGGTGCAGCTGCCTTCCGAGGGAAGCAGCTGCGGGTAGAGCCGGTCGACCTCGGCCGCCGCCTCACGCGCGCGCAGTAAGGTCACGCCCGCTTCGCAGGTCATAGTGTTGGAGACCGGATCGATCTCGCGCACCCGGTCGAGACGGTTGAGCGCGAGCACGATCTCGCCGTGCTGCGGAATCTGTCCGCCGACTAGGCCGGTATTGCCGCCCTGGGGCACGATGGGGGTCGCGCTCTCGGTGGCGAGCTTGAGGATTGCCGCGACTTCAGCGACCGAGCCCGGGCGCAGCACCGCCGGGCTTATGCCGCGGAACATGTCGCGCGGCTCGGTGAGGTAGGGCGCCTGCGCGTCGCGATCGGTGATGGCATTTTTGTCCCCGACGATCGCGACGAAGCGCCCGAGCAAATCTGGGGCGAGTATTTTTGGCGGCGTCTCTACAATATTCATCGCGCGAGCTCGGTTGCGGCGGCAGGAGCGCGACTATAGCGCGCCGCCTCGACCAATTCACACCTCATGAGCGCGGCGCCGCGGCCCGTTCGAGGCGGTCGTTGATCGCCTCGCCCAGGCCCGCGCGCGGCATCGGCATCACCGCGATGATGGCGGCGCCGGTGGCGTCGAGTGCGCGCAGGTGGGAGAAGAGATTGGCCGCGGCCTCGATGAGATCTCCGCGCGGGGAGAGGTTGAGCATCGCCGCCGCGCGTTCGATGCCGGCCGCCGGCGTCGGTCCGAAGGCGAGCAACGCCTCGCCTGCTTCGACCCGCCCAGCATTGAGCCGCAGCCGCGCCCGCGGCGCATAATGCGAGGCAAGACCGCCGGGCGCGATCGGCGGCTCGTCGGCATGCCCCGGCGGCGCCGCCGCACGCGGCGCCTGCGTCAGCGGAACGAGGCGCTCGATGTTCGCGCGCGCGAGCGCGCCAGGCCGCAGCAGTACCGGCCGATCGAGGCAGGCGACGATGGTCGATTCCAGTCCCATCGGCGTGGGTCCGCCGTCGACGATCAGCTCGATGCGCCCGCGCAAGTCGCAGAGTACGTGCTGCGCAGTCGTGGGCGACACGTGTCCGGAGCGGTTCGCTGACGGCGCCACTACTGGGCGGCCGAACGCCGTGAGAATGGCGCGCGCGATGGGATGGCTCGGCACGCGCACGGCGATCGTGTCGAGGCCTGCGGTGGCGAGCTCCGCGACCGGGCAATCCGCGCGCTTGGGAAGGACGAGCGTCAGCGGCCCCGGCCAGAACGCCGCCGCGAGCCGCTCCGCGGCGGGATCAAAACGCGCGAGCGCGTGCGCGGCCGCCGCGTCGGGGACGTGGGCGATGAGCGGATTGAACGAGGGGCGTTCCTTGGCGGCATAGAGGCGCGCGACCGCCGCGCCGTTGGTGGCATCGGCGCCGAGCCCGTAGACGGTCTCAGTCGGAAAGGCGGCAAGCCCGCCCGCGGCGAGCGTCTGCGCCGCGCGCGCAATGGCGGGGGCGCCGGGCCTGATCGCGCCCGCTTCGACCATGACTACTTGCGTCGCCGGTTGCGCCGTCATCGCGGATCCCAAGCTTGCGGCCTTTCGCCGACACGGGTTATAAGGGCGGCCTTCAGGCGGAGTGTAGCGCAGTCTGGTAGCGCACCTCGTTCGGGACGAGGGGGTCGCAGGTTCAAATCCTGCCACTCCGACCACCGCTTAGCCCAAATCTCAGCCTCTTCCGTGAAAGGAATCGCCAAAGGTTCGCGGAACATTGCTGGAACGATGGTCGCTCGTGACAAAACGCCTACCGGAAAAGAGCCGCGGCCAAGCTGCGAAGGTGGCGCGTCATCATCAATGCGAAACCGCGGCGACTACCTCGGCTCGGTGGCGCGCCCAATCGCGAGAAGGATGAGGCCCCGGCCGTAAAGCCATTTGACCTAGACCAGGACCGGCGCCGGCGGCTGCTGATCCGGGAGCGCGGCTAAGCCGACCGTCGCTGCATAGGATCGCAAGTGCGCCTCCAGCGCGCCATTGAACCTTTTCCATTGCCAGCGCGACCAAATCAATCGAGAGCCTTTCCGGGCCACCCCGGCAAGGCGCGTGCTTCGGTTGGGCCATCATGTCCGCTTCGGCCGCGCTCCCGCGCGACGATGTCGCAGCTAGTCGGCGTTCTGAACGCAACTCGAAGGAGCGTTCGAAAAGCCGACGGTTTCGCGTGCCTGCCTTGGCTAACGGCATCTTAGGACTACTCGTACTCCCTTTATTGTTCGTGTTTCTCTACGGACCAGACAAGTTCGTGGAGATCCTTTCGCCTGGTTATATGTGCAATCAGTCCGCGCCTGAAGCTCTCAAGGCGGTGCGGAGGGATGCTGTAGGAATTCTTAGTTTTGGTGACTTTTATTCTACAAGCGCAATAAACTTGAATGTGCCAGCATCTCTGCTTCTCAGCATGGAGACTGCAACTAACCGGAAAGTCGGCAGGTTAACTTATTGCACTGGAATCGTGACTGTAGGCTCAGGCCCGGAATTTGAAGCAGCAGCAGAACAGGCCATCATCGACTACCTCAAGAATGAGGCAAAGGATCCAGCAAGATACAAACGTTTGGCGGAGCTGACACTTGCAGCATACAGGAAAACAAGAGGCCAGTTGCCCCGTCAGGTACTCAAGG
The DNA here is from genome assembly GCA_035693615.1 of Xanthobacteraceae bacterium. GTDB lineage: Bacteria > Pseudomonadota > Alphaproteobacteria > Rhizobiales > Xanthobacteraceae > VAZQ01. Next base: position 26,341 of record DASSGH010000159.1, read on the forward strand.
CTCAGTATAGCGTGCAAATTCTTGACAATGGAAATTGGTCTATCCAAGACGTATCCGTAAAGCCGCTGACAACAAGGTAACCACGGCGCATATTGAGTCTCCTGAGCGTAGTGGTCTCTGCTCATGAGAGCTTCACTAGTCATTGCAATGAGGGACGCGTGCCGAATTGCACTCGTGCCGCGGCTGCACCGCACGCGCGATGTCGTGCCAAATGACCAAAATGAAATGCGGCGGGTTAAGGCCGGCGATAGTAACCGGACGGTCCGTAATCGCTGTACGGTCCGGCGGAGCTGAACCCATAGGGTGCGGCATAGGTGCTGGTGTAGTAGCCGCAGGGTGAGGTCCAGCCGAAGCCATAAGGTACGTAGCCGCAGTCGGTATAGGGGTTATAGCCGTTTGCGGTTCCGTAAACCATGCCGCGATATGCCCGCCGGTGAGCCTTTCGCTTCACTCCTGCAGGGCGCGCAGTTGGCGGCCCTCCTGTTTGGGCCTGAGCGCTGTCAAGCGATAGCATCGCATTCTTTTGCGACCATTGCAGCGAGACGGGCGCCGCCGTCAAGATTGCGGCGCCACCGATGATCCCAAGCATGCCGAGCTTCTTCATGATCGGTCTCCATCTTGATCATCGCGCCTTGTGGACACAACGCGAACCATTATTCGTTGCGTGCTCCCGCCACGATGTAGCTCAACCAAAACATAGAACTCGGGTCATCCCTTCGTAATCAATTCACTGTGACGCGCTTTGCCGATTACTCTTTTTCGCCATGTCGGGCCATACAAGACCGATACAGCTGGATGTCGGTGTTACCCCAATAGTTTGTTGGATATCGTGCGGCCAAGCGGCTGCACTCTTGAAGGGCCGCCGCGCGTGCCCCACTGACTTGAACGTCAGCAGCCGCGCCAGCGATAGGAACTACGGTCAAACAAAGAGCCGTAATGAACGTTGCCAGCCAGACTCTTGTCGGGGCGTTCGCGAATGGCTTCGCAGCTGTGTGTCTCTCTGATTTCGGTGCCATGTTCTACTCCTGGCCTTCTGATCGGATATCTCGTGGCCAGGTTTAAGGAGCAGCCGACAGAGAGTCTGTGACCGCAATCACAAGTTGGTCGAATAGGAAGAATCTATAGCGCGGAGCGAAAGCCTGTTTTGCCGCCGATGCCGAAGAAGCTGCCGCCTCGACGGGTCGGTCATGCCACGACTCGCACTGCTGAAATTGCCGCCGAATTTGTTCGCAGTGATGTTGCCGTAAGTGCGCGCTACTCCAGGCAGAACCCTCTTCGCTTCACATAGGCGCCGAAATCCTCGCGCTCCGGCACGGCATAGTGACGGGCCTTCTCCTCGCTCCAACCGTACTCTTTCGCCTCGCCGAAGCGGGCGACGTTGCGTTGAGCGCGATACGGGAAGATGCCATTGCGCCGCTTGTCGTAGGCGCGCACCTTCTCGTCGGTCGCATCGGTGTAGCGGTCGCGATGCACGGTGAGACCGAGCGGCAGCCTCGCCGAGACAAACGCAGGCGTGGCCGGTATGCCGACCCCGAGACCCGCCACCGGGAACACATGGTCCGGTAGACCGAGCATCCCGCTCACCTCCTCGGCGTGATTGCGGATCACACTGATCGGGCAACAACCGAAGCCTGCGGCCTCTGCCGCCGCGACGAAGGCTTCGAGCGCGATGGCCGCATCGACCGTCGCGTTGAAGAAGGCGTCGAGATGGTCGTTGGCGAAGGCGTGACCCCGCCACGCGTGCAGCTGCCGCTGGCGCCGGTTGTTACCGAGAAAGACGAGAAGGTGCGGGCAACCGGGTATCCAGTCCTGATCCTTCAAGAGCGCATTGATGCGGGCGCGTATCGCGGAGTCCTCGACGATGAGAATGTCCCGCTGCTGCAGGTCGCTCTTCGATGGAGATGATAGCGCCACGGCAGCGAGCGTATCGAGCATGGCCGCAGGCAGCGGCTCGGGCTTGAAGCGCCGCACGACGCCGCGACCGGCGAGGCGGCGAATGGCGTCGTTACTGGCAAGTAGCTCGGGAACGCCCCCGATATCTCCGAAGCGCAGATCGAGTAGCTCTTGCAGGGTGTTCATGAAAGCTCGCCTTCCATTGTGCCGTCGCGCGCGGCAAGACGTCGGTGCCCCGGCAGCGCGGACCAGTTTACGCCCTCTGCGCACGCTTGACGGCGTGCCGGGCATGACGGACCAATGAGCGTTAACTTCTCATCGAGGCATGTCATCACCACCGCCATGATCGAAACGCGACGTATCAGGCGGCTCGAGCTTGCGTTTGCGCCGCGGCCGTGGCCGTTCGCCGATGAACACCGCGCCGATATCACCCGTTACTTCGAGGAGCTGCAACGGGCGAAGCCCGCGTTGTGGAACGGGCGGATGCTGCTCCTTCACCATCACGCGGTCGAGGGAGATGTGTTCCGCGGCGGTTATCTTGACACCGACTACGCGAGCTTCGTCGCCTGGCGCGACTGGGGGTTTCCCGATGCAAGCATGACGCATTGCGTTGCGCTCGGCGCGCTGCGCGCATCCGACGGCGGTTTTCTCCTCGGAGTCATGAACGCGCATACGCTCAACGCCGGCAAAGTCTATTTTCCCGCCGGCGTCCCCGATCCGAACGACATCGTCGACGGCATGGTCGATCTCGACGGCAGCGTGCGGCGGGAGGTGGCGGAGGAGACTGGACTCGATGGCGATGCTTACACCGTCGAGCCGGTCTGGTACAGCGTGTTTGCCAGGTCGGCCATTGCGCATTTCAAGCTGCTGCAGGCAAGCGAGACCGCGCCGATCCTGCGTGAACGCATCCGCGCGTATCTTGCCCGCGAGGCGTATCCTGAGCTCGCCGACATCCGCATCGTGCGGGGTCCCGAGGATTTGGACCCGATGATGCCGATCAGCGTCTCGACGTTTCTCAGGTATGTCTGGAGCCGCTCGTAAGTCAGTAACTGGTGGGCGCCGCTGTCGCGGCGACCAGCTGCGCGAGCCGCTTGCGTGCGTAGAAAGTGCGCGATTTTACCGTCGCCTCGTTGATGCCGACGATCTCGGCAATCTCCTTGATCGATTTGCCATGGTAATAGGTGAGGTCGATCACTTCGCCGTGCTCCGGCGATAGCCGAGCCAAGGAACGACGCAGCAGCTGATCGCGGTCTTTCTTCTCGAGAAGAAGCTCGGGATTGTCGGCGGAATCCGCCACGGTCCACGCAAGCTCCTCGTCCAGTTCGACCGCTTGTTCGACCTGCGTTCGGCGGCGCGCCGACAACGCTTTGTGCCGCGCGATGGCCAACAGCCAGGTCGAAACCGAAGAGCGGCCTTCGAACGAACGAGCGTTGCGCCAGACGTCGAAGAACACGTCGCTCAGGAGATCCTCGGCCAACCCCTCATCGCCCACAAGGCGAACGAGCCAGCGATAGATCGCGATCCGATGCCGGGCAAACAGCATGCGCATGGCACGCTGATCGGCATTGGCGATCCGTCTGATCAACACGTCATCCGAGAGAGCCTCGGCCGCCGCTGCCCGTCCTGGCGAAGCGGTGGGCCACCCCGTGCGGGAGCAGGCCGTCGTCATTGCGATCCCCTATCATCACGTGCCGCCCAACAAACACGCGCAGCAAAGGGTTTCGGCCCGCGGCCGATGGTTTGGCTGTGGTGTTATCCCCGAGCGGATAGCCGGTATGGTAAACCGAAATGGTTAAGAGCGGCTAAACGCGGCTCATGGGACGGCGGATCCTATCTCCGCCTCACGGTGAGGAGCGCGCATGCCGAGGCGCCACCGCCCCGTCGCCTGCGGCGTCCGCGCGTCTCGAAAAATCAGGGGCGAAGGTGGGTTCCACCGGTGTTTTCAGGCCCGAGCGCCCGCGACGGGTGCCCTTGTGGGAGGCCGCCGATGCCGCGTAACTTGCCGCCAAAGGTGCAACGAGCAGGATCGTTCGCCGACAAGAAGCTGACAGGAGAGGAACGTCATGATGCCGAGCGTTAACGTTGCCCGTCTTTTCGCCGTCTCCCTCGCCGCTCTCTCCTGGACAGGAATCGGTAGCGCCTCCGCGCTCGATTACCCGACCCGGCCCGTGCGCTGGATCGTTCCCTATACCCCCGGCGGCGCCACGGACATCACGGCTCGGATCGTGGCCCAATGGCTCTCGGAGCGACTGGGTCAGCAGGTCTTCATCGAAAACAAGCCCGGCGGCGGCAACAATATCGGTACCGAGGCGGCGCTCCATTCGCCCGCGGACGGCTACACGCTGCTCCTGGTCAACCCGGCGAATGCGATCAACACCACGCTCTATCCCAAGCTCGGCTTCAACTTCCTGCGCGATAGCGCGCCGGTTGCGGGCATCATGCGCGTGCCGAACGTCATGGAGGTCAATCCGGAGGTGCCGGCCAAAACGGTTGCCGAGTTCATCGCCTATGCCAAGGCCAATCCGGGCAAGATCAATTGGGCGACCTCGGGCAATGGCACCTCGGTCCATCTCTCTGGCGAGCTGTTCAAGCTGATGACCGGCGTCGAGCTCACCCATATCCCCTACAAAGGGTCGGCGCCGGCGCTCACCGACCTCCTCGCCGGCACTGTCCAGGTGATTTTCGACAATATGCCGCCCTCGTTGCCGCATATCCGCGCCGGCAAGCTGCGGGCGTTGGCGGTGACGACGGCGACCCGCTCGGAGGCGCTGCCCGAGGTGCCGACCGTGGCGGAGACCGTGCCGGGATACGAGGCGAGCGCCTTCTTTGGGATGGCCGTGCCGAAGGGAACTCCGCCGGAAATCGTCGACAAGCTCAACAAGGAGGTCAACGCCGCGCTCGCCGATCCGAACATCAAAGCGCGCCTGGCGGATCTCGGCGGCATCCTAATTCCCGGAAGCCCCGCCGATTTCGGTAAAGTCGTCGCCGACGAAACCGAGAAATGGGCCAAAGTGATCAAAGCCGGCAACGTCGCGTTGGAATAGGTCAAAGGGCGGCCCCACTCCGGATCGTCGTTATGAGCCGCAAACGACCCGAAGATTTGCGCAGCCATCGCTGGCTCGGCGTCAACGACCTGCGCGCGTTCGGGCACCGTTCGCGCCTGCGCCAGTTCGGCTACGACGCGGCCGACTGGGCCGGCCGGCCCGTCATCGGCATCATCAACACCTGGAGCGAGATCAACGCCTGCCACGCGCACCTGCGCGCGCGGGCGGAGGACGTCAAGCGCGGCGTGCTGCAGGCCGGCGGCTTTCCTATCGAGCTGCCGGCGATGTCGCTGGCGGAGCCGTTCGTCAAGCCTTCGACCATGCTCTACCGCAATTTCCTCGCCATGGAGGCGGAAGAGCTGCTGCGGAGCCATCCCCTCGATGGCGCGGTGCTGCTTGGCGGCTGCGACAAGACCACGCCCGGTCTGATCATGGGTGCCATCAGCATGGGCATACCGGCGGTCTACGTGCCGGCCGGCCCGATGCTGCGCGGCAATTGGCGCGGTGAGTATCTCGGCTCGGGCTCCGACGTGTGGAAATACTGGACCGAGAAGCGCGCCGGTCGCATCAGCGAAGAGCAGTGGAGCGAGATGGAGAGCGGCATCGCCCGCTCGTTCGGCACCTGCATGGTCATGGGCACGGCAGCGACCATGATGGCGATCGCGGAAGCGCTCGGGCTGACGCTACCCGGCGCCTCCTCGATCCCGGCGGCCGATTCGGGCCATCCGCGCATGTGCGCCTTAGCCGGCCGCCGCATCGTCGACATGGTGTGGGAGGACCTCGCCGTCGAGCGCATCCTCACTCCCGCCGCCTTCGACAACGCCATCAAGGTGCACATGGCGATGGGCGGCTCGACGAATGCCATCATTCATGTGATCGCGATGGCACGCCGGGCAGGCGTTCCGCTCGACATTGAGCGCTTCGATCGAATTTCGCGGGAGATCCCCGTTCTCGCCAATGTCCGGCCGTCGGGAAAATACCTGATGGAGGATTTCTTCTATGCCGGCGGATTGCGTGCGCTGATGTTGGAACTCAAGGACCGGCTCGATCTCTCCGTTCTGACGGTGACCGGGAAGACGCTCGGCGAGAACATCGCCGGCGCGGAAGTCTATCTGCGCGACGTCATCCATCCGCTCGCCGATCCGATATATCCGCAGGGCGCAACGGCCGTGCTGACCGGCAATCTCGCCCCGCGCGGCTGCGTGATGAAGCCAGCGGCGGCGGATCAACGCTTCCTCAAGCATCGCGGGCCCGCGCTCGCGTTCGAGGATTACAATCACATGGCGCGCGAGAGCGAGCGCGATGATCTCGCGGTTACGGCCGACCACGTCCTCGTACTCAAGAACGCTGGGCCCAAGGGCGGGCCCGGCATGCCGGAATGGGGCATGCTCCCGATTCCGAAAAAACTCGTGCAAGCAGGGGTACGCGACATGGTGCGCATCTCGGACGGACGCATGAGCGGGACGAGCTACGGCGCCTGCATCCTGCATGTTTCGCCGGAGAGCTTCGTCGGCGGGCCCCTGGCGTTCGTAGAGACCGGCGACCTCATCGAGGTGGACGTGTCGGCGCGTCGCATCCATTTGCACGTCGGCGAGGAAGAGCTCAACCGCCGCCGCGCGGCATGGAAGCAGCCTGCGCCGCGCTACGTGCGCGGCTACGGCGCGATGTTCTCCGCCCATATCGGTCAGGCCGACGAAGGCTGCGATTTCGATTTCCTCGTCGGCAGGGGCCAGATTCCCGAGCCGGAAATCCACTGACCCCCTCTCGGCGCCCCGAGGCCGCAATGAAGATCGGACTCTTCGACCACGTGGAGCACGGCAACCGGCCGCTTGCGACCTTATTCGACGAGCGTCTCGCCTTCGCCAAGGCGGCCGATGACGCCGGCATCTACTGCCTACACGTGGCGGAGCATCACGCGACGCCCCTCAATATGGTGCCGGTGCCCGGCGTCTATCTCGGCGCGCTGGCGCGCACCACGACACGCATGCGGCTTGGTCCGCTGGTTTACCTCCTCCCGCTCTACTCGCCGCTGCGCTTGATCGAGGAGATTTGCATTCTCGACCATCTTAGCCACGGCCGCATGGAGGTGGGGATCGGCCGCGGCGTATCGCCGTTCGAGCTCAAGTATCACAAGATCGATCACGAGGAATCACGCGCGATCTTCATCGACGCGTTCAATTGCATCAGCGCGGGCTTGACCACGGACGCGCTCAGCTACTCGGGCAAGTATTACCAGTTCGAAGACGTGCCGATTGCATTGCGGCCGCTGCAGAAGCCGCATCCCCCGTTCTGGTACGGCTCGTCCAACACCACCGGGGCCGCCTGGGCGGGCGAGCACGGCATGCACTTCTTGAGTCTCGGGCCGACGCCGTTCGCCAAGGCCAACATCGCCGCCTTCAGGGACGCATTGGCAAAGCGCGGCGGCCCGGCCCAGCCCAAGAACGAATTTCCCGGCGGCACGGCGATCGGCGTGCTGCGCCACATCTTCGTGGCCGAAACCGACACGGAGGCGAAGCGTTTCGGCAAGCCAGCGATGGAGCTGCATCTGGCGCATTTGAATTGGCTGCGCGACAGGCACGGCGTCACCGGCTTGGCCTCGCGGCTCAATGTGCCGCGCGGCGCAACATTCGAGGATTGCTTGGCCGACGGATCGGCGATCGCCGGGACGCCGCAGCGCGTGCGTGAGGAGATCGAACGGCAGGTGGACGAGCTCGGGGTGAACTACCTGCTTAGCTACCTATTTCTGGGCGCCATGACGCTCGAGGAGGCGCTGCGCTCGCTCGCTTTGTTTTCGCGCGAAGTGATACCTCGCCTCGCGCAGCTCTGATAGGCGTTTCCCTCAACGCTGCGCCTGTGACCGCTCTGGCCCTTTGGACCGGACTGTGCGAAATTCCCCACCGATCGACGGCAAGAGGTCACAACCCATGACAAACGGCAGGGTTACGGGCGTTCGCAGTGTCGAGCTCGGCGTTCGCGATCTGCATCAATCGGCGGAGTTCTACACCAAGGTGTGGGCGCTGGAGCCAGTCTCCCCCGAGGGCGACGGCATGCATTTCCGCGCCACCGGAGGCGAGCATCACGTGCTGACCATTCGGGAGCGGCCCAAGCCGGCGCTCCTGGGGGTACATTTCGCCGCCAATGACCGCGCGGCGGTCGATGCGCTGTGCGCCAAAGCAAGGAGCTATGGCGTGGACGTCGAGGGCGACCCGGCATCGCTCGATCGCAGCGCCGGCGGCGGCTACGGCTTTCGCTTTCGCACGCCCGACGGGCTGCCGATGAGCATATCCACGGATCTCGTGGAGCATCCAAGCGTCGTCCTCGATCGCTCGCGGCCCACCAAGATCAGCCACGTCGTCCTCAACAGCGCACGCACCGATGACCAGGTCCCGTTTTTCATCGACGTGCTCGGCTTCAAGGTCTCCGACAGTACGCACATGATGGAATTCCTGCGCTGCAGCGCGGATCACCACAGCGTGGCAATCTTCCGCAACAACGGACCCTCGCTCAATCACGTGGCCTACGAGCTGCCAAACATGGACGGGCTGATGCGCGGCACCGGCCGCGTCAAGCGGAACGGATTCGAAATCGCATGGGGCATTGGACGGCACGGCCCCGGCAGCAACGTGTTCTCGTATTTCATCGAACCAAACGGCTTCGTCGCGGAATATACGACCGAGCTGGATCAGCTCGATGATTCCACCCACGTTCCCCAGGGCCCGGACTACTGGCAGAAAATGATGCCGATCCCCGACCGTTGGGGAACGGCAGGGGCACCGTCGAACCGCATGCGGGCCGCCATGTCGGGGGCACTCTACCTCGGCGAAGAGGCGGGCGACGTGCGCTGCGAGGACATCATCGGCCGCAAGCTCGGCTGACGATCAGCCGAGCGGGCGTCGGCGTGCAATCTCGGCCGCCGCACGCGCGGCCGTGAGTTGTTTGCATGAGCGCCGACATCCCGTTCGATCGCAGCTTCGAGCTTCCTCCCGAAACAGTGGAGGAGGTCGTGCCGGGCGTGCGGCGGCTGCTCGCCAACAACCCCGGGCCATTCACGTTCAAGGGGACCGTCTCCTATATCGTCGGTCGAGGGCAAGTCGCCATCGTCGACCCCGGTCCGCTCGACGAGACCCACGTTGCCGCGCTCCTCGACGCCGTGCGAGGAGAAGCGGTCACTCACATTTTCGTCACCCACACCCATCGCGATCACTCTCCCGCGGTGGCGCCGATCAAGGGGGCGACCGGGGCCTTGGTGCTGGCCGAAGGCGCGCACCGTCCCGCGCGAGCGCTTCACGTCGGCGAGGCCCCGCGCATGGATGCAAGCAACGATACCGAGTTCCGCCCCGACCGCACGCTTGCCGATGGGGACGTCGTCACCGGCCCGGGTTGGACCATCGAGGCGGTGGCAACGCCCGGCCACACCGCCAACCATATGGCGTTTGCGCTCAGGGAGGCCGATCTCTTGTTCTCCGGCGATCACGTCATGGCCTGGTCGACGCCGGTGGTCGCGCCGCCGGACGGCGCGATGAGCGACTACATGGCCTCGCTGCAAAAGCTCGCGCGTCGATCCGAGCCCATCTACCTGCCGGGCCACGGCGGGATGGTGCGCGAGGCCCCGCAGTTCGTGCAGCACTACATCGCGCACCGGCAAGGCCGCGAGGCGGCGATCATACGGCGCCTTGCCAAGGGCGAAGCCGATATCCCCACCCTCGTGCGCGCGATCTATATCGGGCTCGACCCGCGGCTCGTGCATGCGGCCGGTCTATCGGTGCTCGCGCATCTCGAGGATTTGGTGGCTCGCGGCCGCGTCCTGACCGAGGGCGAGCCCTCGATCCAAGGCCGCTACCGCGTGGCATGCTGACGCCGGCGCCTCAAGACCAAAGAGCGCGTTTCAACTCTTGGTCCTGCCTTTCTTGGAGGGGGATTTTTTCTCCGGCTGCTGGGCCGGCGGCCGCTCCGGCCTTTGCGCGCGGATGGCGTCTTCGATGTCGTTCATGAGGCCGCGCACGCGCGCGGCATTGGTGCCGAAATCGAACCCGCCGTAGCGCGATGAAGAGCGCGCATCGATACGCGCGCCGTCGGTCTCGGCGCGCACACGGATTACGACGTCGTCGCGGAATCCCATGATCGGCGTGCGCGCCACGGCTTCGATGCGCCCTTCGCGGCGGCCGGCCTGCGGCGGGCGCGCGTCGACGACGCGCCACCTGCGCTGGTTTACCACCGCGAGCGCGGCATCGTAGGCGGCCTGCGCCGTCGCATTGGTCCCGAGCGGTCCCACGTCCGGATAAGCGCTGCGCTGCTGATCGGCGGCATAGAGTCCGGCATAGGTGGTCGGATTGGCGTCGCGCACCCGCAGCCGCGCCAGCGCTTCGTAGCGCGGCGGATCGATGGGGTCGGTGGTGATGTCGTAGATCCAGGGAAGCCGATAGGCTTTGATCCCTAAATAGGCCGGATAGGCGAGGAGCGCGAGCGAAACCGCCATCGCCGTCACGGCCGCGCCTAGGCCTGCCAGGCCTTCCATCCAGATCACGACGAAGGCGGCGAGCGCGAGGACGAGGGCGACGACGGCCAGGGACAGCGCGCCGCCGAAGGTTGCGAGCGCCGGTCGGTTTTCGAGGAGGCCCGAGCGCACGATGATGACCGCGAGAAAAGTGGCCAAAAAAGCGAATCCGGCCATGCGCCGCGCCCAAATGGCAAGCCGCGAGGTTGGCTCGGACGGGATGTAGCGGCGGGCCATCGGTCTCACTCAGCAAGGCGAGCAGACACTGCTCACTTGCGCCACGCAGATGGTCGCATCGAAGGTGGTCATGCGATGGCTTCCTGGAGGAGACCGTGTGATGGGGAGCCAACATTAGCGCATCGGGCCGAGACAATGCGAGGGCTTGGCGCTCGATGACGCCTGCAGGCGAGAAATTGCTTCACTGTGCGGCGGGGCTCGGCAGTACGAAATCCTTGAACCGCTCGCGCAAGGCGGTCTTCTGGATCTTGCCCGTCGCGGTATGCGGGATGTCGTCGACGAAAATGACTTCGTCGGGCAGCCACCACTTGGCAACCTTGCCCTGCATGAACTTCAAGATTTCGTCCCGGCTTGCCGACTGTTCCTTCTTGAGAACCACGATCAGCAGCGGCCGCTCGTCCCACTTTGGATGCTTGACGCCGATGACCGCCGCCTCCGCCACTTTGGGATGGCCGACGGCGAGGTTCTCGAGCTCGATCGAGGAAATCCACTCACCGCCGGATTTGATCACGTCCTTGGCGCGGTCGGTCACGTGCATATAACCATAGCGGTCGACGGTTGAGACATCTCCGGTGTCGAAGAAACCCTCCTCGTCGAGGACGTCGCCCGCTTCCTTGTAATAGGCGCGCGCCACGCTCGGTCCTCGCACCTTGAGCCGGCCGGAGGTCTTGCCGTCCCAACTCAGGCGTCTGCCGGCATCATCGGTGATTTTCATCTCAACCATGAACGGCGTTTGCCCCTGTTTCTGCTGAATGTCGAGCCGCGCGTCCCCGGCGAGACCCGCGTATTCGGGTTTGAGGGTGCAGGCCGTGCCAAGCGGGCTCATTTCGGTCATGCCCCAGGCGTGGATCACCTCGACCCCGTAGACGTCTTGGAAGGTCTTGGCCATGGCGCGCGGGCAGGCGGAGCCGCCGATGACGACTTTTTTGAGGTGGGGCAGCTTGCCGCCCGTGGCTTCGAGGTGCTGCAGCAGCATGAGCCACACCGTCGGCACCGCGGCCGTAGAGGTCACCTTGTAGCGGTTGAGCAATTCGAAGAGCGAGGCTCCATCGAGCTTGGCACCCGGCATGACCAACGCGGCGCCCGCCATCGGCGCCGCGAACATCATCGCCCAGCAGTTCGCGTGGAACATGGGCACGACCGGCATCACCACATCGCGGGACGAATAGCCCTTCATATCCGCGCCATTCGCCATGAGGCCGTGCAGGACATTAGAACGATGCGAATACAGGACGCCCTTCGGGTCGCCGGTCGTTCCCGAGGTGTAACACATGCCCGCCGCGGTGTTCTCGTCGAACGTTTTCCAGGCGAAATCGCCGTCGGCTTCGCCGATCCACTCCTCGTAGGGCACGGCATTCTTGAGTGAGGTTTGCGGCATGTGTGCACGGTCGCACAGGAGCACGTAGCGCTCGATGGTAGGCAGCTTGCCGGCGAGCTGTTCCAACAACGGAACGAACGTCAGATCCGCCAGCATCAGGCGATCCTCGGCGTGATTGACGATCCAGGTGATCTGATCGGGAAACAGCCGCGGATTGACGGTGTGATAGACGGCGCCGATGCCCATGATGCCGTACCACGCCTCGATATGACGCCACGTGTTCCACGCCAACGTCGCCACGCGATCGCCGAGCCGGATACCGGCCTTGTCTAGGCGTTGTGCCAAACGCAGCGCGCGCGCGCGTAGCTCGGCGTAGGTAGTGGTGTGAAACGGGCCTTCGACCGAGCGCGTGACGATCGTTCGCTCCGGATGGTTGGTTCCGGCATGGTCGATGATGCGATGGCAAAGGAGCGGCCAATCCTGCATCAGTCCGAGCATGGGGTTTCCTCACAGTTCTCGTTCTTGCACCAGAGCGCGGGCTCGAGGGCGCGCGGTCCAAGGTTACCGGCAAGTCGCAGCCGCGCAACCGGAGAATGAGCGCCCCCGGCTGCCAGTCAGCCAAAGCGGCGGAGTGAAAACCGCGCGATGTCATGGGGCGTTGCGCCCGTGGTCGCCAGATCGGCGAGGATCTCCCCGATCACCGGCGCGAATTTGAAGCCGTGACCGGAGCAGGGCGAAGCGACGATGACATTGGAGGCGCCGGGCAGCCAATCGATCAGGAAATCGCCGTCCGGAGTCATGGTGTAGAGGCACGTCTTGGCGGCGACGAGGCGGCCGTTCGCCGCCGGAATATGCGCGGCAAGGGCCGCGCGGATCAACGCCTCATCGTCCGCCGAGACGGTTTGGTCGTAAGCGTCGGGGTCAACGGTTTCGTTGCGGTGGTGATGCTTGGCGATCTTGATCCCGGCCTGGATGTCTCCGCGCGGTGGAATGCCGTAGTGCATGCCATGCGGGCTTTCGATGATGAACACTGGAATGCGGCCGGGCAAAAGCGATCGCGCATCGGCCGGAGCGAACCAGGCCATCACCTCGCGGGTGACCCGCAGCGGAGCGCCCAGCGCGGGCAGGAAAGACGGCAGCCAAGGACCCACGGTAACGATGGCCGCCCCGGCATCGACGCTACCGCGGTCCGTGACGATGCGCACGTAGCCCGCGCGCGGCTCGACCGCTCGCACCTGCTCGCCGTTGCGGCTGTGTGCGCCGGCCGCCGTCGCGAGCGCGAGCTGCGCCGCAACCGCGCACTCCGCCTCGAGCATCCCGCCATCCGGCTGCAGGACGGCGACGTAATCCGACGGCACCCGGAAAGCCGGGAAGCGGCGCATCAGTTCCGGTGCCGCGATCACCTCGTGGGATAAATCGTGGAGCCGGGCGCTGCTTAGCGTTCCCTTGACCAACGCGCCATCGGGCGGACCGATCTCGGCGATGCCGGTCACACGCAGAAGCTCACGCCCCGACGCTCTTTCGAGCTCACGCCAGAGGCCGTAAGCGTGCCGCAGCAGCGGCACGTAGGACGGATGCTCGAAGTATCCGAGCCGAATGATGCGCGTGCGGCCATGCGAGGAGCCGCGGTCGTGACCGGGAGCATAGCGCTCAATCCCCAGAACCCGCTTGCCTCTGCGCGCCAGGTGGTGCGCCGCCGCGCTCCCCATGGCGCCGAGGCCGCAGACCACAACATCAAAATGCGCCATAACGTCGGGCTCGCTATCCTTTCTGCCAACCCCAGCTATTGTGATGACGGTTGCAGCACGGTGAAAGGGTTGCGAGGCCGCGAAGGCAGGCCCTTGCGGCCCTCGCGCGCGGCGGGTCGCGAGGGGGTGCGGATTGGCCGCCATGAGGTCGCAATCCTTGCGGATGTGATGACGGTGAAGCTTCCCGCAGCGCTTGTCCTTCTTGCAGCCGTTTGCAGTGCGACCTGCTGCGGCCTATCGGCCGCGCAGGCCGTGCCCTTGCCGCGGCCGCGGCCGGGGCAGACGTCGACGCCGTCGCCGGAGGGCGTGGCCGAGGAGGCGGCCACCCCCTCGGCTTGCCGGCTACGGCTCACGGCCGAGCTGGCGGTCGCACCCTCGCTGCCGGCGCTGACCGGGCCCGGCGAGTGCAGCGTGGAGGACGCGGTGCGGCTCGAGGCGGTATGGCTCGCCGACAAGACGCGTGTGGCGGTGACGCCGCCTGCGATCGTTCGCTGCACGTTTGCCGAGGCGATCGTGCGGTGGGTGCGCGAGGACGTGGCGCCCACCGTGCGCTCCCTCGGAAGCGCACTCAAGAGCATCGATAACTTCGACTCGTATGAATGTCGGGGCCGCAATCGCATCGCCGGCGCGAAACTCTCCGAGCATGGTAAGGCCAACGCCGTCGATATTCGCGCGCTCAAGCTCGCGAATGGGAAGGTGCTAGAGCTGACAGATCCCCAGGTCGCCAAGGAGTTTCGCGAACGCCTGCGCAAGAACGCCTGCGCCCGGTTCACCACCGTCCTCGGCCCCGGCTCCGACGGGTACCATGAGAATCATGTGCACGTGGACCTCGCCGAGCGCGCCAGCGGCCACCGCATTTGCCAATGGGACGTGCGCGAACCTGGCGAGGAAGCCGAGCAGATCCCGCTGCCGCCGCCCCGTCCGGCTGCCGCGCCATGAGGACAGCCATGCCGCCACTCAGCAATCTCGCCGTCCGCGACATCGAGACCCTGGTCCACCCCTACACCAATCTCGCGATGCTGCGCGAAACCGGTCCACTGATCATCGAGCGCGGCGAAGGCGTGTTCGTCTACGATACCGAAGGCAAAGCCTATATCGAAGGCATGGCGGGGCTGTGGTGCACGGCGCTGGGCTACGGCAACGAAGAGCTGGTCGAAGCCGCGGCGGCGCAGATGCGCAAGCTCTCCTTCGCCCATCTCTTCACCGCCAAGAGCCATGATCCGGCGATCGAGCTTGCCGAACGGCTCAAGGAGATCGCGCCGGTACCGACGTCGAAGGTGTTCTTCTGCTCGTCGGGCTCGGAGGCGAACGACAGTCAGGTCAAGCTCGTGTGGTACCTGAACAACGCGCTCGGCCGGCCGAGAAAAAAGAAGATCATCAGCCGACGCAAAGCCTATCACGGCGTGACCGTGGTGGCGGCCTCGCTCACGGGTCTGGCCAACAATCATCTCGATTTCGATCTGCCGATCGCGGGCATTCTGCACACTAGCTGTCCCCATCATTATCGCTTCGCGCACGCGGGGGAGACGGAACAGGAATTCGCGCGGCGGCTGGCGGGTGAACTGGACGAATTGATTCGCAGCGAGGACCCGGACACCGTTGCCGCCTTCATCGCGGAGCCGGTAATGGGTGCTGGCGGCGTGATCGTTCCACCGGAAGGCTACTTTCAGGAGATCATGAAGGTTTGCCGAGCCTACGACGTCTACATGATTTCAGATGAGGTGATCTGCGGCTTCGGCCGCCTGGGAACCATGTTCGGCTGCACGGCGCTCGGCTTCGAGCCTCACTCGATCACGGTGGCCAAGGCGTTGACGTCGGCCTACGTGCCGCTGGCCGCCCTCACGGTGCCAGAGGTCGCCTACCAGGCAATGTTGGACGAAAGCCGCAAGATCGGCACGTTCGGCCACGGCTTCACTTATTCGGGCCATCCCGTCGCGGCGGCCGTGGCGCTCAAGGCGCTCGACATCTATGCGCGCGAGCGCATCGCCGAGCAGGCCGTGCGCAAGGCGCCGCAGTTTCAGGGTCGCCTCGCCGCACTGGGCGAGCACCCGCTGGTCGGAGAGGCGCGCGGCATCGGCCTCGTCGGCGGCGTCGAGCTCGTCGCCGACAAAAAGACCAAGCGTTCGTTCGAGCCAAAGGCCGGCGTCGGCGCCCGGGCCGTGCGCTACGCGGAAGAGGAAGGGCTGATCGTCCGGTCCCTGCTCGGCGACATCTTGTCGATCTGCCCACCGCTCATCATCGCGCCGGCGGAGATCGATGAGCTCTTCAATCGCCTGGAGCATGCGCTTGATCGCACCCTGGCGTGGGTCAAGCATGAGCGGCTCGTCGACGGCTGACCGGAAAAAAGGGAACGGCGCCGGACTCGCGCCCGACGCCGCTCCCAGCCCCCTCGAGCTCCCCTAGTTGTGGCCGAAGTCCGCCGCGGCGACCCGCGGCTCCCCTGATTTCGGCCCCAACACCACGACGATCGCCCCCATCTTGACGCGATTATAGAGATCGATCACGTCCTCGTTGGTCATCCGGATACAGCCCGAGGAGATCGCATGGCCGATCCACTCCGGTTGGTTCGTGCCATGAATGCGGTAAAGCGTGTCCTTGCCGCTGGAGTAAAGATAGATGCCGCGGGCGCCCATCGGATTGGCTGGGCCGCCTTCGACGTAATTTGGAAGTGGGCCGAGGCGCTGCTTTTCGCCCGCGGTCGGGGTCCAGCCCGGCCACTCCTCCTTGCGGCCGACCTTGGCGACGCCGGTCCAAGACTGCGCCTCCTCGCCCACGATCACGCCGTAGCGGATCGCCTGGTTGTCCGGCAGCACGTAGTAGAGGTAGCGCGCGTCGCTATCGACGACGACTGTACCGGGCGCTTCTTTGCGGTGGAACTTGACGATGGCGCGTTGGTACGCCTGGGGAATGCTCACTTTGGCGTATGGGGCATTGGCGAGCAGTTTCTTGTCCCGCGCGGTCATGCTGGCTTCCGACGCCGGTTCCAGTTGCGCATGCACGCACCCGGCGAGCAAAACCCCGGCCAGCAGCAGTGTGAATCCCCGTAGCGCCATACCTGCCCCCCGTCACGCTCTCCGGCGCGCCCCACAATCGGTTCGTCTGAATCCCCCTAGTCGTTAATTAGGTAACGAAAAGGATCCTGGAGTGCCAGGGCGATTAGGGCCGGATTCGCTAGTCTTTGGAACCTGTTGCAGGAATGCCGCAGTTTGGAACCGCGCGCGTGGCAAAAGGCTGCCCACCGGGCTGAAAGTGGTCTTCCCGGCGTCGCAACCAAGGGTAATGCGCAATGTCTTAACTTCGCATTCACCATGCCGGCCAGGCAGGAGCGCCAAATGCCCCCCGCTTCTGCGAATGCGCGCGTCGGCCGACCAGGTGAACACCGGGCGCAGGCGTGGAACTGATTTCCTTTTACGGTCTGTTTGAAATGTCACGATAGGACACGATTTGTTGCGCATTTCGGCCGCACTCGCTCGTCATTTCGAGCGCGCGCGAAACGCGCCAAGAGCAAACGAACAAGAGTAAGCGAAGTAAAACGAGAGTCCCCACGGAGCAGCAAATGACCAAGAACAATGCGGCGCAATCCCACGATAATCCCCGCCGGGACGCGCCGAATCTCGACAGCCGCTACGGCCAAATTGGAATCTCCGCGGTTGCTGCCGCGCTGCCGTATCAGAGCGAAGTCAAGAATCCGGCTTACGCACCTGCCGCGCAAAACGTTGAGAAGTGGAACGCCGACAAGGCGGCCTGACCACCTCGCGCGGACCCGACGCCAGCTGCCGCCCACATCCCAGACGCAGGCGGTTCCGCACGTCGCGGGGTTGGGCGCTTGCTTGCGTCACCTCGTCATTGTCCTTGCAAGGTAAGCCTTGATTGGGCCATGACTGGCCCAATCAATGCCCGAGCGCGCAACGTGCTTGCCCAGTGGATGCGCGGGGCTCGGCGGAGGGGTCATGCTGTCGGTCTACGTCCCGCGCGGCGCATCACTTGAGCGTGTGCCGATTACATCAGATGCGGCGGCCGCTGAGAACGCGGTCTGGTTCGACCTCGTCAACCCCAACCTCGAGGAAGATAAGGCCGTCGAGCGTCAGGTCGGCATATCCATTCCCACGCGCGAAGAAATGCAGGAAATCGAGGTGACGAGCCGGCTCTACTCGGAAAACGGCGCGCGTTACATGACGGCCACGCTGATGTGCCAGTCGGATACCGTGACGCCGAAGACCACACCGGTGACCTTCATCTTGTCCGACCATCGGCTCATCACGGTGCGTTACGACGACCCGCGTCCGTTCATGATCGTCGGCAATAAGCTAGCGCGGGTTTGCCCGCCGGCCGTGACCGGAGAAGGGGTGTTGATCGACCTGCTCGACGCGGTCATTGATCGTGCGGCGGACATTCTGGAACGCATCGGTTCGGAGGTCGATCAGATCTCGCACGATATCTTCGAGCCAGAGGCCGAGGGTGCCGATCGCACTCGCAGCTACAACGAGATTCTCAAGGCGATCGGGAAAAAAGGCGACCTCGCTTCCAAGGTGCGCGAGAGTCTAGTGTCGATCGGGCGGCTGTTGCTCTACCTCGCCAACGAAGCGGACAGCATGCGGTGGGCGAAAGAGCCGCGCGCTCAACTTCGCGGTATGCAGCGCGACGTACACTCGTTGTCCGACCATGCCGCCTATCTTTCCAACAAAATTCAGTTCCTGCTCGATGCCATGCTCGGGGTGGTCACCATCGAGCAGAACAATGTCATCAAGATATTTTCGGTGGCGGCCGTGGCGCTGATGCCGCCGACGCTGATTGCGTCGATCTATGGCATGAATTTCAAGCACATGCCCGAGCTCGACTGGTGGTTAGGCTATCCACTCGCCATCGTGCTAATGCTGCTCGCATCCGCTCTGCCGTACTTCTTCTTCA
Organism: Xanthobacteraceae bacterium; assembly: GCA_035693615.1. GTDB lineage: Bacteria > Pseudomonadota > Alphaproteobacteria > Rhizobiales > Xanthobacteraceae > VAZQ01. The sequence continues at coordinate 44,983 of DASSGH010000159.1, forward strand.
AGTGGAAGAAGTGGCTTTGAGCCGAACGAGCATCGCCGGGGAAGGGACGATCACCCCCCGGCTTCGCCCTCAGACGTGCTGACCGCCGTTGATGTGGATCTCGGCACCGTTCACGTAAGACGAAGTCTCGGTGCACAGCACATAGATGATCTTGGCAACCTCGTCGGGGGTACCCAGGCGATGCATTGGAATTTGGTGGGCCACGATCTCTGAGGTGCCGGGGGAAAGGATCGTAGTGTCGATTTCGCCCGGAGCGATGGCGTTGACGCGGATGCCAAGGGGTCCGAAGTCGGCCGCCATCTCGCGGGTCAGCGCGGCAAGCGCTGCCTTCGAGGTGGAGTAGGCTGCGCCCGCGAAGGGATGCACCCGCGAGCCGGCGATTGAGGTGACGTTGACCACCGAGCCCTTGGCAACCTTGAGCTCTTCGAGGAGGCCGCGCGCGAGCATGATCGGTGCGAAGAAGTTCACGCGGAACACGTGGTCCCAAACGTCGACGGTGGTATCGATCGACGAGAGCCGCTTGCCGCCGTCCGCCTTGGGCGAGATCGCGGCGTTATTGACCAGGGCGTGCAGTTCGCCGTTCTCCAGCCGTTGCTTGATTTCCGCGATGGCGTGGAGCGTACGTTCGGGATCGGCAAGATCGACCTGGATGTGATCCTCCGGCCCCATTTCCCACGGGCAGTTTTCCGGAAAGGGATGCCGCGAGCAGGTGATCACGCGCCACCCGGCCGCCGAAAATCGCTTGACTGTGGCGTGGCCGATCCCACGGCTCGCGCCCGTGAGCAGGAGCGCACGGCGCGGCTGGTTCGAGTGCGGCGTTGCCATGGAGGGTTGATCCAAAAAAGCTCCGCAATGCTAAAGGGCTTTGCGCTCCGGCGCCATTGCGCTTTCTGGCGCTAACCGGCCCGGTTACCGCAGGAAGACCTCACGGATAGAGCCGAGCCTTGCGCCAGGGCGCATCGAGCGCTTCGCGACGAAACTCGAGCCGGTCATGCAGCCGAAACGGGCGCTCTTGCCAGAACTCGATCTGAAGAGGCCGCAGGCGATAGCCGGTCCAGTTCGGCGGTCGTGGCACCGTTCCTAGGCCGAATTTCCCGGTGTAGTACGCGATCGCCTTCTCGAACGCGTGGGGGCTCTCGAGCGGCGCCGACTGCTTGCTAGCCCAGGCGCCGATCTGGGTCAGCCGCGGGCGGGTCGCGAAATAAGCGTCCGCTTCCGCGTCTTCGATTCGTTCCACCGGCCCGCGCAGCCGCACCTGCCGATTCGCCGACTTCCAATGAAAGAGCAGCGCGGCTTTCTGCTCTCGATCCAACTCGTGCCCTTTTTGGCTGTCGACATTGGTGTAGAACACGAACCCAGCCGCGCCGAAGCCTTTCATCAGCACCATGCGGACATTGGGCAGGCCATCCGCATCGACCGTGGCCAGCGACATCGCGGTGGGATCGCGCGGCTCGCTGCGGGCCGCTTGCTCGAACCAGGTGGCAAACAGGCGCAGAGGCTCATCGGCTTCGATCAAATCACCGCTTGTTAACCCGCTGGGGTGTTGTATCGGAGCTGATTCAGACATTCCGCGGGTAACCCGGATGATGGCGTCGCCGCCGAGGTCGCTCGTCCGGCAGGGCCGTTATAGAGGAAGGAGGGGCGCAATTCACGTGGTAGCGCGATGGATCGCGACGGGACCCTGGCTGCTCGTCCTGGCGCTTACGGGTGGTGGCTGTAGTCTTGCTTATCGGCTCGACACCACGCTCGGCAAACGCAACGGCGCCGATCAGACGGACTCGCAGCGATCGATGCCGGCGAACGCGACCGCGGAGATGCCCTCCGAGGGCGACCTCGCGATGGCGCGCGCCGCCGTGAGCGAGGTCTTGAGCAAGGGCGCCAGCAGCGTGCCTTGGGAAAACCCAAGGACGGGGACGCATGGTACGGTCACGCCGCTCGCCTCGCTCTACAGTCAAAACGGGATCCCTTGCCGGGACTTCCTCGCGAGCTTCGTGAAGAGTGGCAGCGAATCGTGGTTGCAAGGGGCAGCCTGCCGGGCCAAGCGCGGGAGCTGGGAAGTGCGCGATTTGCGGCCTTGGAGCAACAGCTAGGGGTTGCGGCCGTTCCGGACCGGCCGAAACGCGAACGCGCCGCGCGGTTAGGCCGAGAGTGCGTCCGGGTCGAACGGACTTGCAAGGCGAATTGCCGCATCAGTGCCGGAGACCGCACGTAGGTCTGCGGTTCTCTCGTTGCGCTCCGGGGCAGCCCCCACCACATTATGGGCACGATTGGGGCACTGACCGGCACAAAAACCTACGACTTGCCTGGGAGAGACTGAGGATGCGTGACCCCTACGAGGTCCTTGGGGTATCGAAGACCGCGAGCGCCGCGGAGATCAAGAGCGCCTTCCGCCGGCAAGCGAAGAAGCTGCATCCGGACGCCAATAAGCACGACCCGAGGGCGGCGGGGCGCTTTGCGGAACTCAACACGGCTTACGAAATCCTCGGCGAGGAGAAAAAACGCAAGGCCTTCGATCGTGGCGAGATCGACGCGGAAGGCAAGCCGCGCTTCCAGGGCTTTGAAGGTTTCACCCGCGGCCGCGGGCAGGGTGGCTTCAACTCCGACGCTTTCGAAACCTTCAGCTGGGGGCGCGACGGCTTTCAACACACGCGCGGTCGCGGCGGATTTGGTGGCTTCGGCGCGTTCGAGGATATTCTCAAGGAGGCATTCGGCGGCGCGTCGCGTGCGGGGCGGCCGGCCGGTTTCGAGCGGGAGGATTTCGCCCGCTCGGGCCAGGACATCAGTGCGGCGCTTACGATCACGCTGGCGGAGGCAGCCATCGGGGCGCACAAGCGCGTAAAATTGCCGACCGGTCGAGAGGTCGAGGTGAAAATCCCGCCCGGGCTGAACGACGGCCAGACCATCCGCCTGAAGGGCCAAGGGCTCGCCGGCGCCGGCCGAGCCGGCGACCTTCTCATCACGGTGTCGGTCGCGCCGCATCCACTATTTGCGCGCGCGGGAGCCGATCTGCGGCTCGACATTCCGATCACGCTTTACGAGGCGGTTCTCGGCGCCAAAGTGCGCGTGCCGACGCTCGACGGGGCGGTCGAGGTGGCCATCCCGGCCGGCACCAGTTCCGGGCGTACCTTTCGCCTGAAAAGCAAGGGCTTTCCCGCAAAGGAGGGCAAAGGCGATCTGCTCGCCACCGTGCGAATCATGTTGCCCGAGGGTGGCGACGCCGAGCTTGAAGAGCTCATGCGTCAATGGCGCAAGGCCAAGTCCTATGATCCGAGAAAGGGCATGGGGTGAGCGCGGGCCCGATGCCTGCGCTATTTCGCCTGCGTGCCTTTGTCGATCTGATCATAGGCGGCTTGCGCGATACTGAGCAGGCGCTCGCGCTCGGGCGGTCCACTCACCACGTAAGCGAGGCCGCGCTCGACCCAATATAAGGCGGCGAAGCGATCTCCCTCGCGATAGCGCATGGCGGTCTGCGGCGAATCCGTGCGCGCGTAGTAGATGGTAAAGCGCTCGCCGGAGGGGCCTTCGTACATGCAGAACGCCGCCGGACCGAACGGGCCGGGCAACAGGCGCCCGCCGACCAGCTTCAATCCGCTCGGTTCGAGGTTTGGGATCTGCAGCTCGTAGTCGAGGCGTTTCGATAGCCACTGGACCAAATGCGGTCGCTCGCCGCCGGTGACCTCGACCGGATGACGTACCTCGACCACGTACACTTTGTGGGCCTCGAGCGCCTGTGCGGTGAACGTCGCGAAGCGAGAAGGCGCCGCCGCCGATGCGCCATGCGCCATCCAGCCGACCACCCCGCCGGTGAGAAATGCCAGGACCACTGCCGCGGCCGCGGCACCACGCCAGGAGGGCGCGCCGCGGGCGAGATTATCGAGATCGAAACGCGCCGGAACCGGTTCGGAGGCGAGCATGCCGAAGCGCGCCCGGATCGCGTCGGCCTGCGCGCGCCACTGGGCGACGCGAGCGGCATCTTCCGGATGTGAGGCGAGCCACGTCTCGACGGCGGCACGGCGGTCGGGTGCAAGCTCGCCATCGACGTAGGCGTGCAGCTCCTCCTCCGTCACGGGTAGGTTTTGATCAATCATCGTCCTTTTCCTCGAGTTATTTGATACGGCGCAGCGCTGGGCGCTCGCCATCGAGATAAGCTTTGATCTGCAGGCGCGCCCGCGCGAGTCGCGACATCACCGTTCCGATCGGCACGCCCTGCACTTGGGCGACTTCGCGGTAACTGAGACCTTCGAGCACGACCAGAAGCAGCGCCGAGCGCTGATCCTCGACCAGCGACGCAAGCGCTCGCTCGATATCACGCGCTCCCGCCTCGGGCCCGGCCACATCGGCCGCATCGTTATCCTCGATCGCCTGTAAAGCGGGACGCCGCGCCAAGGCACGCAGCCGATTGCGGTTGAGGTTGGTCAGAATGGTGTAGAGCCAGCTGCGAATATCGCCGCCATGAAACAGATGCTCTGACCTAAGCGCCCGCACCAGCGTGTCCTGGACGAGATCGTCGGCAAGCTCGCGATTGCGAGTGAGAGCCCGCGCATAGCGTCGCAGCGCCGGTACCGCGGCCTCGATTCCTTCGCGGAAACCACTCAATACCCTCTCCCTCCCAGTCGCCGCAAAGGATCGCCGGCTTTGGATAACGTGCGCGCAGCGTCGATCTTCGTCACACCTATCGATACCATACGGACAAACACTAAGCGCCAAGCGATATTCCCGCCGCTGATGGTACGGACGTGGCGAAGAGTGGCGGCTGCTTGTGGGGCTTCTCCCCCTGTGTCATAGGGAGACTCGCGGTCGCGGGCCAGCGAGGGAGATCATGCCGGAATCGTCGGGCCTCTTGCGCGGCAAACGGGGCCTGATTTTGGGTGTTGCCAACAATCGCTCCCTCGCGTGGGGCATCGCAACGGCCTGCCATCGCCAGGGCGCCGAACTCGCCTTCACTTACCAGGGGGAGGCATTCAAACGGCGGGTCGAGCCGCTCGCGCAGGAAATCGACGGGTTGGTCATCGGTCATTGCGATGTGACCGATCCGGCCACGATCGACGCGGCGTTCGCGACCCTCGCGGCGAAATGGAGCGCGCTCGATTTTCTCGTCCACGCCATCGCGTTCTCCGACAAGGATCAGCTGTCCGGGCGCTACATCGACACCACGCCGGATAATTTCCGCAATACGATGCTCGTGAGCTGCTACTCTTTCACGGCGGTGGCGCAACGCGCCGAGAAGCTGATGCCGAGCGGGGGTTCGCTGCTCACGCTCACCTACTATGGCGCGGAGAAATGGATGCCCCATTACAATGTGATGGGAGTCGCCAAGGCGGCGCTGGAGGCATCGGTGCGCTATCTCGCGGCCGACTTGGGCGAGAAGAGCATTCGCGTCAACGCCATTTCCTCGGGGCCGATCAAGACACTGGCGGCATCGGGAATCGGCGACTTCCGCTACATCCTCAAATGGAACGAACACAACGCGCCACTTCGACGCAGCGTGACGATCGAGGAGGTCGGCGACACCGCCGTGTATTTCCTTTGTGACCTGTCTCGCGGCGTCACCGGCGAGATTCATCACGTCGATGCCGGTTATCACATCGTCGGGATGAAACATCCCGATGCGCCCGACATCGTCGTCGGCAAGGAATGACGGTGGCGCTCGCGCCGTCGTTCCGGCAACGGATTGCGACCGACGCAGCGCGGCGCCAGGCGCGGCCCGCGATCTATTATATTCGTCACGGGCTCACCGATTGGAATGTCGCACAACGGCTGCAGGGCCGGCATGACGTGCCGCTCAACGCGGCGGGCTGTGCCCAGGCTGCTTGCTGCGCCGCCATCCTGCAAGACCTGTTTCGCCGCGACGGTCGTGCTCCGGAAAGCTTCGATTACGTCTCGAGTCCGCTCGTGCGTGCGCGGACCACGATGGAGATCGTGCGCACCGCGCTCGGGCTCGAGCCGGCCGGTTACGCCATCGCCGGACAGCTTGCCGAAATCGCATTTGGAGAATGGGAGGGGCTGACCTACGCGCAAGTGGTGGCCCGCGACAAGCAGGTCATTGCCGCGCGCGAATCCGACAAGTGGAGCTTCGCGCCGCCCGGCGGCGAAAGTTATGCGCAAGTCGCCGTTCGAATCCGCCAATGGTACGAGACCGTCGCCAGGGACACCGTGGTCGCCGCCCATGGCGGCACGGCGCGCGCCCTGATCGCCCATCTTGGGCTCGCACCGCCGCAGGATGCCGCGCATTACTCGATCGATCAGGGCGTGGTCTATTTGTTCGCGGCTAAGGGGCTCACCCGTCACGGATGATGGTAAACGGCAAATTCCGGTGCGCGATCGGTAGCCGAACAAGCGGGATGTTCATCGTCGGCTGCGGCCTACGCGCGGCCATTTGACCGCGGCTCGCACGCGGGCTACCACACGCCGCGGGTGGAATCCCATGTCGTTCAATACCTTCGGTCACCTGTTCCGGGTCACGACCTTCGGCGAAAGCCACGGCGTTGCGATCGGTTGCGTGGTCGACGGTTGCCCGCCGCGTATTCCGCTAACCGAGGCGGATATCCAGCCTTATCTCGACAAAAGACGGCCGGGCCAGTCGCGCTTCACTACGCAGCGGCGCGAACCGGACCAGGTGAAAATCCTCTCCGGGGTGTTCATTGACGAAGCGAGCGGCGAACAGGTCACGACCGGCACCCCGATTGCGCTTCTCATCGACAATATCGATCAGCGCTCGAAGGATTACTCCGACATCAAAGACAAATACCGGCCCGGCCACGCCGACTATACCTACGACGCCAAATACGGCATCCGCGATTATCGCGGCGGCGGCCGTCAATCGGCGCGCGAGACCGCGACGCGCGTCGCTGCCGGCGCGATCGCGCGCAAAATCGTGCCCGGCATGCGAGTACGTGGCGCGCTGATCCAGATGGGCAAGCACAGGATCGAGTCCGCACGCTGGAACTGGGACGAGGTCGAGCGCAATCCGTTCTTCTGTCCGGATGCGGAGAAGGCGAAGTTCTTCGAAAGCTATCTCGATGATATCCGCAAGCGCGGCTCCTCGGTGGGAGCGGTCATCGAGGTCGTCGCGGAAGGCGTACCCGTTGGTCTCGGCGCGCCCATTTACGGCAAACTCGACGGCGATCTCGCCGCGGCCTTGATGGGTATCAACGCGGTCAAAGGGGTCGAGATCGGCACGGGCTTTGCATCGGCGGCGTTGAGCGGCGAAGAGAACGCCGACGAAATCCGCATGGGCAATGACGGCAAGCCGATATTTCTTTCCAATCATGCGGGCGGCATTCTGGGCGGCATCTCGACTGGGCAGCCGATCGTCTGCCGGTTTGCGGTCAAGCCGACGTCATCGATTCTGACGCCCCGCCGCACCGTGGATCGCTACGGCACCGAGACCGAAATCAGCACGAAGGGGCGCCACGACCCGTGCGTGGGCATTCGCGCGGTGCCGATCGGAGAGGCCATGGTGGCGTGCGTGATCGCCGATCACTATCTGCGTCAGCGCGGGCAGATGGGCGAAACGCCGGCATGGCCCTTCGCGCCCGCTTGAACGGAGTAAGCCGAAGGTGCTCGACAACTACCAGCGCGTAGAAGCCGTGCTCACCGCCTTTGCCGCCGGAGGCATCGTGGTCGTCACCGACGACGACGACCGCGAGAACGAAGGCGATCTGTTCGTCGCGGCTTCGCAGTGCACGCCCGAGAAGATGGCGTTCATCATCCGCCATACCTCGGGCATCGTGTGCGCGCCGCTGTCTGCGGAAGAGGCGAAGCGTCTGCATCTCGATCCCATGGTAGCGGCGAACGACGCACCGCTCGGCACCGCCTTCACGGTTTCGGTCGATGTGCGTCACGGCCTCACGACTGGTATTTCGGCTGAGGAGAGGACCAACACGGTGCGCGCGCTCGCCAACGGCAATGCCGGTGCCTCCGATTTCGTGCGGCCGGGCCATGTGTTCCCGCTGGTTGCCAAGGATGGCGGCGTGCTCATGCGCTCGGGACACACGGAAGCCTGCGTCGACCTCTGCCGACTCGCGGGATTGCCGCCGATCGGCGTCCTCGCCGAATTGATGAACGACGACGGCACGGTGATGCGTGGGCCCGCCGTCAGTGCGTTTGCCGAGCGCCACCAGCTCAAGCAGATCTCGATCGCCGATCTCATCGCTTACCGCCAGACGCGCGACAAGCTGGTCAAGCGCATCGGCGAATTTCCGGTGCAAAGCGAGATCGGGACGCTCGCCGGCTATGCCTATGTGACCCCCTTTGACGCGATCCAGCACATGGCATTCGTCTACGGCCGAATCGGCGACGGCAAGAATATGTTGGCGCGATTACACCGCGCCGACATCATCCGCGACGTATTCGGCGGCGCCCATCCGATCCAGTCGTCTTTGCGCCGCTTCAAGCAGGAAGGCCGTGGCGTGATCGTGTTCCTGCGCGACGGGGCGGCGGGGGTACCCACGCATGCCATTCCCCAGGCGGGCTCGACCGGCTCCGAGGTCGCGCGGTCTCGGCAATGGCGCGAGGTCGGCCTGGGCGCTCAGATTCTCAAGGATCTGGGCATCACCTCCATCCGCTTGCTAACCTCCCGCAAGCTGACCTATGTCGGCCTTGCGGGATTCGGGATCGAGATCGTCTCGAGCGAGAGAATCGATGATAGGAGCCCGCGGCAGCAGTAGCTCCATGCGGATTCTCGTCGGCAAAGCACCACGCGAGGAATTCGTCCGCTGACGGAGAGAAGGATGCATGCATCGCTGATTTCGATGATGGCCGCCGCCGGCGCGTTGCTGGCCGCCGGCGCTATGGCGGCGCCCCGCTCGCCACTGCCGCTTGCGGACAACAGCCCGACCGCCGTTCCGGTCGATGTCGAACTCGTGCTTGCAGTCGACGTGTCCTACTCGATGGATCCGGAGGAGCAGGCACTACAACGCGAGGGCTATATCGCCGGAATCACGTCGCGCGAGTTCATGCAGGCGCTGCGTAGCGGCCACCATGGGAAAGTGGCGGTGACCTATTTCGAGTGGGCGGGACCGTACGACCAAAAAATCATTGTGCCGTGGCGCTTGATCGACGGCCCCGAGGCCGCCGATGCGTTCGTCAACGAGCTCGCACGCGCGCCCTATCGGCGCGCCTCGCGCACGTCGATTTCAGGCGCGTTGAGCTTTGCCAAACCCCTGTTCGACGGCAGCGGCTACCGCGGTTTCCGCCGCGTCGTCGACGTTTCCGGGGACGGCGCCAACAATAGCGGCACGTTCGTCACCCTCGCGCGCGACGACGTGCTTGCGGCCGGGATGACGATCAACGGCCTGCCGATCATGCTGAAGCGGCCGAACGCCTTCACCATGGATATCGACAACCTCGATATCTATTACGAGGATTGCGTGATCGGTGGCCCCGGTGCGTTCGTCGTGCCGATCCGCGAGCGCGAGCAATTCAAGGAGGCGACCCGCACGAAACTGGTGCTGGAGATCGCCGGCCGCACGCCGCAACCGCGTCTGGTACCCGTGCAAGCAAGGCCGCCGCGCATCTCTTGCACCATCGGCGAGCAGATGTGGCGAGACCGGTGGGGAAACTAGCCTCTAGAGAGGCGACGACCGGTAAATAGCGTCACCCGCTCGTCTGCCGCGAGCTTGGCGGAGAGCGGCGCATCCAGTCATCAGAAATCTCATGGACTGGATTGCTCGCTGTCGTGAACTGGCGAGAGGCAAGCCGATCATCCGACAACATCATCCCACGCGTTCGAGATGCCCCTCGCCCTCGAGCGTCGCCAGATCGATACGGGCGACGCAGGTGACGCGTACATAATCAAGTGTCAGATCCCCCACCACTTTGATCTCGGCGGAGCCATTGCTGCTCTCGATGGCACGCAGATCTGAGCGGTTCCGGTCGAGCGGCACGACGAGTTCAGTGCCGCCGCGCGTGTCGGTAAACTTGATCGGAACATGTCCCAGCGCGATGGCCTCCTTCATGGCCTCGCGCGTCTTTTCGCGCAGTGTCGCTTCGACCGGATGGTCGCCTTCGCAGAGAAATTCCACCAACTGGCTCACCCCGCCCCTCCTTATTGATCGATCACACGTACGACTGTCGAGGTCCACAACACGTTTGCCGAGCTTCTCAAAGACATAGCATGCCCTCTGCCGCCTTCGCCGCTAATTACATAAACGAAGGCGGGATACCAGCCAAATGTCGTAGTCGGCATGAAACCTATAACATGCCGATGCCGCCGGTCGTTCAGTTGAACGATGCCGCGGCGCTGATCATGCGCTCAGATCGGACCTTTATTGCTCCGCCGCACTGGAGCGATGGCTCAGCGCCCGCCGAGGGAAGCGCCATCTTCAGCTTGCGTGCGGTCCGCGCATCAGCTTGAGCGCCGCCTCGACGTGCCGCCAAGTTTCAGCGTCTTCGCGTTGGCCCTGCTCTTCCAAGGAGCGAGCCTTTTGAGCGGCCTCGACAACGGCTTTGTCGCCGCAGGCCTCGAATAACTGGCGCGCGTACTCGTGGATGTCGATTTCCTGCATTCGCATGACATCGTGCTCCTCTTCGTCAGAGCGGCTGCGACGGCGGACGGGAACCGCGCACGTTGAATCTCGGAGCCGTTTCCAGAGATAATCTGCATCCTGGAAAGTCGTTCCGGCAAGGTTCCGGCCTTCACTCCTGGAAGTGCCGCGCTCGTGCGACCCGCGATTGGACCGCCGATGCGCTCGCCTTTTTGTCCAGAACGGCGGCCGGGTTCGTGGCAGATTTATTTCTTGAAAAGCGCGACCAGTTCCACGTGCGCGGAAAACAGGAATTGGTCGACCGGCGTGACCTGCGTAAGGCGATAACCCCCCTCGACAAGAATGCGGGCATCACGCGCGAAGGTCACGGGATTACAGGATACTGCGACCACCGTCGGCGCAGGGGAAGCGGCAAGCTCGCGAGCCTGCGCCTCGGCGCCTTGCCGCGGGGGATCGAACACCACGGCGTCGAAGCCTTTGAGTTCACTCGCCGCCAACGGGCGTCTGAATAGGTCGCGCTGCTGCGCCGCCACCTGCTTGAGCCCCGGGGTTGCTGCCGCCGCGCGCTGCAACGCCGCGATCGCGTTGGCGTCGCTGTCGAGCGCGGTGATGCGGGCGCGCTCCGCCAGACGAAGCGCGAACGGCCCGAGCCCACAGAACAGGTCAGCGGCTGTGCGCGCGTCTTGGCAGTATCCTACGACCAGTTGCGCCAAGATCGCCTCGCCTGCGCTCGTCGCCTGCAGGAACGCCCCCGGCGCAAGCACGACCTGGGCGCGGCCGATCGTCAGGGTTGGGAGCCTGTGCTGTGCGACAAGTTCGCCGTGGCGGGTGAGCCGCGCAAGATTTCGGCGCTCCGCGACGCGGGCGAGCGCTGCGGTGTCGGCCGCGGTCAACCGGCCCGATCCGCGCACGTCGACATCGAGCCCGGCGTCGCTGGCGGTTACCTGGATGTCGAGCGGCTTGCGCGCAGGCGCAAGCACTTCGGCAATGTCCCAGGCCGCCGCGATGGCGCCAGTAAGTACTGGCGCCAGGACCGGGCAGCGATCGATCGCCACGAGGCGGTGGCCCTTCATCGCCGCAAAGCCAACCGCCAGCACGTCACCCGCGCCGCACCGCGCGTGAAACACCGCGCGGCGGCGGCCCTCGCCGTGAGCCTCGATCAGCTCGCCAACCGGCGCGTCGAGCCCGCCTCGCGCGAGGGCAGCGGTGACCAGGCCGCGTTTCCAGTCGCGATACGGCCCAGCGGCCAAATGTTGGAGGGCGCAGCCGCCGCAGGCGCCGAAATGCGGACAGATCGGCGCGGTGCGCGCGGGACTGGCAACCGCGACTCTGTTGAGGCGGCGCCGGTCGGCGTGACCGGCCCAGGGCTCGACCTCGACGGTCTCGCCCGGCAGCGTGTAGGGCACATAGACGTCGCCTGCAGCGGTTTCGGCGATTCCGTCCCCGTGCGACCCCAGGCGGGTGATCACTAGGTTTTCCAGCATAGACTTTCGATAGCCAGCGATCGGGAGTCCGTCCAGATCAGGTGAGAGAGAACGGATGAACTGCTGCCTATCTCTCCTTCGCCCTTCCTCGCCCGTCCTCCGACATGGTCAGCGCGTGGAAGCGGGAAATGAGCAACGCGGCGAATGTGGCGACGCCGCTGGAGAATCCGATCCAAATTCCGACTGCCCCCAGACCGCCCGGGAAAGCCAGTCCGTACGCGCAGGTGAAGCCGATCAGCCAAAAGCTCACTGCGGCAAAGAACATCGGCACACGGGTATCGTTAATTCCGCGCAATGCACCGGCAGCAATCGCCTGAACCCCATCAGTCACAAAGAAGCTCGCGCCGATGAGTAGCAGCATGGAGGCAAGCCGTGCTGCCGCGGCGTTCCCGCCTACATCATGGCCGAGGAAGAGCAGCGGGATCAGGTCACGGAACGCGACCACCACAAGGGCCATTGCCACCATAAGGGCAACCCCTAATGCGATCGCACCGAAGCCGGCTCGGCGCACTGCGATCGGGTCGCGACGGCCGAGCGCCTGTCCGACCCGAACGGTCGCTGCAAGCGAGATGCCAAATGGGATCATGAACAAGATGGCTGCGACCTGCAACGCGATCTGATGAGCGGCAAGCGCGCTGGTTCCAATCCACCCCATCAGGAGCGCGCCCGAAGAGAACAGCCCCCATTCGAGCATGAGGGCGCCAGAGATCGGCAATCCGATCGCAATCAACTCACGCAGCAACTCCCAGTCCGCTCGCCAGAATCTCCCGAGCACGCGATACTTTTTGAACGGGCGGCAGGTATAGCAAATCCAAATCGCGGCGGCACACATTGCAACGTTGACGAATGTGGTGGCGAGGCCTGCGCCGAGCAGATCAAGCCGAGGCGCCCCGAACGCACCATTGATCAGTGCATAAGCGAGCAGCCCGTTTACTGGGATGGCAGCGATGGTGACCCACAGCGCCGGTGCCGGACGATTGACCGCGCCCATGAAGTTGCGCACTGCGATGAAGCACCAGCCCGGGATCATCGACCATGCCAACCCGGTCAGATAGCGGCGGCCAGGGCCGCTGTGGCAGATGATTGCCCGGCAATAATGAGAATGTCCTCGCCCCAAAGCTGTGCGACATTCACGGGAATGCCAAGCATCAGCGCGGCCCAGAGTCCCACCCGCAGGGAACGGCGGACCATCCGCGGTTCGCGTGCGCCGAACGCCTGCGCTGCCAGTGGTGTGACCGCAGAAACCGGTCCCATCCCAAGCACGAATCCGACGAACAGGATTAGGTGCGCGAGGCCGACGGCAGCTATGGCGGCGTCGCCGAGCCGTCCAATGAGCGCCAGGTCGGTCGTCATCATGGCGATCTGACCGAGTTGGGTCAGCGTCATGGGCCATGCCAGTTTGACCGTTTCAAGGATGTCGGCGCGTTAAACCGCACGCGCCCGCGCCGCTGCGGCCGCTGTGATGTTTCCTGGCAATGTCATCTCGCGGCACCATAGCGGATGCTATGGCAACAGAAAGGTGTAGCGGGCGGGGTTCAGCTGCGCTCGGCTGCGATGAAGAATTCGCGGTTGCCGTCGCCGCCCGGAATGGGCGAGGGGACCATTCCGGCGACCATACACCCGCAGGACACGACAAAGGCCGCTATGTCCTCGCAGGCCGCAGCATGAACGCGCGCATCGCGCACGATGCCTCGCTTGACGAGGCGTCGGCCGGCTTCGAATTGTGGCTTGATCAGCGCGATGAGGGACGCCGGTGTTTGCACCAATCCGAGCGCCGCCGGCAGCACGAGCTTGAGCGAGATGAAGCTGACATCAATGACTACGAAGTCGGGCCGTTCGGCGAGCCGTACCGGATCGAGGTGGCGAATGTCGGTCGCTTCCATCGATACGATCTCCGGTCGCGTGCGCAGGCTTGGATGTAGTTGGCCGTGCCCGACGTCCACGGCATAGATTTGCCGTGCGCCACGCGCCAACAGGACCTCGGTAAATCCGCCAGTCGCGGCGCCGACGTCGAGACAGACGCGGCCTCGCGGATCGAACAACGGATCGGACCGGAAGTGATCGAGAGCGGCCGCGAGCTTCACCCCAGCGCGCGATACATAAGGATGCGCAGGCTCGGCGCGCAGCACCGCGTCGGCGTAGACCTCGTCGGACGGCTTCTCGACGACGAGCTCGTCGGCCGTCACATTGCCGGCGGCAATGGCCGTCTGCGCCTTGGCTCGGCTCTCGAACAAACCGCGTTCGACGAGAAGGCGATCGATGCGAACGCGGCGGGTCATGCGCTTATTATCAAACCAAACAACCACCGTAGTCCCGCGCACGCACACTGGAACAAATAACGGCAGTTTGCTGTTGTTTCAGTCGGTTCGCTGTGGCCCAAGCCGCGAAGCGGGTTTCGACCCGGCTCGGATCAGGATGGAGAAGAACCATGGCACGACGATATTCGCGCGGTGCTTCGAAAGATGTCGAGCGCGCAATGCGCAAGCGCAAACGCGGAACTCTCAAGAGCGGTAGAAGCGGAATAAAGGTAAAGAGCCGCAAGCAGGCCATCGCCATCGGCCTTTCGGAAGCTCGCAGCAAAGGAAAAAAGGTGCCGCGCGCCGGCGCAAAAAAATAGCGGACGCGTGGAAGGCCCTTATCCGCGCCCCATCTTCACCGCCTCGCCGCGCAGGTTTTGCCCCAGCGCCTCGAATGCCGTGGTAACGATTCCTTTGGCGTCGAGGCCGGCCTTGGCGTACATCGCCGCCGGCGAATCCTGATCGAGGAACTCATCGGGCAGCATCAGGGAACGCAGCTTGATGCCTCCGTCGAGCACGCCATTCAGGGCCAATGCCTGTAGCACATGGGCGGCAAAGCCGCCGATGGCTCCTTCCTCGATGGTGATGAGGACCTCGTGCTCGCGTGCGAGCCGAAGGAGGAGTTCGGTGTCGAGCGGCTTGGCAAAGCGCGCATCGGCGACCGTGGTCGAAAGGCCGAGTGCGGCAAGCTCGTCCGCCGCCTTGAGGCATTCGCCCAGCCGCGCGCCGAACGAGAATAGCGCCACCTTGGTGCCCTCGCGCAGCACGCGTCCCTTGCCGATCTCGAGCGGTGTGCCTTCCGCCGGCATCAGCACGCCGAGGCCCTCGCCGCGCGGGTAGCGCAGCGCCGACGGACGGTCATCGATCGCGGCTGCCGTCGCCACCATGTGCACAAGCTCCGCTTCGTCCGCCGCCGCCATGACCACGAAGCCCGGAAGGCAGCCGAGATACGCCACATCAAATGCACCCGCATGGGTCGGGCCGTCTGCGCCGACGAGGCCAGCGCGGTCCATGGCGAAACGAACCGGCAAGCGCTGAATCGCAACGTCGTGCACGACCTGGTCGTAGGCGCGCTGCAGGAACGTCGAATAGATGGTCGCGAACGGCTTGAAACCTTCGGTGGCGAGCCCAGCGGCGAAGGTCACGCCATGCTGCTCGGCGATGCCGACGTCGAAGCAGCGATTGGGAAATTCCTTGGCGAAGAGGTCAAGCCCGGTGCCCGACGGCATTGCCGCGGTAATGGCAATGATCTTGTCGTCCTTCCTCGCTTCCTTGATGAGGGCTTCGGCGTAGACTTTGGTGTAGGCCGGCGCGGCGGCTTTCGACTTGGCCTGGGCACCCGTTGCCACGTCGAACTTAACGACGCCGTGATATTTGTCCGCCGATTTTTCCGCCGGCTCGTAGCCTTTGCCCTTCTTCGTAACGACGTGAATGAGAAACGGTCCGTCCTTGGCGTCGCGTACGTTTTTGAGCACCGGCAAGAGATGATCGATGTTGTGGCCGTCGATCGGCCCGACATAGAAGAATCCGAGTTCGTCGAACAAGGTACCCCCGGTCACGAGACCGCGGGCGTATTCCTCGATGGCGACCGCGCGCTGCTCTAGGAACGGCGGCAGCAGCTTGGCTACTTTCTTGACGGTATGATGCACCGACCGGTAGGTGCGCCCGGAAACCAAACGCGCGAGATAGCCCGAGAGCGCGCCGACCGGCGGCGCAATCGACATATCGTTGTCATTGAGGATAACGATCAGGCGCGAGTTCATGGCCCCCGCATTGTTCATGGCCTCGTAAGCCATACCTGCGGACATCGCGCCGTCGCCGATGACGGCGATCACGTGATTGGAGTTGCCGGCGAGGTCCCGAGCGACCGCCATGCCCAGCCCGGCGGAGATCGAGGTGGAGGAGTGGGCCGCACCGAACGGGTCGTAGTCACTCTCGGCGCGCTTGGTGAAACCGGAAAGCCCGCCCCCCTGCCGTAAGGTGCGGATGCGGTCGCGCCGGCCGGTCAGGATCTTGTGCGGGTAGGCCTGGTGGCCCACGTCCCAGATGAGCCGGTCCTCAGGGGTGTTGAACACGTAATGAAGGGCGACGGTCAGCTCGATAACCCCCAGCCCGGCACCGAGATGGCCACCCGTGACAGCGACTGCGTCGACGGTCTCCTGGCGCAGCTCGTCAGCCAGCTGGTGCAGTTGGCCGCTGTCAAGTTGACGCAGGTCCGCCGGCGTCTTGACGAGGTCCAGAAGTGGCGTCTTGGAAGGCTGAGGCACGGGGAGCTCCACCGACAATGGGGGCGGTAACCTAACGGGTTGCCTAGGGTTTAACCAGCCAGGACAGCAAGGGCAAACCCTGAATGCTGCGAAGTGCTTAACCTGGCTCGGCTTTTCTGCAATGCTCCGGAACCTGCCGCGCCGCCGCGGCGTTCCTCTCATCGCCCACGGGGCGCGAGTTGCGTCATGTCATCACTTGCGATTTGGACGCCTTTCGGCCGCAAGTCGTCACCCGGCCTGTTATCGGCTGGCAATACGCGCGATCGCGTCGCCTTCGAGCCCGCCCCGGCAAACTCCAGGCATGCGAGCTGAGCCGTGGGGCTTCAGATATATCGCAGGAAACGCAAGTTCAACGTGACCCCCGAGCCGCGGGGGCAGGTGCGTCGGACCGAAGGACACCAGTTCGTCATCCAAAAGCACGCCGCGCGGCGTCTGCATTATGACCTGCGGCTCGAGCTTGGCGGGGTGATGAAGAGTTGGGCCGTGACTCGCGGCCCGAGTCTCGTTCCGGGCGAGAAGCGCCTTGCGGTCCACGTGGAAGACCATCCCATCGAATACAACGCTTTCGAGGGAACCATCCCGGCGGGAGAGTACGGCGGCGGCACGGTCATGATTTGGGACCGGGGGCGTTGGCATCCGGAAGGCGATCCTTATGCGGGATACAAGAAGGGCCACCTCGACTTCAGCCTCGAGGGCGAGAAGCTGCACGGTCGCTGGCATCTCGTGCGCATGCACGGAAGGGCGGGAGAGAAAAAGGAGCCCTGGCTTCTGATCAAGTCCAAGGATGAGGCCGCCCGCAGCGCGAGCGACCAGGATATCCTCGAGGAGCAACCGCTGTCGGTGGTCAGCGGCCGATCGATTCCCGAGATCGCCGAGGGCAAGGGCCGCAAACGGGTCTGGCACTCGAACAGAAGCGTGAAGGAGAACGTCAAGGCCGGCGCGACGAAACGCCATGCCTTCCCGGCGCTTGGGAGTGCGCAGAAAAGCTCGCAACAGCGCGCGCGCACCCGACGCGATCGGGCTGGAGCAACGAAAAGCAGCAGGGGCAGCGCCGGCAAGAACAAGGACAAGGACCGGCGGCCACGCGACGCGCCGCTCCCGGCTTTTGTGCTGCCTTCGCTCGCCACCTTGCATTCGACCGTGCCGAGCGGCCGCGGCTGGGCGCACGAGATCAAGTTCGACGGCTACCGCATCCAGGCCCGGCTTGACCGCCACAAGGCGCGTCTGCTCACTCGCAAAGGTCTCGACTGGACCGAAAAATTCCCGAACGTCGCGGCCGCGGTTGCCAAACTACCCGCAGGCACGGCGCTGATCGACGGCGAGATTGTCGTCGAAGATGAAAATGGAATTTCCAATTTTTCGGAGCTGCAGGCGGCGCTCAAGCAAGGGGAACGCGAACGCTTCATCTACTACGTCTTCGATCTTCTTCATCTCGATGGCTGCGATTTGACCGGCTTGCCCATGGTCGAGCGTAAAGCCGAACTGCTCCGCCTGCTCGCCGCCGCGGAGACCGGACCGGTCATCTACAGCGAACATTTTGGCGGTGACGGACAGGCCGTGCTTCGCGCCGCCTGTCAATTTAGACTCGAAGGAATCGTCTCGAAGCGCCTGGACGCGCCATATCGCAGCGGCCGCTCCGAGAGCTTCATCAAGATCAAATGCTCCAACGCCCAGGAACTCGTGGTCGGCGGGTACTCGCCGTCGACCGCCTTGCCCCGCGCGATCGGAGCGCTGGTGGTGGGCTACTACGATGATGGCCAGCTCGTCTATGCAGGCCGGGTCGGCACCGGATACACGCAGACCTTGGCGCGGGACTTGTGGAAGCAGCTGCATCCGCTCGAAACGAGTGCACCACCCTTCGACCAAATTCCCCGGGTCGAGGCCCGGCGCTCCGATGTCCGCTGGGTCGAGCCGAGGACCGTGATCGAAGCACAATTGCGCGGCTGGACCGCGGATGGGCTGGTGCGTCAGGCGGCCTTCAAGGGGGTGCGTGAGGACAAGTCGCCGCGGGAGGTGGTCCGCGAGAAACCGGCCCCAGCTGAGGCCGAGGAAGGCGCAGCGGCCGCGCCGAAGAGTGCAGCGGAGACGGCAAAGAGCATGACAAGGGCCTCGAAGACGAAGCCGCGAGCGCGCGCGCACAAGCCCCCGAGCGGCCGGCAGGCGAGTCCAAGTGAGATCCGCTTCACCAATCCCGATCGAGTCTATTGGGCCGACGTTGGCGTCACCAAGCAAGATTTGGCGGATTATTATCGCTCGGTTTGGGACTGGATGGCGCCGCACATCGTCAGTCGGCCGCTGGCGCTCGTGCGCTGTCCCGAGGGCACGAGCGGCCAGTGCTTTTTCCAAAAGCATGCTTCGGCCGGTCTGACCGAGAAAAATCTCCGCACCGTCATCGATTCCAATCGGCGGCAGGTGATCGCGGTCGAAGACCTCGATGGTGTGCTTTCGCTGGTGCAGGCGGGCGTGCTCGAACTCCACGTGCGCGGATCGACAATCGATCGCTTGGACATTTGTAATCGCATCGTCTTCGACATCGACCCCGGCGAGGGCGTAACCTGGGCGGGCGTGGTCGCGGCCGCCCGCGATGTGCGCGAGCGCCTCGCCGCGCTGGATCTGGAAAGTTTCGTCAAACTCTCCGGGGGGAAGGGCCTGCACGTCGTGCTGCCGATCGGGGGCGCGGACTGGCGCACCACCAAGAACTTCGCGCAGGCGGTGGCGCTGGCGATCACCGCCGATGCTCCCGCTCGATACGTCGCGAAAATCACGAAGTCACTGCGCAGGGGAAAAATCTTCATTGATTATCTGCGCAATTCGTTGGAGCAGACCTCCGTCGCCGCATACTCGACGCGCGCCCGTCCGGGTGCGGCGGCGTCGGCGCCGGTGACCTGGGAAGAGCTGGGACGCACCAAAAGTGGCAACCAATATACGATGCTCAATTTGGGCAAACGCCTCAGCGGCCTCAAGCAGGATCCCTGGAAGGATATCGGACGGGTGAAGCAGAACTTGCCGGACGTGCGGACATTGCGACGCCGATAATCAGACCGGCAACGGCGCAAGCCTACGATCTTCGCCTGCCGAGCTCTTTTTCGTTATCACCGCCAAGGCCGGAATTCATTGATCGCAAAAATTTTCCGTGCGTGCTTGATGCTAGCCTTTGGAGGATGACGCGAGACGAGGAATAGAGGCTAGCTTAGTTGACGTCGAGCGGTTCGGTTCCTTTCGGCTTGCCTGCGGCATCGAGCGTGATTTTCTCCACCCGCGCCTCGGCTTGGCGCAACAGCTCCTCGCAGCGGCCCTTGAGCGCCTCGCCGCGCTCGTAGATGGCGACCGACTCCTCGAGCGGCACCTTCCCCTCCTCGAGCCGCTTGACGATCGATTCGAGTTCCTCGATCGCCCGCTCGAAGGGAAGGCGCTTGACGTCGGAATAGGTCTCGTCGGGCATGCTCGGTTCCGGTGAGTCGCTCCCTATATAATGTAGTCCAGCAAGAGGGGCCACTCTCCCCCCGACCTCGTGGCGAGGAATGGCAACTGCCAAATTTATGAAGCGGGGGCGGATGCCGGGGACTGCGCCGCTATTAAACCTGCATCAGGGCCGCGACATGGGCGGCGACCGAGTTGGCTAAGCCTTGGAGGTCGTAGCCGCCTTCGAGCACCGACACCAAGCGCCCTTTCGCGCTGGCGTCGGCAACCTCCATGAGTTTGCGCGTCGCCCAATCAAAATCGCTTTCGACCAAATTGAGGTTGGCGAGCGGATCGCGGATGTGGGCGTCGAAGCCGGCCGAGATCACGATCAGGTCCGGCCGGAAATCGCGCAACCGCGGCAGAATCACCGTTTCGAACGCGGCACGAAACGCCTCACCGCCGTCACCCGGCTGCAACGGCGCGTTGACGATTGTGTTGTGCTCGCCGCGCTCGCTCGCCGCGCCGGTGCCGGGGTAGAGCGGCATCTGATGCGTCGAGCCGTACATGACGGTACGGTCGGACCAGAAGATTTCCTGCGAGCCGTTTCCATGATGCACGTCGAAATCGACGATCGCCGCGCGCTCCATGCCGTGTTTCGTCTGCGCATATCGGGCGGCAACGGCGGCATTGTTGAAGAGGCAAAATCCCATCGGACGCATCGTCTCGGCATGGTGGCCGGGCGGGCGTGTGGCGACGAAGGCGTTTGCCGCCTTACCGGCCATGATCTGGTCAACCGCGTGCACGGCGCCGCCGGCCGCGCGCAAGGCGGCCTCGAAGCTTCCCGGCGATAGCGTGGTATCGGCGTCGAGCCCGATCAGACCCTCTTGCGGTGTCGCCTCGCGGATGGCGGTGACGTAACGCATGGGATGGCAGAGTGCGATGGTCTCGAGTGAAGCGGCCGGCGCCTCGAGCCGCGCCAGTGGTCGAAAGCGCTCGTGGGAAAGCGCCCGGTCAATCGCGCGCAGCCGGTCGGGGCGCTCCGGATGGCCCGCCGGCGTGAGGTGGTTGAGGCAAGCGGGATGGGTGATCAGAAGCGTGGACATCGAACGATCCGGCAGGCACGGGCGATCGGTTATAGCAGAGGCGTTCGCCAGCGGCCTATCACGTCGGCCGCAGGTCCCGCCCCGCCGCTGCTTACTCCCATCTTTGCCCGGTGACGCTGACGCTAGGCGGTGGCGGGAGCACATCCGGCACGAAGAACGTCGGCGCGAGCGGCTGGGTCGCGTCCACGCGATATTTCTCGAAATCGGTGACGCCCTCGGCCGCGAGGAAGCTATCGTCGATGAGAAAATTGCCTGTAAAGCTGCGTGAGGGCTTGTGGAACACGAGGTACGCTGCGTCGGCGATGATTTCAGGCGTGCGCGACATGCGCATGACCCGCTCGCCGCCGAGCAGGTTCTTGATGGCCGAGGTGGCAATCGTGGTGCGGGGCCACAGCGCATTCACCGCGATGCCCTTGTCGCGCAGTTCGCCGGCAAGTCCCAGCACGACCAGACTCATGCCGTACTTGGCGATCGAATAACCCGTGCTGCCGGAGAACCATTTTTCCCGCATGTCGAGCGGCGGCGAATTCATCAGGATGTGCGGATTATTCGCCCTCGCGAGATGCGGGATGGCGTATTTCGAGACCATGAAAGTGCCGCGCGTGTTGACCTGATGCATCAGATCGAAGCGGCGCATGTCGGTCTCCACGGCCGGCGTCCGCTGGATTGCGCTTGCATTGTTAACGAGGATGTCGAGGCCGCCGAAGGTCGCGACGGCCTGCTCGATCGCGCTTTTCACCTGCGCCTCCTCGCGCACGTCAACGACAAGCGGAAGAGCGTTGCCGCCGGCCTTGGTAATCTCCTCTGCGGCGGTGAAGATGGTGCCCGGCAGCTTCGGATGCGGCTTATCGGTTTTGGCGGCGACGACGATGTTGGCGCCGTCGCGGGCCGCGCGCAGCGCGATCGCCAGCCCGATACCGCGCGATGCGCCGGTGATGAATAATGTGCGGCCCCTGAGGCTCATACTGCGCCAGCGTCGGTCAGTCGCGTTGTCGCACGTGGATCAATTCAGGCCAGCGCCGCGTCTGCGGCGTTGACGCTGTCTGCCGCTTGCACGACCGTGCGCTCGAGGCTCTCGCCTTGCACGGCGACATTTTCGGCGAAGAAGCGCGCGATCGCAACGCGCCCGGCCGCGTCGGCGCCATTACCACCCAGCCGCACCGCTGCGAGCGCCTCCTCGGCGAGGAGCGCGCCGCCGGCGGCGAGCGCGAATAGCCGCAGATAAGGGGTCGCGCCTGCAAGCGCCGCGCTGAGGTCGTTGTGCTGGCTGCCGAGGAGCCAATTCGTCGCTCGCTCCAACGCCTCCGTCGCATCCTTCAGCCGTACCCCGGTCCAGCCGAACGCGGGGTTGTTGGTAGCGTTGACGGCCTCGACGATCCGCTTGATGTCGCCGATATAGGCTTTCACCGTCGCACCGCCCGCGAGCGGCAGTTTGCGCGTGACGAGATCGATTGCCTGAATGCCGTTGGTGCCTTCATAAATTTGCGCGATCCGCGCATCGCGATAGTGCTGGGCGGCTCCGGTTTCTTCGATGTAACCCATGCCGCCGTGCACCTGCACGCCGAGAGAGGCGACCTCGCTGCCCACGTCGGTCGAAAATGCCTTCGCAACAGGAGTAAGAAGCGAGGCGCGTTCGTGGGCGGCCTTGCGCTCGGCTTCGTCCGGGCCGCGTTCTGCGCGGTCGAGCGCGACGGCAGTCGTGTAGGAGAGGGCGCGCGCGGCACGCGTGAGCGCGCGCATGGTGAGCAGCATGCGTTTGACATCGGGATGCGCGATGATCGGGCTGGAACCGGTCTCCACGCCGGGTGCGCGGCCTTGCTTGCGCTCGCGCGCATAGGCGAGCGCCTGCTGCGTGGCACGCTCGGCAATTGCCACGCCCTGCAACGCGACCGATAGGCGGGCCTGGTTCATCATGGTGAACATGCAGGCCATGCCGCAATTCTCCTCCCCGACGAGAAAGGCGGTGGCGCCGCCGCCGTCGCCGTAGACCATCGTGCAAGTCGGAGAGGCATGAATGCCCAGCTTGTGCTCGATCGAGTGAGCGCGAGCGTCGTTGCGACGACCGAGGGAGCCGTCGGCATTGACCAGGAACTTCGGCACCAGGAAAAGCGAAAGTCCTTTCGTTCCCGGTGGTGCCTCTGGGAGGCGAGCCAGCACCAGATGAATGATGTTATCGGTGAGATCTTGCTCGCCATAGGTGATGAAGATTTTTTGCCCGGTGATGCGATAGCTGCCGTCCGTTGCGCGCTCGGCCCTGGTGCGCAAGGCGCCAACGTCGGAGCCGGCCTGCGGCTCGGTGAGCTGCATGGTGCCCATCCATTCCCCGGAAACAAGCTTCGGCAGGTAGACGCGCTTGAGCTCTTCGCTGCCGTGCGCCACCAGCGCGTCAATGGCCGCCATGGTGAGAACCGGGCCCAGACCGAAGGCCATGGCGGCGGAGTTCCACATTTCCAGGCAGGCGGCGTTGAGCGCGTGCGGCAGATCCTGGCCGCCCCATTGCGCGGGCGCGGCAACCGCGTTCCAGCCCCCCTGTGTCCAGGCACGATAGGCCTCCTTCCATCCCGGTGCCGTTGTCACCGCTCCGTCCTTGAACCGGGCGCCTTCGCGGTCGCCGACCGCATTGAGGGGAGCGAGGACATCGGTCGCGAACTTGCCCGCTTCCGTGAGCACAGCTTCGACCACGTCGGCGGAAAGGTCGCCGTAGAGACCATCGGCAAGCGCGCGAGCAAACCCTGCGCTGTTGTTGAGCGCGAAGTAAATATCGGCAACCGGCGCCCGATAGGTCATCGTGTGTTTCCGGAAGGGATGCGTGTTATTGCGGGATTGCCGAGCTCCTGGCGGCGCCCGCTGCGCGCTTGCCCGCTGTGCGGGCGGCGGAGAGCAGATGACGCGTCGCGCTAATCTAACCCCGGCAATGCCTCGGTCAACGTCAGGTGCCGGTGCGAGTCCCGCTACCGTTGATCGGGCAGTTTGCGGCCGCTATGGTCCCGCGCGCGGCCGTGGCGCAAGCGAGCCGCTCCTGATGGGGCGTAGCCAAGTGGTAAGGCAGCGGATTTTGATTCCGCCATTCGGAGGTTCGAGTCCTCCCGCCCCAGCCAGCCAGTCCGGTCTCCTGCGTTATTTGCCGCTGGAGGTCCGAAATGCCGGCGAATTGGGCCCATTCGTATTATCCGGGTCCATCTCCGTGTGCGGGATAGTGGACTGAAGAGGTCATTCGGGCGCTTTGTCTCCAGAGGCCAATTTTGGTGTCTCATTTTTGGACACCGATTCAGTAAGGTGAGGGGATGGCTGTGCTCGATCGCATCCACTCCTCCGCAACGTTGGTCAGTTCGATCCCGTTGATGCCGGCGCGCGGCTGCCATTTTCGAAACTCACATTGCTTTACGCCGAAAATGGCGGGGGTAAGACAACTCTCGCGGCGATTCGGCGGTCGCTTAGTACTGGCGATCCCATCTTTATTTCCGAACGGCATCGCCTCTCAGCGATAAGCACACCACAAGTGGTCATTGGGCAAATAGCACATCCTTCCTTTTTGAAAACGGCACATGGTCTGCGAGTCTTCCCAACATTGCAGTGTTCGATGACTTGTTCGTTGCGCAAAACGTTTTGCTCGGGACTCGATATTCAAACTGAGCATAGACAGAACTTGCATGAACTCATTCTCGGTGCTCAAGGCGTTTCGCTCAATACCGCACTACAGACACATGTCGCCGCTCGATCCAGCCGCAACGCGGCCTCGTCCCCCAGCCAAGGAGAGGAGGGCGAGCCGGATGTCTCCTGGGGAGAATGCACGGCTGCTTGAGGAGCTTGCGCACCGCTCAGTCACCGCCGTCCGGAGCGCCAGATCGAGAAGATGACCCAGAGGCTGTTGACGAATGCGATCAGGTAGCCGACCAGCCCGCAGTAGGTGAGCAGGGACACCCCGAACACGGTCGGCCCTCCCGACACGGTCATTACTATGGACGAGCCGACCACAAGCGATGCTGTCATGATGCCGATCGTCGCGCGATCAACTGCGTCGTGAACGCGATCACCGAAGGCGTCGAGGCGTTTAAGGTCGAGGTCGATCCGCATCCGGCCGTGTCGCGCGTCCTTGACTAACCGGGCAAGGTCACGCGGAATCGTGGCGACCAGCCCCAGGAAGTCGCTGAGCGTCGCTTGGCCCCGCCGCAAGGCTTCCCCCGGCTGATAGCGTTCGGACATGGCGCGGTTGAGAAACGGCTCCGCGCGCGCCACGAGGCGGAACTCCGGATCGTACTGCCGGCCGAATCCCTCGAGAGTGATCAGCGCCTTGAACAGGAGCGCGAGATCCGCCGGCAGCACGATCGAATGCTCGCGCAGGATCGCGGATACTCGGTGCAGCAGGGTCCCGATCTTTAGGTCCTTCAACTGCGCGTCGGAAAAATCGACAGCCAGTTCGCCTAGATCGGCGGCCAGCCGAGCTTCGTTCACCGCGTCACTGCCACGCCAGTCGAGCAGCACCTCCAGCATCCTTTCTTCGTCCTGGTGCACGAACCCTGCGAGCAGGTTGACGAGCTGGTTGCGCCGCGCCGACGATAGCCGGCCCACCATGCCGAAATCGATCAGCGCGATGCGGTTGTCAGGCAGGCACATCACATTGCCGGGATGCGGATCGGCCTGAAAGAAGCCGTCGATCAGGATCATCTTGAGCATGGCATCCACACCGCGCGCGCCGATGGCCTTGCGGTCGAGGCCGGCATTGTCGATGGCCTCTAAATCGTCGCCGCGGATGCCCTCGATGTGCTCTTGCACATTCATCGAGCTGCTCGTCCATTCCCAATATATGCGTGGGACTAGAACGTCGAGGTCGCCGGCGAAGTTGCGGGCGAAGCGTTCCGTGTTGCGTGCTTCCACTGCGAGATCGAGCTCGCGCTCGAGCGAGCGGCGCAGCTGGCCCACCAGGTCGACGGGCCGATAGCGCCGCGCCTCTGGGATCTCCCGCTCGGCGAAATGGGCAAGATGCTCAAGGATTCGCAGATCGGCGTCGACCTTTGGGACGATTCCAGGGCGGCGAACCTTCAGGATGACCGGCGTGCCGCTGGTGAGCGTTGCCCGATGAATCTGAGCGATCGAGGCCGCGGCGTAGGGCTGACGCTCGAGATCGGCGAACACTTCAAGCGGCGGCCGACCGAGCGTTTGTTCGATCTGCGGTAAGAGATCGTCGAACGGTACCGGCGCGACGTGGCTATACAGCCGGTTGAGCTCATCGGTCCACGCCGGAGGGAGAAGGTCCTCTCTTGTCGAGAGTATCTGACCTAGCTTGACGAAGGTGGGTCCGAGTTGCTCGAAGGCGAGCCTGGCGCGCTGCTGTGGTGCGAGATGGGCGAACTCACTGGCCTGTCCCCATTGCAGGACTTGGCCGGTGCGCTCGAATAGCGTGGAGACGCCGGCGCGACGCACGATGTCGCCCAGCCCATGGCGAATGAGGACCGAGCTGATCTCCCGCAGGCGGGGCAGCTCGCGGGCCATGCTGAACACCCCGGAGACCATTGTTCACCCGGCGACCATCTAATTATGTGGCGGAGGCTATGTGCTGTTTTTCGCCTTGGATTGGTCGCGCAGAGCATCCGCAACGCCGGCCAGCACGCCACTGGCAAGTAGCGCCACTCGCGCGCTCGCATCACGGATTCCCGCCATCCCCGTTGTAGTGCCCACGCCTTCGGCAAACTCGCCCATCATGCTTGCGACACGCGCGCTCGCTTCCACTCCGATGTTTTGGGCATGGACCGCAAGCTCCGCCATTTCGCGACGGAGGTTGCCGGTCATCGCCTCCGCAATGCGGCTCGCCGCGGCGGTGTAGTCCTGTTGCAGCCGCCTCAGACTGACCAGCGCTTCCTTCAAGTCGTTGTCGGTGAAATCCTTCCCCCGTGCCGCGAGCTGCTGCAGAGCATCATGCACCTCGCTCGCGGACTTCGTGAGTGCCGCGTCAAGACTTCGCACTAAATCGGCAAATAGCTCCCGCGTCTCGGCTCCGCTAACGGCCACGTTGTCCGCTGTTCCGCCGATCACCGCGCGAGCAACATCCCTGACCGCCTCGGGGTCGATCCGGCCCTCCTTTAGAGCTTGGCTTGTCAACCCCTTTACCCGCTCCCGGATCATCTGGTCTTCGGTGCGAATGGAATATGCTGCATCCGATGTGGTCGGTTCAGGCATGCATTGCTCCGTGGCTGCTGATGGTCAACTTAGAGCATTTTGCGGCCGGCCGACAGGAGGAGATCCGCGATTTAGCAATTGAAAAGCGAACGCCGGGAGCGGTCGAAATGGGGTCTTGCCTGACTGATGCGACCCGCTAGACGGCTCCCGGCGTACCGTTCGTGAGCAGCCACTGCGCTGAAGCCCGAACGTATGCATCAGCGGTCACCGTGGCACGAACTTCGGTGGTTTCATCCAACAGCCTCCAACAGTTGACGCAAATACATTAGCTGAAAAAAGCCCGGCAAAATTGATCAAGATCAAATCCTGGCTGCACGGCATTGCGATTTCAGCATAGCCAGCTCGCTTTTCCGCAGACCTTGCAGCCGATTCGTGTCGTTCGGGGCGATTGTTCGCCAAAGCATCACTTGATTTGATTTTGATCAATGTCGCGGACGATGGCCGTCAGATACTTTGCCAATCAATATTGGAGGATAGCCATGCGAAAATTCGAAATGATTCAAAGGATATTTCGCAAAAGACTGGGTTTGACGTCGCGGCGCCCGCGGAGATCTGATTTCACCTGCGGAGACTGCGAACGCTGGAAGCGATGCGGGTTGCCACCCCACGACGACTGTATCCACAGAGCTGCCCAGATCGCCCGCAGCGCAACACCGGCACGTTTGCGCCTGCCTATCTACTGAAGCCCGCTGCTGTCGCATTCGCAAAAACACGGAGTTTTTTTAGCGAATGGCGGGCCTTCCACGTAGCAGGGCGAGAGCGCCGGCGAGGAGCGCGATATTGCCTGCAGCCCCGACGAGATTGAGTTCGATTCCGGCGAATTGTACCAACTGCTTGCCAGGGTCGGCTAGCGCCGTGTCGGGCACTAATAGGGCGGGAAGGAACGCAACCCAGATGCAGCCCTGGATCAGGGCCGCAGTCCTGCTGCGGTCGACTTGACCCGCTGGTGACCAGACCAGCCAGAGAGACAGGGCTGAAAGCAGGCTGATGGCGATGACGAACCAAGCCCCATGAAAATGCGCATGCGGCGGCCACAACTCGCTGAAAATGTGCGTGCTGTTCCAATCCGCGATATTCGAGCCAATTAGCGTGGTCAAGCTCACGAACGTGATAAGGATGCGTGAAAGCCTGAGCATGCGAAGCCTCCAGAAAGCGTCCATCGGCGGCCGTAGGCAGCTCGGCCCGCCGCAGCGCCCTACAAATTACTGAGAACCGGGATCGAATTTGACTTAGATCAATACTCCCGTTTGCGATCTACACAACACTGCCACCAGTCCAATGGTGGCGCCGGGACCCTGTGTGCAACGACTCAGAGGAGGGTACGATGCGCCAACAGAGAAATCAGCTACCATTAAACGTCTTCACCCGACTGTGGCAACGTTGGATGGCGGATCAGGCCGCTCAGCTGCTCGAAGCTGCCCGCCTCGGCTCTGACAAGCTCGAAGTTCTGACGACTGGTCAAGAAATCTCGAATACCAATCGTTGCAAGGTTGCGGAGAAGCAGCTTGACGGCTTGCTATTACGCCGCATGCTGGCGTTTGACCTCGACCCGTATGAATTGGCTTCCTCGGATCCCGCTTTGCTTCGTCACCTTCAGCGGCGTTGCACCGAGTGCGAGAACCGGGACGAATGCGCCATGGATCTAGGGCGCACATCGAGCAATAAGTGGTTGCGAGGCCAGGACGACTTGCCCGACTATTGCGAGAACGCCTTAGCGCTCGAGCTGCTGATCGCCCTGCAAAACCGGCCAAAGGCGCCGGCGGCGAAATGGAGTGAGCAACATGAAGGCTGCTGACGTAATGGTCTCTGCTGTCATTGGTGTTCGCCCGAACGCTCGGGTTGAGGAAGTAGCCAAGATTCTCCTAGCGAACCACATCAGCGCCGTGCCAGTCCTCGACGAGGAGGGCGAGCTTCTTGGCATCGTCAGTGAGGGGGACCTCATGCGGCGGCCAGAGGCAGGGACTGAGCGGCGACGTTCCTGGTGGCTGGAACAACTGACGGGGAAACAGGTACTCGCCGCCGAGTATGTGAAATCGCACTCACACAAAGTCAGTGATGTGATGACACGCGCAGTGGTTACCGCGACGCCGGATACCCCGCTTGGGGAAATTGCAACTTTGCTGGAAAAAAAGCGTATCAAACGAGTGCCGATCGTACAGAATGGAAAGGTGGTGGGGATCGTGAGCCGCGCGAACCTGCTTCAGGCGCTCGCCACCATGCCGGTGAACGACACAGCCGATGCGCACAGCAATGATTCGGAAATCCGCGAAAAGGTGCTGTCACTACTGAATGGGGAGCGGTGGCGGCCCGCACTCCTAAACGTGACTGTCCATGACGGGAACGTTGATCTGTGGGGCTTTGTCACCTCGAATGACGAAAAGAAGGCCGCCCGAATTGCGATAGAAGGAGTAGTTGGTGTGAAGAGCATTAATGACCATTTGACAATCCCCCCGCCCGAGACTGCAATGGTGTGATTGGCTCGTGTAGTCATGGAGGTAAGTTTGACCCTGGAGCTCTGCTTATGAAATGGGCAAAGATGACGGCAACCGCGATAGCGCTTGGCGCGGGCCTGATCTTTTTCGAAGTAGCTGGGCCATCCGCTCAGTTATGCGCGGCGGAGCCGCAAAGCTTCTCCGAGGATATATTGCCGATCCTCAACGGCCGATGTGTGAGTTGTCACCAGCCCGGCGGCGCAGGGTACGAAAAAAGCGGGCTCGACCTCACTAGTTACGAGGGATTGATGAAGGGTACCAAGTTCGGGGCGATGGTAATCCCCCGTGATCCGGAGAGCAGCAACTTGATGTGGCTGCTTGATTGGCGTGCGTCCCCCGATGTGCGCATGCCGCACGGCAAGAAAAAGCTATCGATCTGCGACCGCAACGCCATTCGCGCATGGATTCGCGAGGGTGCGAAGAACAATTGATCGCGTACCTAGATGCGTTTTGTCGGCTGCCCGCCTGGCAACGTTGTTAAAATGACGGCATGACCGCGCTCGTAGCGGAGCGGAATTCAATGCTCACAGCAGCACGCGTATCGCAGCTCGCGCAGGAACGTGCCGACCAGACGCGCTGGATGGCCGATCACTACGAAGAACAACTTCGTCGACTAAAGATGGAAGAATTGGATATAGAGGCGAAACGTCGAGCGGCGAGCCTGTCGAGCAAGCGGTTTGCGAACTTTGAACCCGAGATCGACGGACACCTCCAATGCCCCCACTGTTGGATTGATAAGGAAGCGCGATCTCGCCTCAATCCGGTTCCCGGTACCGCCGGCGAGGACATCTTCAGATGCGACGAATGTCATTTTGAGATTTCAGCTCCTGCCTAGGCCCGTATTTCTGCTAGTTGCGCGCGGCGGCTTGCGCGGACTGGCACGGCTCGCTGCGAATAGAGGTGAATCTTCCCCTTACCCCAACGCGAAGAGGTCCCCAATGGATGGACGCACAAAGCTCCGCTGCTTTTCTCAGTACCTGATAGTTGTTGTGATTGGGGCGGCCACCCCGGCATTTGCCGCCGATCCCACCAATGGTCGACGGCTTGCAGAGCGATGGTGCCAAGCTTGCCATGTGGTGACCCCCACACAAGTTCGCGCCGCCAGCGACCAGGCGCCGCCGTTTGCGACAATTGCGAAGACACCCGATGTTGATGCAGCCAAGATCGCTTTGTTCTTGCTCGACCCGCATCCGAAGATGCCGGACATGGCACTATCTCGATCGGAAGCAGCAGACCTCGCCGCATATATTGTTAGTCTCAAATAACAGCAACGGCGTGTGGCACTGACCTATCCCGCCGTCATTTTCGCTGGGACCAAGCTCCGGTGTCGCTTTGGCCGACCAGTAGAACTCCTGAATTCTCTTAGTCAACCATGGCCGCAACTGGTGCTCCTGAAGCCACGCGAATATGCCACGCGGTCGCCCCCTAATATTGAAGTGAACGCTAACGATGCAACGGCTCTGACAACAAGATCGGCAGCACGGTCAGACGACGGGCGCTTTGCCGGGTCATGGGCAGAGCGCTTCTCGAAATTAGTCCAACAGCGATCCCGCGGGCTTTGGATTACCACTCATTCCGCGCGCGCCAAGGCAGCGCGTTGAGGGCCATAAGGGTTGCAGCGTTCGGGCAATAGTCCTGCCATACCGGATCATCCGAATCGCGTGCCATATCCCGCTTACACTGGCGCTTGCTGTTGCAAAGCGTGCAAACTCGCTGAAGGTCCTGGAACGCTCGTGGTTCGGTCCGGGATACCTCGTTGCGGTCGAGGTCCAGCGCGGCCATCCTGCGCAGCAAAAGATCGGCTGAGCCAGGACCAAGGGCCGCGGCCCTGCGCAGTTCGGCGGGGGACATGCCGATATCTCTGGCCATGCGCTCCACTTCGTCTTCCCCGCAGCATCTGAGCTCCGATGCAGAACTCTTCCTGGCCCAATTACGCAGCCACTGCAAAATAGCTTTGATCGGGGAAGGGCTTTTTCGTCCGAGCAGGGCCAACATTTAACCCTCCTGGTTTATGAACTATGCGTGCGCGTATGTCCTTGCTCTTGCAATATAGCTCGATGGCGCCAGTGATTTTTGACCTACGTCAAATTTGTTCCGCCGATGAGTTCAAAAATTGGTCGGCAGGATTGAGCGCTGGGCACCTTTCTGACTGCATGGGCGAATGATGCTGCGGCCTGACACGTTCGCGCTGACTGCCGTGCTTGGGCTGTTGACGGCCGTGGGTCCGCTGTCGGTGGATATGTATCTGCCGTCCCTGCCGGAGATTGGGCGAAAGCTGGCTGCCTCTCCTGCGCAGGTACAATTGACGATTTCCTTTTACCTCGTTGGTTTCGCCGTGGGCCAGATCGTATATGGGCCATTATCCGATCGACATGGACGCAAGCCCATACTGGTGGCCGCGCTTGGTGTGTTTAGCGCTGCCAGCCTGGCCTGCGCCTTTGTTTGGTCGATCGAACTTCTTCTGATTGCTCGGCTCTTTCAAGCACTCGGAGGAGCGGGCGCGGTCGTCCTAGCCCGCGCCATCGTGCGTGACCTCTATTCCGAGGCACGTGCCGGACGCGAATTTTCGCTAATGGGTGCCGTGATGGGCCTCGCACCCATAATAGCGCCGCTGGTTGGAAGCCTGCTGCAAATTGCCTTTGGCTGGCGTGCCATTTTCGTTGCTCTTTTCGCCATCGGTTCAGCCGCCGCCGCGGTGGTTTGGTTTCTCCTTCCGGAGACTTTGAAAACCCGTGCGCCGGAACGCTTATCGCTGCCGTCCGCGATGCGGCTCTATGGCGCCTTCATGAAACACGGCGCCTTCCTCGCCCATCTTGGCATTGTAACCTGCAGCTTCATGGGCCTTTTTGCATGGATTTCCGGTGCTTCTTTCGTGCTGCAGGATCTCTACGGCCTCTTGGCGTTCGAGTTCGGCATGGCGTTTGCGCTAGGCTCCGCTGGATACATGCTCGGCACAGTGCTGGCGGCGGGAATTGTCGTCCGTATCGGCATCGACCGCACGATTGGACTGGGTGCACTCGCGCTTGCAATAGGCGGTCTGGCGATGGTCGCAGCCGTGATGCTCGGTCTTACGGGGTCGTCGTCGTTGGTGCTCCCGGCTGCGTTCTATCTTCTCGGCCTCGGATTGGCGATGCCGCAGGGGTTTGCCGGCGCCATGTCGCCATTCCCGGCGCGCGCGGGCGCCGCTTCCTCGCTGGTCGGATTCGTGCAGCAAACTTGCGCAGCGGTACTCGGAGCTGTCGTCGGGCACATGCTAGGAGGAAGCGCTTGGCCCCTCGTCGCTGCGATCGCGACGATGGGATGCCTCACCCTGGCGATCTGGATGTTTTCCCGCGACATTCGCGCCCCACGGAAAGGCGTCGAAGTTCGGCAGGAGCAGATTGGCTTCAATGATCTAAGAAATAACGGCTCGGGCTCGTTGTGACAGAGTGTATCGCTACAGTAATAGGCGCAGCTTAGTTGAACCTCCGCCGATACGGTCGGTAGGTTGGGGTCCACATTTTCAGTCGAACGCAGGCTTCGAGCTCCTCTCGGCTCGTGTGCTCTGCAACACCTTCACTTTGAGCCTGAGCTGCTACTGCGAGCGCAACCCGATAAGAGACGTCGCGCAGCTCCGAGACGGGAGGCAACAGATTGGCTTTCGGATCGGACTTGCTTGGTGACATATCTGCGAGGGCCCTCGCCGCGGCTAAGAGCATCCCATCGGTGATACGCTTTGCTCGTGCGGTTATGGCCCCTAGGCCAATGCCGGGAAAGACATAAGAGTTGTTGGTCTGGTCGATGCGCATTGAGATGCCATTTTTGAGGACGGGAGGAAACGGACTGCCGGTGCCTATCACCGCGCGTCCTTCCGTCCAGGCAAGAAGATCATCGGGAGTGGCCTCGGATCGAGATGTCGGGTTGGACAATGGAAAGATGATCGGCTGAGGCGTGCCCTCCGCCATGGTCCGCACAACACGTTCCGGGAAGGCACCAGGCTGGCCCGATACCCCGATCAGCACTGTCGGTCGGGCATTACGCACGACGTCCACCAGCTCAATCCGTTCTGGTTGCTCGAGTCGCCAACCCGCCAACTCGGCACGCGAACGCGTGAACGGTTTCTGA
Source organism: Xanthobacteraceae bacterium (assembly GCA_035693615.1). Lineage (GTDB taxonomy): Bacteria > Pseudomonadota > Alphaproteobacteria > Rhizobiales > Xanthobacteraceae > VAZQ01. Next base: position 78,793 of record DASSGH010000159.1, read on the forward strand.
AAGTCCACAAGGCCGGACATTCCTTCGACCAGAAGCCCGTTGCGATCCACCAGATAGAAGCGCGATCTTGCCTCCTGCTCCGATAGACCATCGGCCAGCATCGCCTTCAGCAGCAGCGAACTCACCCCAATTCCCGCCGAGCCCGCTCCGAGTACTGCAATGCGTTGATCCGTCAACGGCACGCGGGTGACATTGATGGCAGAAAGCAGCGTCCCCGTGGTAACGACCGCAGTGCCCTGGATGTCATCGTTGAAGGTGCAGAGGCGATTTCGATAACGCTCGAGCAGCCTGGTTGCATTATCTCGCGCAAAATCCTCCCACTGCAGCAACACATTCGGCCAGCGCTCGGTAACCGCGCTGACGAATGTGTCAATGAACTTGTCGTACTCGGTGCCGCGCACGCGCTCGTGCTTCCAGCCGACGTAAACGGGATCCGCCAAGCATTGGGAATTGTTGGTACCCGAATCGAGCAGGATCGGCAGAGTGGTGGCAGGGTGCAGTCCGCCGCACGCGGTATAAAGCGAGAGCTTGCCGATCGGGATGCCCATCCCGCCCGCGCCTTGATCGCCGAGGCCGAGGATACGCTCGCCATCGGTCACGACGATGGCCTCGACGTTGTCGAAGCGCGGATTGGCCAGGATGCGCTTGATCTGCCCCATATGGGGGAAACTGAGGAAGAGTCCGCGGGGCTTGCGGAAGGTGTGGCTGAATTCCTGGCAGCCGATTCCGACAGTGGGCGTGTACACGACTGGCAACATTCCGGCTAGATCATGTAGCAGCAGGGCGTAAAAAAGGACCTCGACACTATCCTGCAGGCCGCGCAGAAAGACGTAGCGTTCAAGATCGCTCGACAACTGCCGGAACGCCTGCATTCGACGAGCGACTTGCTCCTCGAGCGTCGCGACGCTCGGAGGGAGCAGTCCGTGCAGCTCGAAAGCATCCCGTTCTTCTTCGCTAAAAGCAGTTCCTTTATTGAGAAGCGGGTCGTTCAGAAGCTCATAACCGAAGAGATCCGTTTCAATGAACGGGCCGTCGTTCAAGTCCTGACGCCGGTACAGCATTGTGGTTACGAGTTTGTCATTTGTCCTGCGTTGTCACGGCGATGCCACAGATCAGCGTGTAATCACCACTTTCTGATAGAGCCCCCCGAAGAACGGTTCTTTACGGATTTCAATGTTGGGACGGGGAAGCCATTTGACGATTTCGTCACGCCACAAGTCGAGCGCAAAGGGCTCCAGTTTGGCGAGCAGCGGTCGCCACAGGTAGCGAAGCGGATGCCACCACTGCGGCAAGTCATAATCCACGACGACGATCTTTCCGCCTGGTTTTACGACGCGAAAAAGCTCGCCGAGGGTTCGCTCGCGATATTGGCCGGGCTGCTCATGCAATAGAAAGAATATGAGGGCGCGATCGTAAGTCGCATCCGGCAAATTGAGGTTGCTGGAATCCATTGCCAGCAATCGCACCGGTGCGTTTCGGGGCAATTTCTTGCGCAAGTTGCTAAGTTGTATCGGAAGCACGTCGACAATGTCCATCAGTCCACCGTCGGCCACCCGCGCGCTGATCCGACTGGTTAGGTCACCGTAGACGCATGCGACCTGCAGGGTACGTCCAGGCAACGTATCTCCTATTTCTGCCATCACGGCGTCACGTAACCGGGCGTAATTTCCCCAAAGAATGACATTGACCAGCCACTGACGCTCGAACACGTGCACCGCGGTGGGATGAATGTACGCCCACCAGTAATGGGCATTAAGATAATGCGGCACCTCAAGTTCTGCCGGGCTCAATGGCGACGCCGTTACGGGGATGCCGAGCCTGTTTCCCTGGGGCGGACAGCCAAAGTTTGGAGTTAACACGGCTGCATCGCTTTGCGCCGTCCAGTCCCATGGCATCGATTCCCTCCCTGCGTCGCTGATGGCGTCAGCAATGTAGGGTATCAAACACAAACCGGCACGGACATTATTGATCTAAATCAACAGTGCGGAGATGGTGGATGCAGGCGACAAAACGTCGGAGGGAGCGAACACGGCCTTAGAAAAATGCGACGGAGATATTCTCTGGATTAGAAGATCCCCGATGCCGGCGGCCGTAAACAAAGTCGGCACGGCGCTCAAACGCCTGCACGAACCGGCCAAATGCAGCATCCAAGACGGCACCCATCAGCAGCGCCAGAGTTGGGCTTGCAAGCTCGTAATTTAGATAGAAACCGACCTCGCAAGTGCCGTTTGATCGCGGTTTAAATGTCCACCGGGTCCGCAATTCACGCAGCGGTCCGTCCGACGACTCGACCAGAATGCGCCCGTTTGCGCGATCGAGCGTCACCCGGCTTATGTACGATTGCCGATAGATCCCGCACTTGACCGTCATTTCGGTCATCAGGATTTCACCGTCAGAGTGGGATTCGCGAGATAAGATGACATGCCTTAGGCAGAGGGGCACAAATTCATGATAGTGTTCGACGTCGGCCACCAGGTCGAACATCTCATCCGCGCTGTGATGGACGTACCGCACCTCCTGGAAAGCCGCCATGTCTTCCTCCGTCCCATGCATAGGGATCCCCGGCATGGCCTCCATTGAGCTACCGGAACGCAAGCCAGCAACATTGACATAGATCAAGTTATCCGTGGACGCGGCATGGCATCAGGCGTGGTGGTGCCAAAGGCCGGCCGTTGATTCCGCCGTCTGCGTTCCAATGGACGAAGTCGATATCACCGGCCAAGCGTTTGCGTCAGACTTGCACGTATGGGTCCACCGGATCGGTCAACAGCGGCGCGCGGGACATTAACTTATGGACTTGATCTCTACGGATATCGCCATTATCGGAGCTGGCGGAGCCGGCTTACGCGCCGCGATTGCGGTCGCCGAGGCCGATCCTTCGTTGCGCGTATGTCTCATCTCCAAAGTCTATCCTATGCGCAGCCACACGGTGGCTGCCGAAGGTGGGGCGGCCGGTGTAATCAAGGACAACGACAGCCTCGACTATCATTTTCACGATACGGTGGCGGGCGGTGATTGGCTGTGCGATCAGGACGCGGTCGACCTGTTCGTGAACATGGCTCCGCGCGAGTTGTTGCAGATGGAGCATTGGGGCTGTCCTTGGAGCCGAGAGGCTAGCGGGAAAGTCGCAGTTCGGCCATTCGGCGGGATGAAGATCGAGCGCACGTGGTACGCAGCGGACCAAAGCGGCTTCCACATGCTGCACACGCTGTTTCAAACGTCGCTGAAGTACCCGTCGATCCAGCGCTTCGATGAGTTTTATTCGACAGATCTTTTGGTCGAGGACGGCCGCTGCACGGGCACGGTCGCAATCGAAATGCGGTCGGGTCGGTTGCTTGCCATCCAGGCCCAGGCATTGATCATCGCTACAGGAGGCTGCGGCCGCATCTTTCCCTTCACCACCAACGGCGCGATCAAGACGGGTGACGGCATGGCTATGGCATATCGCGCCGGCGTGCCGCTCAAAGACATGGAATTCATCCAGTATCACCCGACCGGGCTTCCCGGCACCGGGATACTGATGACCGAAGGCTCGCGCGGAGAAGGCGGCCTCCTGCGCAACAAGGATGGCTACCGCTATTTGCAGGACTACAACCTCGGTCCGCCGGATCCTTGGCCGCGTTTGAAGGCGATGGAGTTGGGCCCGCGTGACCGGCTGAGCCAGGCGTTCTGGCACGAGCAAAAGAAGGGCCGCACCATCAGCACCCCGCACGGCGATGCCGTACTCCTCGATCTTCGCCACCTGGGCGAGAAGAAAATCAACGAACGCCTCCCGATGGTGCGTGAATTGGCGCAGAGCTACGCGGGAGTGGACCCCGTGCACGAGCCCATCCCGGTGCGGCCGGTGGTCCACTACACGATGGGCGGCATCCATACCGATATTGACGGCGCAACCCCGTTGCCCGGCCTATTTGCCGCCGGCGAGTGCGCCTGCGTGTCCATCAACGGGGCGAATCGCCTCGGCTCCAATTCGCTGACGGAGCTCCTGGTATTCGGTGCCCGCGCCGGACGCAGTGCGGCAGCCTTTGCTAAGGCAAGTCCAGCAGTCAGCACGAGTGCCGCTCGCGAACGAGCGGAGGCCGTTCAGAAACGAATTCGTGACCTGTTTGTACGCAATTCAGAGATTGAGACGGTATCTGGCCTGCGCAAGACCATGCATGACACGATCGAAAGTGGCGCCGGCATCTACCGCAGCGAAGCTTTGCTGCAAGAGACAGGCCGCGTGCTGGCCGATCTGCGCCGACGGTATGACAAGGTGCAACTGCAGGATCGCAGCAACGTGTTCAACACCGACCTAATTCAAGTATTGGAGCTCGGTTGCATGCTGGATGTGGCGGAGGCCATCGCGCACTCGGCCGCTCGGCGCAAGGAATCGCGCGGCTCGCACCAGCGTCTGGATCATCCGGAACGGGACGATCATAACTATCTCAAACATAGCCTTGCCACCTACCATGCCAGCGAACCGCCAACGATCAGCTATTGCGACGTCGTGATCACCCGCTCAAAACCGGCCGAGCGAGTTTATGGAGGGGCTGCGGCATGAGCGAAGATGTCACGTTGGAGATCCTCCGCTACCGGCCGGAGCTCGACAGCCAACCGCATTTCCAGACCTACACCATTCCCTACCACGACGACTGGGTGGTGTTAGATGGGCTCAACTACATCAAGGACCATGTGGACGGGACGCTGTCGTATCGCTGGTCCTGTCACATGGCGATTTGTGGCAGCTGCGGCATGATGATCAATGGCGAAGCCAAACTCGCGTGTCACGCCTTCCTGCGCGACTATCGTCATGGCGTGATTCGAATCGAGCCGCTCGACCATTTTCCCATCGAGCGCGATCTAGTGATCGTCATGGACAGTTTTATGGAGAAGCTGTCCAGTGTGAAGCCTTATGTGATCACCCAGGAGAACAAAGCCCCGAGCGATGGCGAAAATCTCCAGACGCCCCTGCAGCTCATGGCGTTCAAACAGTACACCCTATGCATCAACTGTCTGCTCTGCTACGCCGCCTGTCCGCAATGCGGGTTGAACGAAAAGTTTGTCGGGCCGGCGGCGCTCGCGCTGGCGCATCGTTACAATCTCGATTCCCGCGATGAGGGTAACGAGCAACGGGCTGACGTGGTGGCCAGCAACGAGGGCATCTGGGAATGCACCTTCGTCGGCGCCTGCTCGGAGGTGTGTCCCAAGCATGTCGACCCCGCCGCCGCAATCCAGCAGACCAAGATTTCCGCGTCGCTGGACTGGTTCAAGGCGCGGCTGCTTCCCGGAGCCCGTCGATGAGCCGTCGCCCATACGTTCGCAAGGTGAACCGCAGCTGGTGGCTCGGCCAGCGCCGGTATGTCGCCTACATGATCCGCGAGTTGACGAGCGTGTTCGTCGGACTTTATTGCGGCCTCCTGGTGCTGGGACTCGTGCGCCTAGCGCAGGGCCATGCCGCGTGGGACGGCTTTTTGGCCGCGCTGTCCAGCCCGGTGGGTGTGCTATTCCAAGTGGTCTGTCTGGCATTCGCCGCCTATCACAGCGTGACCTGGTTCGCGCTGACCCCGAAGGCCATGCCGCTGGAGGTTCGCGGCGAGCCCGTCCCGCCCGGGGCGATCATCGGGATGCATTATGGCGCCTGGGCGGTGGTATCGCTGATCGTGCTGATTGCAGCGGGGATTTGAGCCATGGTCCGATCAAACAAGCCCATCCTATGGCTGCCTTTCGCCGCCGGTGGACTGGTCGCGGCGCTGATCATCCCGGTACTGATCCTGATCACCGGGATATTGATGCCGGTGGGCATTGTGCCCTTGCCGTACGAAAAGGTAGCGGCCTTTGCGCACAACCCGCTCGGCAAGCTGATCCTATTCGGCGTCGTGGCGTTCCCGGCCTGGCACGCCGCCCATCGCCTTCGTATGACTGCCCACGATCTCGGCTTGGGCGGGGGGGTCGCGATTAAGGTGATCTGCTATGGCTCGGCGTGGGTCCTGATCGCGGCCACCGTGGCGGCGCTGATTATGGTTTAACTTGCCGCTCTGGTGCGTCAGCGGATCGGCTTGTCGGAGCCAATGCCACATCGTCAGTGGAACGTGGCGTCCGCAGGTATTGCGCCGCCCGAGCGCAGTTTTGCACCGCCCCAAGAGCATTCAACGTCGTGGCATTGGTGCAGTATTCGCGCCACTCTCGATTCTCGGGCTTGTCGCTTTCCTGCGCTAGGTCCAGCACGCAGCGTTCCTTGTCGCGGCACAGTGTGCAGAGTCCCTGGAGCTCGCGGAACAGCAACGGGTCGTCGCTTGCGAGCTCGTCCCGATCGACTTGCAACGCGGCCATCCGGCGAAACAAGAGGCTGGCATCATAGAAGGCTCGCGGTAAGTCGAGTACTCGGTCGCACGCACTGCGATCCTCTGCGACATTGCTATGCTGAGCAGCAATGACGCGGCTATGCTTGCTCGAGGTGATTGCTCGGGTGTAACGCCCACACCACGCGAGAATGGATGCAATCAACGAGGAGCGATGCCCTGCTCGCATTGTTAACCTCCATGGCGCGCGGGTTGAACGATACTGCGCTCACTAGCCTCAATTCATTGATTTAGATCAAATCCCGAGTGCGGGCGCGCAGGCAAAATGTTATCCTATTCTAGATTTTGGTCGTCTTGATGGGGGCAATATCAATGATCTCGCTACGCGACCTGCCGTTGACGCTACGCGTCCTGTTCAGCAGCTTTCTGATTGTGATGGGCATCGGCTATCTGATGGCGCTGTCCTACTTGTTCTTGGTTGACGTCGAGCCGCATCAAAAGGCCGGCGAAGGAGTGGTGCAGGGGATCAGCGAAAAATATCATGGGTCGACCAGCGGCACTCGATTGGAGGCAGCGCTGACGGGCACCATGGCCGACAAGCTGACCGCTGACGAGCGCGACCAGATTTTGCAGTGGGTGCGCGCCGGCGCAAAGGCCGACGGCTATGCGAAAATCGAACCCATCCTCACACAAAAATGCGCAGTGTGTCACAGTTCCCAGTCTGGCATGCCGATTTTGCCTCTCACCAGCTTCGAAGACGTACAGAAGGTCACCACACCCGACACAGGGGTGAGCATGCTGCAGCTCGCACGCGTGTCGCACATCCATCTGTTCGGCATCAGCATGATTTTCCTTCTGACTGGAGCGATCTTCAGCTTGAGCGTGACGCCCATTTGGTTTCGCGTAACCGTTCTGGTCATCCCTTACTTGGCAATCATCATGGACATCGGATCTTGGTGGGCGACCAAATATTACAATCCCGTGTTTGCATACATCGTGCTCATCGGCGGAGCATTCATGGGCTTGGCCATGGCCTGTCAGATTCTCGTTTCGCTTTGGGATATGTGGATTGCGCCGTTAGCTGCTTCGGCGCGGGCGAGGCGGAAAGAGATGCTTAAGTGAAGCCGACCTGGCACGAACCTCGCCGTAGCAATTGCTAATGTTCAATCCCTCGCTCGGGCGCGTCAGTTCGTCGAGGAGATAAACGAACGATTCGTAGTCCTCACCGGCAGCGAGATTCATGCCAAGCTCGCAGGTGCGATTGCTGCCCAGATAGGCGGTGAACTTGCGTGCACGAACCTCGTCCGCCTCGTCGGCGGTCGCTGAGCGGGTGAGTTCAGTATGGAGGAAGCCTCGGTCGCCGGCGAAGGCGCAACATCCGGCGGCTGCGGGCGTGATCGCCTGTTCGGCCATTGCTGCCGCGATCGCATGCAACTTCTTCGCAAGATTAAGGTGATTGATTGAGCAGCTTGGGTGCACAACTGCCGATGCCGCCTTGTGCTCGATTTTGAGCTTCGGCAGCAGCCGGTCGTGCGCCCAAGCGACGGAATCAAAAATTTTGAGCCGCCCGTGGTACTCGCGGTTTTCCGGAGTCAAACATTCCACGATTTCGCTGGTGATGCCCAGTGAGCAGGAACTGGCGTCGCAAACGATCGGTAGCCTGCCGCCATCGCTCCAACGCCACAAGCTTTTGGCGATCCGGTTCGCCATTATCACGTTGCCTGCGCGATAGCCCTTGGAATGCCAGATGGTCGCGCAACAATGGCCGCCGATGTCTTCGGGAAGCCACAGCGGCAGGCCGGCTCGCGCCGAGACAGCGATCATGGCTTCCTGAAGCGAAGGTTTGCGCCCTCGCCCGGGCATGCGGCCGAAAATGCGGTTGACACATGCAGTGAAGTAGACACCGGCGGCGCCTTGGCGTGACGTTTTCGGCAGCTGCGCCTTAGCGGCGGCCGGCATGTTCGGCAGCCAGCTAGGGACGAGTTCCTTGCTCACGATGCGGCGCGCGAGAGCGGTCGCCGCTGCGAGTGTGCGGTGGCCGAGTACTTTTGCGGTCGCATTTCCAACGCCGAGACCGGTACGCGCTGCGCGTTCGACTGTGCCAAATCGTCGTGCCACGCTCGCAGCAATGCGTTCGGCGCGCGGGCCGTGTTCGAGATGGCGGAAATGTTTCATCAATGCCCCCGTGTTGATGTTCACGGGACAGGCTATTGCGCAGGAACCATCGCCTGCGCACGTCTGGATGGCATCGTAATCGTATTGGGAGAGAACCTGCGCGGATACACGCGAGTTTACGGACTGCCGCGCCATCTCCCGGCGCAACGCGATCCGCTGGCGCGGGGTGGTGGTCAAATTGCGGCTGGGGCAGACGGGCTCGCAATAGCCACACTGGATGCAGCGATCGACAGTTTCCTCGATTGCGGGCGACGTCTGCAGGTTTTTCAGATGACTTTCTGCATCCTCAGTGAGCAAGACACCCGGCGCGAGAATGTTTTTGGGATCGGCGAGGCGTTTCAGCTTCCACATCAAGCCAGTAAGTTTTCCACCCCACTCGCGCTCCACGTAGGGCGCGACGTTGCGGCCAGTGCCGTGTTCAGCCTTGAGGGAGCCGTCATACTTGCCGACGACCAATTCGACGACGTCCTGCATGAACGCGCCATAGTGCGAGATTTCCTTCGGATCGTTGAGAAACGGCGTGATTAGGAAGTGCAGGTTGCCGGCCGAGGCGTGCCCAAAGACGATGCCGGCGTAGCCGTGCTTGGCGAACAGCGCTTGCAAATCGAGCGCGCCGTCGGCGAGCCGCTCGGGCGGGAAGCATACGTCTTCGAGAATGAACGACGAGCCGGAGGGCCGCGCCCCGCCGACCGATGCCAAGAGTCCGCTGCGCACGTTCCAGACCTGCGCCGCCAAGGCTGGATCTCGGGTGAACTCAGCAGGCTCAAGCAGCTTCAACCCGGCCAACGTCGCGGCGGCAGTGCGCGCAGCCTCTGCGCGCGCCATCTCACTGGGCGCACGAAACTCGACCAGCAGCCCCGTCGCATGCTCGGGCAACGTTTTCCAGCGGTGCGGCACCCCCGCTTTGCCTTCCACCGCACGCAGCGAAGCCCTGTCGACCAGTTCGACCGCGCCCGCGCCGTGGTCGACAAACGGCTTGACCGCCGCGCACGCCGCGTACATATCGGGGAATATCATGAACGAGGTGAGCCGGTATTGATCATCCGGCACAGTGTCAAAAACCGCCTCGGCGATAAACGTCAGCGTGCCCTCGGAGCCGACGATCAGACGGCGGAAAATCTCGAGCGGCGTGGCGCCGTCGAGGAACGCCTCCATGTGGTAGCCGGTCGTGTTCTTGATGCTGAACTTTCTGCGCAGCCGCGCCACGAGTTCCGGGTCTGCTTCAATCTCGTGTTTGATTTCCATGAGGCCGGCCGCGAGTGCCGGCTCGGCGGCCGCAAATTGCTGCTCGGCATCGGGACGAGCGCTGTCAATCAATGTCCCCGAGGGCAGCATGAACGTGAGCGACGACAGCGTCTTGTAGGAATTCTGTGTCGTGCCGCAGCACATGCCGCTGGAATTGTTAGCGATGACGCCCCCGATGGTGCAAGCGGATGCGCTTGCCGGATCGGGACCGAGGCGATAGCCGTGCGCCACGAGCGCGAGGTTGGCACGCGACAGGATAGTGCCGGGACGCGCGCGCAGGCGCCGTCCGCCTGCTTCAACGTTGACGCCTGCCCAATGCCGCCGCACGTCGACCAAAATGCCGTCGCTCTGTGCTTGGCCGGAGAGGCTCGTCCCGGCGGAACGGAAAGTCACGCTCTCATGGTTTTGTCGCGCATATTCGAGCACTTTGCGCACGTCATCCACGGTGCGCGCGATCACCACCACTTTAGGAAAAAGTCGATAAGGACTCGCATCGGTCGCGTAGCGGATAAGGTCGATGGGTCGCGTGAGCACGCGGTCGGCGCCAAGGAGCGCCACGAGATCATTGCGCAGTCGCGGGGGCGTCCCAGCCGCGACCCAATCCGGCGCACGGTCACGCCGCGGGGTCCGAGGTGCCGGCGCGATGGCCCGGACATTTGGGGCGAGCAGTGGGAGCATGGCGAAATAACCTGGTGATATGGTGATCTCTTTTCGCGGAACGGCCGGTTCGGCCCGCTAGACGCTGGCGCGATTGTCCGCCGGGCGAGAAACCGGCAGAACCGTCAGACTACGCACACCCTGGGCGCCGTGAATCAAAACACCCTCGATGTCGGCAGTTGCAGAAGGACCCGTTACCAGCACCGCATAGCGCGCCGTCTTGAACCGCGGATCGCGATAGACGTGATGCAGATTGCCAACGATGTCACCGGGATCGAGAAGCGCGACGAGGTGCTGCGCCAGGTATGCCAGGGCATTCACCCGCAAATCTTGCTCGCTGAGCCAGATCGATCCCGTTTCGGCGACACCAAAAGCGGCGCGGACGATACCGACATCGACATCGGCCAAATCGGCCGGCTCACAGCCGCTGTTTAGGGCCCGCGTGCCAATGACTTCCGAGCTTGCCGAGCAGATAACCTGGGCCTCCGGAAATAGCGACCGAATGAAACGATCAGGATTTTCGCCGTTCGGTGGATCGACAAATTTTCCGCCCATTCGCAGAAGAGCTTCCCGAAATTGCTCGAGGAGCGACCCGGACATCTTTTCGAACACCGGGATTTCCGGAAGCGAGGGAGCCGGCGTGGGCTGGTTCGCGCGCACCGCTGCGAGAATTGCGTCGCGGCTGGTCACGGTCGGCCCCTGTGCTCGAGATACCAGCCACGGAAGGTTTGCTGTGGTGCCTCCGGAATTTCGCGCTGGCGGCCCCACGGATTGAGCCAATTGTAAATAGCGAAGCGTGGGAGATGCTCGATTGCGAGCCCTGCCGCCGAAACGGCGGCGCGATACAGCTTTGGATCGGCAAGCACCTTGCCGGCGATGCGCATCATTTCTTTCTTCACGAATGGACGCTGGTTGCGTTCGGCGATGATCTGCCGCCATTTGTAGATTTGCTCGTGAATATCGATCTTGACCGGGCAGACGTTTGTGCAGCTCCCATTCAGGGTCGAGGCGAATGGGAGATTGCTGTATTTGCGGATGTTGAAGGTTGGATCGATGATCACCCCGATCGGACCGGAATAGGTCGCGCCGTAGCTGAGCCCGCCACTCCGGCGGTAGACCGGGCAGGTATTCATGCACGCTCCGCACCGAATGCATTTCAGCGAATGCCAGAAATCGCGCATGCCGAGGCGCTCTGAGCGTCCATTGTCGACGAGCACGATGTGAAGCTCGCCGCCCTCGCGCGGTGCGCGAAAGTGCGACGTATACTGGGTGATCGGGGAGCCGAGTGCACTGCGGGACAACAGGCGGATGAACACGCCAAGGTGTTCGATCCTCGGGATCATCTTCTCGATACCGATGGACGCGATGTGGAGTTTCGGTACGTTGGCGCTGAGGTCGGCATTGCCCTCATTGGTGCACACCACGAAGCTGCCCGTCTCCGCGACCGCAAAATTTGCGCCGGTCATGCCGGCCTGGGCTCGCAGAAAATATGGTCGCGTCGTCTGCCGCTGCGTCTCCGCGAGATAATGGATGTCGTCATTTCCCGGTTGCGCCCCGATCGTTCGGGCAAAGACGTCGGAAACGTCGCCACGCAGCTTGTGCACCGCCGGCACCACGATGTGGCTGGGCGGCTCGTCGTCGAGTTGCTGGATGCGCTCGCCCAGGTCGGTCTCGATAACCTCGATGCCACGCCGTTCGAGGAACGGACGCATGTCGCATTCCTCGGTGAGCATCGATTTGCTTTTGACGAGCGTCTTGGCGCCCCGTGTCGAGAGAATGTCATAGACGATCTGGTTGTGCTCAGTCGCGTCGCGGGCCCAATGCACATGGGCGCCGTTCTCCTTCACGCGTGATTCGAATTCCTCAAGATAATCGGAAAGACGGGCAAGCGTGTGCTCTTTGATCTGGGATGCGAGGGCGCGCAGCTCCTCCCATTCCGGAATGCCGTGCGCCTCGCGATCGCGCTTGAGCCGTAGATCCCAAAGGCGCCGATCGTGGAATTCTTGGTGCGCCTTGGCTGCGATGAATTGGGAGGCTGCCTCGGCATGATCGATCCGTCTCATGCGCGGTCTCCATTGAGGATCTGCGCAATATGGATGAAGCGGATATCGAGACCGACCCGCTCGGCGCAGCCCTTTTGATGCATGAGGCAGGACATGTCGGCGGAAACGATGTATTCGGCGCCCGCGGCGTGGTGATCGGCAACCTTGTCGTAGCCCATCTTGGCGGAAACCGGTTCTTCGAAGACGGAAAAAGTGCCGCCGAAGCCACAACATTCGTCCGCTCGGCTCGGCCTCACGAACTCTATCCCGCGCACCTTGCTCAGCAGATCGAGCGGCTTGGAGAAGAACGGTTCGTCGATTTCGGATGCTTTGGCGGTTCGGAGCTTGCGCAGCGTCGTGCAGCCATTGTGCAGTCCGACCTTGTGCGGAAACTCAGCCCAAGGGAAGGCTTCGACTTTGAGCACGTCGTGCAAAAACTCGACCAGCTCATAGGTATTGCTCCGCGTCTTGCGCACCTCGGCTGTCTGCGCAATTGCGTCGAGATGTTCCCGCACGTGGTAGGCGCAGCTGCCTGATGGAGTGACGATGTGATCGAAATCCTTGAAATTCGCGACAAACAATGCCTCCGCCCCGGCAGCATCCTTCTGGCTGCCGCTGTTCGCCATCATTTGGCCGCAGCAGGTTTGGTCGAGGGGATAGACGACCTCGACCCGCAATCGCTCCAGTAGCTCCAGCGTGGCGATGCCGACCGCGGGAAAGAAGGCATCGACATAACAGGGAATGAATAATCCCACTCTCATGATCGATGCTCTTCAAGCCAATCTCACGTCAGAACAGCTTGCCCGAGCTGGTGCGGGGCCCACACTCTCCATAAAGGCCCGAACGCAGCCGCTGTGCCCGTGCGCCGTCAGTGCACTAGGGCGGTGAAGGGCCACACATAAGCCTGAAGCGACACGAGGATGCCGACCAGGACTGCCAGCGCGAGCGAGTGCAAGAACACGTAACGCAGGATATCGCCTTCATGGCCGTACCAGCGCGTCGCCGTGCTTGCCACCACGATGCTCTGCGCGTCGATCATTTTACCCATGACCCCGCCTGAGCTGTTTGCTGCGGACATCAAGACTGGATTGAGGCCCAACTGTTCGGCCGTAATGCGTTGCAAGCTGCCGAACAGCACGTTGGATGATGTATCGGATCCGGTGAGGGCCACGCCGAGCCAGCCGAGCATGGTGCCGAACAACGGATAGAGGAAACCGGTATTGGCGAAGGCAAGACCAAGCGTGGCGTCGATGCCGGAATAGCGGGTGATGAACCCGATCGCGAGCATGCATGCGATCGTCAACAGCGAGTAGCGCACGAGCTTGAGCGTGCTCCAATAGGTGCGCACGAGTCCTAAGGGCGAAAAGCCCATCACCAGCCCGGCAACGATCGCAGCCACGAGGATGCCCGAGCCGGTGGCGGACAACCAGTTGAACAGATAGACGGCCGCCTCAGGTGTGGGCTTGACGACAACAGGAGGGACCCGCTCGATCAAGTTATGCAGGCCCGTCACCGGAATGCGCACGATCGAGATGCTGTCGAGCAAAGCCTTGAACTGCGGCGTGCCCCATAGGATCACAGAAATGCTGAGAATGAGCCAAGGAATCCACGCCTTGACCACCTCGGCTCGAGCCGGCGCAACCGGGGCAGCTGCGATCGATACAGGCTCTGGCGAACCTGCGCTTGCTGACGCTTCGTCCTGTTGGCCATGCGGCGTCGTGGTCGTCCAAAGCTTTTGCGGGCGCCAATAGTTGAGGAAGGCAATCAGACAGGCCATTGACACGACGGAGGCGAGAACGTCGACAAGCCAGGGCCCGTGAAAGTTTGAAATCACAAATTGCGGGATGGCAAAGCTGACGCCGGCCACGAGCGTGGCCGGCCAAATCTCGAGCATGCCGCGCCAGCCGGCGAAGGCCCAGATCAGCCAGAACGGCACGATCAGCGAGAAGAACGGAAGCTGCCGGCCGACCATAGCGCTGAGATCGTAGAGATCGAGGCCGGTCACCGCCGCGAGCGCGATGATCGGCGTGCCCAGCGCACCGTAAGCGACGGGCGCGGTATTGGCGATCAGCGACAAGCCCGAGGCGGCAAGCGGTGAAAATCCCAGTCCGATCAGGATCGCGCCGGTCACGGCCACCGGCGTTCCGAATCCTGAAGCGCCCTCGAAGAAGGCGCCGAAGCAGAAGGCAATCAGCAGCAGTTGCAGTCGACGGTCCTGGCTCACGCTCGCGATGCTGTCCTGCATCACCTTGAAATAGCCCCTCTCCAGCGTCAGCTGGTAGAGAAATATGACGTTGAGAATGATCCAGCCGATTGGCATCAAGCCGAAAGCAGCGCCAAAGAGAGCGGTCTCTCCCGCCATGCTGACCGGCATCCCATAGACGACGATTGCGACTAGCAGTGAAGCGATCAGACCGTAGATCGCCGCCAAGTGCGCCTTGATGCGGAAGATGCCGAGCGCGCCGAGCAGGACGACGATGGGGATCGCAGCGACAAGGGTCGAGAGCCACGCGTTGCCCAGAGGATTATAGGTTTGCAACCAGACCATGGTCACCTCTCGTCAGCTCGCTGCCGAGTCAGCATCTCTCCGCAACCGCGACACGCATCGACGAGCGCTGCTAATCGCGTCAACGACCGCTGCCAAACGCGGTGCCCGACGCGCTGTAGTTGCCCCAGTTGACGCAATCGCCGTACCAGTTGGGGAATTCATTGGCCGGATAGCGGGGAAGAGCGCCTTCAAATGTGCCAAAGCCGACGCTCGTTCCTGGTCCTGAACCCCAGCCCCAACCACGGCGGGCGTAATCATCATAGAACGCGCTGCAGTCCTGGACGGCTGTTGCCGCGGGAGCAACAGCAACGGCTGCTCCGGCGGCAGCAGGCTTGGTGCGCATCTCCGCTGCGTTCGCAGTCGTCGCGACAAGGGCGGCTGCGATAAAAGCGGTTGCGAGAGCGATCCTAATCATCGTTTGCCCCTCGTTTGACAATTGCCTACCATTTCATCACGGTCGAGACCGCGACGATCTGTGTCGAGTAATTCGGATTGTACGCCGCCAGGAACAGCGAGCGGTTGGCGCCCGTCAGCTCCGTTGTATCCGCTGTCGGGACGTAGGGCGTCAGGTTGTCGATGGCCCAGTTTGAGTTCTCGTTCTTCTCCCACGTGTAGCGGACCTTTACGGTGACGTCACCCTTAAATCCCATCTGCTGCACCACCATCGGATCGACGTAATATCTGCCGATCACGTTGAAGCGCTGGAGGGTATTGGTCTCTTGCGGGAACTGCCCGCCGTTGACCAGCGCCGGATCGACAAGCGTCGGCGGAGTTCCGGTCGTATTTAGACCGGCACAGTTGGTTCCGACGGCCGTCGTGCCGATGAGAAGCGGCGCAGAACAAGGCGTCGTGGTATTTGCCTCGCTGCCTCGGGAATACAGGTATTCCAGCCTGAGGTCGAAACGGCTCGGAACGACCTTCCAATCGGCAGCGGCCATGAACGTGTGGTAGCGCTGGTTAATGTCGCTGCGCCACGTGCAGGACGGTCCAATGATATTTTCGGGATTGAGCACGGTCGTGTCGGTCGGGCAGCCGTTGAGATCGCCGGTGATGAAGTTGGCCCCGCCGCTACCGCCCGCAAGGTTGAGTCGGCGATCCTCGTAATTGTACGCGACCATCAGCTTCAGCGTGGGCTGAACCATCGCGGCGATTTCCATGCCTGCATTCCAGCTGTGATCGCTGCGCACCCCGAGCGGATTGAAGACGTCGTCGGGATAATCGTCCCACCGCAGCCCGGCGTTGGGCGAGAATGTGACGAAGCGTCCCGGCGTCCATTCCAGCATCAACTCGGCTTTTTGCCTGTTGCGGTTCGCGATATCGAACTTTCGCATGTTGGAGGCGACTTCGGAGAACATCAGCCCCGGGTCTTTTACAAATTCCTCGGCGTTGTACTCGTCATAGCGACGCTGTGCGTAGAGGTAGCTTACTTTCGCATGAACGTACTCTATCGGGTCGAGATCGACCCATGTCTTGCCGGAGAGCTCGTTCGTGACGTTGACGTCGCGCAAATGCCGGTCATAACGCTCCCAGTAAACGCCGCCGCCGAAGCCTGCCCACCCGCTTGCCCCGGCCGGGCGCCAGGTCGCCTCGCCGCTGGCATTGTCCTTGGTGTAGGAAATGGGCAAGGAATTGCGAGCAGCGTTGGGCGCACACATGCCGGTGACCAAAAGG
>DASSGH010000160.1:0-2181 GCA_035693615.1 Xanthobacteraceae bacterium
CCTCGCCAATCCGAAATGCCTGAGCATTTCGACGAGGGCGGCGAGCCGCTGCTCGCGGTAGGCGTCGACGTCGAGGCCGGAATAATCGAGGAAGCCGGCGCCAGTCCGGAGGCCGATGCGGCCGTCGCGCATGTTGCGTGAGATCACCTCCGGTGCGCGATAGCGGTCGCTGCCAAGCGCGCCCTCGAGATAGCGGCTGGCGTAAAACAGGATATCGCCTCCACCCCAGTCGATGAATTCCAAAAGCCCCAGCACCGCGTAGCGAAAACCGAAGCCGTAGCGGATCGCCTTGTCGATGTCTTCGGCGCTGGCGACGCCCTCTTCCACCATCCGCGCCGCTTCATTCATGGCAAGCGCCTGGATGCGCGGTACGATGAAACCCGGGGTCGCTGCACAGACCACCGGCACCTTGCCGATGCCCTCGAGCAATGCCTTAACCCGCGCGACAACCACCGGATCGGTCGCGGCTCCCGGCGAAATCTCGACCAGCGGGATCAGATAGGCAGGATTGAGCCAGTGCACGTTGAGAAAGCGCTCAGGGTTATCGACCGCGGCGGAGAGATCGTCGACCAGAATCGTCGACGTCGTCGAGGCGATGATGATTTCTGGCCCGAGGCATTTTGAGGCCGCTGCCAGCACTTCGCGCTTGAGGTCGACCATTTCCGGCACGCCTTCGAACACCATGCCGGCGCCGGCGAGCGCGGCCGCCATATTTTGCACGGGCACCACGGAGACGCGGGCGACCACTGCGTCGGCGTCCTTCTCGGCCAGCAGTCCAAACCGCGCCAGACTCGCCATCGTCTTCTTGATCTCGCCGAGCGCCTCGGCCTCAAGCGTCGCGAACTGGTCCGTAGAGCGCGCCTTAACATCGATCAGGGTGACGGCGTGGCCGGCATACGCGAATGCCACCGCAATGCCGCGGCCCATACGGCCGGCGCCGAGACAGGCAATCGTGGGACGACTAGTCATTGGCCAAGGCCTTCGCGCAACAAAGCCTGCAATCGCTCACGGTCGAGATCACCGAGACCGAGACTTGCGAGGGTGCGTCCCTGATTCATGAAATCCTCGCCGCATATCGCCCCACCGATAACCAGAAACGCTTTCGCCAGCGGCGTTGCAACCCCGGCCAGCTCGGCAGCCGAGGTCAGGAACGACAGGCCAAGGCGTAAATCCTCCTGCATATAGCGATGCTCTGCGAGCACAATCCGCTCGCACCAGTCGCCGGAATCGGTCAGGCGGTCGTGCGAGCCACGGCCATACATCCATTGCTCGCCTTCGGTCGCGTAATGATGCGCCAGTGGAAAGTGCGGGCTGCCATAGCCAAAGCCTTCGCGTACCGCGATGCGTTCGGCATCGAGCGCGTCGGTGACCCGGCGGATCGAAGCCTGCGTGCCCTCCTTGTGGATGTCCCAACGCTCGAAATGCTCGATGGCGCCGGCATTCATCACGATCAGCGGCGGATGGATGATCGGGCCGGCATTCATCAGTGCCGCCGACAGCGCGTCGCCGCAAGGCTCAATCACGCCGGGAAATGCCCGCCCGATCACATCGAGCGCATGATCGGCAACCTTCAGCGGAAATACGCCGACCGGCAGCCGTTTGGCGCGGATCGTGACGGCGACCTCGAACCGTCCGTGCTTGCGCGCCAGCCACGGCAGCGTTCCGGTCTCTGCAAAGCTCAGCGCTGCGCGGTTGCCGGCGTCGCGCGCCGCTCTCCCGAAGATCATTGAGCCGAAGGTTGCCGGCGGCAGGAACACGACCTGCCCATCGATCAGATGCGGCGCGAGCAGCCTTGCGATATCCTGCTGCGCAAAGGCCGGCGTAGGGCACAGGATCAATTCAGCACCCCGGACGGCTTCGGCGATATCTGTGGTCACGAGAGCCAGTTGTACGTCGTGACGGCCGTTGGCGTCCTTGAGTATAATGCGCGAGCCCACGGCCCGATGCGCCGCTACCTCAGCCGTATCGCGCCGCCACAAGCGGACGTCATGGCCCCGCAACGCGAAATCGCCCGCGGCTGCGAAGGAGCCGTTGCCGCCGCCGAGCGCCGCGATCTTCAATGGGCCTCTCCTTGCGCGTGCGTGGGCTCGTCAAGCTGTCTCAGCATGAAATGCTGGACCTTGCCCAAGGCCGTTCGCGGCAAATCGTCGACAAAAATGATATCGCGCGGCATCTTGAAGC
>DASSGH010000161.1:0-25362 GCA_035693615.1 Xanthobacteraceae bacterium
TGGCGCCGAGCCGTTCGGCCATCGCCTTCGCCTCGTCGCGCGTCATCTTTTCCAGCGAGCCGGTAAATACGACGGTCTTGCCGGCGACCGCGGAGTCGGATGTCGGCTTTTCCGCATCGAGAATTTTGAGCTGTGCCGTCAACCGCTCCACAATACCTCGATTGTGTTTCTCGCCGAAATAGGCGGCGATGCTGTCGATCACGGTCTCGCCGATCTGGTCGAGGTTGTCCATCTCCGCTCGCGTCTCGGCGTCGCCTGCGGCGATTTTGAGGCAAGCCTCGTGGAACGCCGGCCATGATCCGTAGCCGCGCGCGAGCGCGCGCGCGGTGGTCTCGCCCACGTGGCGCATACCGAGCGCGTAGATGAAACGTTCGAGCGCGATCTCGCGCCGCGCCCTGATCGCGTTGAACAAGTTGCCGACCGACACCTCGCCGAAACCTTCCTGCTCCTGCAGCTTGATCCGCGCGTTGCGCGACTCGAGCGTGAAAATCTGGGCCGGCTCGGTTACCCAGCCTTGCTCGAAGAAAAGCGTGATCTGCTTCTCGCCGAGTCCTTCGATGTCGAAGGCGCGGCGGGAGACGAAGTGTTTCAAGTGCTCGACTTTCTGGTGCGGACAGGCGAACTCCCCGGTGCAGCGCGCGACCGCCCCTTCCTCGCCGCTTGCGGTCGTCTCGCGCACCACGGCCGTGTGGAGAGGACACGGGCAGCGGCTCGGGAATTTGTACGGCTTCGCCGATTTCGGACGCTTCTCCATGATGACGCCCAGCACCTGCGGAATCACGTCGCCGGCACGCTGGATCGTCACGGTGTCGCCGATGCGCACGCCGAGGCGCTCGATCTCGTCGGCGTTGTGCAGCGTCGCGTTTTGCACGACCACCCCCCCGACAGTGACCGGCTCGAGCTTGGCCACCGGCGTGAGCGCGCCGGTGCGGCCAACCTGGATATCGATGTCTTTGACCACGGTCGTTGCCTTCTCGGCGGGAAACTTGTGCGCGATCGCCCAGCGCGGATTGCGCGACACGAAGCCGAGCCGCTCCTGCCAGTCGAGGCGGTCAACCTTGTAGACCACGCCGTCTATGTCGTAATCGAGCGATGCGCGCTGGGTTTCGATCTCGTGGTGGAACGCGAGCATCGCGTCGATCGAGTCGCAGACCTGCATCAGCGGATTGATCTTGAACCCGCGTGCGGCAAACCACTTGACCATGCCGGATTGGGTTTGCGCCGGCATCGTGCTCATTTCGCCCCAGCTGTAGGCGAAGAAGCCGAGCGGCCGCGAAGCGGTGATTGCCGCATCGAGCTGCCGCAACGACCCCGCGGCGGAATTGCGCGGGTTGGCGAAGATCTGCTTCCCGGCCGCCCTTTGCCGCTCGTTCAGCGCGAGGAAGGCGGATTTGGTCATGTACACCTCGCCGCGCACCTCGCAGATCTCGGGCGCGTTCTTGCCGCGCAGCTCTTTGGGGATGTCGTCGAGCGTTCTCACATTCGCGGTAACGTCCTCCCCTTCCGTGCCGTCGCCGCGGGTCGCGCCGCGCACCAGACGGCCGTCCTCATAGCGCAGCGTGCATGAGAGGCCGTCGATCTTGGGCTCGGCCGTGAACACCGCCCTCTCGTCCGCGGGCAGACGCAGAAACCGCCGCACCCGCTCCACGAACTCAGTCACCTCGGCATCGGCGAAGGCATTGCCCAGCGAAAGCATCGGTACGGTATGACGGACCTTGGCAAATTTTTGCGACGGCTGGGCGCCGACGCTGCGCGAGGGCGAATCCGGGCGTACCAGCGCCGGAAACCGCCCCTCGATCTCCTCGTTGCGCCGACGCAGCGCGTCGTAGACGGCGTCCGATACCGTCGGCGCATCTTCTTGGTAGTAGCGCCTATCGTGCGCACCAATCTCGGCTGCTAGCCGCTCTAGCTCGGCCTTGGCCTGTGCCTCGGTGAGATCGACGACAGGGATCTTGCTGGCGTCCGGCATGCTCATGCTACGCGTGCGGCAGTTCCTAGCCCGCTGCCTTGATCAAACGCTCGGCGGCGGCGCGCGCCTCCGCGGTGATCTCGGCGCCGGCGAGCATGCGCGCGATCTCCTCCCGGCGCTTGCCGGCGGCGACCTCGGCGACACGGGTGGCGACCCGCGCGCCTTTGTCGAGCGCGCTCTTACTGATCAGATAATGTCGCTCCGCTCGCGCGGCCACCTGCGGCGCATGCGTCACTGCGATTACCTGAGCGCGGCGGGAAAGTCGCGCCAGCCGAACGCCGATGGCGTCGGCAACCGCGCCGCCGGCGCCGGTATCGACCTCGTCGAAGACGAGGGTGGAGGCCGAGCCACGATCGGCGAGCACCACTTTGAGCGCCAACAGGAAGCGCGCCAACTCGCCGCCGGAGGCGACCTTCATCAGCGGGCCCGCCCGGGTGCCCGGATTGGTCTGCACCCAGAATTCGATCCGATCGATGCCGTGCGGGCCACCCGCCTCCGGTTCGCTCACGATTTCCGTCGAGAATTTCGCGCGCTCGAGCTTGAGCGGCCTGAGCTCGCCATTGACGGCGCCGTCAAGACTCGCGGCAGCTTTTTTGCGTTTGCGCGAGAGCTCTGCCGCGGCTTGGCGGTATTGCGCCTCGGCCGCCTGCGCGGCGGCTTCGAGCGCCGCGAGGCGCTCGGCCCCGGCATCGATGAGGCCGAGATCGGCGGCATATCGGCCGGCCAGCGCATTGAGGTCGTCAATTGGGACGCTGTATTTCCGCCCCGCCGCGCGTAGGGCGAACAAACGCTCCTCGATCCGTTCCAATTCGTTCGGATCGTGGTCGGCCGCCCGCAGCGCCGCATCGAGATGCCCTCGCGCCTCGTCGAGCGCGCCGAGCGCGGCATCGAGCGCCTTCACCGCCGGATCGATCAGGGCCGGAGCCTGGGCGGCGCGGCGCTCCAGTCGCCGCACCGCCGCGGAGAGCGCGGGGACGGGTGATTGCGCGCCGGCCACGGCGTCATGCGCATCGCGAATGTCGCCGACGACCTTCTCCGCCTGCATCATCCTGGCGCGCTTGTCGGCGAGCATCGTTTCTTCCGACGGTTGCGGAGCAAGCCGTTCCAGCTCGGCTACGGCATGGCGGAGAAAATCGGCCTCGCGCTGCGCCCGCTCCACCTCGGCGCGATGCGCCGCGACCGCGCCGGCGCGCGTCCGCCGCTCGTTCCAAAGCTGCTCGACCTCTCCTGCGTCGGCCTCCAAATCGGCGTAGGCGTCAAGCAGCCGGCGGTGTGCGACCGTATCCACAAGCGCTCGCTCGTCGTGCTGCCCGTGGATCTCGACCAACGTCGCGCCCAGCGCCTTCAACGCTTGCGCGCTGAACGGCTGATCGTTGACAAAGGCACGCGTGCGGCCGTCGGCAAATTGCACGCGCCGCAAGATGACCTCGTCTGCGGCGGGGATGTCGTTTGCCGTCATGAGCGCGCGCGCCGGGTGGCGGGACGGCAGCTCGAACGCCGCCGTCACCTGGCCCTGCTCCGCGCCCTGGCGCACAAGGGCAGCGTCGCCGCGCGCGCCGAGAGCAAGCGCAAAGGCATCGAGCACGATGGATTTGCCCGCGCCGGTCTCGCCCGTGAGCACCGACAGACCCGACGCAAAGTCAATATCCAGCCGGTCGATCAGGACGATGTCGCGAATGGAAAGCCGTGCGAGCATGACAACCGTCCTTGTCTCCCAGTGGGCGGCCGACGCCGGAGGTTTGCCGGATGCCCCGCCGTGGGCCCGCCGATGGTGACGCGCATGCAAATCGGGTGATGAATTCCCGCGGCGGCGAAGCTTGGACCTGACTGGGACCACGCGCTGTAGGCGCCGCAAGTTGGGTGTAGCCCGCTCGCGGTGTCAAGTCCGACAGATGTGGACGAAAGCGACTTCCGCGCGATCTAGAACTTGCCCGAGGCCAACTTGGCAAACGCTTGGCTGATCCAATGGCCCTTGTTCTCGTTGGGCTCTACGCCTCCCGCCTGCATGAGGGCATAGGCGTCTTTGTACCAACGGCTGTCCGGAAAATTGTGGCCCAGCACGGCGGCCGAGGTCTGCGCTTCCTCGACGATGCCGAGCGCCATATAGGCTTCGGTGAGCCGCAGCAACGCTTCCTCGACGTGGCGCGTGGTCTGGTAGCGCGTCACCACGACCTTGAAGCGATTGATGGCGCCGACGTAGTTCTTGGAATTCAGATTTTGACGCCCGATATCCATCTCCTTGCCCGCGAGCTGGTCGCGTGCGATCTCGATCTTGCGCTTGGCCGCGACGGCGTATTCCGAATCGGGATATTTGCGGACCACCTCTCCGAGGGCCTGCATCGCCTTGTCGGTGCGATCCTGGTCGCGCGAGATCTCGGGCATCTGATCGAAATAGGACGAGCCGATGAGAAACTGCGCATAGGCGGCATCCGGGCTTCCCGGATGTAATGTGACGTAGCGCCGGGCGGTATTGATGCAGTCGTCGTAGGCGTTGGCCTGGTAATAGGCGAAGGCCGACATGATCAGCGCCTTGCGCGCCCATTCTGAATAGGGGTGCTGGCGATCAACCTCTTCGAACTTCTTCGCCGCGTTCTTGGCGTCCTTCTTGCTGTTTAGAAGGTAGAGCCCCTCGTTGTAGAGCTTGTCGGCGGGCTCCTCGGGCGCAACGGGTTCGGTCTTGTCGAACATGCTGCAGGCAGCAAGCGCCAGCGCCACCAGCGCGAAGGCAGCAAAGCGCGTCGCGGCGCGCGCGCAGCTTTCCACAGCCCCGGTTCTCATTGAAAGCACGGCCATCAATCGGATGAATCCCGTCCCCGACGCGAGGTTCAACCGCCGCCCAGCCCCGCGCCGCCCATAAATCCCCGTTGCCTCAAGCAAATAGGCCGCCATTCCGCCCGGAATGTGGCAGCCGTAACCGCTTGCGGGAATTGAATTTAAGACCTGTCCGGGCCGAAGGCCGGCGTCAGGCGGGAGGCGATCTCGGCGTGGCCGACGATCGGCCGCGGCATCTCCCCATCCATCCAGGTCCAGGCGCTTGCATCCGCCATCAATGCGCACAGCAGCGCATGATTGAGCTTATGGCCACCGCGCACGGAGCGGTAGGTGCCGAGCAAGGGAGCCCCCGCGAGCGCTAAGTCGCCGACGGCATCCAACACCTTGTGGCGAACGAACTCGTCAGGGAAGCGCGGTCCTTCCGGGTTGAGAATACGGTTGTCGCTGACCACGAGCGTATTTTCCAGCGAGGCGCCAAGCGCGTAGCCGGCGTTCCACAGGCTCGCCACATCGCGCAGGAAGCCGAACGTGCGTGCGCGCGCAATGTCACGCCGGAACGTGTCCGCCTTGATGTCGAGCGCCAGCGCTTGACGTCCGATCAGTGCATGCTCGAATTCGATCTCCGCCTCCACGCGGAAGCCGCGCGGATTTGGCCGTATCTCGCCATAGGCATCGCCCTTCGACACCCGTACGGGCTTGAGCACCTTGATATAGCGGCGTGGCCGGTCGAGGATCTGGAGGCCTACCGCATCGATGGCCGCCACGAATGGCGCCGCGCTGCCGTCCATGATCGGCGCTTCGGGGCCGTCGATTTCGACGACGGCGTTGTCGACACCGAGGCCCGACAGCGCAGCCAACACATGCTCAGCGGTGGACACGAGCGGGCCGGAGGCATCGCCGAGCACAGTAGCGAACTCGGTGGCGGTCACCGCGCTCATATCGGCGGGAATTTCGCGTTCCTGCCATCCATCGAGCCGGGTGCGGAGGAAACGCAACCCGGTATCGGCATCGGCCGGATGCAACGTGAGCGTAACGGGTAAACCGGAGTGAACGCCGACCCCACACAATTCAGTGTGGTCGCGAAGCGTCGTCTGCCTGGCGACTTTCATAATCCCGTCCCAGCCACTCCCCCTGCCACACGCGTCACCCCGACGCAGCGGGCTAGATTAGACGGGCGACGTCGGTCGCATTCCTGCCATCGGTAAGGCTGTACAAAACCCGCGGGCAAGGAGTCCGGCCGCGTAGTCCCCCGACGAAAACCCCTTTGACGGTGGAAGCTTAGCTGTGGTCGCGCCGAACGCCAACTCACGCTTTTTTACCGACTGTTACCACCGCCCGCCGCAATCGCGGCAAGGGCTGGGCGGGCGGAGGGATCCGCGCTTTCCGCACCGTGTGCCGGGTGAGCTATTCGTCGCGGGCGCGCCCATCATAGCGCCAGGGGCGTCGGAAATGGAGCTTGAAATTCAGAGACATAAGGCGGACCTCGCCGCCTACCAGTCCCGGCAGTTCAGCCGGGACTGGTATCGCTTGCATAGGCCCTAATCAGTTGGCCTGTCGGCGCAAGAACGCCGGAATATCCAACTGATCTTCTTCCACAGGGGGCTGCGCCGGCGCCGGTCGGGTCAACGAATCGAGCCCTTGGTGGGAGGGGCGCTTGGCATAGTCGGAGATCGGCTCGCCGCCGCGCGGCATCATCGGCGGCATCACAGGCGGCGCCATGGTGGGTCGCGGCGGGGGCGCCGCCGCAGCGGGCCGCTCGATCGGCCGATCCATGCGCGGAGCCGCGGGCGGCCGGACCGGCCGCCCGTTGGGCGGCATTTTCTCGGCTTCCTCGAACTCGTCGCGGCGACCGAGGCCCACGGCGGCAAGCCGCCGGAGCAGACTGACCTTGCGCTTTTCCGGATTGTCGATTTCGCCCTCACCGCGCTTGGCCCGCAACTCTGCCTGTCCTGGCCGCGGCAACTCGTCGATCCCAGGCATACGGCGCGGCCGGTTGACCGTGCGTTCGGGCGCCGGCGGGATGAATGCGCGCGGCGTCGGCGGCGGATCCGATGGCAGCGCCATCTGTTCAGGGAACAGCGACGGCTTGGGCGGGATCGGCCGGATGGTCACGTCCTCGATCATGGGCAGGACCGCGGCTGCAACCGCCGCCTTGGCAGCGGCTTCGATCGCGTCCGCCATCGGCACGGCCGGCCCCGCCATGGCCGGGGTTGCGTGCGGCCGCGTTTCGATGCGGTCGTTCGTTCCGCGCTGGACATCTCCGCGCAGATCCCCGGCCCGCAGCTTCTGCGTGAGTTCGGCAATGCGCGCTTCGGGTTCCGCCACGGATCGCTGCACGCTGGCCTGATCGATGCCGGTGGCCACGACGGAGACGCGTATCACGCCATCGAGACCCTCGTCGAACGTCGCGCCCACGATGATGTTGGCGTCCTGATCCACCTCTTCGCGGATGCGGGTAGCCGCCTCGTCGACCTCGTAGAGCGTGAGGTCCTTGCCGCCAGTGATCGAGATGAGCAGGCCCTTCGCCCCTTTCATCGAGGCGTCGTCGATGAGCGGATTGGAGATTGCAGCCTCGGCGGCCGAGAGCGCACGCTTCTCGCCCGAGGCCTCCCCGGTGCCCATCATGGCTTTGCCCATTTCACGCATGACCGCGCGGACATCGGCAAAATCCAGGTTGATCAAGCCCTCCTTCACCATCAGGTCGGTGATGCAGGCAACGCCCGAATACAGCACTTGGTCGGCCATGGCGAAGGCGTCGGCAAAAGTCGTCTTCTCGTTCGCCACCCGGAAGAGGTTTTGGTTGGGAATGATGAGCAGCGTATCGACGACCTTCTGCAGCTCGACGATGCCTTGCTCGGCCACGCGCATTCTGCGCATGCCCTCGAAGTGGAACGGCTTGGTGATGACGCCTACCGTGAGAATGCCGGCCTCCTTCGCGCAGCGTGCCACGACCGGGGCCGCGCCGGTGCCGGTGCCGCCGCCCATTCCGGCGGTGACGAACACCATGTGTGCGCCTTGGAGGTGGTCGCGGATCTCATCGATGGCCTCCTCCGCCGCGGCCCGGCCGACTTCCGGCTGAGAGCCGGCGCCGAGCCCTTCAGTGACCGCCACCCCCATCTGGATGATGCGCTCGGCCTTTGACATGGTGAGGGCCTGCGCATCGGTATTGGCGACGACGAAGTCGACCCCCTGCAGCCCGCTCGTGATCATGTTGTTGACGGCGTTGCCGCCGGCACCGCCGGTCCCGAACACGGTGATCCGCGGCTTGAGCTCACGGACGTCGGGAATCTTCAGATTGATGCTCATGTTTGCCTCTTGGTAAGCGGACGTCTCCGCCGCCGGGTCGGGCCGGTCCGCCGCCGGCCGATGGGAAGGTGGGATCGAGTCATCAGAAGCTCTCACGAAGCCATCGTCCGACCCGCGCGATATAACCGCCTCCTGTCGCCGAGTGCCGCGTTCGCCGCGGTTCGAAATGCTCAAGATGCGCCGCCTGCGGATACACCAGCAGTCCCGTCGCGACGGCAAACGCCCCTCCCCTCGCCTCCTCAGGAAGTCCGGCGATGTCGAGTGGGCGCCCCACTCGCACCGGACGGCGCAAGATTTGCGTGGCAAGATCGGCAACGCCGGTCAGCTGGCTCGCTCCGCCGGTCAGCACCACCCGCCCGCGCGGCTCGGCCGCGAACGGTGAGACTGCCAGGCGATCGCGCACCATCTCCAGTATTTCCTCGACGCGCGGCTTGATGATGCGCGCTAGGCTCGCACGCGAAACGAAATGCGGGGCCTCGCGCTCGTCATTGTCGACCGGAGGAACAGCGATCATGTCGCGTTCGTCGGACCCGCCGGTCAGCACGCTGCCGTACAGCGTCTTGAGACGCTCGGCATCGGCGATGCGAGCATTGAGGCCACGGGCGAGATCCATTGTCACGTGCCGCCCGCCCAGCGCAAACCCGTCGGCATGCACGAACCGGGTCCCGCAGAACACCGCAACCGTGGTGGTGCCGGCGCCCATATCGACCAAAGCAGCACCGAGCTCGGCCTCATCGTCAGCCAGGGCGGAGAGGCCGGCGGCGTAAGGACTGGTCACCATCGCCTCGACCGCAAGGTGACTGCGCTCGATCGCCAGCATGAGATTGCGCGCCGCCGAAGCGTCGGCGGTGACGACGTGCATGTCGATGCCGAACTCGCGCGCAAGCATCCCGCGCGGGTCCTGGATGCCGCGGGCCTGATCGAGCACGTAGCCGATCGGCAACGAATGCAACACGGCGCGCCCCGGGCGGGCGGAATGCCGGCTCCCGGCGGCCAGCACGCGGGCAATGTCGCCCGCGCCGATCGCCGAGCCGACAACCTCGATCGAGGCGGAGATCTGCTCGCTCGCAGGGCGGCCGGCAGATACCGAGACGACGACGGAGTCGAGCTGCATTCTTGCCGAGCGCTCGGCGAGATCGGCGCATTGACGTACCGCCGCTTCCGCCTCGGCAAGATCGATTACGGTGCCCGCCTTCATGCCGCGAGCGAGCGTGTGGCCGAATCCTACGACTTCGACCGAGTGGCTGCGCAGCCGCGATCCGTCTTGCAGTGGGTGCGGGCGCAGCCGTCCGATCAGGCAGGCGATCTTGCTGGTGCCGATATCGAGCGCGGCGACCAGCACCGAGCGGTTGCCCGGCAGTGGCTTCATCTTCGGGGTGAGGGCGAAATGCAGCGCGCTCATGCGTCGCCGCCCTTCTTCTTCGCCTTGTCCTTGAGCGCCTCGAGGCGCGCCTGCGCGGCCGCATCCGAAAGCCGCACCGTCACGCGGTCGGCGAGCCGAAGATCGATCGCGACGATGTCGCGCGTGATCAAGTTCTTCGCGCGGTCGAGCGCGACCAACCGCTCCAGCGCAGGCGCAATGTCGAATTCCGGCAGCCGCACGTCGATGCCGTTCTTCAGACGCAGATTCCAGCGGCGTTCCCCCACCAACACGCACGCGTGCACGAAATCGCGCATCGCCGGATAACGATCGAGCAGGGCGAAAAACTCCTTGGCCTTACTCTGGGCGCCTCGCCCGACGACGAGCGGAAGCCGAGCCATGCGCGGCTCAACGTAGGGCTCGAGCACGGTGCCGTCCTCGGCGATGACCGAAACGCGTCCGTCCTTTTGCCAGAGTGCAAACGGTTCGCGCTCCTTGATTCCGATTTGCAGCTCGCCGGGATAGAGCTTGAGCACCGTGGCATCCGCGATCCATGGATGACTCTTGAGACGCTGGCGAACCTCATCGACGTCAAGAAATACGAGCGCGGTGGCGGTCGTGATGCCGGCAGCCGCCAGCACCTCTTCTCGGCTGACGTGGTGATTGCCACCGAGCGCGACCGACGTGACCCGCAAGCCGGCTGCATTTGCGATCGCATCGCGCGCGTCCTTGAGGCCAGCCAGGATGTGCGGGATGTGATCCCCTTTGACGGCCCCGTAGGCGAGGCTCGCGACAATGGCGAGGCCGCTCGCCGCGACGCCTGCGCCACGCGGCCACTTGCTCTCGAGCAAGGAAGACCAGCGGTCCATGAAGCGGGCGATACGCGATCGCGGTCGCGCTGGTTTCGCCTCGCCGACGCCGCGTGTGGCGGTACCAGCAGGCAACCGCAGTCGCAATGCCGCGATCCACTTCAGCGATTGAGCGAGGCGTCCTCGACCATCCATTGCACCAGCTCGTCGAACGTGATCCCCGCATGCGCTGCGAGTTCGGGCACGAGCGACGTTTCGGTCATACCGGGCTGGGTATTGACTTCCAGACACACAAGTCCCCCGGTCCCCGCGATGCGATCGTCGTAACGGAAATCCGCACGGCTCACGCCCCGGCAGCCCAGCGCGCGATGCGCCGCCAGCGCTAGTCTTCGGACTTGTTGGTAAACAAACGATGAAACGGGCGCGGGCAGCAGATGTTTGGAGCCCCCGGGGGCGTATTTAGCTTCGTAATCGTAAAAGCTTACCATCGGCACGATTTCGATGACCCCGAGCGCCGTGTCGCCCATGACCGCGCAGGTCAACTCCTTGCCGGAAATATACTTTTCGACCAGCACCCGCTCGCCATAGTGCCAATCGTCGCGCGTGAGCTCCTGCGGCGGATGGGCATGATCCTCGCGCACGATGAAAACGCCGACGCTCGACCCCTCGGCAATCGGCTTGATGACGTAGGGCCGTGGCAGCAGGTGAGCCTTGGCCGCTTCGAAACGCGAAGCCACCAATCCCTCGGGAACGGACACCTCGGCGGCGCGGAAGAGGGCCTTGGCGAGGTCTTTCTGCATGGCCACGGCCGACGCCATCACCCCGGAATGGCTGTAGGGGATGGCGAGGATCTCGAGCACGCCTTGCAGGGTGCCGTCCTCCCCCGGGCGCCCGTGCAACATGTTGAGAGCGACGTCCGGCTTGACCGTGCTCAGCACCGTGGCGATGTCGCGACCAACATCGATGCGCGTCACTTTATGCCCGAGCCGCGCCAGCGCCTCCGCGCATGCCTTGCCGGAGCGCAAGGATATCTCGCGCTCGGCCGACCACCCTCCCATCAAAACGGCAACGTGCTTGCTCATCGTTTTCCGCCTACGGCAATGATTCGCTTATCTTACCCAAAGAATCGAGGCGCCGGGATCGCGCGTCCTGCTCGCCGCCGCAGCCGGCGCAGCAATGCGGGTGCTATGCCACTCCGATCCGCTTGATCTCCCACTCGAGATCGATGCCGGAATGCTCCTTGACGCGCCGGCGCACCGTCTCGCCCAGCGTTTCTATGTCGGCGGCGCTGGCGCTGCCGAGATTGATGAGAAAATTGCAGTGCATCTGCGACACCTGCGCTTCGCCCACCTTCAGGCCGCGGCAGCCTGCCGCGTCGATGAGCTGCCAGGCTTTATGACCGGGGGGATTTTTGAAGGTCGAGCCGCCGGTGCGGCTCTTGATCGGCTGGGTTGCCTCGCGCGATTCCGTAATTTTGTCCATCTCGGCGGCGATCTCCACCGCGTCGCCGGGGGCGCCCTGGAACAGCGCCTGCGTGAAGATGATGTCGTCGGGCGCGCCGCAATGGCGATAGCTGTACTGCATATCGCCATTGCTGAATACGCGCACGCGGCCTTGCCGGTCGACGCCGCGCGCCTCGATCAACGCGTCCTTGGTCTCGCGGCCGTAGGCGCCGCCGTTCATGCGCAACGCCCCGCCCACGGCGCCGGGGATCCCGCGGAAGAAGGAGAGGCCGGCAATCGCCGCCTCTTGCGCGGCGCGGCTGACCTTGACGTCGGGCGCCGCCGTGCCGGCGCGGATACGCGAGCCGTCCTCGACCCTCACCTCGCCGAAGCCGCGACCGAGACGGATCACCACGCCCGGTACGCCGCCGTCACGCACGATCAGATTGGAGCCGAGCCCGACGACGGCGACGGGAATCTCGGCCGGCAGATGCGCCAGGAAATCGGCGAGGTCAGCCTCGTCTTCGGGCATGAACAACGCCTGCGCCGGGCCGCCCACCCGAAACCAGGTCAGCTCCGCGAGCGACTGGTTCGCCATCAGCCGGCCGCGCAGGCTCGGCATGCGCGCCTTTAGATCTGGAACGAGATCAGGAAAAGTCATAGCGCTGGACGCACCCATTCGGGCGCGGAAACGGGCGCGACGCCGCTGTGCCAGTCACGCCCGCCATCATGCCACCGCCCCGAGCGCGGCGAGCTCGCCCGGCAGCGCATAGGCCCATTGCGTGATATTGCCGGCGCCGAGGCACACCACGATGTCGCCGGGCTGCGCCAACCGTTTGATCATGCGCGCAAGGTCCTGCGCGCCATCGAGCGGAATGACCTGCCGATGTCCGTGCGCCCGCAATCCCTGCACCAGCGAGTCGCGGTCGGCGCCAGCAATCGGCGCCTCACCGGCCGGATAGACGTGCGCCACGATCACCGTGTCGGCATCGTTGAAACAGGTCGAGAACTGCTCGAACAGCGAAGCCAGCCGGGTATAGCGATGCGGCTGCATTACAGCGATGACCTGGCCCTTGCTCGACTCGCGCGCGGCGCGCAGCACAGCAGCGATCTCGACCGGGTGGTGGCCGTAATCGTCGATGATCGGCACGCCGTTCCATTCGCCGGTGCGGGTGAAGCGCCGCCGCACGCCGCCGAAGCCGGCGAGCGCGTTGCGTATGAGATCGTCGGCAATACCGAGCTCGCGCGCGACCGCGATCGCCGCGGTGGCATTGAGCGCGTTGTGACGTCCCGGCATCGGCAGCGTGAGCCCGCCGATCTCGTGCATGGTCTCGCCGGCGCGGTCGCGGAAGACGACGGAAAAGCGCGAGCAGCCGTCGGCATGGTCGAGCTCGGCCAAGCGCACATCGGCCTGCAGGTTCTCGCCGTAAGTGATCACGCGCCGATCGGTGATCTGCCCGACCAAGAGCTGCACCACCGGATGGTCCGTGCACATCACGGCAAAGCCGTAGAACGGCACGTTTTCGACGAAAGCACGGAACGCCTCCTGCACCGCCTCGAAGGTCTTGAAGTGATCGAGATGCTCCGGGTCGACGTTGGTGACGACGGCGACGTCGGCGGGAAGCTTCAGGAAAGTCCCGTCGGATTCGTCCGCCTCGACCACCATCCAGTCGCCGGCGCCGAGCCGGGCGTTGGTGCCGTAGGCATTGATGATGCCGCCGTTGATCACGGTGGGATCGAAGCCGCCGGCGTCGACCAAGGCGGCGACGAGCGAGGTGGTCGTGGTCTTGCCGTGCGTCCCACCGATCGCTACGCAGCGCTTGAGCCGCATCAACTCGGCCAGCATTTCGGCGCGGCGCACGATGGGCAGACGTTTGGCGCGCGCGGCGATGAGCTCCGGATTGTCGCGCTTGATCGCGGTCGATACCACCACCACTTCGGCATCGCCGAGCGCAGCGGCGGAATGGCCGACGGAAATTTTGGCGCCTTTGTCGCGCAGGCGCTTGACGTTGGCGCTGTCCGAGGCATCGGAGCCCTGCACGGTGTAGCCGAGATTGATGAGCACCTCGGCGATGCCGCTCATGCCGATGCCGCCGATCCCGACGAAGTGGATCGCCCCAATGTCGCGCGGCAGTTTCATCGACCTTCCCCTCCCTGGTCTCCGCAGCCCGCGAGCAGGTATCGGCGGGCGAATTCACGCAATTGCGGCCACACGCAGCACCAAATGCGCCAGCCGCTCGGCCGCGTCGGTGGCGCCTTGCGAGCGGGCGGCGGCGGCCATTGCTACGAGTTTTTGCGGCGCGCTGGCAAGCACGGTGATCTCCGCCGCCAGCCGATCAGGCGTGAAGTCCTTCTGCTCGAGCCGCATCGCGCCGCCTGCCGAAGCCAACACGCCGGCATTGGCGGATTGGTCTTGATCGAGCGCATGCGGCAGCGGAACCAGAATGGCCGGCCGGCCGATCGCCGCGAGTTCCGCCACGGTCGAGGCACCGGAACGCGCGATCACGACATGGCTCGCCGCAACCCGCGCCGGTAAGTCGGCGAAGAACGGCGCGACCTCGGCCGCGACTCCCATCCGTGCATAAACCTCGGTCACACGCGCGAGATCCTCTTCGCGCGCCTGCTGCACGATGGCGAGGCGCGCTTGCAGATCGCGGGAAAGTTTCTCGATCGCGGCGGGCACGATGTCGGCCATGATGCGCGCGCCCTGGCTGCCGCCGAATACCACGAGCCTGATCGCGCCTGCCGCGTCCGGGGCGGCATAGGGGATCGCGGACACTGCGACCACCGCCGGCCGCACTGGGTTGCCGGTGCGCGTCGCCTTGGCGCCAAGCTTGGGCGCATGATCGAGCACCCCGGCAAAGCTCGTCGCAATCGCGTCGACGCGGGGTGCGAGAAATTTGTTGGCGCGCCCCATCACCGCGTTCTGCTCGTGAATGAGCGTGGGGATTTTGCGCAGCGTCGCCGCGAGGACCGGCGGGATGGTGGGATAGCCGCCGAAACCGACGACCGCCGAAGGCCGGGTGCGTGCGAGCAGACGCAGGGCCTGCACGGTGCCGATGCCGAGCAGTCCCGCCGTGCGCGCCAGCGACAGTGGGTTGCGCCCGCGCACGGTGGCGCTGGTGATGACGTGGACGTCGCCCGCCGGAAAAGCTCTGCCGTAGCGCTCGGCGCGAATGTCCGTCGCGAGGGCGGCGCCCACGCCCCGGCGGCCGAGCGCCTCGGCAAGCGCTTCGGCGGCAAACAGGTGCCCGCCGGTTCCGCCGGCGGCGAGGAGAACAAGCGGCACGCGACGTGGTCCGTTTCCGCGGTTGAGATCAGGCCGCCCCTTCGGCGGGTGCGAATGCCCCCTCCGCCGCGAGCAACTCAGCGCGCGGGCGCTCACGCGTCAAGGCGAGCAGCATACCCATGCCGTAGGCGAGCGAAATCATCGACGAGCCGCCGTACGAAATGAACGGAAGCGTCATGCCCTTGGCCGGCATCAAGTGCAGATTCACCGCCATGTTGATGGCCGACTGAAGCCCGAGCAGGATGGCAAGGCCGGCTGCGGCAAAACGCGCGAACGGGTCCTCGCTCCGCCGGGCGTGGTAGAGGGCGCGTAACACGATGAAGGCGAACAGCGCCAACAGCAACAGGCAGAGCACGATGCCGAATTCCTCGGCGGCGACGGCGAACACGAAATCGGTATGGCTCTCGGGCAGAATGCGCTTGACGGTGCCCTCGCCCGGGCCGCGTCCGAACCAGCCGCCGCGCTGGAAGGATTCGAGTGCCTGGTCGATGTTGAAGGTGTCGCCGGAGGAAGGGTCGCGGAATCGCTCGATGCGCTTCGCAACGTGCGGAATGAGCATGTAAGCGCTGGCAAGTCCGATCGCGGCGGCGCCGCCCAGCCCCCCCACCCAAACGAGACGCATGCCGGCGAGGAAGAACAGTGCGCTCCAGACAAGGGCGATCAGCATCGTTTGCCCGAAATCGGGCTGCAGCACGAGCCCGGTGATGGCAATGAGCAGGAGCGCGAGCGCGAAGGTATTCGCCGGCATTTCCGGCCGCCGCGCGGACTCGCCAAACAGCCATGCGATAAGGATGACGAAGGCAGGCTTGAGGAACTCCGATGGCTGGATGTTGATCCCGAGTAAAACGATCCAGCGGCGCGCGCCCTTGACCTCCGCGCCGAACTGCAGCGTCGCTGCAACCAATGCAAGGCTCACCACGAAGACGATGACCGCAAGCCGCCGGATGTGGCGCGGCGGCAGGAACGAGATCGCCAACATGACGGCGAGCGCTGGCATCAAATAGAGCACGTGTCGGCCGACGAAATAAAATGGATCGAGGCCGAGGCGCGCCGCAACCGGCGGCGAGGCGGCGAGCGAAAGAATGATTCCCGCGAGCATGAGCGTGAGCAACGCCGTCAGTAATGAGCGATCGATCGTCCACCACCAGGCGGCAAATCGCGTGCGTTCAAGCCGCGAGACCATCGAGACCTCCTCGGGGACGGCGCTGAACCAGTGGTGCCTGGCGTTGGTTGACGGAGGATTAACGCGGGACCAGAAAGGGGCTGGCGCTTATTTTCTTGAATTGCGGCGCAACCGTTAAATCAACGCGCCGGCGTCAGGCCCGGCAGGTCGAGCACCAGCTCGCGGAACCTGTCGCCGCGAACTTCAAAATTGCGATACTGGTCGAACGAAGCACACGCCGGGGACAGCAGCACGACTGGCTCGGCCACGTTGCAGAGCTCGGCATCAGCCGCCGCCACATCGACCGCGCGCTCCAGCGTGCCGACGACGACATGGGGCACGCGTCCTTCGAGCTCGGGGGCGAACTCGCGCGCGGCTTCGCCGATCAGATATGCCTTGCGGATGCGTGGGAAAAACGGCGCAAGCGACGCGATGCCTCCGGTTTTCGCCCTGCCGCCGGCGATCCAGAAAATGTCGGAGAAGCAGGCCAGCGCCTGGGCGGCGGAATCCGCATTGGTTGCCTTCGAATCGTTGACGAACAGCACACGAGCCTTGCGGCCGACCTGCTCCATGCGGTGGGCGAGGCCGGGAAAGGAAACGAGACCTTGCTGGATCTCCTGCGCCGAGAGCCCAAGCGCGAGCGCCGCCCCGGCGGCGCAGGCGGCGTTCTGTGCGTTGTGCACGCCGCGCAGCGAGCCAATGCCGCCGATCCGGGCGATGCTGCGGGGAGCGCCGCCTGTCGCCTGCATGATGCTTTCGCCCTCGACATAGATGCCATCGTGCAGCGGCCGGCGGACTGAGACGCGCGCAAGCGTTCTTCCCGCCTGCGCGATGCGGTCGGCGGCGGCCGCGCACCAAGGATCGTCGACGCCGACGATGGCCATGCCGTCCTCCTGCACACCGGCAACGAGCCGCTCCTTGACCGCGGCGTAGTGCGCGAGCGTTCCGTGGCGGTCGAGATGATCCTCCGTGACGTTCAGCAGGACGCCGACTGAGGGGTCGAGCGTGGGCGCGAGATCGATCTGATAGGACGAGCACTCGACCACATGCGCTCGCCTCGCGTCGGGGGGCGCCAGCGAGAGGATGGCCGTGCCGATATTGCCGCCGATCTCGGCCTCGCGGCCGGACGAGCGCAGGAGATGCGCAACCAGCGCCGTGGTCGTCGACTTGCCGTTGGTGCCGGTGATGGCGACGAAGGGGGCTTTCGGGGCACGCGCGCGGCGCTCGCGGCAGAACAACTCGATGTCGCCGATCACCTCGACGCCCGCGGCATGCGCCAGCACCACCGTCCAGTGGGGCGCGGGATGCGTGAGTGGCACGCCGGGCGCAAGCACGAGCGCGGAAATTCTCGACCAGTCGGCCAGCCGCAGATCGCCGCTCGGAATGCCGGCGCTCGCGGCCTTGGCCACGGCGTCGACATCGTCGTCCCAGCCGATGACGTCGGCGCCGCCCGCGAGCAGCGCGCTCGCGCTCGCCAGCCCCGACCCGCCGAGGCCGAATATGGCGACCTTCTTTCCGGAGAAGGCGGTGACAGGAATCATCACCGCAGCTTGAGCGTGGACAGCCCCACCAGCGCGAGCACGACCGAAATAATCCAGAACCGGATCACGATCTGTGGCTCGGTCCAGCCGAGCTGCTCGAAATGGTGATGGATCGGCGCCATGCGAAAGACTCGTTTGCCGGTGAGCTTGAACGAAACCACCTGCACGATCACCGAGACAGCTTCGAGCACGAACAGCCCGCCCACGATGCCAAGCACGACCTCGTGCTTGGTCGCGACCGCGATGGCGCCCAGCATGCCGCCGAGCGCAAGCGAACCGGTGTCGCCCATGAATACCGATGCCGGCGGCGCATTGAACCAGAGGAAGCCCAGTCCCGCGCCGATCACGGCGCCGCATAGCACCGCCAGCTCGCCGGTCCCGGACACGAAATGGAGTTGCAGATACTCTGAAAGGACGCCGTTGCCGACGACCCAGGCAAAGACGCCGAAGCAGCCGGTCGCGATCATGACCGGAACGATCGCCAGCCCGTCGAGCCCATCCGTCAAGTTCACCGCGTTGGCGGCACCGACGATGATGAACGCGCCGACCGCGATGAAGAACCAGCCGAACGGCAATACCAACTCCTTGAAGAACGGAAAGGTGAGCGACGTCGCGAACGGTTGGCGTCCGAGTGACACGATGACGTAGCAAGCCGCCGCCGCGATCAACGCCTCGATCGTCATGCGAAGCTTGCCGGAAAAGCCGGCATGCGTCTGCTTGGTGACCTTGAGGTAGTCGTCATAGAAGCCGATGGCCCCGAACGTCAGCGTCACGCCGAGCACGATCCACACATAGCGGTTGGCCAAATTGGCCCACAGCAGGGTCGACACTACGAGACCGAACAGCATCATCAGCCCGCCCATAGTGGGCGTGCCTTTCTTGGTGACCAGATGTGATTGCGGTCCGTCACTGCGGATCGGCTGTCCCTTGCCCTGCGCAAGCCGCAGCTGGTCGATGATCGAGTGACCGAACAGAAAAACGAACACCAGCGCGGTGAACATCGCTCCGCCGGTCCGGAACGTGATGTAGCGCAGGACGTTGAGAGGCCCGATCGTGTCCGAGAATGCGGAGAGCCAGTAGAGCATGGATCAGCCGTTGACGGTGGAAGCTTGGGCGGAGGCGAGAACCGGCGTCTCGTGCTGATAGCGGCTTTGCAAGGCCTTGACGATGGGCGCCATGCGCGAGCCGAGCGATCCCTTGACCATCACGGCATCGCCCGCCTGGACTGCAGAAAGCACCTGCGATTCGAGCGCTGCCGAGGTCTCGGCATAGCCGCCCTTGCGCGCGGAGGGAAGCGCCTCCCACAAGGCGCGCATCAGCGGGCCACAGCAGAATACGAGATCAATGCCGTGGGCGAGCACAGCGACCGCCAGTTCGCGATGCAAGTCGGCGCCGCGGGGCCCGAGTTCCAGCATGTCACCGAGCACCGCAATGCGCCGGCCGAGCTGGCGCAGATCGGTCTGGCCGAGCAAGGCGAGCGCCGCACGCATCGAGGCCGGATTGGCATTGTAGCTTTCGTCGATCAGGAGCGCCGTGCCGCGGGACATGTGTAGCGTCAGGCGGGAGCCGCGTCCGCTCGCCGGCTGCAGATCTGCCAGCGCCAGCGCCGCGAGCGCAAGGTCGGCGCCGACCAGCGCGGCCGCCGCCAGCACGGAAAGCGAGTTGAGGACCAGGTGCCGGCCGGGCGCGCCTAGCTTGTAGGTGACGTCGGTTCCGAGGATGCGCGCCTGGACGGTGGAGGTCTCCGCTTGCAGCGAGCACTTGATGAGCCGCGCGTCGGCGCGCGCGTGCTCACCAAACGAGACGATGCGCTCGACGCCGGCGTCGCGCGCGCGGCCCTCGAGGCGCGTGAACTGCGGGCTGTCGCGGTTGATGACGGCGGCACCCCCGGGCTCGATCCCCAGGAAGATTTCCGCCTTGGCGTCGGCGATTGCCTCGAGCGAGCCGAAGAATTCGAGATGCACCGGCTCGATGGCGGTGACAATCGCGACCTGCGGCCGTACCAGGCGAGTTAGCGGCTCGATCTCGCCCGCATGATTCATGCCGATTTCGAAAACCGCGTAGCGGGCGCTCTGCGGGCAGCGCGCGAGCGAGAGCGGCACGCCCCAGTGATTGTTGTAGGAGGCGACCGAAGCATGGGTTTCGCCGCTCCTGGTAAGGGTCAGGCGCAGCGCCTCCTTGGTGCTGGTCTTGCCGACCGAGCCGGTGACGGCCACCACTTTCGCCTGGGCGCGCGCGCGCGCCGCCCGCGCCAAATCGCGCAAGCCGTCCAGGACGTCGGCAACGACGAGGAGCGGCGCGTGCTCGGGAAAGCGCGCGCGTCTGTCGGCGGCAACGACCGCAAGGCCGGCGCGCGCTTCGAGCGCGGCGTCGACGAAATCGTGGCCGTCGCGGTTGTCGCCCTGGATGGCAAAGAACGCCTCGCCGGGCGCGACCGTGCGCGTGTCGATGGAAAGGCCGGGCACAGCGGGCGGCAATGCACCGGTCGGCACCGCGCGCATCGCTGCCAACATCGCCTCGACGGACCAGAGCGGCCGATCGGTCATGCCACCCTCCCGGCAAGCGCGGCGGCGACCGCTTCGTGGTCGCTGAATGGCAACACCTGTTTGCCGATGATTTGGCCGGTTTCATGGCCCTTTCCCGCGATCAGCAACACGTCGCCACGGCGCAGACCGGCGATCGAAGTGCGGATCGCTTCCCGGCGGTCGCCGATTTCGAGCGCGTCGGGCGCCGTCGCGAGAATCGCGGCACGGATCGCCACCGGACTTTCAGTGCGCGGATTGTCGTCGGTCACGACGACACGGTCGGCGAGCTTGGCGGCGACGGCACCCATGATCGGACGCTTGCCGGCGTCGCGGTCGCCGCCGCAACCGAACACCACGATCAAGTGCCCGCTCACATAAGGCCGCAGCGCCGTGAGCGCTTTGGCGAGCGCGTCGGGCTTGTGGGCATAGTCCACGAAGATCGGCGCGCCGCTGCGCTCGCCGACCAGTTCGAGCCGGCCCTTGGCGCCCTTGAGGTGTGCCAGCGCCGCGAAGGTGGCGGACGGCTCGCCTCCGGTCGCAATGACGAGCCCCGCTGCCACCAGCGCGTTCTCGACTTGGAACTCGCCGGGAAGCGGCAGGCGCACGCGGTAATTGCGCCCGGCGTGCTCGAGCGCGAGCGCTTGCGCAAAGCCATCGATCCTGCTCGCGAGCAGACGGATGCCCTCCCCGCGCCGGCCGACGCTGATGAGCCGCAGGTCGCGGCGCCGCACCGTCGCGGCGACGATATCGGCGTGCTCGTGATCGGCCGCGATCACCGCCGCGCCGCCCGGCTCGATCAGATGCTCGAACAGGCGCAGCTTGGCGGCAAGATAGGCCTCGAGCGTCGGGTGATAATCGAGATGATCGCGGCTGAGATTGGTGAAGCCGCCGGCCGCCACGTGCACGCCGTCGAGACGGCGTTGATCAAGTCCATGCGAGGAGGCCTCGATGGCGAGATGCGTCACGCCTTCGCGCGCGAGTTGATCGAGTGAGCGGTGCAGCTCAACCGGATCCGGGGTGGTGAGCGAGCCGTAGACCTCGCGCTGCGGCGAGACCAGCCCGACCGTGCCGATGCTGGCACTCGCATGCCCGAGCGCGGTCCAGATCTCGCGCGTGAACGCGGCGACCGAGGTCTTTCCGCTGGTGCCGGTCACGGCCGCGATCACCTGCGGCTGGCGCGGAAAGAGGGTCGCCGCCGCGCGCGCCAGCGTGCGGCGCGCGTCGTCGACCTTGATGAACGGCACGCTCGCCGGAAGCGCGATCGGCGGCGGCCGTTCGGCCATGACCGCGGCCGCGCCCGCCGCCAGCGCTTGCGGCAAAAACTCCAGCCCATCGGCCTTCGCCCCTGCTACCGCCACGAACAGGTCGCCAGGCTTGATGCTGCGGCTGTCCGCGCTGACGCCGGCAACCTCGAGCGCGGCAAGGCGGGCGTCGCTGACGGCATCCGCTGGGAGGAGGTCGGCAAGCTTCATGGTGCGCCGGATCGTCTACCTTCGCCGCCCCATATCGTCCAGGGACAGCGGCGATTTGGATGCCGGGTTCCCTACCTGCCTGGCGGATCTGCCCTATCGGCCGCCGGCGCTCGCCAGGATCAGCTTGTCGGCGGGCGGCAGTTCGAACCGCGGCTCGAGCCCAAGCAGGGGCGCGACGCGGGCGATGACCGCGCCCCCGACCGGCACCGCGTTCCATCCCGACGTGGTGAAGCCGTGCGTGTCGGGGGTGGCTTGCGGCTCATCGAGCATGATGAGGAGGAGATAGCGCGGCTGGTCGGCCGGCAGCACCGCGGTGAACGAGGTGAGCACTTTGGTTTTGGAATAACGGCCGCCGACCACCTTATCCGCGGTGCCGGTCTTGCCGCCGACATAATAGCCCTTCACGTCGGCTTTGGTGGCGGTGCCCTTCTCGACGTTCAGGCGCATCAGATAACGCATCTTCTCGCTCGTCTCGGGCTTGACGACTTGAGTAGCGAGCGCCAGCGCCTCGCTCTCGCTGCGCTTGAGGAAGGTAGGCGGAATGAGATGGCCGCCGTTCATCAGTGCGCTGATGGCCATCACCGCTTGCAGCGGCGCGACGGACAGCCCATGGCCGAATGCGATTGTCACGGTGTTGAGCTCGGCCCAGCGCTTGGGCACGAGCGGCTCGGCGCTCTCCGGCAATTCGGTGCGCAGCCGATCGAGCTGGCCCATCTTCCGCAAGAACCATTTGTGGTGCTCGATCCCCAGGCTCAGCGCCATGCGGGCGGTGCCGATATTGGAGGAGTAGGTGAAGATCTCGGGGACCGTGAGCACGCGGTTTTGCGCGTGGAAGTCGTGGATCGCGAACTTGCCGTATTGAAGCGGATGGCTGGCGTCGAAGGCGGACTTGAGCGTGATCTTGCCGGAGTCGAGCGCCATCGCGAGGGTGAGCGCCTTGAAGGTCGAGCCCATCTCGTACACACCGGTGGTGAGCCGGTTGATGCGGGTCGGATCAAGCGCCTCGCGTGGATTGTTGGGGTCGTAATCCGGCACCGAGACCATCGAGACGATCTCGCCGGTGCGCACATCGGTCAAGATCGCCGCAGCCGCCACCGTCTTGAACTTGGCGCGGGCGGCGATCAGCTCGTCACGCAGCGCGTGCTGTACGCGCAGGTCCACGGCAAGCTCCACCGGCGTTTGCAGCCGGTCCGTGGCAAGCCCCGCCAGATGCAAGTCGGCGAGCCCGCGTGCGTCGAGCCATTTCTCGATTCCGGCGGTGCCCTGATTGTCGATGTTGACGTGGCCGATGATATGCGAAACCTCGGCGCCGTTCGGATAGATGCGCTTGTTCTCCGGCAGGAACCCGATGCCGGGAAGTCCGAGTCGATGGATCTGCGCGCGCTGCTCCGGCGTGATCTCGCGCTTGAGCCATACGAAACGGCGCTTGGATGCGAGCCGAGCGCGCAGCTCGGCGGCATCGATGTCCGGCATCACCGCCGTGAGCAGCTCGGACGCCTCGTCGACGTCGATGATCCGGTGCGGCTCGGCGAAGAGCGACGGCGTGCGCACGTCGGTCGCCAGAATTTCTCCGTTGCGATCGAGGACGTCGGGGCGTGCGGTCGCCACCGCATCTTGGGCGACAGCGCGCCGCGAGCCGTGCCCTTCGGGGGCGGTCGCAAAGATCACCAGCCGCGCCGCGATCACCGCATAGCCCAAGGCGAAGATGAACACGGCGAGAGCGATCCGTCCCCCCGTCTTGGCGGCGCGATCGACGTTGCGGCCATAGAGCAGCGAGGCGACGAGGCGGCGGCGCCAGGGGTCGCGCGCAGGTGCCGGCCGATCTGCCACGGGTTCGTGCATCGCCATCATCTTGCCGCCGCCGGCACGTTGCCGCTCGCCGCACGATCCAGAATTCCGGGATTGGCGATCACCGTCGCTATCGGGTCGGCCTCATCCACGGCGACGAGATCGGCCGGCCGCTCGGGCAAATTGTCGAGCGGATCCATTTGCTGTGCCTCGACCGGCTTCAGCTGCAGATGCCGGCGCGCCAAGTCCTGAATACGTGCCGGATTGTCGAGCTTGGCCCATTCGGCGCGCAGTGCCGCCACCGCATCGCGCTCGCGTCTAATCTCGAGCCGCAGCTTGGCGACGCGTTGTGCTTGTCGCGTCGAGTCGAACTTGATCGTGTAGACGTCGGCCGCCGCCAGTACCAGCGCGCCGATGACGCAGATGTTGAGCACGCGCATCATCGCTGTCGCCCCGTTCCGTC
Organism: Xanthobacteraceae bacterium; assembly: GCA_035693615.1. Taxonomy (GTDB): domain Bacteria; phylum Pseudomonadota; class Alphaproteobacteria; order Rhizobiales; family Xanthobacteraceae; genus VAZQ01. Next base: position 23,899 of record DASSGH010000161.1, read on the forward strand.
GCCGGCGGCGAGGTCGGCCAACGCGGGCAACCGCGGAAGCAACGGCGCGGCGGCACGGCCGGCAATAGTTGCCTCGGTGCGCTCCGCGGCGCGCAGCCTCGCGGAGCGCGCGCGCGGATTGGCGGTGATCTCGGCCTCGCTCGGCACAATCGGTCGCTTTGTCAACGCGCTGAACGTCGCGGCCGCCGTTGCCGGCACCGGATGATGGCGCGAGGTAGCGCGGGGCCGGCTGCGCTCGACCAGAAACGATTTCACCATCCGATCTTCGAGCGAATGGAACGCCAGCACCACCAGTCGGCCGCGCGGTTTGAGCACCCGCTCCGCCGCCGCCAGACCGGCGGCAAGCTCGCCAAGTTCCTCGTTGACGAAGATGCGCAGCGCCTGGAAGGTCCGGGTCGCGGGATGGATGGCGCCGGCGCGCGCGTGCACGACGCCCGCGATGATGTCAGCGAGCGCGCGGGTCGTGCGGATCGGCGCCCCGCGGCGCGCGGCGACGATGGCGCGGGCGATGCTGCGCGCATGGCGCTCTTCACCGAGTGTCGTGACAATGGCCGCAATCTCCCGCTCGGACGCCAGTGCCACGACATCGGCCGCGGTCGGACCGGCGCGGCCCATGCGCATGTCGAGCGGACCATCGTGGCGGAAGGAAAAGCCGCGCGGGGCCTCGTCGAGCTGCATCGAGGAGACGCCAAGGTCGAGCACGATGCCGTCCACCGCGTCGTAGCCGCGGCTCTGTGCCACCGCCTGCAGGTTGGAGAATCTGTCTTCCACCAGGATGAGCCGGCCGCCCGCCGACTGCACGAGGTCGGCGCCGCGCTTGATCGCGTCGTGATCGCGATCGATGGCGATGACGGTGCAATCCGCCGCAGCGAGAATCGCGCGGCTGTGGCCGCCGGCGCCGAAGGTGCCGTCGATGTAGACCCCGCCGGCACGCACATTGAGACATTCAACCGTGCGGCCGCCGAGCACGGGAATGTGACGAGCCAGTCCGCCAGCGACAGCGCCCGCGCTGTCGCGGCTCGCCATCATTCCCGTGCTCCGTGCGGGCCGTCCGCCGCTACCCGGGAAAACTGCCGCTTGAGCGCGCGAACCTTCTCGGTGGCCTCCGCGAGTTCCACGCGAAAACGGCCGGGCTCCCAGATCTGAAACTTGTGGCCGAGACCGGCACAGGTGATCTCGTCCTTGATGCCGGCGTGAGTTTTGAGCGGCTCGGTGAGAATTGCTCTCCCCTCGCCGTCGATCTTCAGGACCTCGCTCGTACCGTAAAGCGCCGCCGAGAATTGCTCGCGCTCTTCGGAATAGGGTGGAAAGCGCGCGATCAGGGTCTCGATCTCCCTGAGCAGCGCATTGCCGCCCGCGTCGAGCGCGGGGCGGTCGAGCGTCGGATAGCAATAGAGGCCCTCGAAACCGTCGCGCGCGAGCACCGCGCGAAACGGCGCCGGGATCGAGACCCGGCCCTTGGCG
>DASSGH010000162.1:0-20075 GCA_035693615.1 Xanthobacteraceae bacterium
CGTGTGGGGCCAGCTGAAAATAAATGGACGATGATGGCTTACCAAACGCTCGCCCAATCGCTTTCAGCGACTCGCCCCGCTGCCAGCGATCCCAAAGCTCTGTTTTCTCTGATGCCGTAAAGCCTCGAAAATAACCTCGACACATTGCCGAACACTCCATCTTTCCCTTTCAGGATAGAGTGTTGCGTCGACCCGTTGAGACCACCCGATAAAGCGGACATCCAGCGAAAGTAGTACGCGCTTTGCAGCGACGCGAATGATCCATAGCGGACATCGGGCCTGATTCAGAACAATTCGGGCCTGCCCCAAGGACCTGCCACCAGGTCGGTGGTAGACTGAGGATGCGGTGGACCGACTGCGAGGGGGGAAGCCCTCGTGTCAGGTATGCGACGGCGCGATTTTATCATCCTGCTTGGCGGCGGCGCGGCCGCGTGGCCGCTCGCGGCGCGCGCAGAGGCGCTGAAGGCCGGCTACCCGAGCAAAGCCGTGCGCATCATCGTGCCGGTCGCCGCCGGAGGTCCGACGGATACCGTCGCGCGCATACTTGCCGACAAGCTCTCGGCGATGTGGGGCCAGCAGGTGTTCATCGAGAACAGGCCGGGCGCCGGCAACAACCTCGGCACCGAATACGTGGCGAAGTCCGATCCCGACGGATACACCGTCTTGTTCGACCCCGGCGCCATCGCCGCGAACACGAGCCTCTATCGCAAGCTGAGCTACGACGCGATCGCGGATTTTGCGCCGGTCTCGCTTGTGGCCAAGGTGGACTATTTCATGTTCGTGCCGAATTCCTCGCCGGCCCATTCGCTGAAAGAATTCGTCGACTATGTCAGATCCCGACCGGGTCAACTCACGATGGCGTCGCCGGGCACCGGCAGCGCGCCGTACCTGGCCGAGATGATGTTCCTGCAAATGGCCAACATGAAGATGACGCACGTGCCCTATCGGGGCGCAGCGCCCGCTTTCTCGGACCTCATACCGGGTCGCGTCGATTGCTACTTCGGCAGCGGCACGCTGCTTTCGTACGCGCGGTCGGGGCAGGTTCGCGTCCTGGCCAGCACCGGACCGACGCGAAATGCGGCAGCCCCGGACGTGCCCGTCATCGCCGAGTATGTCCCGGGCTACGAAGTCGTGTCGACACAGGCGCTGTTCGTTCCGACCAAGACACCGCGCGAGATCGTCGGCAAGATCAGCGCCGATACCCATACCGTGCTGGGCGAAACGGCGCTCAAAGCCAAGCTGCTGGAAATGGGCTACTTGGCTGCGCCTTCTTCGCCCGAGGAGCTGGGAAAGCTGCTCAGGTCGGAAATCGCCCGGTGGAACGCAGTCATCAAGTCGGTGGGCATCACGCTCGACTAGGATCTAGGCAAGCACGTTTTTCAAGCTCACGTTCCGCCGGCTGCATCCATCGAAAAAACTTTGTAAGCGGTGTATTGCCGGATCAAGCCCGGCAATGACGACGGCCGCGTCAGTGCAAACGCTCCGCATCAACCCTCGTCACGCCGCAAGATTGCCGAAGCGCTCGAGATTGGTCCGTTGCTGCGGGCTGCGCGGCGGCAGCTTGAACAGCCGGGCGGCGTTGCCGCCGAGGATGTTGTGCTTGGCCTTCTCCGAGAGGAACGGCAGGTCCCAGATGGCGCTGGGCACCTCGAAGTCCCAATGCGGGTAATCCGACGCGTAGAGCAGCTGGGTCTCGGCGTTGATCATCTCGAACGTGCAGGCGAGCCCCCGCATGTTCTCCGCCTCCATCGGCTGCGAGGCGTAGTACATGTTGCGCATGTAGTCGCTCGGCTTTTTCTTCAGCAGCGGATATTCAGAGCTGCGGAGCATGTATTCGTGGTCGAGCCGCTGCATCAGGAACGGGATCCACGCGAGTCCGCCCTCGATCCAAATCACGGGCAACTTCGGGAAGCGCTCGCCGAGCCCATTCGTAACCCAATTGGTCATGTGAAGAATGCTGTAGAACGGGAATCCGAGCGCGTGCACGGAGGCGAAGCGATTGAGATTCTTGAATACGGCCTCGCCCGGATTGATGGCCGAGTGGAACGCGAGCGCCAGGCCGCGCTCCTCCAACGCCCGGTAGATCTTCATATGCGAGTTGTGATGCACCGCCAGGCTGCGCACGCACGTGATCATGAAGCCTGTGACGTATTTGCGCGCCCCGAAGGTCTCGATCTGGCGCAGCGCCGCGTCGGGGTCCGAGAGCGGCAAGGTCAACATCGAGTAGAAGCGGCCGCCGCCTTCGGGCAGTGCCTTTTCGGTCAGCCACCGATTGTAGGCCCAGCACAGCTGGACCTCCATGTCCGGATCCGGGTGCAGCCCGACGGCGAGCATCAAGGTCGGGAACAGGCAGGAATAGTCGACGCTCAGCGCGTCCATCCAGCGATGCCCGAGCTCGATGTCGCGCAGCTTGCCTTGCGAAGTCTTCTCCGATGAACGCATGGGATAGCGGGTGATGCGCCCGCCCATCTCCTGAAATCCGACCGCATTAGTAGGAACGATGCTGCCGCGCCCCTTGCCGCGGCCGCCGAGCGTAAGCTGGCGCAGGACGTCGTTCTCCATGAAGGGAAGGAACTCGTCCAGGCATTCGTTCTCGTAATGGTGCGCATCGACGTCGACGATAAGCACGTCGTCGAGCTTGCGCTGTTGCGCCTGCTTGCGTGCGTGGGCGAGCAGCCGGGTGGTGTTGAGCTCTTCGATCGCAACGCGTCGGCCGCGGTCGGCGATGAGGTCCATGGTGCTCCTCCCGACAATGATGTCGAACCGATCGAGCAAATCTTATGCCTGTTGTCAGCTCGGCGAAAGCGGGTCTACCGCAAGGTGGCCGAGATTCCTGTTGCAGCCCTGACGGTTGCGGCGTGATGCTGGACGCGCAACATTATCCTGCGCAATCGAGGACCCGAACGTGCGCAACTGGATCGCGATATCGATCGGCTTCGCCCTGCTTCTCGGCGGCACGGCGCAGGGGCAAACGACCAAAGACAGCTATCCCAGTCGGCCTGTGCGGATAATCGTGCCGTTCGCCGCGGGTGGTCCAGGGGATATCTTCGCTCGTCTGATCGCACAAAAGCTATCCGAGCAGCTTGGGCAGCAATTTTTTATTGAGAACCGCCCCGGCGCTAGCGGCAATATCGGTACGGCTGTTGCGGCGCGGGCGCCGGCGGATGGCTATACGCTGATGGTTGGAAGTTCGGCGGTGTGGATCAATGCCAGCCTCTATTCGCAGATTCCCTATGACCCTGTGAAGGATTTCGAGCCGATCATCATCGGAGCAACTTCGCCTGAGGTGCTTGTGGTGCATCCGTCGGTGCCCGCTCAAAGCGTGCAGGAACTCGTCACGCTCGTGCGCGCTGGAAGGTACACTAATTTTGCCATAGCAGGCGTTGGTACGCCCCCGCATCTCTCAACAGAGCTGTTCAAACTGTCGCTTAAGCTCGACATCGTGATGGTGCCGTTCGGCGGCGGCGGACCGATGGTGCAGTCGGTGGTCGCGGGCCACACACCGGTCGCATTCTCGACGCTGCCAGCAGCGTCTGGGCAGATCAAAGAAGGTCTCTTGCGGGCACTTGCGGTCACGAGCGCAAAGCGTATGGCGATACTTCCCGACGTGCCGACCATGGAAGAAGCCGGCGTACCTGGCCAAGTGCACGAGGCGCCGCAATGCGTGTGGGTACCCATGGGCACACCAAGCGACATCATCGATCTACTCTACCGCGAAATCGCGCGTGCGGTTGCCTCGCCGGACGTCAAGAAGAAAATGGAGGCAATTGGTTACGAGCCGGCTGCCGTGCCGCCAGATGAGTTCAAGGCGCGGATTGAGGCAGACATGCCAAAATGGGCCAAAGTGATTCGTGATGCGGGCATCAGACCCTAGCGTGGGGTGAAAGTCTTGAGCCACAAGATAGCGATTGTCGGAGCTGGTGCGGTCGGCGGGTATGCCGGCGCTCATATGGTGCAGGCCGGTGAGGACGTTACCTTCATCGACCCCTGGCCCGCGCATGTCGATCACATGCGAAAGCACGGACTGCGTGTGACGCACGCCAAGGACGTGCCGGAATTCCGTGTGCCCGTACGCGCCTTGCATGTCACAGACGTGCAGCAGATCGCCAAAGAGAAGCCATTCGATATCGCGTTCGTCTGCATGAAGTCTTACGACACAGCCTGGGCGACAATGATGATCCGTCAATATCTGGCGCCTGACGGCTATGTGGTTTCGCTCCAGAATTGCATAAACGAAGAGACGATCGCTGCGATCGTCGGCTGGGGCAAGACGCTTGGCTGCATCGCGAGCAGCATCACGGTCAACCTCCCGGAGCCCGGCCTGATCCACCGCGGGGCTGGCAAGGGCGGAAAGGCGCACACCGTGTTTCGCACCGGCGAGGTGCACGGCCGCATTACGCCGCGGGCCGAGGAGGTCTGTCGGTTAGTCGCTTATGCGGATAGCGCCAAGGTGACCGCTAATCTCTGGGGCGAGCGCTGGTCGAAGTTGGTCACCAACGCGATGGCAAACGGGATCGCCGCCTGTACCGGACTGACCAGCAGCGAGGTGCTGCACAATGATGCGCTCCGTCATTTCTCTACCCGCGTTGGCAGCGAAGCAATCCGTGTTGGGCAAGCGCTCGGCTACCGGCTTGAGGAGATCTACCACTTACCCCCCGAGATGATTGCGCGCGCGGCAGAAGGCGATGAAGCAGCGATGCGCACCTGCGATGAGGAGCGCTTCAGACAGAGCAAGCGCACCGCCGCCGAACAACGGCCTTCGATGGGACAGGATATGCAGAAGGGCCGGCGCACGGAAATCGAATTTCTCAATGGATTGGTCGTGCGAGAGGGCGAGAAGGTTGGTCTGACGTGCCAAGCCAACTCGCTACTGACCGACATCGTCAAGCGCGTCGAGCGAGGTGAACTCCGGCCCAATCCACGACACATCACTGAGCTCCGACTGAACTGAGGAAACCCGTACTGTTCTATCCTGCACGATGAGAGCCAATCTGCGTGGGTCAGTCGCGCGCCGATAGGGAGGAGATCATGACACTTGCCGCCACCGGGCAGGTTCTCGGTGCTTTGGGCGTTTGCGCCACAATCACCGTCTGCACTCTCTACGTCGCGAAATCCACGGCACAGAGCCAGCAGGGCCAACCGCAAACTGAGAGTCATGCCTCCCCGATCTATGGCATCACAATTCCGGCCGGATACCGTGACTGGCGCTTGATCTCCGTCGCCCGCCTGACAGGAAACAACTTGAAACAGTTGCGCGCCCAATTGGGCAACGATATTGCGATCAAGGCGTTTCGCGACGGGACGCTCCCGTTCCCGGACGGCACAATCATTGCCGCGCTGCATTGGAATGAAGTCTCGTCGGACGAAAACGACAAGGTCTTAGCCAGCGGCTTTCCCGGTGCCGGGCTCCAATCTTCCGTTGCCGGGTCCGCCGAGAATGTTCAGTTCATGGTCAAGGACTCAAAGAAGTACGCCGCGACTGCCGGCTGGGGATTTGCCGACTTCAAGAATGGCAGACCCGGCGACCAGGCGCTGCACAAGACTTGCTTTCCCTGCCATCAGCCTGCCAAAGATCGCGACTTCGTCTTCGCCCGTTACGCGCCTACCCCCTGATCTGACGCGGTACGCGCCAGAAAAGAATCGATCGATCGACCACACCGCGCATCTAGGGACGTAGACGTCAATGCCCGCCAAGCGCCCGCCGGCCCTGGACCGCATCGACGTCAAGATTTTGGCGGCGCTGCAGCGCGACGGCCGTTCGACCATCCAAAAACTGGCGCAGACGGTGGGATTGTCGCCACGCGCCTCGCTCGAGCGGGTACGGCGGCTGGAAGCCGCCGGCGTCATCGCCGGCTATCAAGCCGTGCTCGAGCTCGGCCGCCTGTCGCGGCCGGTCAACATCATCGCCGAAATCATCCTGGAGCGGCACGCCAACCGTGGCCGCTTCGAGAAGCGGCTTGGCGCGATCGACGAAGTCGTGGAGTGCTGGGAAGTGAGCGGCACAGTCGATTACGTGGCGCGTTTCGTTTGCGCCGATCTTGCGGCCTACGAGGAGCTCACCACCGCGCTTATCGACGACGAAAATCTCGGCGTCGCGCGCATCGTCAGCCATGTGGCGTTGCGCCCGGTCCGCCGCTTCGCCGGATATCCCGTATCGCTGCTGGGGCAGACGACAAAAACCAAATAGCCGCGTGTCCCGGGATCCGCTGCAGCACGACCCTCCCCCCGCGGAGCGGAGCGCAGCGGCGCGAGGGGAAGCGCAACCGCCGTTTCCGCCGCGCCGAGCCGCGTTGACCGCCGAATTGGCCGCGCCGCGCCTTCACTTCCGCCGCACGAGCCGCAGCTAACCCATAAATAGATTCTGCAACGCGAGCGATGATTCGCCCGCAGCGATGCGGAGACGTGCCATGAACGCCATCGAGCTCGAGGCCCGCTACAGCGCGCCGAACTACGCGCCGCTTCCTGTCGTGCTCACTCGCGGGGAAGGCGCGTATCTCTGGGATACGGCCGGGCGGCGCTACGTCGACATGATGAGCGCCTATTCGGCCGCGAGCCACGGCCACGCGCATCCGCGCATCCGCGCCGCGCTGACGGCACAGGCCAAGCGCCTCGCCGTACCCTCGCGGGCTTACTACAACGACCGGCTCGGGGCCTTGCTCGAGGAGTTGTGCAAGCTCACGGGACTCGACGCCGCGCTGCCGATGAACACCGGCGCGGAGGCGGTCGAGACCGCGATCAAGGCGGCGCGCCGCTGGGGCTATCGCGTCAAGGGCATCGCGCCCGACCGCGCGGAAATCATCGTCGCCAACGGCAATTTCCACGGCCGCACGACGACCGTCACCTCGTTTTCGACCGAGCCCGATTACCGCGACGGCTTCGGACCGTTCACACCCGGATTCCGGGGGGTCGCATTCGGCGATCTCGCCGCGGTCGAGCGCGCGATCACGCGTGAGACTGCTGCCGTGCTGCTCGAGCCGATCCAGGGCGAGGCGGGCGTCATCGTGCCGCCCGGGGGCTTCATCGCCGGACTGCGCCGGATCTGCGATGCGCACGGCGTGCTGCTCATCCTCGACGAGGTGCAGTCCGGGCTCGGCCGCACCGGCGCCTGGTTCGCCTATGAGCACGAAGGCATCCGTCCGGACGGCGTCATCCTGGGCAAGGCGCTGGGCGGCGGAATGCTACCGGTGTCCGCCTTCGTCGCGCGCCGCGAGGTGATGGACGTTTTCACGCCGGGCTCGCACGGCTCCACGTTCGGCGGCAACCCGCTCGCGGCGGCGGTCGCCCTCGAGGCGCTCCACGTGATCCGCGATGAGGGGTTGGTGGAGAAGAGCCGCGTGCTTGGGGCGCATATGCTGGAGCGCCTGCGCGCGATCGACAGTCGCGCGCTCAAGGAGGTGCGCGGACGCGGCCTGTGGGCCGGCGCCGAGATCGATCCCAGCATCGCCAGCGCGCGCGAGGCCTGCGAGCGGCTCTTGGAAAAAGGCGTGCTCTCGAAAGAGACGCACCACACCGTCGTGCGGCTCGCGCCGCCGCTCGTCATCGCGCGCGCGGATCTCGATTGGGCGCTCGATCGGTTCGAGGAAGTCCTGCACGAGCTCGGCGGCACGCGCCGCCGCGCACGCGCCGCCTGAATTCCGAGGAAAACTCTGCCACGGGGAGATGGACATGGCGCTGCTCGAAAACCCGACCGCCCGGTTCCTGATGTGCCGGCCGGAGCACTTCGCGGTCAGCTACAGCATCAATCCGTGGATGGAGCCGAAGCGCTGGGCCGGCGATGCCGGCGCGCACGCCGCCGCGGAGCGCGAATGGGCGGCGCTGCATCGCCAATTCGTCAAGCTTGGTGCGGCGATCGAGCTCGTCCCGCCCGTCGCTGGCCTGCCCGATCTCGTCTTCACCGCCAACGCCGCCGTGGTGCTCGACGGGAAGGCGCTGCTGGCACGCTTTCGCTATCCGGAACGGCAGCGGGAGGAAGGGCACTTTGCAGCGGCGTTTCGCGCGTTGCAGGCGCGCGGCCTCATCGACGCCGTGCGCAAGCTGCCCAAGGGCCTCGTGCTCGAAGGCGCCGGCGATTGCGTTTGGGATGCGCGGCGAAATCTGTTCTGGATGGGCTATGGCCCTCGCTCCGACGCCGGCGCAGCGCGCGCGGTTAAAGACATGTTCGGCCAGGACGTCGTCGCGCTCGAACTCGCGGATCTGCGCTTCTATCACATGGATACGGCGCTCGCGCCGCTGCCCGGCGGCGAGGTCATGTACCTGCCGAGCGCCTTCACCGCCGCCGGCCTGGCCGCGATCCGCGAGCGGGTCGCGCCCGAGGAACGGATCGAAATCGCGATCGAAGACGGCCGCCGTCTTGCCGCCAATGCGGTCAGCCTCGGCAGCACGCTGATCATGTCGGGCTGCGGACCGCGCCTGCGCGCGCAGCTCGCAGAACGCGCATACGAGGTGGCCGCGACCCCCCTCTCCTCGTTCCTGCGCAGCGGCGGCTCCGCTTTCTGCCTGACGTTACGGCTCGACCGCCGCTCGGTCCCGCTTACAACTTTCGAGCGGGAGGCCGCGGTGGCCTAGCCGCGCCGCTCCAGCGCGCAAATATCGCTGACAAGCGCGGCGAAGTTGATCTAAGCTTCATCTGAAACGACGCGCGAAGCCAAACGGCCCGCTTGCGGGCGGCAGAATTCGGCGGCGCCGGAAGGAAACCCAGGAAGGCCGGAGCGCTGCTCGGCGCGGCGCCGCCGCCATCTATGCCTTCCTCATGGACTGCGACCATCGCCGGCGTCACCGCCGGCGCCACCAAGGGCTAGAGCGGTTCACCATGGCGCAAGTCTCACTCCGCAAGCTCGTCAAGCGTTTCGATGACACCGAGGCGGTGCGCGGCATCGATCTCGACATCGCCGACAAGGAATTCGTGGTGCTGGTCGGGCCGTCGGGCTGCGGCAAGACTACGACCTTGCGGATGATCGCCGGGCTCGAAGAGGTCAGCGGCGGGGAGATTACGGTCGACGGCGAGGTGGTCAACGACCTGCCGCCCAAGGACCGCGACATGGCAATGGTGTTCCAGAACTACGCGCTTTATCCGCACATGACCGTGTTCGAGAACATGTCGTTCGGCTTGCGGCTCAAACGCTACCCGAAGGACGAAATCGCGCGCCGGGTCAACGAAGCCGCCCGCATCCTCGATATCGCCGAGCTGCTCGGCCGCAAGCCGCGCCAGCTCTCCGGCGGACAGCGCCAGCGCGTGGCCATGGGGCGAGCGATCGTGCGTAACCCCAAAGTGTTTCTGTTCGACGAGCCCCTATCCAACCTTGACGCCAAGCTGCGCGTGCAGATGCGAACCGAGATCAAGCGCGTGCATCAGAAGGTGCGCACCACCACCGTCTACGTTACCCATGACCAGGTCGAGGCGATGACCCTTGCCGATCGCGTCGTGGTGATGAACCGCGGCCGGATCGAGCAGATCGGGCCTCCCAATGAGCTCTATCACGCGCCGCGCACGCGCTTCGTCGCCGGCTTCATCGGCTCCCCGGCGATGAACTTCCTGCCCTGCCGGTTGGAAGAGGCCAACGGCACTTTGCGCGTGCGGTTGAGCCAGGACATCGCATTGCCGGTGCCGCCGACGCGGGCCGAGCGTTACCGCGCGCACGTGGGGCGCGATGGCCTGACCTTCGGGCTGCGCCCGGAACACCTGCCGGAAGACAGGGGCAATGGGGGCGCGCACGCGGGAGCCATCGATGCGGCGATCGAGGTGGCCGAGCCGTTGGGCATGGAAACGCTGATCTTCTTCCGCATCAACCAGGTGGAGGTGTGCGGGCGCGTGAGTCCCACCGCGGGGGCGCGCGAAGGGGCCCGGCTGCGGCTTTGCGCCAGCCTCGACAACATGCACCTGATCGATGAGGCGAGCGGCCACGTGATCTAGCGTGTGTACTCATAGCGGCAGGCGCGCGGCTCCGCATTCCTGCATGATGTGCCGATGATCCGTCTTGGGATGACCTTCTGTCTTGCGCCCTGAATGAGTAGCATCGGCGACGGCCGCCGCCCGCCATGGCCGCGGGCGCGAGTCGCTGCTCCTTTGTCATCGCGTCGGGGTCTTCGCAGCTGTTCTTCCAGGCCGACGTCACCAATGTGCCTGATCTATTCCTGCGCAACTCCGATTGGCAGGTGATGTTCGACCACGAGCCGGAGAAGGCCGTGGCGACGCGCCGGCGCATCTACGATATGGCTTCGGCCGACAAGCTCTTGATCTCGGGCTATCACTTCCCGTTCCCCGGCCTCGGCGACATCGAGAAGGCCGGCAGCGGCTATCGGCTCATCCCCGCCTCGTGGAGCCCGGTGATTTGAACTCGATGGTTCGTTCGACGTCGAACGTCGTGCGGCAACGAACCGCGGTTCGCGCGCCGGCGATGATGCTCGCGCGTGCTTGCAGTAAGGCTGAAAAACGCGAAAACTTGAACCAGTTCGGGAGTCATTGTGCGGATTCCCGCTTAGGAGGGCGATCCATGTCACGGGTTCTATTCACATCCATCGGAGCCGCGCTGCTGGCCACCATGCTCAGCATGCCGGCGCAGGCGCAGCAACGGCCGCAGATCGAGACCACGAAGGTTGACGGCACTGACAACGTCTACATCTTCCGCAATGGCAACCATCAATCGATGTTCGTGGTTACTAAGGACGGCGTGATCGCGACCGACCCGATCGCCTACGGCCGGCCAAACGGCGGCCAGCAATACGTCGACGAGATCAAGAAAGTTACCGACAAGCCGATCAAATATCTGATCTACAGTCACCATCACTACGATCACATCGCCGGCGGCAAGGCGTTCAAGGACGCCGGGGCCACAATCATTGGGCACAAGAAGGTCGCGGAGCATCTGGCTCCGCTCAAGGACCCAAACACGGTGCTGCCGGATCAGACAATAGACGGCAAGAAAACCATCAAGCTCGGCGGCGCCTCGGTCGAGCTGCTCTATCTCGGTCCCAATCACTCGGATTCCAATCTGGTGATCCGGCTGCCGAAGGAAAAGATCGTGTTCATCGTCGACACCATCCCGGTCGGTTCGTTCCCGGGCCGCGGGATGATCGACTTCTTCCCGCTCGAAACCGAAGCCTTCATCACCAAAGTCCTGGCGCTGGATTGGGATCGTCTGATCCCTGGCCACCCCGGACAGCCGAACGGCCGCCTCGGCACCAAGGACGACGCGAAGAACGTCCTAGCGCTGTATCAGGAGGCCTCCGCGGAAATGAGAAAGATGGGTCAGGGCGGAAAATGCTGGGACGAGGCCGAGAAGGACTTCAAGCTGCCGAAGTACGAGAGCATGCCGGGCTACGCCAACGGTCTGCCGATGGTCGCGCGGCGCTATTGCGCCCTGTGGGGCCGTGGCACCTGATGCCTTAGCCGGCCGGGAATAGCATCATGCCTTTCGCTGGCCGCCGCCCGCCCGGTTCAAGCCATCGGTGAGCGACGTATAGCGGAAATCCGGAAACGCGCGGCGGCAGGCCGCGATGTCGAACGGTCGGTAGCCGCCGTGCGGCATCTCTCCCTGCCGCGGTGTCCCGCGTACCGCCACCACGGGCTTGGCCATGGCGGCGACGCGCTCGGCAATGTCGCGGAAGCTGTAGACCTCGCCGGTTGCGATGTTAAGCGTGCCCCGGCTGCGATGTTCGATCACGCGGCAGACGATTTCCGCCACGTCATCGACCAGCACATGATCGCGCCGCTCCTCGCCTTCGCCGAACAGCACGATCTCCTGCCCTGCCGCCGCCAACCGACGGAAGCGGTTGGGCCCGTAGCCGTTGTGCGGATCCCCCTCGCCGTAGATCAAGGTCGAACGTACCACCGCGAGTGGCGCCTTGAGGATGGCCTTGAGCATCAGCTCGCGCGCGAGGTGCATGGTGCCGTGCATGGAGACGGGCTCGGTCGGCGATTGTTCGGTCAGCGGGACGGGCGCGTCGCTATAGACCGCGTCCGAGCTGAAATAGACGACATGGTTGACGCTCGAGCGCTCGAGCGCGCTGCAGACCGCATGCATGATACGGATGTTATCGACCATCATGCCGGTGTCCTTGCACGGCGCGCGCGCAGAGACGACGAGCACCGTGTCGTCGGGCGCGAGCCGCGTTTGCAATTGCTCGGCCGCCCCCGATGCCATCAGGTCGATGTCGTCCTTGTCGAGCGGAAGCACCGGAACGCCGCGCGCCGCCAGTCGGCGCGCGCAGGTGCCGCCGACAAAGCCGTAGGCGCCGAGCACGACCACCCGGCTCGGTTTTCGTGGAGTGGGATTGAGATGCTCCAGCATGATGACTTTCCATACCCTTTCCGAGCGATCAGTTAAACCAGGCACGCTGGCCGACGAGCCACTCCTGAACCGAACCGGTCATAAGCCGGCCAAATCCTGCAGCGCAGCAGTCTCCTGCTGTACCCTTGACGTGCTATCATTGGATTGTAAGCACAGCGAGGTCGGCAGCCCGCACGTAGATTCAAAACGATTCAGGTTTAGCCCAAGGCGCCTCCCGCGAGCGATCAATCCTCATCCTGATGCCTTAAAAGGACGCGCCATGAATAAGCTCGGACCTTCGCGGCCGCCGTCCGCACTGGCGCTTTTAGCGGTTATGATTGCGGCGCTTGCCTTTATCGCGATTCTCGATTTTGGCCCGCTGGTCGGTATCGGCGCTAATGCGAATGCGGTCCTGACGTTGCTCGCGGCGCTGATCTTTGTTGTCGCGCATGGATACATTGCTCTTGGCTGGCGCAACATAGTTGCTTTCATTCTCATCACGGTTGCCGTCAGTTTCACTTCAGAAGCGATCGGCGTGGCGACCGGGCTCATCTTTGGTCGCTATCACTATACCGACTTGCTCGGACCCAAATTGCTGGGCGTTCCGCCGCTGATCCAGATTGGCTACTTGGCAACCGGTTATGCATCTTTGGTGATCGCACGCATCATCTTGTCGCTGCTGGAGCCCGTCGCGGGTCGGGCAATCCTTGCCGCGTCGCTGGCGGGAGCACTTATCATGGTCAGCTGGGACGTCGCCATGGATCCTTACCAATCAACTGTGATGGGTGACTGGATCTGGCACGATGGCGGCGGTTATTTCGGCGTTCCTCTCCATAATTACGCCGGCTGGTTCGGCACCGTCTTCGTCTTCATGCTCGTCTATCTGCTGTTCGCCAGCCGCTACACCGAACAGCCCCGGAAAGACCTGATGCAGAACTGGACCATATTTTGGAGCCTGCCGGTATTTTACTATGGGCTCATGGCGCTCGGCATCATCATCACGCCGCTGATCGGCGGCGTCCCGCTCCCCTATGCATCGCCGGCAAATTACACCGGCACGGATCAGGCGCTAGAGACCAGTTTGTCGCTGATCGCGATTTTCGTAATGGGCGGTCCAGTCGTGTTCGCGCTGTGTCGCCTCTACCTCAATCGAACCCAGGCGATTCCGTGACGCGGCCTTGCGGCGGCGCATTAGGTAGCAATTGGCACATGCATTCGAGGATTATCTCGGCATGACGGCGTGATCGAATAAGGCATTGCGTGAAAGCGCCTTCCCATCAGCGGGTCTCTGAACTGCAACTCGCGCTCGAGCCCGCGCGAGGCGAACTCGTGCGCGCCTTCGTCCGAGAGGCATCGCTCGCCGAGGGCGTGCCCGCGTCCGTTGCCAGCCTTATCGCGGACGATACCGCCCAGGCCTGGCTGACAATCTGCACGCAGGGATCGCCTCTCGACGGTGCTCGCATCGCGCTGATGCGCTCGCACCGGGACGTCAAGACCAGGATCTTGCTGCATGGCCATTCTCGATTCTCGAATATTGCGGCGTCGCTTGCCGGTCGCATCCGCCGCGACGCCGGCATCTCCTGCCACGCACACGGAATCGACGGATGGGAGATCAGCCTTCACCGTAGCCTGACCGGGGACAGCGAGCCTCATGCCTCGGCGGTTGAGGCGCCGTTGTCCACGCCGGCCGCACCGGCGGCAGCGCGCGACTATGTCATCGATCTGCCGCAGAAAAACGATGCGGCGGCAATCGCGCGCTGCTTCCTCGAAGTCTATGGCCATCACTATGTGCACTCGGAGGTTTTCTCGCCGCACCGCTACTGGGACACGGTCGACAGGGGCGAGCTCATTCCCGTGGTGGCCCGAGACGACCGGGGCGAAGTGATCGGCCATGTCGCACTTGAGCGGGAGCCTGGAGCGCTAGTGGCCGAACGGGGCGAAGCCGTCGTGCTTCCCGCTTACCGGGGCCATCATCTGCTCGAACGCATGACCGAGCGACTCCGCGAGGAAGCGCCAAAGCGCGGTCTGCACGGAATTTATGCCGAGCCTCTCACGATTCATACCTTCTCGCAGCGCAACGACGAGCGTGCCGGCATGCCGGTCTGCGCCGTGCTGCTTGGCGCTAATCCCGAGAGTTTCCGACCCAAAGATGTGGCTTGCCCCACCGCTGGCCAACGCCAGAGCTATCTCCGCACCTTCCGTTTCGTGCAGCAGCCCACCGCGCGCACGATTTACGCCCCCGCGGCCTATCGCGAGATACTGCTCAAGATCTACGCGGGCCTGGGTGTGACCGCGTCGGTTGCTGCGCCATCGGCCGTCGTCGCCCGCGAGTCGCGCACCGGCATCAAGGTCAACGATCGCGGTTACGGCATGATCCATTTCGAACGGGTCGGTCCGAATGTCGCGATCGAACTTAGCCAGGCCTTGCGTGACGTCCAGGGGCTGGGCGCGAGCTCCATACAACTCTCCGGACCGCTCGGCGATCCCGGTCTTCCGCTCCTAACGGATGCTGCCCGGACTCTCGGCTTTTTCTTTTGTGGGCTCGGACCAGCCTTTGCTGAGGGCGCGGACAATTTCCTGCTTCAGCTGCTGAGCGAGCCGCTCGACACCGGAAAACTCCAACTGTTCACCGACGCCGCAAAAGAGCTGGTCGCTTTCATCGATCGGGACAGATCGGCGGCAGCGGGAATGTCTGGGGTGCGAAGAGTCTGAGATCACCGCAGGCGGGTTTGGAACGTGTTCCTTGGTCGCACGGGATGATATTGTTTGCCCAAGCGTAATGTTGCCGAGGGATGAAAACATGAAGCCTGTCGCGCTCGCCGTCGCCGCCTTGGTCGCAGCCCTATCCATCGCTTTCCCGGCCGACGCCCAGGAACCGATTAAGATCGGAATTATCGCCACCTACTCCGGGCAGTTTGCGGACACTGCTCAGCAAATGGATAACGGCGTTAGACTTTACATGAAGCAGCAGGGCGACACGGTTGCCGGCCGTAAAATTGAGATCATCCGAAGAGATTCCGGCGGACCGAACCCCGACGTGGCCAAACGGCTGGCGCAGGAACTCGTGGTGCGCGACAAGGTCGATGTCCTGGCGGGATTCCCGACCTCACCGGAAGCGCTCGCCGCCGCCGACGTGTCCGCCGCAAGCCAGAAGTTCATGGTCAGCATGAACGGGACCGCGTCGATGCTGACAACCAAATCGCCCTACATTGTGCGCACTTCGTTCACCCTGCCGCAGGTCGCCCAGGCGCTTGGCGTTTGGGCGGCGACAAAAGGCGGGATCAAGAAGGCCTACACGATGGTCACGGATTTCGGGCCAGGTATCGATGGGGAACAGTACTTTCAGCGCGGCTTCAAGGACAGTGGCGGAGAGATCATCGGCTCGGTACGTACCCCCCTGGCGAACCCGGATTTTGCTCCGTTCGTCCAGCGCATCAAGGATGCGAACCCGGAATCAATTTTCGTATTCGTGCCAGGCGGATCGCAGCCCGCTGCGCTCGGGAAGGCCTTTGCCGAGCGCGAAATTGATCCGAACAAGATCAAGATCATGAGTTCTGGTGAGGCTGTCGATGAGACCGCGATCAAAGGCTTGGGCGAATTGGCGATCGGCAGGCTCAGCGCGCAGCATTACGATTACAATCATCGCTCGCCAAAGAACGAGGCTTTCGTGAAGGCGTATAACGCTGAATTCAACCGCAATCCGGACTTTTTCTCAGTCGGAGGATTCGACGGAATGCACGTTGTCTATGAGGCGCTGAAAAAGACGAGTGGAAAAGCCGACGGTGATAGCTTGGTGCAAGCGGCAAAAGGCATGCAGTGGGAAAGTCCCCGCGGCCCCATGTTGATCGATCCGGAAACCCGCGACGTTGTGCAGACGATTTACATTCGCCGAGTGGAAAAAATCGACGGGAAAATTGTCAACGTTGATATTGATGAGATCGAAAACGTGAAGGACCCGGTGAAGGCCAGCAAATAATCGGGTCAATCAATCGTCTATGACCTACGGCATGCAGCACGAATGTGCGTTCCATGTTTGTTCGCCCTTGAAAATTGCTTGCGGCTCAACCACGTCGTCGAACGCCGAGCGCCGTCACTAATCTCGTTTGCCAAGGGGATTTGCCCGTCATGAGCGTCGTCGATGAGAGCCGTCAGGAAAGCCGCGCATTCGATGCCGATGTGGCCAGGCTGCTGCACCTGATCGTCCACTCCGTCTATTCCGACAAAGAGGTCTTCCTCCGCGAACTGATCTCGAATGCCGCCGACGCCTGCGAAAAGCTGCGCTACGAAGCGATCGCCCATCCCGAACTACTGGGAGACGATCCGGCGCTGCGCATCATGATCCTGATCGACCCCGATAAGAAATGCCTGACCGTCGAAGACAACGGCATCGGCATGAGTCGCGAGGAGCTGGTGCAGGGGCTCGGAACAATCGCCCATTCGGGTACCAAGGCCTTCATGGATCGCCTGGAAGCGGCGCAGGGCTCCGACAGCGCCAGCTTGATCGGCCAGTTTGGCGTCGGCTTCTACTCGGCCTTCATGGTTGCCGATCGCGTCGAGGTGTTCTCCCGCCGCGCCGCGAGCGAGGAAGCGTGGCAATGGTCGTCCGACGGCAAGGGCACCTTTTCGGTGGCGCCGGCGGCGCTCGCTGACGCGCCGCCCCGCGGCACCCGCGTCGTTGTGCATCTGTCCGAGGATGCCAAGTCCTACAGCGAGCGCTTCCGGCTCGAGCGCATGATCAGGGCGCAATCCGGGCACGTGCCGGTCCCCATTTCCATCGTGGAAAAACCGGGAGAGGCGCCGTTAGAGCTCGCCGACGGCGCCGCGCTTTGGGCCAAGCCAAAATCCGAGATCTCGGCCGCGGATTACGCCGACTTCTACCGCAGTATCGCGGGCCAGCTCGACGAGCCCGACCTGACGCTGCATTTCCGCGCCGAGGGCCGGCACGAATACACCGTTCTCCTGTTCGTTCCCGGCTCGCGGCCATTCGACCTTTTCGATGTCGATCGCAAAGGCCGCATCAAGCTTTACGTGAAGCGCGTCTTCATCACCGACGACGCCGAGATCTTGCCGCGCTACCTGCGCTTCGTCCGCGGGCTCGTCGATTCGTCCGATCTGCCGCTCAACCTATCGCGCGAGATGATCCAGGAAAGCCCGATCCTGACGGCGATCAGGAAGGCGGTCACGAGCCGGGTGCTCGGCGAGCTCGAGAAGCTCGCGGAGAAGGAGCCCGCGACCTACGCCAAGATTTGGGACAATTTCGGCGCCGTGCTGAAGGAAGGGATCTACGGCGATTTCGAGCGACGCGACGCGCTACTCGCCCTGTGCCGGTTCAAGACCACCGCCTCGGGCGATGCCCGGCGGAGCCTGAAAGAGTACCTCGCGTCTCTCAAAGCGAACCAGACCGCGATCTACTATCTCGCCGGCGAGGATATGGCCCGCCTCGAAGCCTCGCCGCATCTGGAAGGCTTCCGCGCCCGCGGCGTCGAGGTGCTCCTGTTGGCCGACCCGATCGACAGCTTCTGGGTCACTTCGGCACCCGCCTTCGACGGCAAGCCGTTCAAATCGGTGACCCAAGGAGCGGCGGATTTGGCGCTGATCCCGCGCCTCGACGCCAAGGATGAGAGCGCGAGCGAGACCGACCAGGCGGTCACGAATTTTCTTGGCTTCGTCAAGGAGACCTTGGGCGAGGCTGTATCGGACGTGCGCGCCTCGGATCGCTTGACCGAGAGCGCAGTTTGTCTGGTCGCTTCCGAAACCGGCCTCGATCGCCAGTTGGAAAAGATCCTCGCCGGCAGCGGCCGCATCCAGAGCGCCGCCAAGCCGATCTTGGAAATCAATCCGCGCCACGAGATCGTCCGGGCGCTCGCATCGCTCGGCGACGAGGATCTGGCTTTCAAGCAGGACGCCGCGCACTTGTTGTTCGACGAAGCGCGCGTGCTCGACGGCGACCGGCCCGCGGACGCGCGCACCTTCTGTGACCGGCTCGGGCGACTGTTGACGCGCAGTCTCGGCAAGCATCCTGGCTGACGGCTGCCGCCGCTTTTGACGGCGCATCACCCGGAGCCAGCTACCTCCGGCACGAGCGCGGCGACGCGCGCCGCGAACGCTTTCGTCCCCAACGAGCCGCCGAGGTCGCGGGTGCGCCATTGCGGGTTGGCAATGGCGCGATCGAGCGCCTCCTCGATGGCCGCGGCGGCGCGCAGAAAGCGACCATCGCTCCTGCGTTCCCCGAGCCAAGCGAGCAGCATCGCGGCCGAGCCGATGAGGGAGGCCGGGTTGGCGCGATCCTGCCCGGCGATGTCGGGCGCCGAGCCGTGCTGGGCCTGCGCCACCGCGTGCGCGTCGCCGGCATTGAGCGAAGCGGCAAGGCCAAGGCTGCCGCTGATCTCGGCGGCGAGATCGGAGAGAATGTCGCCGAACATGTTGGTGGTGACGATCACGTCGAACGCGGCGGCATCGCGCACGAGCAGCGCGGCCATGGCGTCGATGATGCGTTCCTCGTACTCCACGCCGGGTGAGCGCGACGCCACCGCGCGCACGCACTCGAGGAAAAGCCCGTCGGAGACGCGCAGCACATTGGCCTTGTGCACGGCGGTCACTTTCTTGCGCCGGCGCGCGGCGAGCGCGAAAGCGGCCTGCGCGATCCGCGTCGAACCGGCGCGCGTGATCTTGCGCACGGAAAGCGCGAGGTCCGCGGTCGGCATGAACTCGCCGGAGCCGAGAAACATCGAGCGATCGGCATAGAAGCCCTCGGTGTTCTCGCGCGCGATGACGAGGTCGACCAGCGAGCCGCAGCGGGACGGCAAGCCGCCGCGGCTGCGCGCCGGGCGGATGTTGGCAAACAGGTCGAGATGCTTGCGCAGCTCGCCCGACGGATTGCGGCCGCCTTGCGCCAAGGGCGGATACTCGTTGTGCGACACCGGGCCGAGGATCACGCCATCCGCCGCTTTGGCGGCCGCGAGCGCGGCCTCCGGCAAGGTCGTGCCATGCGCGCGCAGCGCGGCAAGCCCGATCGCTACCGGGGTGAAGCTAAGACCGAGCTTGAAGCGGGCATCGACCGCGCGAACAACCTCCATCGTGGCGGCGGTGATCTCCGGCCCGATGCCGTCGCCCTCCATGACGACAATGCGGACCGGCGTCGACGGCTCATGCGCTGTCATCGCATCTCTCCCTTCCCCGGGCGGCAAGCTAGCAAGTCCGCGGCTGGTTGACGACGGATCGCGAGGATGGGCATCATGCCGGCCTCGTCCTTTTTGCCATCTGGTTTGCATGCAAGACCGCAGTCCCACGCAAGCGTCCGTGCACGACGCCGCCGCGGCGCCCGCCGATCTGCTCAACCTGCATGAGCTCGTTGCGAAAGCGCGGCAGAACCTCAATCAGAACGACTGGGACTACATCGTCGGCGGCGTCGAATCGGAGACCACGCTCCGGCGCAATCGCATGGCGCTCGACGCCATCGCCTTCCGGCCGCGCGTGTTGCGCGACGTCAGCAAGGTCGATTCCTCCGTCAGCGAATTCGGGCGCAAACTTCGCCTGCCGGTCGTGCTCGCGCCGGTCGGCTCCTTGGAGAGCTTTCATGCCGCCGGCGCCGAATCGGTCGTGCGCGCGGTCGACAAGTTCGGCGCCGCGCACATGCTCAGCTCGGTCTGCGACCCAGGCCTCGAGCAGCTCGCGGCGGCGGCGCCCAAGGCGCTGCGCTTCTATCAGCTCTATGTGCGCGGCGACGAAGCCTGGGTCGACGATCACGTCGAGCGCGCCATTGCCCACGGCTACACCGCGTTCTGCCTCACGGTCGACACCGCGCATTAC
>DASSGH010000163.1:0-9917 GCA_035693615.1 Xanthobacteraceae bacterium
CCGACCGCTATGCGCGGACGTAACGTCCCCCGGATCATCCGCCCTTCAACTGCTCGAGCATCGCCATCGCCGCGGCTGGCGCGCGGACCTTGGCGCCCGAAATCATGTAGATGAAGACATCACGGCGACCTTGCGCCGGCAATGGCGCTGCTATGGTGGCGAGATCGTCCGCGGCGGCGCCTGCGGCCCAATGGCCTGCGCGCTTGGCCCACAGCTCGAGGGCGCGCCGCGGATAGCCCGTCTTCTCCTTCTCCGAGGTGCGCTGCAGGCGGGCATAGACGAAGTCGCCGGTGAGGTCGGCGATCAGCGGATGCTTGTCGGACTCGACCACGACCGCCGCCACCGAGAACTTGCGCAGCAATTCGATGAAATCCGGCGCGAGGAAGCTCGCGTGGCGAACCTCGACGGCATGACGGATCGGCCGGCCATCGAGCGTTTGTGGCAGGAGCGCGAGAAAGCTGGCGAAGTCCGCCGGATCGAACTTCTTGGTCGGCGCCATCTGCCAGAGCACCGGACCGAGCTTCGACTTCAGTTCCAGCACGCCGCTGGCGAAGAACCGCTCTATTGAAGGACCGGCCTCGGCCAGCACGCGGCGGTTGGTCGCGAATTGCGGACCTTTGAGCGCGAACACGAAATCGTCCGGCGTCTCGGCCGCCCATTTGCGGAAGCTGTCCGGCTTTTGCGTGCGATAGAAGGTACTGTTGATCTCGATGCTGGTGAGCTTGCGGCTCGCATATTCGAGTTCACGCGCGTGCGGCAGCCCCTTCGGATAGAACTCGCCGCGCCAGGGCTCGAACACCCAGCCGCCGATGCCGACCCGGATCATGCGCGCACCTCGCCGCTACCATTCCGACATGGATGGGCAGAAGACGCAACCGGCAGACCGCGTACTGCAAATGGATTCGGGACGGCGGTCCGGGGAGAGAGGATGGTTCGCTGACGCTCAACCATCCGAGGGACGAGCGCTTAGATCCGGGCGGATCTCTTGAGATTCACCGTAGGTTCGGTGAAAGCAAGCTCGTCGTCCTGCTCGGCCGCCTTGGCTTTAAGTTCCGCCGCCATTCGCCGCAGCCGACCCGCGATCGTAAGATCGAAGGTGGCTCGGGACATCGTAATCAGAGTCTCTGCCTGCCGACGCAGGTATGCACCGCTGACCATTGCCGCCAACCCTTGAACGAGGGCTTTGGCCGCTTAACCCACGAATTTTTTCGGTTCCGCGAAGTTCCGGCTCGGCGGCAGCGCTACTTGCACTCCTGCTCGATCTTGTCGAGCGCCTGCGCGAGGCCTTTGAGGGAGTACTGATCGGTCGATTCCGCGCCGCGGCCCGAGGTGCCTTTCACCGTCAGGTCAGCGCCCTTGCGCATGGCATCGATCATGCGCGCCTCCTCGGCGACGTTCTTGATCCAAGCGCCGTCGTTTTGGGTGTACATCGCGAACTTGGCGGTGCCGATCTCGGCGGTGGCGTCCGAACTCGATTTGAACGGATATCCGATGATGACCGATACCTCGTTTTTGACCTTGTCGGAGGGACGCGTGGAAACGAACAGGTACGAGGGACCGCGCGGGCGTCCGGCGGGTTCCAATTTCGTGGTCTTCGGCTTGGCGAGCGCAAAGCAAACCTTGTTGCCGCCGGGCGAGGCGGTATACGCACCCCAATCGGCATATTGGCCGAGCAGGGTGGGTTGCGGCGCATCGCCCCCGCCGGGCGCAGGCGTCGGCGCGGTCGCGGCGGGCTTGGCGGGGGCGGGCGCGGCCGGCGCCGCCGGCGCCGCCGGTTTGGGCGGCTGCTGTGCAAAGGCGACCGAGGCCAGGCTAGTGGCGAGGATGAATGCAGTCGTGGCGCATCGAATGATCATCGGCCCACCTCCCGTGGCGGCCTGCGGCCGCCCAAACAGGAAATTCCGAAGACCATGAACTGCTTGCGGAATTCGGCAATGTGAAGGCGGATCGACCGCATCCCCAGGCGTGGACTGTCGGCAAGCGGGCAACTCTTAAGCGATGTCCGTCCCTTCAATCGCGGCTCGCCGTGCTATGAGCCTCCGAGCCGATTTCGAGTGTGAGCTACGCCCCATGAAAGCCGTGCTCTGCCAGCGCTTCGGAACGCCCGACGACCTCGTGCTCGGGGACATCCCTGATCCCGTCGCCGGGGCGGGCGAGGTCGTGGCCAAAGTGGCCGCGGTCGGCCTGAATTTCTTCGACACGCTGATCGTGTCCGGCAAATACCAGACCAAGCCGCCGTTTCCATTTTCCCCGGGCGGCGAGTTCGCCGGCGTCGTCGAAAGCGTTGGCGCTGGTGTCAGCGCGTTCAAGCCTGGCGACCGCGTCATGGGCTACACCAATTTCAACGCCGCGCGCGAGCGCACGGCAGTAGCGGCCGACAACATTGTCAAGCTGCCGCCGGATCTCGATTTCGACCGCGCCGCGGCGCTGACCATCACCTACGGCACCGCTTATCACGCGCTCAAATACCGCGCGCTGATGCGCCCCCGGGAGACGCTGGCCGTCCTGGGCGCATCCGGCGGGGTGGGGCTGGCGGCGATCGAAGTGGGCCGCCTCATGGGCGGACGCGTGATCGCCTGTGCCTCCACCGACGACAAGCTTGCCTTTGCGCGCGCACACGGGGCGCACGAGGTGGTGAATTACGAGCGGGAGGATTTGCGCGCCTCGCTCAAGCGCCTGGGTGGCGAGCACGGCATCGATGTGGTCTTCGATCCAGTCGGCGGCCGCTACAGCGAGCCGGCGCTGCGGTCGCTCGCCTGGGAGGGCCGGCACCTCGTCGTCGGCTTTGCCGCCGGCGAGATTCCGAAACTGCCGCTCAATCTCGTGCTGCTCAAGGGCTGCGCCGTGCTCGGCGTCTTCTGGGGCGCCTGGGTTCGACACGCCAAGGAAGACTACAAAGAGGCTATTGCGACGCTCGCGCAGTGGTGTACCGAGGGCCAGCTGTCATGCCACGTCCAGAAGATCTATCCGCTCGCCGAGACGCCGGCGGCGCTCAAGGCGCTGGCGAACCGGGAGGTCATGGGCAAGCTGGTCGTGCACGTGTGACGCGGCGGAGTGAACGATCAGCTCATGGGCCTTGCGGAGAGCCTGCTCCTGCCCTTCCCGCCTGCACTCGCGCGAGCGCGACGCGCGCCGCGGCGTGATGCTCCGGGCGCAGGTGGCCGGCGACCATGCGTAGCGCCGTGAGCAGCACCGCTGCATCGTCCGTGAATCCGACCCCCGGCAACACGTCGGGCACCGCATCGAGCGGCAGCACGAAATAGGCGAGCGCGGCGACGAGGGCCGCCTTCACCTGCACCGGGGTTGCACCGTCGAAGGCGCAGTAATAGGCAGCAAGCAGATCCTCGGCGAAAGGCAGCCGTGCCGCCACCCGCCGCGCCTTGCGCCAGAACTCTCGCCGCACGCCGTCGGCCTGGCGCGCGTCGCGCCACCTGAAGGGACGCTGCCCCCACCATGCGGATTGGCCGAATGGCGTCATCAGGGCGCCTCGGACGCTTTGGCCAGGCGATCCATGGCTTGGGCGAGCTTGACGTCACGCTCGGTCACGCCGCCGGCATCATGCGTCGCGAGCGTGACCTCAACCTTGTTGTAGACGTTGAACCATTCCGGATGATGATCGAGCTTCTCCGCGATCAGCGCCGCGCGGGCCATGAAGCCGAACGCTTCGTTGAAGTCGCGAAAGGTGAATTGCCGAGTGATGGCGTCGCGATTTTTCGCCTCGCTCCAGCCGGGGAGCTTGGCAAGCGCGCTTTTGCGCGCATTCCCGATCAGTTTCTCTGCCATGGTCGCCACCTTGCGCGTTCCATTGTGCCACGAATTGCTCGCCGCGAGCCACTCGCAAAGCCCATGGCAGCGCTTACTTTACACGAGAGCCCGCCAGTTGATCTTGCGTCCCGAGTGATCAACGGCAGCCCATTGCGACGCCTTTGCTTTTGCCCGGAGGCCCCGATGTCCTGGTCGCTCAATATCAGCACGATCGCCGGAACGGCGGTCCGCGTCCACGTAACCTTCCTGTTGTTTCTGGGCTGGATTTTCGCCGCGAGCTGGGTCGCCGGCGGGCCATCGACGGCGTGGCAAGGGCTCGCCTTCATGGTGCTCCTGTTCGCCTGTGTGGTGGCGCACGAGTTCGGGCACATCTTCACGGCGCGCGCGTTCGGCGTGTCGACGCCCGACGTCACGCTGCTGCCGATCGGCGGCGTTGCCCGGCTTGAGCGCATCCCGGAGGAGCCGTGGGAAGAGTTCCTGGTCGCCATCGCCGGCCCGCTGGTGAACGTCGCGATCGCACTCGCCTTGATTATGCTCGCCGGCGCGCGCGTGAGTGCGGGCGACCTCTACGCGGTCGAAAGTCCCCAGACCTCGATGATCGACCGGCTGGCCGCCGT
Source organism: Xanthobacteraceae bacterium (assembly GCA_035693615.1). GTDB lineage: Bacteria > Pseudomonadota > Alphaproteobacteria > Rhizobiales > Xanthobacteraceae > VAZQ01. Next base: position 4,383 of record DASSGH010000163.1, read on the forward strand.
GAACCTGTTCCTCGCCGTCTTCAACATGATTCCCGCCTTTCCCATGGACGGCGGGCGGGTCTTGCGCGCGATCCTGGCGTCGCGCATGGGCTATGTGCGCGCGACCGAGATCGCCGCGTTCATCGGCCAAGGCGTCGCTTTCGCGCTCGGCTTCGTCGGCTTGTTCGCCAACCCGATGCTGATCTTCATCGCGATCTTCGTCTATCTCGCTGCATCCTCGGAAGCTCACCTCGTCGCGATCCGGGCGATGTCGCGCGGCGTGCCCACCAGCGCGGCGATGATGACCCAATTCGCCACGCTTGCCCCCGAGGCGCACGTGGAGGACGCGGTCCAGACGCTGTTGCGCACGAGCCAGAGCGAGTTCCCCGTGGTCGACGCGGCGGGCAAGCCGGTCGGCCTGCTCGGGCGCGGCGACCTCATTCGCGCGCTCAAACAGCTCGGCCCCGACGCCCGCGTCGGCACCGCCATGACGACGACGGTGCCCACCATCGGACATCGCCGCTGCCTGGAAGAGGCGTTCCGGATGTTGCAGGAAAAATCGGCGCCGGCCGTCGCCGTCGTGGACGCGGCCGGCCGCCTTGTCGGTCTCGTCACGTCCGAGACGGTCGGTGAGATGCTGATGCTGCACGAGGCCTTGCCCGCACGCGCGCGTTTTGGGCCGTGGACGCGCTTGACCGGCGCCTAACAGGCTGTCTGGCTCGACCCCGATCGTGTTAGGTTCGGCTGGTCGGCACTTATCCACCGTCACGAATCTGTCGCATAGTCGTCTGAATTCGCCGGCATCTTGCGCTTCTTTCGCATGACGAGAGGATCGTTCGTGATCGTGCGCGCTCCCCTATCGCGTCGGCGGTTTCTTCTGAAAGCCGCCGCCTCTACCGCAATCTCCGCCGTTGGCGGCATCGCCAAGCCTTATCTGAGCCGGGCTGCTGACCGTCCGCTCATCACCCATGGCATCCAGTCCGGCGATGTGTCGGTGGATTCGGGCGTGATCTGGGCACGCGCCGACCGTCCCGCACGCATGTTGGTCGAGGTTGCGACGTCGGACAGTTTCAAGACCATCGACCGGGCGCTGTTCGTCGACGCACTGCCGGAATCCGATTTCACCGCCAAGGCGCTGATCGAGGGCCTGCCGGCCGGACAGGACATCTTCTACCGCATTCGCTTCCAGGATCTTGCGTCCCCGACGGCCACGGGCGAGCCGATGGTCGGCCGCTTTCGTACCGCCCCGCGCGACCTGCGCTCGATCTCATTCGTGTGGTCGGGTGATACCGCCGGTCAAGGCTGGGGCATCGACGAAGCGCGCGGCGGCATGCGCGCGTATGCGACCATGCTGCGCAACCGCCCCGATTTCTTCCTCCACAACGGCGACACCATTTATGCCGACGGTCCGATCCTCGCCGAGCAGAAAATGCCGAACGGCGAGATCTGGAAAAATGTCGTGCTCGAGGAAAAGACCAAGCCCGCCGAGACGCTCGCTGAGTTCCGCGGCAATTACAAATACAACCTGCTCGACAAGAACGTGCTGGCTTTCAATGCCGAGGTGCCGATCTTCGCCCAATGGGATGATCACGAGGTGACCAACAACTGGTGGCCGGGCGAGCCGCTGACCCGCGCTGAGCATCAGCGAAAGAAATATGTCGAGAAGAATGCGTTGCTGCTCGCGGCCCGCGCCAGCCGGGCGTTCCATGAGTACATGCCGCTCCGCTTCACCCAGGCCGAACCCGGACGAATCTATCGCAAGATTTCCTATGGCCCGTTGCTCGACTTGTTCATGCTGGACATGCGCAGCTACCGCGGGCCCAACGGCGAAGGCCTCGAGGAGAGCTACGGGCCGGCGTCATACTTCCTGGGTCCCGCGCAAGTCGCCTGGCTCAAGCGCGAACTGCTGAACTCGCAGGCGACTTGGAAAGTGATCGCCGCCGACATGCCCATCGGGCTGATCGTCGTCTATGACATCGATCGCAAATGGGGCGTCGAAGCGATCGCCCAGGGAGACGGACCGCCGCGCGGGCGCGAGCTCGAGATCGCCGACATCCTCAACTTCATAAAAACGGCGGGGGTGCGCAACACGCTGTGGCTCACGGCCGACGTGCACTACACCGCCGCGCATTATTACGATCCCAACAAGGCGGTATTCCAGGATTTCGAGCCGTTTTGGGAATTCGTATCAGGCCCGATCCACGCCGGGAGCTTCCCGCAAAATCAACTCGACAACACGTTCGGACCGCAGATCAGGTACGTGAAAGCGCCGAGCGCGCCGAACCAGCCGCCGAGCGACGGCCTGCAGTTTTTTGGCCACGTTGCAATCGACGGAGCAACGCAGATCATGACCGTGACGCTGAAGGATTGGGATGATCGCGCGCTGTGGTCGACCACGATCGAGCCGAAGCTTGGCTAATTTCCAGGTAAACTACGCGCTCGCTCAACCTAAGCGCCCGGTGCCAGGCCTTACGTCCCCCGTCGCTAGGCCGACTTGTGCAGCGTTGCGAAATCCGGCGCCGGTGGTGCAGATGCCGTGCGCAGCTTGGTCGAATAATAGGACGCGTTCTGCTCGCCGCGCAGCGCCTCGCGCGTGAACTGGATGAGGTGATGGGCGATGAAGCCCATGCCGAACACGGCGTCGATCTGTCCCCGTCGCAGCGCGTAGCGCGTCGCCTGCCAGAACGGCTTGCGGTAATCCGACAAGATGCCGACGTGCAGCACGAGACGGACGGCGAGCACCAACGCGCTCGACAGATTGTTCCAGTTCAGTCTGCCGCGCGCGGGCGGGATCATGCGATTGACGTAGGTCGCATCCATTTGATGACGGAAGCGCGCGAACAGCCGCTCCGGATCGTTCGCATGGGCGATGCAGCGCCGCCACATCCGCACCACCTCCTCGTACGGCCGCAGGAAACGTACGTTGCTTTCAAGGCCCGGATCGGTTTCCAGCCGACCGGCGGCCTTCAGCCGATCCCACAACGGCGTCTTCGGCAGCGCCTGCAAAAGATTGATGGTCAGCATCGGAATTCTTGAAAGGTCGATGAAATCCTTGACACGCGTCTCGGTGTCATCGGAATCCGTGTCGAGTCCGAGAATGATGCCGGAGGTGACCTCCAATCCATAGTCGTTGAGTGTCTTGATCGACTCCATCATCGGCACGGCGACGTTCTGGTTCTTGCGCATCGCCTTGAGCGCATCTGCCTCGGGCGTCTCGATGCCGACGAAGACGCCCAGGAACAAACACTCCCGCATGAGCTTGAGAATTTCCGGCTGCTTGGCGATGTTGAGCGTGGCCTCGCAGGCGAATTGCAGGGGATAGCCGTGTTGCCGCTGCCAAGCGAGCAGGTGCGGCAGCATATCCTTCGCAGCCTTGCGATTGCCGATGAAATTGTCGTCGACGAAATAGACGACCGGCGGATGCCCTTTCTGCTTGCGCATGGCATCGAGCTCGGCGGTGACCTGGGCCGACGTCTTGAGACGTGGCTGCCGGCCGTAGAGGTTGGGAATATCGCAGAACTCGCAGAGATAGGGGCATCCGCTCGAGAACTGCAACGTCAGCATCAGATAGCTCTTCAGGGGGATCAGATCGTAGGCCGGAATTGGGAAATCATGCAGCGGCAGCCGATCCTTGGTTTCGAAGCGCAGCTGCGCGGACGGCCGCGCAACGGTCTCGTCGAGCCGCGCGATGAGCGCGTCCGTGGCATCTCCCATCTCGCCGATGTGGAGATAGTCGATGTCCGCGTACATCTCCGGCGATGCCGATGCCGACGGCCCGCCCAACATCACTGCCTTGCCGGCCGCATGCGCGCGCGCGGCGATATCGTGGATCTGCGGCGCCTGGACGTGCATGCCGCTGACCAGCACGGCGTCGGCCCAGGCGAAATCGGCATCGGTCGCGTTGCGGATGTTCTCGTCGATGAAGCGGACCGGCCACGCCTGCGGCATGTAGGCGGCAATAAGCAGCAAGCCCTGCGGCGGCATGAACGCGCGCACCCCTTTCATCAGCCGATAGGCATGATTGAAGGTGCCAAACGCGGGGGTGTAGCGCGGGAAAACGCACAGTATCCGGCGCCGGTTCGTAACTTGGACCGATGAGCGCACGGGGCCCTCCGCCTCCGTTGACACCATCGTCGCCTTCCTAATGGCAAGACGCAAGGGGCGTCCAACCAAGATCAAGCCGTCTCAGTTCCGCCCGTATGAGTGTTTCAGGAATACTGAGTGTGAATCGCTTCCTGCGATGTCGCGCGCGTCATTGCGGCTGGATGTCGAGCTCCTTCGCCAGCCCGCGCCAATGCTCCTGCAGTTCGCGGATCGATTGCGCAGTGCCGTCGGGCGTGCCGGCGCCGTCGGTATCAAGACCGAACGCAATCAATCTTTGCTGGATCTCCGCCCCCTTCAGATACTCGGCGATCTCCCGGTTCAGGCGCGCGATGATCTCAGGCGGCATGCCGGCGGGCCCGACCACGGCGAAAAATCCGTCTAGAACAACCCCCGGCAGGGTTTCGCTGACCGTCGGCAGGTCGGGTAAGCCGCGAAAGCGCCGCGCCGATGTTATGGCGATACGCCGGACCTGACCGGCTTCGACGATCGATCGCGCGGCCGCAATTGAGCTCATCATCACCTGGTCGACGCCGCTTGCGACGTCCTGGGTCATTTGCGCGGCTGAGCGATAGGGGACCTCGACCAACCCCAGATCGGCGCGCCGGTTGAACAGCTTGGCGGCGAACGCCGCCGCGCCCGCCGTCGTGTCGAAGGCCATCGACAGCTTGCCGCGATTCGCCTTCGCATGCGCAATCAGCTGCGCCAGCGATTGCACCGGCAGCTCCGTGTTCACCGACACCATCTGCGGTGCTTGGCTGCACACCATCGCCACGGCGGCGAAATCCCGCGTCGGGTCGTAGGGCAGTTGCTTGAACGATATCAGGTTGATTGCCATGCCGGATGTGTTGGTGAACAAAAACGTGTAGCCGTCGGACGCGGCACGCGCGACCGCTTGGTGGGCCAGGAGGCCCGAGGCCCCCGGCACGTTCTCAACCACCATCGACTGTCCCAGACTGCGCGAAACACCGTCGCTTAACATCCGCGCCATCACATCCGTCGCAGCGCCCGGGCCGGTCGGAACGATGAGCTTGATGGGACGCGTGGGCCACGCTCCCTCGCCGGCATTCGCGCCTGCCAGCAGAAGCCAGTAGCAAAGCAGAACGCACCATGGCCTTTTCATGCATTCCTCGGGGCTGCACGCCGATGTTGCGCGACTATACAGGATCGGGTGGGCTAGCTTTTGTTCCCACTCATCTCTGCGCACCATACGCGCTTGAGAGCGCGTCGCCCGGAAAATGTTCGCTCTCTCGTCCCAACCGCCACACGGTGGTTGCAGGCAGCCTTTATAGGATGCAATTGAACGCCAGGGCAGACTGGGCCGCAACAGCAGCGTGCGGCATGAGCGCTATTCCCGACAGCAGTGCGCGACAGAAGGAAATAAGCGAGAGGGACAAATGCTTCTGACCACCGAGTTCGCACTGCTGCTCGGAATCGGATTTGCTGCGCAGTTGG
>DASSGH010000164.1:0-3636 GCA_035693615.1 Xanthobacteraceae bacterium
AATCTCAGAACGGCCAAGGCGATCGGTGTCGAAATCCCACAGTCGATGCTGTTGCGCGCCGACGAGGTGATTGAATAGCAAACGAAAAAAACCACCGGTTTTGCCGAGCGGTGGAGTGACTGAAAGTCATTCCGGGGCAGCGCACCTGGCTGAACCCGGAATCTCCAGATGATCTAACGAGGAGATTCCGGGGTTCGCGCTATTGCGCGCCCCGGAATGACGACGAGCTATTCGCCGCTGCCAAATCGCCGCGACCACCATCCCGCGCGGCGGGGCTGGGTATCGGTTGTCGTCTCGGAAGCGGGCTGGGCAGCCGGAGCGGGGGGCGCCGCCGGCTCCGGCTGGCTGGGAGTGACGGGTGGCGCCGCATCACGCGGGGCATCGATCAGGAAGCTCACCTTCTCGCGCACGGTCGAACGACGCCGTGCGGCTCGTTCGGCCTCTTGAGCGGTCTCCGCCTCGACTGTCGAATGAACCGCTTCCTGCGGAGTCCGATCCGGATGCAGCGGCTCCGGCGTTGGTGCGACGGGCTCAGGCTGAAGCTCCGCCGCCGATGGCTCGGCCGCAGCGCCGTCGAAATCGGCCACCGCGCCGGCTGCTTCCGAGGCTGGCGCCGGCCTGAGTTCGTCGACAATCGATCCGGCCAGACCGTCCTCCGGGCCGCCGCGCCGCCGGCGTCCGCCCCGACGTCCGCGCCGCCGCGGCCGCCGCTCGCCGCCGGCTGCTGGGTGATCGGCGCGAAGCTGGCCAGGTTGGCCGGGTTGCTCCTCCGATTCGTCCTCGTCGGTTTCGCTCTCATCGGCAATGACGCCGGGTATCGCGACCGCATCGAACGGGACGCGCGCGGCGTCATTGTTGTCGCGTGGAGGTCCGCCTTCGCGCGCCTCGCCGGGACGGCCGCGCCGTCGCCGCCGCCGCTTGCGCTTGTGGCCATCCGCTTCGGCTTCACCGCCGCTGTCCTCGCCGGCCGGAAAATCCTCGGCCAGGCCTTCGGTCTCGTCAGTTTCCACTTCGGATTCGACTTCGATGTCGATCGGCTCGTCCTCGTCGACCGCTTCCTCCGACTGCGGCGGGAAAGCCGCAACCTGCGCCGCCAGCAGCGCCTTGGCGGCCTCCAGCGTGTGCACCTGCTCGCCGCGATCGATGACAAACGACTGCTGGCCGCTGACGGTCGGGTCGGCGATCACGGCCAGCGTCACCTTGAAAGCGCTTTCGAGATCGCGCAGGTGGCCGCGCTTGTGGTTGAGCACGTAAAGCGCAACGTCGGTCCGGGTACGCACCACGAGATTGTGGGTCGCGCCCTTCATCAAAATTTCCTCGAGCCCGCGCAGCAGCTGCAACGCCACCGAAGATACCGAACGCACATGGCCGCTGCCGCCGCATTGCGGGCAGGGTTCCGTCGAGCTCTCCAGCACGCTGGCGCGTATCCGTTGCCTCGACATTTCCAGCAGGCCGAAATGCGAAATGCGCCCGACCTGGATTCGGGCGCGGTCCTGCCGCAGGCAATCGCTTAGCTTGCGTTCGACCGCGCGGTTGTTGCGCTTCTCGTCCATGTCGATGAAGTCGATGACGATCAGGCCCGCCAGGTCGCGCAAGCGCAGCTGCCTTGCGACTTCCTCGGCGGCCTCGAGATTGGTCTTGAGCGCGGTGTCCTCGATGTGATGCTCGCGGGTCGAGCGGCCGGAATTGACGTCGATCGAGACCAGCGCTTCGGTCTGGTTGATCACGATGTAGCCGCCGGACCGCAATTGCACTGTCGGCGAGAACATCGCATCGAGCTGGCTCTCGACTCCCATCCGCGAGAACAACGGCTGTCCGTCGCGATATAGTTTGACCGCGCGCACGTTCGAGGGCATCAGCATCTTCATGAAATCGCGGGCTTCCTGATAGCCGGCCTCGCCGGCGACCAGGATTTCGTCGATCTCCTTGGTGTAGAGGTCGCGCAGCGATCGCTTGATCAGCGAGCCTTCCTCATAGACCAGGGTCGGCGCCTGCGACTTCAAGGTCATGTCGCGCACGGTTTCCCACATCCGGATCAGATATTCGAAGTCGCGCTTGATTTCGGGCTTGGTGCGCGAAGCGCCCGCAGTGCGCAGAATGATGCCCATGCCCTCGGGCACGTCGAGGTCCTGCACCACTTCCTTCAGCCGTGAGCGATCCTGCGCGGAGGTGATCTTGCGGCTGATGCCGCCGCCACGCGCCGTGTTGGGCATCAACACCGCATAGCGGCCGGCCAGCGACAGATAGGTCGTCAGCGCGGCGCCCTTGTTGCCGCGCTCTTCCTTGACCACCTGCACCAGCATCACCTGACGGCGTTTTATCACCTCCTGGATCTTGTACTGCCGCCGGGGCCGGAAGGCGCGCTCCGGCACCTCTTCCAGGACGTCGTCGCCGCCGACCGATTCGACCAGTTCTTCCTCGGTGTCGTCGGCCTCGTCTTCATCTTCCTGGATCTGGTCGCCGGGCGATGGCGCAGCCTGTTCGCCGAGATCTGAGGCGGCCTCGCCATCGGCATGTTCGGACGGCGCAGCGCCGCCGTCTTCGGCCCGCGGCGCCTGATCAGACTGGATAGCGTCTTCGTGCCCGTACGCTTCTTGATGGTCATCATGCGCGGGCGCTTCGTGAGCTTCTGCCGCGCTATCGGGTACCGCGGCGGACGCCTCAATGGCAGCCGTATCGGGAAGGGTCACCGCCGCCAGCGTCTCGCTCGCTTGAACATCGCCTTGGTCGTGATCAGCATGATCGTGCTCATCGTGAACGTGTTCATGATCCTGCGCTGCTTGCTCATGATGATCGCGCTTGTGATCTTCCGCGCCCGCGTGGTTATGTTCGCTGTCGTGGTCGTGATCGCCTTCGCCGTGCAGGTCTTGCACGGGTTCTGGCGCGTGTTCCTGGCCTTCTTCCCGCTGCTGAGCCTCATAGGACTGAGCAGCCGGCGACGCATCGGGGCTCGCGTGCTCGACGATCTCGCTCTGGATGCGCTCGCCATTGCCGCGGCGGCGCGAGTTGCGGTGGCGCGGACGGCGGCGATTGGAGCGGTTTTCGCTCTCCTCCTCGGCCTCGCGATGGGCGCGTTCATCCGCTTCGATCAGGGCCTGGCGATCGGCAACCGGAATTTGATAATAGTCGGGATGAATTTCGCTGAAGGCTAGAAAGCCGTGGCGGTTGCCGCCGTACTCGATGAAGGCCGCCTGCAGCGACGGCTCTACGCGAGTGACCTTGGCGAGGTAGATGTTGCCGCGCAGCTGCTTGCGCTGGGCGGTCTCGAAATCAAATTCTTCGACGCGATTGCCGCGGACCACAACGACCCGGGTCTCTTCCGGGTGGGTGGCGTCGATCAACATTTTGTTGGGCATTTTGGAACTCATGACGGCGGCGGGCGCGTAGTACCGTGAGCGCGTATCGCGGCGCCGGGTGACGCGACGGTCCACCTGATTCGGGGGTGAGGGGAAGGCCGAAACGCAACCCGGGGCGCCGGTCCGAACGGGATCTGCACGGAGCAAAACGACGCGCGGAGCTTCCGCTCCGCATCGGCGCGAGTCTTCCGTGGATCATGGTCGGCAATACAGTCTGGCGCATCAAGCGTCGGCCCGTCTAAACACGTTGGCGGCAAAGCACCGCCTTGTCTGTCGCTGA
>DASSGH010000165.1:0-10541 GCA_035693615.1 Xanthobacteraceae bacterium
TCCAGCAAAATAGTCCATGCTGCGCTTCTCCTTCTGATGCTTGAGGCCGCATCTGCGGACCTCGTTTCACCATCAGCCTGAAGCGCAGCACCTGATTCTTCAGCTATTCACAAGCTGGGCAGGCCGATTATCCCATCTTTCAGGGGAGCGCGGCATGCTGCAATCGAAATGCTCACATATTGCCGTGCCCGCGCTTGATGGTCTGGCGGATCACCGGTGCCGTGACCTGGTCGGAGATTTGGACGTTCCACATTTCGCTTTCGCCCTGCGCGGCGAAGTCGGCGAACAGCTTCGGGATGACCGACACATCTCGGATCTCGTGGCCGCGCAGGCCGAAGCCGCGTGCGATGCTTTCGAGCGCGGGCCGGCCGAACACAGCCAAACTATCGTCGAGGCCGTCGGCGCGCAGCTTGTGAAACTCCGAGCCATATCCGCCGTCGTTCATCGCGCAGATCAGGATGCGGTATCCTTGGCGCTTGAGTGTCTCGAGCTCCTGGATATTGAAGAAGAGCCCACCGTCGCCTTCGAACAGCACGACCTTGCCCTCGCGGCCCTGCCGGCGCGCAGCCGCGACCCCGAGTGCATACGACAGGCCGTTGCCGACCGCTCCGAATTCACGGACCGTCGTGTAGCGCTCCGCCGGCCTGCCACGCATCTGGCTGTTGAAATAGGCCTGATGGCCGCCGCCGACGACGATGTCCCAGTCCTTTGGAACGACCGCGTCGATAGCTCGGATGGCCTCGCGGGGGTCCAGCACCCCGGGCGCGATGTCGAACGGCATCGAGTCCGCTGGTTCGGTCGCGATGCGATTCGCCAGCTCTTTCGTGCGTATAGCTGCCGCCGTTGGCTTGCCAACGCCCAGCTTCTTGTCGAGGCCGGCGAGGATCGCCTCGACGCCGACGAGCGCATCCGATCTGACGTAGATGTCGGCGGCCTTCTGCCCGTCGCGCAAGCCGCGAGGCGCATCGTCCAACTGGATCTTGAGGGATTTTGGAAAGAAGTGCCCGCCACCGACGTAGTAGGACAGGCTCGTGCCAACCGCGAGCACGACGTCAGCGGACTCGTACATCTCCCGGCCCAGCGACGTGAAGTAGCTGCCGGTGATGCCGAGCCCGAACGGATGGTCGTGGAAGAGACCGCGCGCGGGCAGCGTGTTGGAGAGCAAGGCGCCGCAGCGATCGGCGAGCCTGATCACCGCATCGCGCGCGCCCGACCACAGCACGCCACGGCCACCAAGGATGATCGGCCGCTTTGCCGCGGCCAGCCGCTCGACGGCCTCGGCCACGACCTCGGGATCGGGGTGCATGCGCCCAACCTTGGGCTGGTACATCGCCGAAGTCTCGTAGGGCTGGTTGGCCATGTATTCGACCTTCTGCAGGTCGTAGGGAATGCCCAGCACCACTGGGCACCGCTCGTACTTGGCGATGTGGAAGGCCTCGCGCACGTAGTCCATCATGCGTGGCACGCTGTGCGCGGCGATGTAACGCGCGCCGGTCGCCGTCACCAGCGGCGCCTGGTCGATCGCCTGGTTGTAGAACTTGGCGTTGATCGGCGCCTCGCCGGCGAACACCACCAGCGGCAGGCGGGCGCGAACCGCGGCCGGCAGCGCCGTCATAATCTGGGTCACGCCAGGGCCGCACGTGACGGAGGCAACGGCGAGCTTGCCGGTGGCTACGTTGTAGGCCGTCGCCGCCGCGACGGTCGCGTGCTCGTGCCTGACGTGGACGCTATGGACGCCTGGCAGTTTGGCAAAGGCGGTGGACCAGTGCATGTTGCCGTCGCCCATCAGGACGAACTGCGTGTCGACTCCCTCCGCAAGGAACGCTTCTGCGAGGGCTTCGTAGAGTTTTGGCATGCGGTACCCTTGGGTGGCCCGCCGATGGCACCCTTGCCGCCGTTGCAATCATTGGGATTCGGCATTTCCCGTTGGCGGCTTCAAGGAAACGCTACATTAGGCTTGCGCGCAGGTGGAAGGGGGCATCATCTTTTTCTTGCCGCACAAGAGTCCGCTCCTGGAGGTTCGCCTCATGGGCTCCAAAAGCGTAGTGCTGCGCACGCTCGTCGCCACTGCAAGCGCAAAAATGGCGGGTTTTGACGTTCTCAGTTTTGTACCGAAGTGGCGCGCCCGGCGAGATTCGAACCCACGACCTCTGATCGGCATGCCGCGATCGGCTGGGGAATGCTGTCGGCGGCCGCCTATTCGGTCGTGTTGTTCGGCGGGCGGCATCTTCCCGCAATCCTGCCGCAGAGCAACAACCTGCATACGCTCCTTTGAAACGCGCATTTCGATCTTGGTTTCGCGTTCGCCCCTGTTAGTCTCGAGCGTGAAAACTTCGGCTTCCTGACAGGCGGGAATGGGTATTATGGAGCCATCGAAGACCGAAATTGATCCGGATAGTACCCCACTCATTCAGAGGATTGGCGCTCCATCGATTGCAGAGATCGAAAAGCTTATCGGCGAGCTGCAAGAAGTAAGAAATTTTCTTGAATCCGAGGGAGAGCGAATCCAGCGAGAGGCGGCCGGCTGTATAGATCTTATTCAGAGGGCTCTGGCCTCGGTAACAATTATCTCTGACACGCTTTCCGGATGGCGACAGGAGGGGCATCCCTTCCGGGATTTTATGACGAGACGCTCCACACCCGAAGACATGACTAGCGACCGATGAGCTTCCTGGCTCAGCGTCAGAATTTCACATTCTTTCGGTGAAGGGCGTGGCGGAGTCTCGCGGCCCAAGCGCCACTAGCCTCGGGAGGGAGTTGATTTCAATTTGCTTTTCTCGGCTCCGCTGCCGCAACGTCTCAGCGGCGGAATGAGAGTGCAAACGAATCTTCCGGCGCACGCCGACCTGAGTCTGCTCAGGCCCAGTGCAAGCTGCGGTCCGTGGGGTTTCGCCACGCCTTTACCGCGTCAACACAACGCCGCCAGAATAGTGACCATGGCGGTACCTGCGTAATGAGCGCGCGGAGGCGTTCCGCTTCTCGGCGCCAATGGTCTCGGCTTTCGATGAGCCGGCTGACGGAACTCGAAAGGAATTCCTCGGTGTCGCGCGCTTCCCGTTCGATCGCACGCAATTGTTCGACCTCTATGCGCAATACGTTCATCTCGATGAGCAACAGCTTTAGTTCCCGCCGCATCACTGGTAGCGGATCGGGCGCCTCCCACGGCTGGGGTCCAGGAAATGGGACCGCAAGGTGATGACGGTTGTCGGCAGCGGGTTGATTTGACATGGCGCAAATAGTGTCGAAGCATAGTTTACATGCAGTTAATCGCGGCGCCGGCGTCGATTTAAAAACCGCGCCTCGGCCTCTGCGGAATAGCGCGTGCCGGGATTGGATCGTTTCGCGCGCTAAATAGCTGATGCTACTGGCGCGCCCGACAAGATTCGAACTTGTGACCTCTGCCTTCGGAGGGCAGCGCTCTATCCAGCTGAGCTACGGGCGCGCTGCGCACGTCATTAGCCGATCGATCCCGGTGCGGCAATGCGGGGCCGGCAAGCCCCCTTGAATCCCACGGGCGAACATGGGCATGAAAGGCTTGAGCGTTTCCCGCCGCAGCCGGCGCGATCCGGGGAGATGCAGCTCCCGGGGAGCACGCGTCGGCGCAGCCCAAGCGCGGAGCATCCGATGACCCAGACCGCCGAGACGCGCAGCCATCGCTCGGTGCCGCAGCGCGAGGACACCGCGTTCAACTGGGAGGATCCGCTCGACCTCGAAAGCGAGCTCACCGAGGAAGAGCGCATGGTGCGCGACACCGCGCGCGGCTATGCGCAGGACAAGCTGTTCCCGCGCGTGCTCATGGACAATCGCGAGGAGCGCTTCGATCGCGCCATCGTCTCCGACATGGGCGCGCTCGGCCTGCTCGGGCCGACCATACCGGAAGAGTACGGCGGCGCCGGGCTCGGCTATGTGGCCTACGGGCTGATCACGCGCGAGATCGAGCGCGTCGATTCCGGCTACCGCTCCGCCATGTCGGTGCAGTCCTCGCTCGTCATGCATCCGATCTTCGCCTATGGCAGCGAAGCGCAGCGCAAGCGCTATCTGCCGAAGCTCGCATCGGGCGAGATCGTCGGCTGCTTCGGCCTCACCGAACCGGATCACGGCTCCGATCCGGGATCGATGGTGACGCGCGCGCAAAAGGCGGCCGGCGGCTATCGCCTGACTGGTAGCAAGATGTGGATCACCAATTCCCCGATCGCAGACCTCGCGCTGGTCTGGGCCAAGCTCGACGGCGTCATTCGCGGCTTTCTGGTCGAACGCGGTACCAAGGGCCTGTCGACGCCTAAGATCGAAGGCAAGCTTTCATTGCGCGCGTCGGTCACCGGCGAGATCGTGCTCGAGGACGCCTTCGTGCCGGAGGAGAATCTGTTGCCGAACGCCAAGGGGCTCGCCGGGCCCTTCGGCTGCCTGAACGTGGCGCGCGCCGGCATCGCCTGGGGCGCAATCGGCGCGGCGGAGTTCTGCTGGCATCGCGCGCGCCAATACGCGCTCGACCGCAAGCAGTTCGGCCGCCCGCTCGCCGCCAACCAGCTCGTTCAGAAGAAGCTTGCCGACATGCAGACCGAGATCACGCTCGGCCTGCACGCGGCGCTGCGGCTGGGGCGGCTGCTCGAAGCCGGCCGCGCCGCACCGCCCGCGGTGTCGCTGCTCAAGCGCAATAATTGCGGCAAGGCGCTCGAGATCGCGCGGATGGCCCGCGACATCCATGGCGGCAACGGCATCTCGGACGAGTTCCACGTCATGCGCGTGCTATGCAACCTCGAGACCGTCAACACCTACGAAGGCACGCACGACATCCACGCCCTGATTCTCGGCCGCGCGCAGACCGGAATCCAGGCCTTCACCGCTCGCTAGCCGCCGCGTTTGCCCGAAGCCCCTGTCATTTCTCGCCGCGATGCCAGCTCGGCGAGGCGGGCTACCATGGCGTTTCGCGGATCCGCCAATCCGTCGATGACGGTGAAATGATTTGTTCCGGCAATCGCCTCGTAGCGGGTTTGCACACCAGCCTTGCCCCATTGCTCGGCGACGGCGCGGCTCTGGCGCAGGAACTCGCTCGATTCGAGCGCACCGGCAACGGCGTCAAAGGTGCGCCCCTTCGGCGCCGGCCAGAACAGCGGCGAGACGCGGCGCGCTTCCGCCTCGTCGAGCCGTAAGTCCTGCGCCAGCGGGATGCCGACGAGCGGCGTGAGATCGAACAGGCCGGAAATCGAGTACGCGGCGGGCACGAGATCAGGCGGCGCTTTCGGATAACGCGCCTGCCAGTCGGTCGCCACCATCGCGCCGGCGAGATGACCGCCCGCGGAGTGGCCGTAGATCATCATGCGCTGGCCAGTGCGCAGCCACAGGAACAGGCATGCGTGCCGGATCTGCTCGATGATCTCGGCAATGGTCACCTCCGGACAAAGATCGTAACCGGCCACAGCTACCGCCACCCCATGGGCATTGAGCCCACGCGCCATATGGCTGAACAGCGACGGATCGAGCGAGCGCCAGTACCCGCCGTGAATGAATAGCGCGAGCGGCGCAGTGGTCGTGCCGGGCGGCGAAAACAGGTCGATGAATTGGCGTAGCGACGATCCGTAGCTCAGCCCGAGCTCGGCGCGCCGCTCCTTCATCGCCTCGGCGCGATAGTCCTCGCCCTCGCGCGCCCAGCGCGCGAAGATTTCGGGGTGCTCGGGCACGCGGGCGCGGTTGTTGTATTCTGTCTCGTAATCGATCGGCATGCGATCTTCCCCCGCGCCTCTCTACCACCTCCCGCCGCCGGCGGGGAGAGGGAGGTCCCACCGCCTTGCCTTTCGCTCAATCGCAGCTATGTCTGGCGCCATGAAAGTCGACGGCAAACCTACCCGCACCATCTGGCTCGAGGGCGACGGCTGGTCGGTCGGCATCATCGACCAAACCGCGCTGCCGCACCGCTTCACCACCGTGCGCCTCACGACGCTCGAAGAGGTCGCGCGCGCGATTGCCACCATGCAGGTCCGCGGCGCGCCGCTGATCGGAGCGACGGCGGCCTACGGCGTGGCGCTGGCGTTGCGCGCGGATGCCTCCGACGAAGCACTCGAGCGTGCCTGCGCCATGCTCGCCGCCACCCGTCCGACCGCCGTCAATCTCAAATGGGCGCTCGACGAGATGGTGGCCGCGGTGCGCAACCGCCCGCGCGAGGAGCGCCTCGCCGCAGCCTATCGCCGCGCCGCCGAGATCTGCGAGGAGGACGTCGCCATCAATCAGGCGATCGGCCGCCATGGCGCAAAGCTCCTCGCCGCCATCGCCGCCAACAAGACATCGGGCGAGCCGGCGCAGGTGCTCACGCACTGCAATGCGGGCTGGCTCGCGACCGTCGATGTCGGCACCGCGTTGGCGCCGGTCTATGTGGCGCACGACCAGGGCGTGCCGCTGCATGTGTGGGTCGACGAGACGCGTCCGCGCAATCAGGGCGCGGCGCTCACGGCCTGGGAGCTCGGCCAACACGGCGTTCCGCACACGGTGATCGCGGACAACACCGGCGGCCACCTGATGCAGCACGGCATGATCGACGTGGTGATCGTGGGAGCCGACCGGGTCACTGCCAACGGCGACGTCTGCAACAAGATCGGCACCTATCTCAAGGCGCTCGCCGCCAAGGACAACGGCGTGCCGTTCTACGTCGGGCTGCCGTCGCCGACCATCGACTTTTCGCTCAGCGACGGGCGCGCCGAGATTCCGATCGAGCAGCGCGGCGCGGACGAGGTTGCAACCGTCACCGGGCTCACGGGTGACGGCCGCATCGAGCGCGTGCGCGTGGTGCCGGAGGGTTCGGCAGTGGCGAACTACGCCTTCGACGTGACCCCGGCGCGGCTGGTCAGCGGGCTTATTACCGAGCGCGGCATCATTGCGCCGCGTCGCGATGCGCTCGCCGCCGCTTTCGCGCAACGCGCGCAGGCAAGCTCGGCCGCCGAATGACTCGACTCGATCTCTCCGGGGCAGCCAACCGGCATGGCCCGGTTCGAGCTGCTCACGCGGACGTCGCGGAGTTGGCATTGGTCACCTGGATTTGACGCGGCTGCGCGCTATGATCCTTTTTACGGGTGAGGCCGGGAGTGTAGCGTCGTGCGTGGCGTGCGGTTTCGTCGTGCGAGCACAATCACACCGTTGCCGGGGCTACTTCATTCCATGAGCATCAGTTCGCTCGCTGCCGCGCTGCCCGTCGACGGCCGGCAATCGCCGACCGCGCGCGCGGTCGCGCGCGGCACCACGCGGCTCTTGCATTCGCTGGGCTTCTCGGTGGTCAGCGAATTGCCGCTGGCATCGGGCCGCCGCGCCGATCTGGTGGCGCTCGGCGGCGACGGCGAGGTGTGGATTGTCGAGATCAAGTCCTCGACCGCCGACTTTCGCGCCGACCAAAAATGGATCGATTACCGGCTGCATTGCGACCGGTTGTTTTTCGCCACCACGCTCGAGGTGCCGTGCGAGATTTTTCCCCCCGATGTCGGCCTTATCGTTGCCGACGCCTTCGGCGCGTCCGTGGTGTGCGAGGCGCCCGAGCACCGGCTGCACGGGCCGACCCGCAAGAGCATGATGCTCGCCTTCGCGCGCGCGGCGGCGCTGCGTCTATCGGCGCTCGCCGATCCGGAAGGGCCGTATGGGTTAGAAGGCTGAGCCTGTCATTCCTCGCAGGGCAACCCTGGTGCGGATTGCAACCGGGCGGGGGGAATCACTTCGGCGCGCGCTTAGCCAAAATGCGCTGCAGCGTGCGGCGATGCATATTAAGGCGGCGCGCCGTCTCCGACACGTTGCGGCCGCAGAGCTCGTAGATGCGCTGGATGTGCTCCCAGCGCACGCGATCGGCCGACATCGGATTTTCCGGCGGCTCGGCTTTGCGGCCCTCGAGCGCGAGCAAGGCCGCGACGACGTCTTCGGCGTCCACCGGCTTGGAGAGATAGTCGACCGCGCCGAGCTTCACCGCGTTCACCGCGGTCGCGATGTTGCCGTAGCCGGTCAAAATGATGGCGCGGGCGTCGGGACGGCGCCGCTTGAGCGCGGAAATCACGTCAAGCCCGTTGCCGTCGTCGAGCCGCATGTCCACCACGGCGAACGCCGGGCATGTGGTTTCGAGCTGGTTCAGCCCATCCGCCACCGACTCGGCCGTGGTCACAGTGAAGCCGCGGCCTTCCATGGCGCGGGCGAGCCGCTGCAGGAACGATTTGTCGTCTTCGACGATCAGCAGCGAGCGATCGGCCGGCATCGCCGCGAGCAGGTCGGCCATCGCCATTCTACGCCTCCACGCCTGGCGCCGGCGGGCCGATCCGACGGCGCGCGGCGACGTTCACTCCCAAGTTTTGCGGCCTAATCTAGGGGCGTGGGCGCCAACCTCAAGTGAATAATCGATAATGTAACGCCGGCTGCGGACGCGCGGTGGAAAGGCTGCGCCGGCAGCGCCTTAGCCGCCGCCGGGTGTGTCAGGAAGCGAGCGCACCTTCGAAGTCGCTGCGGCCCCAGCGCACGCTGACGATGGCGCCGCGATCGGGGAACGCGCGGTTCTTGAAGTCGAGGGTGGCGCCTGAGCGTTCCAGCAACGTCTTGGCGATGAAAAAGCCGAGCCCCAGGCCGCTCGCCTCGCCGTCCACGCCTTGCCGGCGGCGGTTGGTGACATAGGGCTCGCCGATGCGGTCCATGATCTCCGGGGCAAAGCCCGGACCGTCGTCGGTGATGGTGACCGCAACATCCTGGCCGCTCCACGAGGCGGCAACCTCGACTCGCTCGTGGGCGAAATCGACAGCGTTCTCGAGCAGGTTCCCGAGGCCATAGAGGACGGCGGGATTACGGCCGCCGACCGGCTCTCCCGCCTCGCCGGGCGCCACGGCGACGTTGATGGCAACGCCGAAGTTGCGATGCGGCGCCACCACTTCCTCGATCAACGTGGACAACTTCATGCGGTCGAACGGCGCGCCGCTCGAGAGCTCCGTCAGTTTGGCGAGAATGGCGCGGCAGCGCTTGGCCTGCTCGTTCAACAGACGCACGTCGTCGGCGTGCTCGGAGTTCGGCTTGATCGCTAGCTGCAGCTCTTTGGCAATCAGCGTGATCGTGGCGAGCGGGGTTCCCAGCTCATGAGCGGCGGCGGCAGCAAGCCCGTCGAGCTGTGACAGATGCTGTTCGCGCGCCAACACCAATTCGGTCGCCGCCAGCGCGTCGGCGAGCTGGCGCGATTCCTCGGTGATCTGCCAGGCGTGCAGGCCGATGAACGCGATCGCCAGCAAGAGGGAAAGCCAAACCCCCATCACGTAGACCGCCGGCAGTTCGAGCGGCGGCTCGGCGTCCCAGGGCAGCGGGTCGTGCACGAAGACAAGTATGGTGGCACAGGCGACGGCGAAGCCGCCGAGCATCAGTGTCATGCGCGCGGGCAGCGCGGTTGCCGAGATCAGAACCGGCCCGAGGAACAGGAATGCGAACGGGTTTTCCAGCCCACCGGTGAAGAACAGCAGCACCGCGAGCTCGGCGATGTCGAAGGCAAGCAGCCACGCCGCCCGGTCGGGCTCGAGCCGTTGCGTCATTGGGAAACGAATGCGCAGCGCCACATTGAGCCAGGCCGCAAGCGCGATCACCGCGAGGCACGCCCAGATCGGCAGCTCGTAATCGAGCCCGAAATAGACGACGAGCACGGCAGTGGTCTGGCCGATGACCGCGAGCCAGCGCAGGCGCACCAGCGTGTCGAGCCGCACGCTGCGCCCGGTCCGATGGGCTTCCTCCGCAAGCTGTTCGGTCATGCCGAACAATGTACGCCTCCGCTGCACCTGCTCAACGGTCGCTGTCGCCGCATGCTTGGCGGGACGGGCCTGGCGGCTCATCCCTCTTGCCTCGTCCGCGGCCCCGCGCCACATGTGCGGTTCCGCGCAGGGCGACATCTTACATGGCCAAAACCGTCGAGCCCGTCATTGCCGTCGACCAGCTGGTGAAGGTCTACAAGACCACGCGCGCGGTGGACGGCATCTCGTTCGGGCTCGAAGGCGGCTCCATTACCGGGCTCCTCGGGGGGAACGGCGCCGGCAAGACCACCACCATAGCCATGATCATGGGCCTGGTGATGCCCAGCTCGGGCACCGTGCGGGTGCTCGGCGCCGAAATGCCGCGCCAGCGCTATCACGTGCTGCACAAGATGAATTTTGAGAGCCCGTACGTCGACATGCCGCACCGGCTGACGGTGCGGCAGAACCTCAGAGTGTTCGGGATGCTCTACGCGGTGGAGGATCTCGGCGACCGCATCGAGGCGCTGGCGCGGGCGCTCGACCTGACGGAATTTCTCGACCGGCCGACCGGCAAGCTGTCGGCCGGGCAGAAGACGCGTGTCGCGCTCGCCAAGGCGCTGATCAATTCGCCGCAGGTGCTGCTTCTCGACGAGCCTACCGCCTCGCTCGATCCGGATACCGCCGACTGGGTGCGGAGCCACCTCGAGCGCTTTCGCAAGGAACGCGGCGCCACCGTGCTGC
Source organism: Xanthobacteraceae bacterium (assembly GCA_035693615.1). GTDB lineage: Bacteria > Pseudomonadota > Alphaproteobacteria > Rhizobiales > Xanthobacteraceae > VAZQ01. Next base: position 10,458 of record DASSGH010000165.1, read on the forward strand.
TCGCGTCCCACAACATGGCCGAAGTCGAGCGCCTGTGCGAGCGCGTCATCATCATGAAGCGCGGACGCATAGAGGACGACGACA
>DASSGH010000166.1:0-38602 GCA_035693615.1 Xanthobacteraceae bacterium
TTCCTGCTGCGCACCGCCATGATCGCGAGCCAGCGCCGCGCCGCTTCGCTTGAATTGACCGGGGCCTAAGTGGACGCCGCCCTCGATCGCTACCGCGAGACCGCGCGCAAACCCGAGCGCAACTACCCCGACCTGCATGAGCACGTGCTGGCGCTGGCGCGCGCGGGCCTGCTCGTCGTGGTCGACGAGCCGATCAACAAAGACACCGAGATGCATCCGCTGGTGCGCTGGCAGTATCGCGGCGGCATCGCCGAGCCGGAGCGCAAGGCCTTCCTGTTCATCCGTCCGACCGATTCCAAGGGCCGGCGCTTCGATATCTCCGTGTTGGTCGCGGGCCTGGCGGCAAACCGAGAGGTCTATCGCATCGGTTTCGCCAAGCCGCTCGAGGAGATCGGGCAGGCCTGGATCAAGGCCATGGCCGACCCCATTGCACCGCGGTTGGTTACCGAGGCGCCGTGCCAAGAGGTGGTCGTGACCGGCGCCGATCTCGAGCGCGACGGGAACGGGCTCGACGGTCTACCGGTGCCGATCTCGACGCCAGGATGGGACAACGCGCCCTACCTCTCAGCCGGGCACTACATCACGAAAGATCCCGACAGGGGCGTGCAGAACGTCGGCAACTACCGCGGACAGCTCAAGGCGCCGCGGCGGCTGGGCATGAACCCATCCGTCGAACTGCGCGCCGGCATCTTCGCCCACTGGCAGTCATACAAGGCACGCGGCGAGCCGCTTCCTTGCGCAGTCGTGGTCGGCTGCCCGCCGGTCATTTCCTACGCCTCCGTGCAGAAGATGCCGCAGCATCTCGACGAGCTCGCCGTCGCCGGCGCGCTTGCCGGCGGGCCAATCAACGTGGTGCGCGCCGTGACCGTTGACCTTCTGGTGCCGGCAGAGGCCGAGATCGTCATCGAGGGGCTGATCGACACCCAATGGCTCGAGCCCGAGGCCCCGTTTGGTGAGTCGCACGGCTACGTGAACCTGCAGGAATACAACGCCTTCATGGAGGTCACGGCGATCACGCGCCGCCGACATCCGATCCTCACCTCGTTCATCAGTCAGGTCACGCCCAGCGAATCGAGCGTGATCCGCCGCGTAGCGATGGAGCCGGTTTATCTTCATCATCTGCGCTCGGTCCTGGGCATTGCCGGCGTCAAGCGTTTGGCAATGCACGAGCCGCTTACCAGCCTCTACGCCGTGATCGCGATCCAGTGCGCGCGCAACATGCCCGAGAGCGAAATCTGGCGTGCGCTCCAGGGCGCGGCGTCGCTGCATCGTTTTGCCGGCAAATGGATCATCGCCGTGGACGAGGACATCGAGCCCGAAAATGCCGATGCGCTGTTTTGGGCCATGTCCTATCGCTGTCAGCCGCAACATGATCTCAAGGTTGTGCCGCACAAGGACCCCGGCCACGGACCGCGCGGCCCGCGCGATGGCGGCGAGAGCGCGGCGGTGCTGATCAATGCCACGCTCAAGGGGACCTACGCGCCGGTGGCGCTGCCCAAGCGCGAGTTCATGGAGCGCGCGCGAGCGATCTGGGACCGGCTCGGTCTGCCGCCGCTTGCGCCGCAGCCGCCATGGCACGGCTACGATCTCGGCCACTGGCCGCGCGAGTTGGAGCGCCAAGCCGAAATGGCGGTGCGAAGCGAGTATTTCGAGCTTGGCAAGCGGCTGATGAACGAACGGCGCAGCGACGTCGCCATGAACACGCCGATCGAGCGCGAGTAGCGCGGTTTTTTGCACCGTGTTGAAGATCGCACTCCGACCCTAATGGCTGATGAGGAGAATGCCGAGATGAAACTCGCCGTGCCGGACATGATCTCGAACTCGTATTTCCCCGCGATTGCCGCGATCGAGCTGGGCTGCTTCAAGCAGGAAGGGCTCGATGTCTCGCTCGAGCTGATCTATCCGGTCGACAAATCCTACGCGGCGTTGCGCGAGGGCGCGGTCGACTTCGTCGGCGGGTCGGCGCATTCCGCGCTCGCGGCCTTTCCGGGCTGGGAAGGCGCCAAGCTTCTGTGCGCGCAAGCCCAAGGCATGTACTGGTTTCTGGTCATGCACGCGGACCTCGGCGCCAAGCGCGGCGATCTCGACGTGGTGAAAGGGCGCAGCATCGGCGCCGCGCCGTGGGTCGAGATGGGTCTGCGCCGCCTGCTCATCGAAGCCGGCATCGACCTTGCGCGCGACCAGGTGAAGATCGCACCGGTGCCCGGCGCGCAAGGGGCCGGGGTGAACTTCGGCGTCACCGCCGCGAAGGCGCTGGAGGAGCGCAAGCTCGATGGCTTCTGGGCTAACGGCATGGGGGCCGAAGTCGCGGTGCGGCGCGGAGTCGGCACCGTCGTGCTCGATGTGCGGCGCGGCGACGGACCAAAGCCGTGCTTCAACTATACCATGGCGTCGATCGCCACGACCGACCGCTTGATCGAGCGCTCGGCCGAGACCGCGGCTGCCGCCGTGCGCGCCGTAGTCAAGGCGCAAGCCGCGCTGAAGGCGAATGTTGCGCGCGCGACCGACATCGGCCGCAAGCTTTTTCCGCCCTCGGAAGCCGAGCTCATCGCCGAGCTCATTCGGCGCGATCTTCCATACTACGATGCTTCGATCTCGCGCGGCTTCGTTGCCGGCATGAACCAATTCTCGCGCGACGTGGGCATCCTCACCGGCGACGTGCCGTATGAACGCGTCGTCGCCACGCAATTCTCGCATTTGTGGACGGCTTGAACTTGGCGTCCATCGTTGAGCGAGCGAAGGTACTCAGAGCCAGTCCGCATCAGCCTAGGACTCACCACGTTAGTCTACGCGCAAGCTTGGCTGCGTGCCGGGCATGACCCCCAACCTTCAAGACTTTACGCCATTGCCAATGAGCTCGACCAGCTTCTGGGGGGTGACCGGCGTCTGCGCGATGCGCACGCCGAAAGGCTGCAACGCGTCCTCGATGGCTGAGATCACCGCGGCCGCGGCGGGAATGGTGCTGACCTCGCCCGCGCCCTTGGCGCCGAGCGGATTGAGCGGTGATGGCGTCTCTTTGTAGAGCGTCATGATCGCCGGTACCTCTGTGGCGCTCGGCAACAGGTAATCGGCGAAGCTTGTGGTGAGCGGCTGCCCGGTTTCGTCGTATCCCATCCACTCCAGCACGGCGTTGCCGATGCCGTGCGCCACGCCGCCACGCACCTGGCCGTCGACCAGGAGAGGATTGATCAACGTTCCGGAGTCTTGAAGCGCCACGTAGTTGAGGAGCTTGACGCCGCCAGTCTCGGGATCGACCTCGACCTCGGCGACGTGGCAGGCATTGGCATAGGCGAGCGCGTCGGTGCGCCAATTGACGCTAGCATCGAGGCCGGGCTCGATATCCGACGGGAAGCCATAGCCGGGCGCGCCTTTGAGGATGCGCGCGAGCTCGCCGAGCTTGATGGAAAGTTGCGGCGCGCCCACCACGCGCACCTCCCCGTCCGCGATCTCGAGATCGTGCTCCGCCGCCTCGAGCACGTGGCTCGCGAGCTTCTTCGCCTTGTCGGCAACCGCCCGCGCGGCAAGAAGCACGGACGAACCGGCAGTCACGGTTTGACGGCTGGCAAAGGCGCCGAGCCCGAGCGAGACGAATCTGGTATCCCCCGGCACGACGGTGACGTCCTGCGCCCGCAGGCCGAGCTCGCCCGCGCAAATCTGCGCAAGCGCCGTGCGCAGTCCCTGCCCGATGGCGGCGGCGCCGGTGAACACCGACACGCGTCCGGTGTTCGAGACGCGCACCAGGCCGGATTCGAACGGGCCGCGCCCAGTGCCTTTGATGCCGTGCGCTAGACCGATGCCGATATAGCGACGCGATTGTCGCGCCGCAGCTTGCCGGTGGCGAAAATCCTCCCACCCCGCCGCGCGCAGCACCTGCGCCTGCGCAGCGGGATAATCGCCGCTGTCGTAGCACACGCCAGCGCCGGAGCGCGCCTTGAGCGGCTTGGTGTAGGGCATCTTCTCCGCCGGAATGAGATTGCGCGCCCGCACCTCGCGGCGGTCGAGCCGCAGCTCGCGCGCCAGCCGGTCCATCAGCCGCTCCATGGCGAAGGCCGCCTGCGGATAGCCGGCGCCGCGCACCGACGACACCGGCGTCTTGTTGGTGGCGGCAACCACCACGTCCATGGCCAAGGCTGGAAGCACGTAAGGGCCGCTCAGCATCGACGCCGAGTTGTAGGGGATGTTGACATCCTGCAGGGCATACGCCCCGAGATCATGGATCAGCCGGCCACGGATGCCGAGAAGTCTCGCCTGCGCGTCCACCGCGATGTCGAGCGACCAATATTGGTCGCGCTCCTGGGCGGCGTTGGTGAAATGCTCGCGTCGGTCTTCGATCCATTTGACCGGCCGTTTGACCAGTTTCGAAGCCGCCACCACCGCGATGTCTTCAGGGTAGACGCAGAGCTTTGGACCGAAGCCGCCGCCGACATCGGGCGTTGCCACGCGCAAGCGGCTTTCATCGAAATCGAGCAGCGCGGTCAAAGACTGGAACAGGTCGTGCGCCTTCTGCGTCGAGGCCCACACCGTCATGCTGTCCTCGCGCCATTCCGCCAGGATGCCGCGCCCTTCGATCGGGTGACCGCCGCCGCGATGCTGCCAGAGCTCCTCATGGAAAACGCGCGCGGCAGCTGCGAACGCCGCGTCGATATCGCCATAGGCGACCTTAAACGCGGCGGCGATGTTGGTGTTGAGCTCGCGCCTTACCGCGGGCGCAGTCGGCTCGATCGCGCGCCGCGCGTCCGCCACGGACGCAAGCACGTCATAGTCGACCGCGACCATTGCGGCCGCGTCCTCGGCAACATAGCGGCTGTCGGCCAGCACGATGGCGGCCGGCTCCCCGACATAGGATACTTCCCCGTCGGCAAGCGCGAACGACCAGTAGCGATCGAGCGGCGCTCCAGAATTGGAGTGGCGCAGCATGCGTCGCTTGGCGAGAACCGGCGCGAGATCGTCGAGCGTGAGCACGGCATGGACGCCTGCCAAGGCACACGCGGCATTGCCGTCGATCCGGCGGATCGCGGCGTGCGGATGCGGGCTGCGCACGAACGCCGCGTGCCACACGCCGGCGAGCGCGATGTCATCGACGAAACGCCCTTTGCCGACGAGCAGCGCGCCATCCTCGATGCGCGGAATGCGCGCTCCGATCAATCCAGCCATGTGCTCGACCGCGGCGGGGTTCGCCGACGCGGGCCTTTGCAGTCATCCATCCGATCGACGTCGCTCAGTCCGACATCGCCTTGGCGGCCTTGGCGATCACATCCTTCGGCATGGCGTAGGCCGCTGCCAGCAGCGCATCGAGCTTCTCGGCGCTGACCGCATTGACCTCCACGTTGAGCCGCTCGGCCTCGGCAAGAAACTCCGGATCGGCCGTCGTGCGCTCGAAGGCCGCGATCAGCGCGGCCCTGCGATCTGGAGGGATGCCCGGCGGAGCGGCAAACGGGCGCGCCATGGCTTGCCCGATCAGCAGCAGGTTGAGGATTTGACGCTGATCCGGCTCCTTCGCCAGGTCGCTCGCCGACGGCACATGCGGCAGCTCCGGCTGTTTCTTGATGCCGGCTTGCACGAGGATATTGGCCTTCTTGTCCTGGAGCCAGTGCGGGTAGCGGCCTTTGAGCGTGCTCCACGAGAGCCCGCACAGCCCATCGACCTCGCCGCGCTCGGCTGCAAGCTGGATCTCGTTGGTGCCAGGATAACCGGTCACGATCTTGATCTTGGCGCCGAACACGTTGCGGTAGAGCAGCGCGAAAATGTTGGGATCGGAGCCCGCGCCCTCTCCCCCGAAGGTCGCAGGCGTGATGAGGAGCTCGCTGAACGTCTTCACCGGCGCATCGTGGCGGGTCACGCAAAGGCTTACCTCGTCGGTAACGCTGCCAAGCCAAGTGAATTTAGTGCTGTCAAACTCGGCTTTATCGATCAGCGGGGCAATGCCCTGGCTGCGCGAGAACGTGCCGATGACGGAGCCGTCTTTCGGAGCCACCGAATAGAGATAGTTGGCCGCCTTGAGACTGCCGGCGCCGCTCATGTTCTGCGGCACGATAGTGGGATTGCCAGGAATATGCTTGCCGAGGTGGCGCGCCACCAGCCGTCCATAGGTATCGTAACCGCCGCCCACGCTGTAGCCGATCAGGAGCGAAACGGTCTTACCTTTGTAGAAGTCCTCGACCCCGGCCGAGGAAGCGGGCTGCGCCGCAACAGCGGCGAGGAGCACGCCCGCGAGCGCGCATAGCGCGCGCCCGGAGACGCGACGACCTACCGTGAATGCTCTTGAGCGTCCGGCCATGCTGCGAAGCAACAGCTCCCGCTCAATGTCTGGGAAACAGTTGCGGAAATTTCGATCGCAAGCGCTTACGCAGATCGGGGCTGACGTCGACCGTGACAGGGAACGTTCCCTTGAGTTTTTTGTCATAGGGAATGCAGGCATCGATGAGGATGCGGTTGTTGAAATTGCCGGGAAGGAAGAGCGGATCGCGCTTGGAGGCCCAGGCCTTTTGAACGAGGTCGACGTCGGTCAACGGATCGAATCGCGTGCACATCGCCCACAGAACCTGATCAAGATCGCCGGCATCGATGTCCTCGTCGACCACCACCGTCCATTTGCCGGCGTATGCGCCGCCCTGGCAGGAGCATGCGATATGTAGCGCCTGGCGCGCATGGCCGGGATAGCGCTGGCGGATCTGGACCGCGGTGAAGCGGGTGGCGGGACCGGCTTCGTGGTTCCATACCCCGAGCACCTCGGGCACACCGCAGGCCTCGAGCGCGCGCCAGATTTGCGCTGCGCCTGCGATGCCTTTGAGCAGGCCGGTTTCATCCACCGGCTTGTGCTGTGGCGCACAGGTAAGGATGGGATCATTGCGGTAGAGGATCGTCTTGACGTTGACGAAGGGGCGCTCCTGCGTGTCGTCGGAGTAGTAGCCCATCCACTCCCCGAATGGCCCTTCCGGGCGGACCTGCCCGGGGACGGTCTCGCCTTCGATAGCGATTTCACAGTCGGCCGGGATCGGAAAGCCGGTATATGGGCCGCGCACCACGTCGATCGGCTCGCCACGCAAGCCGCCGGCGATGTCCATCTCGCCGACCTCGGGCAACGGGCTCGAGGCGAGCATGAACAGCAGCGGGTCCTGGCCGCACAGGATCACCACCTTCATCGGCTGCCCGCGCTCGAAATATTTGTCGCGATGAATGCGGCCGTGCTTGCCTTCGGTGATCTGGCAGCCGACGGTTTGGCCATCGTACACCTGGCTGCGATAAGCGCCGAGGTTGAACCAGCCCGAGTCGGGGTCCTGCGTCATGACGCAGTCCGCCGTGCCGATGAATCGCGCTTTGTCCAGTTCGTGGTGCCGCGGCACCGGAAACCTCAGCACATCGACATCGTCGCCTTCGACCACGTTCTCGAGCACGGGGCCGTCGTTCACGAAGCGCGGCGGCAGCGGCTTGAGATTTTGCATGCGCGCATGATAGGTCCGCACGACGTCGACCTTGCGCTCGTATTCGAGCGGCAGCCCCAGCGTCAGGGCGATGCGGCGGACGGAGGAAAGCTGCCCATAGAGGGTGCGGAAGCCTTTGGGATAGCCCGGCACGCTGTCGAACAGGATCGCCGGCGCGCTGCCCCGGCTTTTTTCCGTGAGCATATGTGTGATGGCACCCATCTCCACGTCCCAATGAGCGCCGTCCACCCTGCGCAGCTCTCCCAGCTTGTCGACGTGCTCGAGCCAACCGCGCAGTCCGCGGTAATGCATCCGCGGTTTCGATGATGTCTCGCCGCCGGCACGGGCCATGCTGCTCTCCGTTCTCTCAGCAATGCTCGACATCTATACAGCCGTCCAAATCCGCGGGCAAAGCGCCGGTTGCGCCAGCGCATGAACGCGCCGCGTCGGCGCATTGCCGCGGGCGGGCGGCGTCAATCTCGGCTAGCTATCGCGTGGAGTCGGGCTCCGCCGCGCCGGCCTCCGGCCCCGCCTCTGCGGCCTTGCGGCCGCCGGCGCCTTTGCCGTTTTTGCTCTTTTGCGGCTCTTTGGTCGTGTCCGAGACTACTTCGAGATTGGGGCTCGTCTGCTGCGGCGACCGCCCCGCCAAAATGTCCCGTTGCAGCCGGGTGTAGTCCCGCCGCGTGGTCTCGAGCGCGCCCTGGGCGACGGCAAGCTCCACACGCTCGCGCTGCAGGCTTGCACTGAGCTCGTCGATGCGCCGCTCTGCCTTGGTCCGGTACGCGGTGGCTTCCGCCTCCATCTCGGCGATGCGGTCGGTTAGAACCTTGATCTTCTGCTCGGCGTGAACGAGCGAGGTCTCGCGCGCCTTGAGCGCTTCCGCCTGGTTGTTCGAGCGCTCCAGCAGCGCGGCACGCCCCTGTTCGAGGTCGCGAGTCTTGCCGTCCAGCGCATCGCGGGCCGTCGTGAGCCGCTCGACGGTCTTTTCGGTGTTGGTGCGAGCAATGCTTGCCTCCACCACCTTGCGCTCCAGGCCCCTGATCTCCTCGGTGCGAGCGACGAGAGTCTGGCGCACCTCGGCGAGCAGCTGCTCCGCGGTCGCAGCGCGCGAGCGCAGCGCTTCCAGACGCAAATTCAACGCGTAAGTTTCGGATTGATGCCGCTCGTTCGCCTCGTCGCGCGCGGTGGCGAGCGTGGCACGCTCGTTCTCGGCGGCAGCCAGGCTGATGTCCAGCTGCTCGAGCCGCGCACGCGCCGCAGTCAGGGCGTTCTCGCTTTCCGTGAGACGCCGAGACAGGCGCGAGGTTTCGGCTAGGGTCTGGTCGAGCGCGGTCTGTAGCGAGCGCTTGTCGTTATCCAGCAGCAACAGTTTTTCCCGCGTCTGCGCGGTGTCGGATTGCAATTCCACGATCCGCTTGTCGGCGGCGTTGGCGTGCTCGACCAGAATCTGGTTCGCCTCGCTCAGCGCGCGGCCGTTAGCAGCCTCCTGCGCCAGCTGGCTTTCGAGGTTGGCGATCTCCGCGCGCGCGCCGACGATCTCGCTGGCGAGCTCCGCCTTGTCCGCTTCCAGGGCGCGCGCCGTCTGCTGCGTCAAGGTCAATTCGCGGCGAACCTCTTCGCCCGCGCTTTCCAGTTCCGCCGCCCGTTTTTCGAGCGCGCTGTAGTCGCCGCGCAAGCTGTCATGGCCGGTGCGAAGCTCCGCGAGCGTGTTGCGCAACCCGACGTTCTCGGTCTTTTCTTGCTCCAGCGCGTGCAGCGCGGCACCGATCGGCTCGACGAGACTGCGGAAAGCCGCTTTCAAATCGTCGAGCGCGCCGATGCGACGGTCGGTATCGATCAGCAGATTGCGCAGCGTCTCGTTGTCCTCGCCTACGCGCGTACCGACATCGGCCAAGGTCGTTTCGCGGACCTCTTCGGCGCCGCGTGAGCCGGACCTGGCGGACGCCGACACCGCATACGCTGCGGAGGTGGAAGCAACGCCTTTACGCCCAAGAAAATCGGAGATCGTACGCATGGCATGCCCCACAACCTGACACAACCTCTCGTTTATACCGATTTTTCCAGCCGGTCACAATTGGCGACGGCGAAAGTAACCATACTTCGCAAGATCAAGGACTTGGTTGGCGGCAGCGAGGTGACGCGCAGACCGCGCCAGCCTGAGCGCCGGGCTCACGCCCGCGGCAGCACGTGCGCCCATTTGGCGCGAATGCCGTGCTCGAGTTCCTTGCTCGCGCGCGCCACGCGGGGAAAGCTGTCGCGTCGTGACCAGGGTCTGCAGGCGTCAATGACGACGCGCGCATTGCGCGGATCGTCGCTGCCATAGGCCATGGGATCGAGCGCGGTGCTCCAGCAGCCGCGCAGAACCTCGATGCCTTCGCGCGGCTCAAACCGCGTGCACATCGCCCACACCACCTGATCCATATCGGCGGGATCGATGTCGTCATCGACCACGACCACGAAGCGATTGGCGTAGGCGCCGGCATGGCATTGCGAGGCAATTAGCCCGGCCTGCTTGGCGTGCCCCGCGTATTGTTGCTTGATTGCCACCGTGAGCCAGAGCCGGCTGCCGCCGGCGGCATGCGCCCACACGCCTTTGACTTCCGGCACGCCGGCCGCTTCGAGCTGGTTCCACACGGCGCCGGAGCGGTAGGTGCCGCGGTAGAAGGAATCGTCATCGGGCGGCACCGCCGGCACGGCGCCCAGCAGGATCGGGTCGTCGCGGTGCATGAAGGTCGCGATGCGGATCGCGGGCTCTTTCTTCTTGCCACCGGCGTAATAGCCGGTCCACTCGCCGAGCGGCCCCTCTTCGAGGACATCGTCGGGATGGATGAAGCCCTCGAAGGCGATCTCCGCATGCGCCGGTATGGGCAGCCCAGTCACCGGCGCGTCGATCACCTCGACTGGCTCGCCGATCAAGCCGCCGGCGACGTCGTATTCGTTCTTGCCATACGGAATTTCCAGCCCTCCCACCATGAACAACGCGGGGTGCATGCCCGCCACCACGGCAATCGGGCACGGCTCGCCACGCTCGTGGTAGCGCCGCTTGATCAGGTCGCCATGCTTGCCCTTCGAGCACATGACCGTCGCCACGTTCGGACCATGCGATTGCACGCGATAGGCGCCGTAATTGATCCAGCCAGTGTCGGCATCCTTCATGATCACCATGCAGCCGGTGCCGATGTAATAGCCGCCGTCGTGCTCGTGCCAGCGCGGCGTCGGGATTCGCTGGATGTCGACGTCCTTGCCGCTCTTGACGTTCTCCATCAGCGGTCCGGATTTGACCTTGATCGGCGCGATGCTCCGCGCCTCCTTCATGTATTTGCGCCAGTAGGAGACGAGCTCAATCGCGGAGCTCTCGATGGGCATGCCGACCGTGAGATTGATCCGCCGCACCGAGGTGAGAATGTTGGCGAGGATGCGATGGCCGCGCGGATGGCCGGGGATGTCGTCAAACAGCACTGCGGGGTTGCCCATCTTGCGCATATAGAGGTCGACGATGCCGCCGATTTCCGTCTCGCGTTCGGCGCCGCTGATCTCCTGCAGCTCGCCCGCCGCCCGCAACGCATTGATCCAGGCGCGCAAGTCCTGCCGCGATGGCTTGGGCGCGGTCTCGGCCGAGCGCTTAGCTTGGGCGACGGTCTGCATGGGCGGCTCCTCGCTGCCAGATCGAGAGTCAGTTCGCGCCGCGGCTGCGGGGCGGCGAGCTGGCGGATCGCTTCAAGATTTCCTTCAGGCGCTGCGGCGTTACGGGCAGCTGCGTCACCGCGCCCGGCATTCCGATGGCGTCGTCGATCGCGGATGCAATCGCCGCGCCGACCCCGGTGATGCCGCTCTCGCCCGCCCCTTTGATGCCAAGCGGATTGAGCGGGCTCGTAAAGTCCTCGCGCAAGATGACGTGAACCTCCGGGATCTCGCGCGTCGTCGGCATGAGGTAGTCGGCAAACGTGGTCGCCAGCGGATCGCCGCGTTCATTATAAGTGAATTCTTCCAGCAGCGCTCCACCCAGCCCCTGGGCAAAGCCGCCGACGATCTGCCCTTTCACCAGCGCCGGATTGATCGCACGGCCGATATCGTAGGCGATGACATAGTCCTCGACGGCAACGCCGCCGGTCTCGCGATCGACCTTCACAATCGCGAAATGGATGCCGTAGGGGTAGACTTGGTGCTTCACTCGGAACCAGCCTTCCGCGCACAGGCCGGGCTCGCGTCCGCCAAGCGTCTTCGAGGTGGGCGCAAGATGCTCGGCAAGCTCGCCGAGGCTGATCGAGGGACCGGCGGGCTCCGCCTTGCGCAGCACCTTTCCGTCGACGATCTCCAGCGCGTCGGGCCGCGCCTGCATCAGTGCGGCGGCAGCCTCGATCGCTTTCGCACGCAACTTGACCGCGCCGTTGTGAGTGGCGGAGGCCGTCATCACGGTCGCGCGCGACGCGTGTGCCCCGATACCATAGGCAATGCGATCGGTCTGGCCGTGGATCACGCGTACACGCCGGTAGTCGGTGCCCAAAACCTCCGCGCAAACCTGGGCCATGACCGTCTCGAAGCCCTGGCCGAGCGAGGCGCCGCCGGTGACGAGTTCGACCATGCCGGAGCCGTCGACCTCGATCCTCACGCCGTCAGCCGGACCCAGGCCACTCTTCTCGACGAACATCGCAAACCCGGCGCCGACCGCTTCGCCCTCGGCGCGGCGGCGCGCCAACTCCGCCTTGCGCTTGTCCCAGTCGAGCGCGGCCAAGAGCTTGTCGAGCAGGCCGACGTAGTCCCCGGAATCGTGCTCGATCTCCTCGCCCAAGGCCTCGAGCGGCCGGTGATACGGCATCTCGTGCGCTGCAATCGCGTTGCGCCGTCGCACCTCGTTCGACTCGAGGCCGAGCCTCGTTGCAATGGCGTCGATCAGCCGCTCGCGCACGAAGGTCGTCTCGTAGCGCCCCGGCGCGCGGTAGGTCGCCGCCGGTGTCTTGTTGGTGAGACGAAAATGGCCCACTGCGCGATAGGCCGGCACCCGATAGGGTCCAGGCAGGATGCCCGCGGTCATGTGCACGACGCGCGCGGCATGGGTGCGCACATACGCGCCCTGGTCGTGGAAATAACGGTCATCGATCGCCAGGATGCGGCCCTCGTTATCCACCGCGGCGCGCACGTGGTGAAGCTGCTGGCGCGAATGATTGGCGGCGATCAGATGCTCGCGCCGGTCCTCGATCCATTTCACCGGCCGGTTGAACCGCATCGCGGCGACGCAGACCAGGACGTCTTCCGGATAGATTTCACCGCGAATGCCGAAGCCTCCTCCCACGTGCGATTCGTGCACGTGGATCGAGGAAGGCGCGAGGTTGAGCATGCGCGCGAGCAGGTCGCGATTGCGGTGCGGTACCTTGGCGGCACCGTGCAACTCCAGGACGTCACGCGCCGCGTCGTAACGAGCAATTGCGCCGCGGTTCTCGAGTGGCACGCCGGAATGGCGTCCGATCGTCAATTCAAGCTCGACAACAATCGGCGCGGAGCGCACGACCGCGTCGACGTCGCCATAGCCCTGGCGGATCACGGACACTTCCGTGCTGCGGCCGGGCGAGAATTCGCCGGGCTCGACGTCGGCGGCGAGCAGGACCGGCATCTCCTCGATCTCGAACGTGACGAGATCCACGGCGTCCTCGGCTAAGTAGGGATCCTGCGCGAACACCGCAGCGACGGGCTCGCCGACATATCGCACCTGGTCGGTCGCCAGTACCGGCTGCCGATAGGGCTCGAATGCGGGAATTCGTCCCTCGCGGAAATCGATCGGCGGCACTTCCGCAATGTCGTCCGCGGTCCACACTGCGATCACGCCGGGCAACGCGCGCGCGGCCGATGTGTCGATCGAGATGATTTTGCCGTGGGCATGCTGCGCGCGGACGATCCGCATATGCAGCTGGTGTACAAAAGCGATATCGGCGGCGAAGCGTCCGCGCCCCCTGACCAGCGGCGGGTCCTCAAGCCGCGTGACCGACCGGCCGATCCATTTGTTGGCGCCCGTCCGCAGCGCGGATACGCCCTCGCTGCCACCCTCGTGACGTTCTCGATCCTGCGGCGCCGTGCTGGCGCTGACCTCGCCGCTCATGCGGCCGCCCGTTCGAGGGCACGGCGCGTGACCGTAACGGAGAGGTCGCGCCGATAGGTCGCGCTGGTGACCGCGTCCTCGAGCGGGTCGACCACGGATGCGACCGCCGCCGCCGCCGCCTCGAAGGTAGCGCGCTCGGCCACACGTCCGGCGAGCAATTGCTCCGCCTCGGCGATCCGTCGCGGTTGCGATTCGATCCCGCCCAGCGCCACGCGCGGCTCGCGGATCACCCCGCCTTGCAAGCGAAATGCGACGAGCGCCATGCCGAGGGCAAAATCGCCGGCCCGGCGATTGAACTCGTAGAAGCCGAAGCGCGTGTCGGCGGGAAGGATGGGCAGCCGCACTTCGATCAGAAGTTCGTCCTCCTCCAGCGCCGTGGTCATGATGCCGCGGAAAAAATCCTGCGCCGGGATGGTGCGCGTGCTGGCCGCGCGTCGCGCCACCATTTCCGCGCCAAGCCCGGTCGCGACGAGGCACCATTCGGCCGCCGGATCGGCATGCGCGATGCTGCCGCAGAAGGTGCCGCGGGTGCGAATCGGATAGTGCGCGATGTGACGCACAACCGTCGCGAGGAGGCGCCCGAGCGGCCCATCCACGACGGGCGTGTGAAAGGCAGCGTGGCGCACGCAGGCGCCGATGCAAAGCCGCTCCCCTTCGACGCTCAGTCGGCGCAGCCCCTCGATGCCGTTGATGTCCACGAGATGTGCCGGGCGGGCCAGACGAAACGCCATGATCGGCACCAGGCTTTGCCCGCCGGCGAGCACGCGACCGTCTTCGCCCGCAACCTCGGCCAGCGTATCGACTGCCTCCTCGATCGTCTTGGGTGCGTGATAGCGGAACCGCGCAGGCTTCATCGTTCCCCACCGCGGCTACGGTGCATCGCGAAGAAAGCCAGAACGATCACCGCGCGTCCATATTCGGGAAATGATTTTTTGGATTGAGGCACAGTTGATAGTGTATGTAAAGAAGTGCCTCCACTGGGTCCCGCGCCAGCGATGAAGCCGCCGCCCTTTCGCTATCACGATCCGAAAACCGTCAGTGAGGCGGTCGGGCTGCTCGCCAGCCTTGAAAACGCCAAGCTCCTTGCCGGCGGCCAGTCGCTGATGCCGATGCTCAACATGCGCTTCGTGCTGCCCGATCACATCATCGATCTCAATCGCGTCGAGGGCCTCTCCTACATCCGCGACACGCAGGGCGCGCTCGACGTCGGCGCCATGACGCGCCAGCGCGACCTCGAATTTTCCGAGCCGGTGCGCGCGCGCTGGCCGATCATGCACGAGGCCCTGCTGCAGGTCGGACACCGCCAGACTCGCAACCGCGGCACCATCGGCGGCTCGCTATGCCATCTCGATCCGGCGGCGGAACTGGTCTCTCTGGCGACGGGCTATGACGCGACCGTCACGGTCGTTGGTCCCGCCGGCCAGCGCGAGGTGGGCTTTGCCGAGTTTCCGGTCGCCTATATGACCCCGGCGATCGAAGCCAACGAACTCGTCGTCGGCGTGCGTTTCCCGCAATGGGCGCCCAAGCACGGCTATGCGTTCGTCGAGTTTTCACGCCGGCACGGCGACTTCGCCATCACCTCGGCCGCCGTTTTGCTGGAGGGCGATGCCGCCGGCAAGATTACGCGCGCCTCCGTGACCATCGGCGGGATGGGGACGGTGCCGCGCCGCGCCAGTGAGGTCGAGCAGGCCATTGTCGGACAGGTGCCGGCGGGCAGTTTCTTCCGTGACGCTTGCGAAAGCTGCCGCAAGCTGGAGGCGATCGACGATGTGCATGCGCCGGCGTCTTATCGCCAGCATTTGGCGGCGGTGCTGTCGCGCCGGGCGCTGGAGAAGGCGCACGCGCGCCTGCTGGAGGCCCACGGCGGGAGTCCGCGCTAGGAGCGACAATGAAAGAAACGCGGAAAATTGCGGTAACGGTGAACGGCAAGCGCTACGAGGACGAGGTCGAGGTCCGCGTCACGCTGGCGGATTTCATCCGCCATCAACTCGGACTGACCGGCACGCATCTGGGCTGCGAGCACGGCGTCTGCGGCGCTTGCACCATCCTGTTCGACGATCGCTCCGCGCGCTCCTGCCTGATGCTCGCGGTGCAGGCGGACGGCCATGATATTCTCACCGTCGAGGGCATTGCCCCCTCCCCGGATAAGCTGCATCCGTTGCAGCAGGCGTTCCATGAACACCATGGACTGCAGTGCGGCTTCTGCACCCCGGGCATTCTAACGACCCTCATCGAATTCCTGCGCGACAATCCAGACCCGAGCGAGCAAGAAGTGCGCATCGCGATTTCCGGTAACCTCTGCCGTTGCACCGGGTATCAGAACATCGTGGTTGCAACCCTCGACGCGGCAAAGCGGCTGCGGGCGGAGCCGGCGCAGTCGCAAACGAATGCCGCGCAAAGGAGTTGACCGAAAAATCTTGATTTTGCCAGCGACCGCGGAGTAGCTAGCGGCCATATCAAGGGCTTCTGCGAGGCGAGACTGAGATATGGCGCACCGGCCGTTCGCATCGGCACCTTACGTCGTGGGCAAGATCGGGTAGCACCCGTCAAGGCCCGCTGGACAAAGCTGATCCAACGCATCGCCCATGACCGCGCGCATCACCATTCGCAAGCCCGACGATTGGCACCTGCACGTGCGCGACGGCGCGATGCTCAAAGCGGTGATGCCGTTCACGGCCAGACATTTCGGCCGCGCCATCCTGATGCCCAACTTGGTGCCGCCAGTGATCACCACCAGGGATGCAATCGCCTACCGCGAGCGCGTCATGGCCGCGCTGCCCGCGGGCTCGACGTTCAAGCCCTTGATGACCTGTTATCTCACCGACGACACTGATCCCGACGACGTCGAACGCGGCTTCAAGGAGGGCGTGTTCACCGGCGTGAAGCTCTATCCCGCCCACGCCACCACCTATTCGGCCGCCGGCGTGACGGACTACCGCAACATCATGCCCGTGCTCGAGCGGATGGAAAAGATCGGCATGCCCTTCCTAATGCACGGCGAGGACGTCGACCCCGAGGTCGACATCTTCGACCGCGAAGCCATGTTCATCGAGCGCTATCTCGCCAAGTGGACGCGCCAATTCCCTGCGCTACGCTTTACCTTGGAGCATCTCTCCTCCAAGGACGGCGTCGATTTCGTGGGCAGCGCGGCACCGCAGGTCGGCGGCACGATCACGCCTTATCATCTTGTGCTCACGCGCACCGATTGGCTTGGCTGGGGGCTCAAGCCGTACATGTACTGCATGCCCGTCATCAAAACGGCGCGCGACCGCACGGCGCTGCGCAAGGCCGCGACCTCGGGCGAGGCCTGCTATTTCCTCGGCACCGATTCGGCGCCGCATCCAGTGGCCAAGAAGATCGCCGTGAACGGCATCCCCGGCGTGTTCAATGCGCCGGTGGCGATCGAGACCTATGCCAAAGTGTTCGAGGAGGAAGACGCGCTCGACAAGCTCGAGGCCTTTGCCTCGCTCAACGGCTCCAGGCACTATCGGCTGCCGCCGAACGAGGACACGATCACGCTCGAGAAGTCCGCGTGGACCGCACCGCCGGAGGTCAAAGTCGAGGGGCCGGATGAAAAGGCGCTGATCTATCGCGGCGGAGAAAGCATCGAATGGAAGGTCGTGTCCGGCTGACGTTTGCGCCGCAGGTGTGAGAGGCGAAATGGCAAATTCGCAAGCCGATGTGATCGTCGTGGGCGCGGGCAATGCGGCGTTTTGCGCGGCGCTGGCGGCGCAGGAACAAGGCGCCTCGGTGCTGATGCTGGAGGCGGCGCCGGAGGAGGAATCCGGCGGTAACAGCCGCTTCACCGCGGGGTCGGTGCGCGTGGTTTACAACGGCGTCGACGACATCAAGGCGCTGGTCCCGGATCTCACGAACCAGGAAATCGCCACCACCGATTTCGGCACCTATACCCGAGACCAGTTTTTCGACGACATGGCGCGGGTGACGCAAAATCGCGCCGATCCCGATTTGGTCGAGCTGTTGGTGACGAGGAGCTTCGACACCTTCCGCTGGATGCGCGATAAAGGTGTGCGCTTCATCCCGATCTACGGCCGGCAAGCCTTCAAGATCGAAGGCAAATTCAAGTTCTGGGGCGGCCTCACCGTCGAGGCGGTCGGCGGCGGACCGGGCCTGATCAAGATGCTCACCGACGCCGCCACGAAGCGCGGCATCGAGATTCGCTACCGCACGCGCGCGCTCAGCCTCCTCTACGACGGGGTGCGGGTCGCAGGTGTTCGCATCCGGCAGGACGGCGCCGAAAGCGAGCTGCGCAGCAAATCGGTCGTACTCGCATGCGGCGGCTTCGAATCCAATTCCGAGTGGCGCACGCGATATCTCGGGCCCGGCTGGGACCTCGCGAAGGTGCGCGGCACACGCTTCAACACGGGCGACGGCATCCGCATGGCGATGGATATCGGCGCGAGCCCCTGCGGGAACTGGTCCGGTTGCCACGCCGTGCAATGGGAGATGAACGCGCCCGAGTTCGGTGACCTCGCCGTCGGCGATCAGTTTCAAAAGCACTCGTACCCGTTCGCCATTCTCGTCAACGCCAGCGGCAAGCGCTTTGTCGACGAAGGCGCCGACTTCCGCAACTACACCTACGCCAAATATGGCCGCGTGGTGCTGGAGCAGCCGGGCCAGTTCGCCTGGCAAATCTTCGACCGGAAGGTGAAGCATTTGCAGCGCGACGAGTACAAGATCCGCCAGATCACCAAGGTCGTCGCTGACTCAATCGAGGAATTCGCACACAAGCTCGAGGGCGTAAACCCAGAGCAGTTCCTCAAGACCATCGGCGAATACAACAAGGCCGTGCGCCAGGACATCCCATTCAATCCGAACATCAAGGACGGGCGCCGCACGCAGGGGCTCGCCATCGACAAGAGCAACTGGGCCAACACCGTCGATGAGCCGCCGTTCGAGGGCTACGCGGTGACGTGCGGCCTCACCTTCACCTTCGGCGGCGTACGCATCACCACCGAGGCCGAGGTGCTCAACACCGACTATCAGCCGATTCGCGGCCTCTATGCCGCCGGCGAGCTGGTCGGCGGCCTGTTCTATTTCAATTATCCCGGCGGGTCCGGCCTCACCTCGGGCGCGGTGTTCGGTCGCATCGCCGGCACCTCGGCGGCGCGCGCCGGCAAGAATTGAGCAGCCATGGAATTCGACAACTCGTTCGAAGTGCCGCTGCCGCCCGCCGACGCGTGGAAGGTGCTGCTCGACATCAAGCGCATCGCGCCATGTATGCCGGGTGCCGAGCTGACCGAGGTGCTCGACCAGGACACCTACAAGGGCAGGATCGGCGTGCGGCTCGGGCCGGTGGCCTTGACCTTCGCCGGTGTGGTCAAGTTCGAGCACATCGATGCCGCGAGTTACACGGCGCGCGTAACGGCCCAGGGAACCGACGCCAAGGGACGCGGCGGGGCGAACGCGACGTCAGTCTTCCGGCTCGAGCCGTCGGCCGGCGGATCCAAGGTGCTGGTGCACACGGATTTGGCGCTATCGGGGGCGGTGGCGCAGTACGGGCGCGGCGTGGGCATCATCCAGGCAACCGCCGCCCAGATCATGAATCAATTCGCCACGCGATTGAAGGATAACCTGGCGCAAGGCTCCATCGTCGCCCCATCCGCACCCGCCTCCGCTGCCGCCCAACCGGCCCGGCCCTCGCCTCCTGTCGCCGCAGGCGAGGGCGCGACGCCGGCGGCCAAGCCGATTGCCGGCTTCACACTGGCCGCAAAGGTGATCTGGAGCTGGATCGCGGCTTTGTTCCGGCGGCCGTAGCGGCTACTCCCTGAGCGCCTCTTCGCGGCCGACGCGGATCGCGGGCGCGGCAATCACCACCAGAAGGCCGGCCGCCACGAGCAGGAACGCGAGGCTGATCGGCTCCTGCAGGAACACCATCGGGTCGCCGCGCGAGATCAGAAGCGCGCGACGAAGATTTTCCTCCATCATTGGCCCCAGCACGAAACCGAGAATGAGCGGCGCCGGCTCGCAGTCGAGCTTGAGCGCGATGTAGCCGAACACCGCGAAGAACGCCATTACGAAGGCGTCGAACGGCTTGTTGTTGATGGTGTAAGCGCCGATGCAGCAGAACGCGATGATGGCGGGATAGAGCAGCCGGTAAGGGACGCGCAGCAATCGCACCCACACGCCGACCATCGGCAGATTCAAGATCACCAGCATCAGGTTGCCGAGCCACATGCTGGCGATCAGTCCCCAGAACAATCCGGGCCGATCCGTCATCACGCGCGGCCCCGGCGCGATGCCGTGAATCATCAGCGCACCGATCATCATCGCCATGGTCGGATTGCCGGGGATGCCCAAGGTCAGCATCGGGATGAACGACGACTGCGCGCCCGCGTTGTTGGCGGATTCCGGGGCCGCCACGCCTCTGATGTCGCCGTTGCCGAATTGGCGCGGTTCGCTCGCGACCTTTTTCTCCAGCGCATAGGCGGCGAAGGAAGCGAGCAGCGCGCCGCCTCCGGGCAGCACGCCGAGAATGGCGCCGAGCGCGGTGCCGCGCAGGATCGAGCCGGCGCATTGCTTGATATCGGCGAGGCTCGGCCAGACACGGCCCACGGCGCCGGCAACGACGCCCGTCGCCTGCTGCTTTTCTAGATTGTACACAACCTCGGCGATGCCATAGATCGCCATCGAGATCGCGACGAACTCGATGCCGTCAGCAAGGCCGGTCATGCCGAAATTGAAGCGTCGCGCGCCCGAATTCACGTCGGTGCCGACGAGACCAAGGAGCAAGCCGAGCACGACCATGGCGACCGCCTTCAGCAGCGATCCGCGCGCCAGCACGACGGCCGCGATGAGACCGCAGACCATCAGCGAGAAGTATTCCGCCGGGCCGAATTGCAGCGCGATGCTCGCGAGCGGCGGCGCCGCGAGCGCGATCAGCAGCGTGGCGACGCAACCGGCGAAGAAGGAGCCGAGCGCGGCGATGCCCAGCGCCGGTCCGGCGCGGCCCTGACGCGCCATCTGGTGGCCGTCGATGGTGGTGACGACCGAGGACGCCTCGCCGGGGATGTTGACCAGGATGGCAGTGGTCGAGCCGCCGTATTGGGCCCCATAGTAGATGCCGGCGAGCATGATCAGCGCCGCCTCCGGCTGCAGCGTGAACGAGATCGGCAGCAGCATGGCAATCGTGGTGACCGGACCGATCCCGGGCAGTACGCCGATCACGGTGCCGAGCAGGACACCGATGAAACAGTACGCGGTGTTCTGCAGTGTCAACGCGACGGCAAATCCCAGCCCCAAATTCGAAATTACGTCCATCGCGCGCTACAGGCTCGGCCAAATGTTGAGCGGAAGACCGAGTGCGTAAACAAAAACGCCTACGGAAAAGACGATGAGCGCGGCGGCCAACGCGAGCGTCTCCACCAGACGAAACCGCCCGCCGGATAAAGCCGCCATCAGCGTCAAAACGGCGAGCGAGACAACGAGACCCGATGGTTCGATCAGCACCCCGAACAGGCAGACCCCGGCTGCGATCGACGCCAGCGGCAAAACGTGAAAGCGCGAGAGCGGCTCACCGCTAAGGACGACCGAGCGGGCGATCAACGCTCCGCCGAGCACCGCAAGCAGGCCTGCGAGCAGCAGCGGGAAATACCCCGGTCCCATCTTGCCGGCGCTTCCCAAGGAATAGCCGCGCGCGGCGAAGGTCGCGACGGCGGCGAAGCCGCAGAACATCACGCCCGACCAGAAATCCTTCGGCGCGCAAATTTTCATCGTGTCAGTTAACCCAGTTGCGCCGCCCACGGGAGATGAAGTCGGCGAGGGTGGTGGATTTCAAGCTTCCCCATTGCAGGCGCAAGCTCGTATAGGAATCTCAACTCCAAAACCACAGTAGCATCACAAATTTGCTTGTGTCCCTTGTTCCGAAGTTCGCAGGGCGTGCCGCAAGCGCATGCAAAGTTTCGGGAGACCACAAGTGCTTCTTGCGCCAAAGGCGGCGTCATCTAAATTGCGACCCTCCCACAGGCGAGTGCGCATGGAATGGTGCAGGTGAAAAGGCCCCCCGCATTCATCGCCAGGCACGGTCTGTGGACCGACGAGCAGCGACGCCAAGCTCAGGAACTCAAGCGCCGGGTCAAGCAGGAGGATCTTCGTCTCGTGCGCCTGGCCTGGGCCGACCCGCACGGGGCGGCGCGCGCCAAAGCCGTGACCGTGCCTGTTTTCCTCAGCGCGCTCGAGAGCGGCTATAATATCAATGTCGCGACCACCACGCTCGATTCCGCCAATGCCCGCACCTTTGCCTCGTTCACCCGCGGCGGCGGGATGGGGCTGGACGAGATGACGGGCTCGCCCAATCTCACCATCGTCCCCGACCCGTCCACCTTTCGCATGTTGCCGTGGGCGCCGGGCGTCGGCTGGGTATTGTGTGACGAATATTTCAACAGCGGCGTGCCGTTTCATTTCTCGCCGCGGCATCTGCTGCGCCGGCAACTCGAGCGTCTTGCGAACAAGGGCATGCGCCTGCTCGTCGGGTTGGAAATCGAGTGGTACCTGCTGCGCGTCGTGCAGGACACGCTGGGTGAGGAGAATATCGGCTTTCCCGGCGTGCGTGGGCAGCCGATCAAAACCGCCCCCGCCGAACCGGGCTTCTCCTACCACAGCGAATCCAACATGGATTTGATGCAGCCGGTGCTCTCCGTGCTCGCCGACCACTTGGCAGAGATGCGCTTGCCGCTGCGATCGATCGAGAACGAGTGGGGACCGGGGCAGCTCGAGTGCACCTTCGCCGCGCGGCCGGCGCTGGAGGCGGCGGATGATGCGCTGCTGTTCCGCACGGCGGCACGGCAAATCTGCCGCCGAATGGGATATTTCGCCACCTTCATGTGCCGGCCGGCGCTCAAGGGCTATTACTCCAGCGGCTGGCACCTGCATCAATCGCTGCTCGACAGCAGGGGCGGACGCAACCTATTTATGCCGGAGCGCGAGCGCGACTCTTTATCCCCGCTCGGCCGCGCATTTCTCGGCGGCTTGATCAGACATGCCCTCCCGGCGACCGCCTTTGCCACGCCGACGATCAACGGCTACCGGCGATTTCGGCCGAACTCGCTCGCGCCCGATCGCGCCGCGTGGTGCTACGACCACCGCGGCGTCATGATCCGTGTGCTGGGCGCGCCGGGCGATCAGGCGACCCGGCTGGAGAATCGGACCGGGGAGCCCGCCGCCAACCCTTATCTTTTTATCTTGTCCCAGATCGTCGCCGGTCTCGACGGCGTCGAGCAGGGGCACGATCCGGGACCGCCGCAGGAGGATCCATACAACGCCAAGCTGCCGATGCTGCCCACGAATTTGCCCGCCGCGCTCGATGCGCTGGAACGCGAACGGTTGTTTCGCGCCCAGCTCGGGGACGTGTTCATCGACTATTTCCTCAAGCTTAAGCGCAATGAAGCGGGTCGGTTTGCGCAATGGCTCAAGGGCGCGGCCGCGCCGCAGGCCGACGAGCCGACGGCCTGGGAGCAGAACGAGTATTTCGATTTTTTCTAACCGGATGCATTATGGCGGCCACGCGGACGGGGACAGCAGCAGCCCCGTGGAGCCTTGCGGCCATGCTAGAGAAGCTCAGTCCACCCCGGATCGGCGGCGCCGACCTTTACGACTGGGATGAGCTCGTCCAGGAAGACCGCGTCCATCGCCTGATCTACACCGACCCCGCAATCTTCGCGTTGGAGATGACGAGTAT
This sequence comes from Xanthobacteraceae bacterium, assembly GCA_035693615.1. Taxonomy (GTDB): domain Bacteria; phylum Pseudomonadota; class Alphaproteobacteria; order Rhizobiales; family Xanthobacteraceae; genus VAZQ01. The sequence goes on from DASSGH010000166.1 coordinate 23,210, forward strand.
CTTCGGTGCGGTCTGGGTCTATCTCGGCCACGAGAGCCAGATCCCGGCCAAGGACGACTACATCACCGTGCGCCTGGGGCTGCGGCCAATCATTCTGTTGCGGGATTCGCACGGCAAGATCCGCGCGCTGTTCAATCGCTGTGCGCATCGCGGCACCACGCTGTGCCGCAAGGATAAGGGCTCGGCGCGCATATTCACCTGTCCGTATCACGGCTGGAGCTTTCTCAACACAGGAAAGCTGCGCGCGGTGCCGTGGCCCGACGGCTATGCCTGCGATTTTAACGATCCGAAATACAACGTCGCGCAGGTGCCGCGCGTGGACAGCTATCGCGGTTTCATTTTCGCCACGCTCAACCCCGACGCGCCCTCGCTCATCGACTATCTCGGCCCCATCACCAAGCCGATCGACGAATGGCTCGACCGGCAGCCCAAGGGATTGGTTCGCGTGTGTGAGGCGAACAGGCTCAAATACAAGGGCAACTGGAAGCTCGCCTACGACAATTCTGGCGACGGCTACCACGTGGTGTTCTCGCATCGCTCGCTATTGGAAATGGAGAACCGGCAGGCCGACCTCGCCAATAAAGGGATGTCCTACTACAAGAACTCCCCGGATACCGCGCCGATGTACATCGCCTATATGGGCAACGGCCACCACTTCAAGGACAAGCGGCCGAACATTCAAAAGCGCGCAGGCGGTTTGTGGGCGGTGGAAGGTCCCGCGCCGGGCAGTGAACATTACGCCGAGGCACTGCGGCGGCGCTTCGGCGCCAAGGCGGAAGACATTCTCGACCTCGCATCGTCGGAGCCGGTCAACATCAACGTCTTTCCCAACTTCTCGCTGCTCGGCAACCACATCCAGGTGTTCGAGCCCATTTCCGTCGACGAGACCGACGTCACCTGGTACGGCACGGCAGTGGTCGACGAGGACGGGACGCTGCAGGGCGCGGTCGATGAGATCAACGCGCTACGCATGCGCACGCAGGAGCAGTTTCCGAATTTCGGCGAAGTCGACGACCTCGCCAATTTCGAGGAAATCCAGCGCGGGCTCGCCTGCCAAGAGGACGAGTGGGTCTACATGCATCGCGGGCTTGGCATTCCCGGCCGGGTGAAGACGCACGAGGACGGGATCATCACGGCGCCCGCGACCGACGAGGTGTTCATGCGCGAGTACATCAAGGAATGGAAGCGGCTGATGAAGGCGGCACCGAAGCTCGTCGTTCAGCGCGAGCCGTGAGCTGCCTGCATGCAAACCGCCCACGATCCGACGATCACTTCCTTTTACGTCACCGACGAGCTTTACCGTGAGCTCCTGGCGAATTTCAACAACTGGCAGCGCGACGAATTGGCCATCGCCGCGCCGGAGGTGCGCGATCATTTTCGTCTCCTGCTCGAGCGCGAGGCGCGGTTGCTCGATGAGCTTCGTTTCGACGAATGGCTGGCGATGTATGCGCCCGAATGCATCTACTGGGTGCCGGGAACGCCCGGCGGCGGAGACCCGAGACGCGAGATCGCCATATCATTCGACGATCGCCGGCGCATGGAGGATCGGATCTATCGCCTGCGCACCGGTTACGCCTGGTCGCAGGCGCCGAAATCCCGCACCGTGCGGATCATCTCCAATGTCGAAGTATTCGCAACCGGTGAGAACGCGGCCCGCATGGTCCGCTCCAACTTCCTGATCAGTGAGTTCCGCGTCGACGGGACGCGATTCTTGTCGGGTTGGTGCGGCCACCGGTTCGTGCAGATCGCGGATCGTTGGCAGATTCAGGTTCGCCAGGTCAACCTAATCGATTGCGACCGCAATCTGCGCAATCCGAGCATCGTCCTATAGCGAACGCGCTTGACGCGGCACGCGTCGCAACGCGCGCCTCGTATACCGCAGCGCCGAGACATGCACGGTATACCCCTCCACGCCGTCATGCTATGCCGAGCGCGGCACAGTCACGGGAGCAGGTCATGGCGCGCGATTTCGAAGACCATTGCTGGAAGGACGTCGTCGACGCCGACACCATCCAGATCTATCAAGCTTATCGCCGCAAGGTTTATGTCGGCGACAATCCGGCCGTGCTCGCCATCGACCTTTACAACAAGGCCTATCGCGGCGGCGACCGTCCGGTGAAGGACGTCGATCGCGAATTTTCTGGCGCTTGCGGCGAATATGCCTGGAAGGCCATGCCGCCGACCCAGGCCTTGTTCGCGGCTGCCCGCCGGGCAGGCGTGCCGATCATCTACACCACTCAGCATCTGCACAGCGCCGGCGTGCATGCGACGAACCGCAACAGCGGCCGTGAGGCGGATGATACCTACGCCATCAAGACAGAGCTTGCCCCCGCGCCGGGTGACCTGGTGATCTACAAAGAGCGCGCCTCGGCGTTCTTCGGCACGCCGCTGATCGCGCATCTTCAGAAAAGCCGCATCGACAGCCTGATCATTTGCGGCGAAACCACGTCGGGCTGCGTGCGCGCCTCGACCGTGGATGCCTATTCCTACGGCTTCCACGCCGTAGTGGTCGAGGAGTGCACCTACGACCGCTCGCTCATCAGCCACAAGGTCAATCTGTTCGATCTGCATCACAAATATGCCGACGTCATGCACGTCGAGGAGGTGCTCGCGCATCTGGACGCTCGCGCGGGCGGGCGCAAAGTCGCCTGACGGGAGGCCCTCTCCTCGGTGCTGATGCGGCCGTGAATCCTCGTTGCCGGGCCCGACCCGGCACGCTGCCGCGCGTGGCGTGATTGGAGTAAAGCATGACCGCGACTGCGCTCGATTCCTCGATCTTCTGCGATATTTTCACGACGCCAGAGATGCGGCGGATTTTCTCCGACGAGACGAGGACCGGCTACTGTCTCGCCATCGAAGCCGCGCTTGCCCGTGCGCAGGCCCGCCTGGGCATCATCCCGGAGAAAGCCGCGCGCGAGATCGTGCGTCAGTGCCGGATCGAGAACATCGACTTTGCGCGCCTGAAGAAGCAGACGGAGCGCATCGGCTATCCGATCCTCGGCATCGTGCAGCAGATCGTCGACCTGTGCGCCGACGGTCTCGGCGAATGGTGCCATTGGGGCGCCACCACGCAGGACATCACCGACACCACGGCAATCATGCAGGTGCGCGACGCGCTCGAACTCGTCGAAAAGGAGATGGATGCCATCGCCGGCGCGCTTGCCGAGCTATCCCGGCGCTATCGCGACACGCCGATGGCCGGCCGCAGCAATCTGCAGCAAGCGGTGCCGCTCACCTTCGGCTTCAAGATGGCGGCATTGCTCGCGGCGATGCAGCGCCACCGCGAGCGGCTCGCGCAACTGCGGCCGCGCGTCCTGGTCGGCGAATTCGGCGGCGCGGTCGGGACACTGGCGTCTCTTGGTGGCGATGGCCTCAAGGTGCAAGCGGAGCTAATGCAGGAGCTCGGGCTGGGCCAACCGGAGATCGCCTGGCACACGGTGCGTGACCGCATCGGCGAAGTCGCTTGCTTCCTCGGTCTGCTCACCGGAACGCTGGGCAAGATTTCCATGGACGTGAAGCTGCTCATGCAGACCGAGGTGGCCGAGGTGTACGAGCCGTTCCATGAGGGCCGCGGGTCCTCAAGCACGATGCCGCAGAAGCGCAATCCGATTTCGTGCCTGTACATCCACGCGACCGCGGCTCTGGTGCGCCAGCACGTCGCCGCGCTGCTGGAAGCCGCGGTTGCCGACCACGAGCGCTCGACCGGCCCGTGGGAGATCGAATGGATCTCGCTGCCGGAAATCTTTCTACTGACCTCCGGCGCGCTGGCGCAGACCAAGCTCATGCTGACGGGACTTGAGGTCGACGCCGAGCGCATGCGAGCCAACCTCGACCTCACAAGAGGCACCATCGTCTCCGAGGCGGTCATGATGGGACTAGGCCCGCATCTCGGTCGCCAGCGCGCGCACGACCTCGTCTACGACATCTGCCGAAAGGTCGCGAGTAGCGACGAGCCGTTGGTCGATCTGTTGGCGCGCAACGACGAGATCAGCCGGCACCTCACGCGCGCGCAACTCGAGAAGATGTGCGACCCGGCGGCCTATCTCGGGCTCGCCGGCGAGATGGTAGACAAAGTGCTTGCGCGAGAAGGTGGAACGGACCGCTAGTACAGGCGCCATGGCAGGATCGGCGGTTACCGGCGAGCTGGGCGTCAAGCTGATGCCATGACACTGAGGGAAGCATGAAACTCGAGGGAAAAGTCGTCGTCGTCACTGGCGCCGCGCGCGGCATCGGCCGCGAATATGCGCGATATCTCGCCGGTCTCGGCGCCCGCGTGGTGATCGCGGATATCAACGACTGCGCGCAGACGCTCGAGCTTGTGCGGAGCGAAAAGGGCACCGCGATCTGCACCAAGCTCGACGTTGCAAGCGCGGCCTCGGCCGTGCAGACGGCGCGGATGGCGCTCGATGCCTTCGGTCGCATCGACGCGCTCATCAACAATGCGGCGCTTTTCGGCGGCCTCAAGGGCGGCCGATTCGACACGATCAGCGAAGCCGAGTGGGACGCCGCGATGGCCGTGAACGTCAAGGGCATCTGGAACTGCTGCAAGGCGGTCGTACCCGCCATGCGGCAAGCCGGCGGCGGCAGCATCGTCAACATCGCCTCGCTCGCAGCCACCTACGGCATGCCGTACGGCTTGCACTACACGACCTCGAAAGCCGCCGTGATCGGGCTCACCCGCGGCCTGGCGCGCGAGCTCGGCCGCGACAAGATCCGCGTGAATGCCATCGCGCCGAGCGCGGTCTTGACTGAGGCGGCCCGCGAATTTTTCGCGGAGAAGGCGGACAAGGCGCTGGAGGCCATCAAGCTGAACCAGGCGATCGCCAGAAATCTGGTGCCCTCGGACCTGCTCGGCGCCGTTCACTGGCTGATATCCGATTCTAGTCAGCTGGTCACCGGACAGACGATCGCGGTGGACGGCGGAACGGTCATGCATTGAGCGGGTTACGCAAAAGCTGCCCCCAACAAGCCCGCAAAATTCGCCAGGAAGATCATGAACCCGCGTGCGGAAATCTCGGCGCGCGCTTTTCGCGCAAGGCCGCCGCGCCTTCCGGCGCCTCCTGGCCGGCGAACCCGAGAAATTCCATTCCGAGCGAAGCGTCGAAGATCGGGCCGGCGGCGCGCAGCCAGTTATTGAGCGCGTACTTGGTCCAGCGAATCGCGTGCGGCGCACCCTCGGCGAGGCGCACCGCGACCTCCATGGCGCGTGCCTGCAGATCCTCATCGGGCACCGCGAGCGAGACGAGGCCGATGCGCTCGGCCTCCGCGCCAGTGACCGCCTCGCACAGCAGCAGATGGTATTTGGCCTTGGCCATGCCGCAGAGGAGCGGCCACACGATTGCCGCGTGATCGCCTGCAGCCACGCCGAGCTTGGTGTGCCCGTCGATGAGGCGGGCCGACGCGCCGGCGACGGAGACGTCGGCGAGAAGAGCCAGCGCCAGGCCCGCGCCCACCGCCGCGCCGTTGATCGCCGACACCACCGGCTTGCTGCAGTTGATCAGGTTGTAGACCATGTCGCGCGCTTCCTGCCAAACGCGGCTGCGGGTGGCGAAGTCCGCAATCATCTGATCCAGCAAGTCGAGATCGCCGCCGGCCGAGAAAGCCTTGCCGGCGCCGGTGAGCAACACGGCGCTCACGTTCGGGTCGGCATCGATGACGCGCCAGATCTCGCTCAACTCGCGGTGCATGGCGCCGTCGACGGCGTTGAGCTTGTCCGGCCTGTTCATGACGACACGGAGCACTCGCGCGTGCGGCCGATCGATCAACAGCCGCGAAAAGCGTGCATAATTCTCATCCATCGCTCGTTCTCCCGGTCGTCGCGCATCGCGCTGTTGGCAGCGCTCAGGTCAAAATGCTCGCCTGTCGCGTTGGTGACCATGGGCGCCTGCGGGGGTAAACGCCAGCGGCTCTCGTCCACGCCCGGGCCCGGCATCTCAAGCGTCGGGCGCGATCCTCGTCGGACCGGCGCCAGGGCGTGTCCAGCGAACCGAGGCATAGCGGGGCGGCCCGTCGATTGACGGGCTTCGCCGGAACCGAATAATACTCTCGATCGCCGTTCGTCTGCTCCAACGGGCACGGGTCATGTCCTTCAATTTGCGAAAGAATTTGTGGAAGGCGATGGCCGTCTGCATCGCGCTGTTGGCCACCCCTCCCCTTGCCGGCGCGCGCGAGTTCCGCGTCGCCGATACCCAATCGGCGGACTATCCCACCGTGCAGGCGCTCATGTTCATGGCTCGCGTCGTCGAGGAGCGCAGCGGCGGACGCCACCGCATTCGTGTGTTCCACTCACGGCAACTCGGCGAAGAGAAAGAGACCATAGAACAGACGCGGGTCGGGGCCATCGATCTCAACCGCACCAATGTCGCGCCGATCGGATCCATCATTCCGGCCGCGAACGTGCTTGCGCTGCCGTTTCTGTTCCGCTCTTTCGATCATCTGCACAAAGTGCTCGATCACGCGATCGGCGAGGAGATCCTGGCGAGCGCGCAGCGCCATGGTTTCGTCGGCTTGACGTTTTACGACTCGGGATCGCGATCGATCTACAACAGCGTGCGGCCCGTGCGCACGCTTGCCGACATGCAAGGATTGCGAATTCGGGTGCAGCAATCGGAGCTGATGGTCGACATGATTAGGGCGCTCGGCGCCCAACCGGTCGAGCTGCCGTACGGGCAGGTCGCGACCGGCCTCTCCACCCGATTGATCGATGGCGCGGAAAACAACTGGCCGTCCTACGTCACGACGAGCCACTACAAGCTTGCTCCCTACTACACGCTGACGGAGCACACGATGGGACCGGAGCTGCTTGTCATGTCCCCGCGCGCGTGGGAAAGCCTGTCGGCGGAAGACCAGGACATCTTCCGCGACGCAGCCCGCAAGTCCAGCGCATACATGCGCGAGCTGTGGAACGGACTGGAGGATCGCTCGCGCCAGCAGGCTCGGGCCGCCGGCATCACCATCGTCAGCGATTTCGACCGAATGCCCTTCGAGCAGGCGATGAACACGATCTACGCAAAAACCGTCACCGATCCGGCCCTACGCGAATTGATCGAGCGTATTCGCAACGTTCAATGAGTTTGGATTTGCTTGCCCTCAAAGAGGAACAATCGCGGACGCCAACCGCGCGGCAGCGGCGGAGCCTTGACCTGGAGACCCAGAGCGTCGTGCGGGTGCTGCCCATCCGGTGGCGTCTGTTATCGATCGCCGCGCTCAACGCGACCGTGGCCGTCATTCTGGCGGCGCTGATCTGGAACGGCGCCAACGTTCTCAGCCGGGCGTGGGACGACGTCCGTACGGTGCGCGAATCCGACAAGCTCCTGGTCCTGCTGGAAAGCGAGGCGAGCCGGCTACAAAACCTGATCCATCGCTACATCAACCAGCCGAGCCAGGAAGTCCTCACTGAAATTCTGGGACTGCACGGCGAGGTTCTCAGTACGCTGCGCAACCGCGGGGCGGTGGACCCGGTTTTGTCGGGATCCGCGGACGAGCTGCGCGCGGTGACTGAGCGATTTCTGCAAGGCTTTGGCGAGGTCCGCGCGCTTCAGACCACGATCGCCCATACCTACGAGAACGAAGTGCTCAAGCCGGCAAGGGAAATGGCAGGCCTCTATGCGATCATCGAGGGCGCCATCGGCGCGCGCGACGCGCTGCTGCTGCCTTCGCTCGGAAAGTCGCGCGAGGCGTTCACCGCCAGTCTCGTCGCCGCGAACGCTTTCTATCTGTCGCTCGCTTCGGATGCCGCCGACGAAGCGCGCAAGAACATCACCACCGTCGAACAGACGATTCCGGTGATGATCGACCTTGCGGAAAACAACCTGCAGCGCACCGCACTGACCGCGCTCGCCCAGCGCGCCGCCGCGTTCGGCGACGGATTGAAGACGCTGGCCGAGCAGTTCGCCATGCGCACCAACCTGCTGAAGACCGCGATCGATGATAATCAGGCCGCCATGATCGCGGTGATCAATAAGCTCTCGGCGCAGATGACCCTGCGCGAGCTGCAGGCGCAGGGAAGCTTCGACCACACGCTGGCCAATATCTATCAGAACGTGGCGCTCGTCGCGGTCATTTTTCTGACGCTGATCGTCGTTATCGGGGCTCTGATCGCTCGCAGCATCATCCTGCCGCTCAAGGAAATCATGGCCGCGATGCACGCCGTCGTATCGGAGAAATACGACCAGCCCATTCAAGGAACACAGGCACGCGACGAGATCGGAGAAATGGCGCGCGCGGTGGCCGTGTTTCGCGAGAACGCCATTGCCAAGCGCAAGGCCGAGGACGAATTGCGCGCCTCGAAGGATCGCGCGGAGAAGGCGCTCGAGGACCTGCGCGAGGCGCAGCAAAACCTCATCGCCGCGGAGAAGCTTGCGGCGCTCGGCGGACTCGTCGCCGGCGTCGCGCACGAAGTGAACAACCCGATCGGCATCAGCCTGACCGTGGCCTCGAGCTTCGCCCGCAGGTGCGACGAGTTCGCCAAGGAGGTCGGCTCGGGCCCGCTGCGGCGCTCGCGCCTCGATGAGTTCCTCGAAGGCGGCCGCGACGCCGCAAATCAGCTGGTCACCAACCTCCAGCGCGCCGGGGAACTTGTGCAATCGTTCAAGCAGGTCGCCGTCGACCGCAGCCACGCGGATCGGCGCCCGTTTGATCTGCGCGAATCGACCGATCAGATCGTCGCCAGCCTGCGGCCGGTGCTGAAGAAGTCGCAGATCACGTTGAGTGTCGATGTGCCGCCGGGCATCAACATGGATAGCTATCCCGGCTCCTATGGACAGGTGTTGACCAACCTATTCCTCAACAGTGTCGTGCATGCCTTTCCAGACGGGCGCGCCGGCAGCGTCCTCGTCGAGGCTAGGCAAGTCCGCGACGACGTAGATATCTTCGTGTCCGACGACGGTGTCGGCATGAGCGAAGAGATCCAACGTCGCGCCTTCGACCCATTCTTTACGACGCGCCGCGGGGAAGGCGGAACCGGACTCGGTCTGCACATCATCTTCAACCTCGTGACCCAACAGCTGGGCGGCCGACTGGCTTTCGAATCGCGGCTGGGCTGGGGCACGCGGTTTCGCATCACCCTGCCCCGCGTGGCGCCCGGCGAGTCGCTGCCGGAGGAGGCCGCACAATGATGGATGACGCGCATGGCTGAGGACGATATCGTCCAATTGATCGACGATCCGCGTGAGAGGCCCGCCGAGCACGGCCCGCGCTGGAAGATCGCCGTCATCGACGACGAGCCGGCCGTGCACGACGGCACCCGGTTCGCCCTTAGCGACTATCGCCTGAACGGACAGGGGCTCGAAATCCTCTCGGCGTATTCGGCGGCCGAGGGGCGCGAGCTCATGCGACGTAATACGGATGTTGCCGTCGTCCTGCTCGACGTGATCATGGAGACCGACACCGCCGGGCTGAGCCTGGTGGAATTCATCCGCAAGGACCTCAAGAACGAGACCGTGCGCATCATCCTGCGCACCGGCCAGCCCGGCCAGGCACCGGAGCGCCGCGTGATCGTCGACTACGACATCAACGACTACAAGGCGAAAACCGAGCTCACCGCCGACAAGCTGTTCACGTCGTTGACCGCCGCGTTACGCAGCTATCAGCAGCTGCAGCGCATGGTCGAGACCCGCCGCGGCCTCGAGATCATCATCGACGCGGCATCTACTTTGTTCGATTTCAAATCGATGCAGCGGCTGGCCGAAGGCGTACTCACCCAGATCGGCTCGTTGCTGAATGTGGATTGCGCCGGCATCCTGGTGTTGCGCGAGCCGCAAAACGCCCATGAGACGTTCTCGGTGCTGGCCGGTTCCGGCTGCTACAGCCGTTTCATTGGTACCGAGGTATCGCAAATCATTGAAAACGACCTGCGCCAGCTGGTCGAGGAGGCGTTCGCGCGCCGGCACCATGAGTTCTCGCCACGCCGATCGGTACTCTACATCAGGACGGTGAGCGGCCGTGAAGTCGTCGTCGTGCTCGAGGCCGCGCGGCAACTCTCCAGCACCGACCGCACCCTCGTCGAGATATTCTGCAGCCGGCTATCGGTCGCCTTCGACAATGTCATTCTCTACGAGCAACTGCAGCGGGCGAACACGCGACTCGAGGAGCGCGTCGCTGCGCGCACCCAAGAACTGACCAACGCCAATCGCCGGCTCGCTGCGCAATGGGCGCGGCTGCGGCAGGCCAATGCCTTCAAGAGCGAGATCCTCGGCACCGTTGCGCATGACCTAAAAAATCCGCTGGGTGTAATCCTCGGCCGAACCGAAATCTTGAAAGAGATGATCGGCGGGGCGGGCGCGCTCGACGAGAACGTGAAGGGTCAGATTGCCTATATCCGCGACGCGGCCAATCGATTGACGGGAATGGTCGACGACCTTGTGTCCGATGCGATGGCGGATGCTCTCGACATCACCGTCCGGCGCGAGTCCGTCGATATCTCCGTCCTGGTGCAGGAAGTGGCTGAGGCAAACCGCCCGTTGGCCGCGCGCAAACAACAAACCATCACGGTCGCAGCGCCTGCAAATCATATCGCGATGTGCGATGCGGACCGCGTCCGCGAGGCGATCGACAATCTCGTAAGCAACGCCGTCAAGTACAGTCCGATCGGCGGAGCCATCGACCTCTTGGTCGGAGAGGAAGACGGCGGTATACTGATTCAGGTCAGCGACCAGGGGGCAGGCCTTTCGCCGGAAGACATTTCCCGACTATTCGGCCGTTTCCAACGGCTTTCGGCAAAGCCCACCGCGGGAGAAAGCTCGACCGGCCTCGGCCTTTCGATCGTCAAGCGTATCGTCGATCTGCACGGTGGGCGGATCGCGGTTCAAAGCGCTGGCCCGGGGAAGGGCGCAACGTTCAAGATGATATTGCCGGTGACATGACCCAGGCCCAGCACATCATCGTCGTGGACGACGAGCAGCCCGCGCGCGAGATGGTTGGCGACTATTTGCGCATGCACGGCTTCGCCGTGAGCTTGTGCGACGGCGGCGTCAGCCTGCGCAAGACTATCGCGCAACAGGTGCCGGACCTGATCATCCTCGATCTCAACATGCCGGAGGAGGACGGTCTATCGATCATCCGCGATCTCAAGCGGCGCAACAGCGTGCCGATCATTATGCTCACCGCAACCGCAAGCGCCATCGACCGCGTCGTCGGCCTGGAGCTGGGCGCCGATGACTACCTGGCGAAGCCGTGCGAGCTGCGCGAGCTCTTGGCCCGCATCCGCTCGGTGTTACGCAGGAGCGGGGCCGCTCAACCGGCAAAGGAGCCGGCAGCTGCGCCGGCGGCCCCAGCGAGCACGCGCGTGCGATTTGGAACCAAGTGGCTCGACCACGACGCCCAAGCGCTGCGCGATGACGAAGGCAACGAGCACCCGCTGACTGCCTCGGAATACGGCCTACTCAAGGTATTCGCCGCCAATCCCAAGCGGGTGCTATCGCGCGATCGCCTGCTGGAACTGGCCAACGCCCGCGACGCGGAGGCCTTCGACCGGGCGATCGACCTGCGAATCATGCGGATCCGGCGCAAAATCGAGCCGGACCCGGCCAGGCCTTCCGTCATCCGCACCGTGCGCGGCGGAGGGTATTTATTTTCCCCTACCGGCGAGGCATCCGCGCTGGACTGAGACAAAAATGCCTCACCGGACGAAACGCTTACGGTACTGCCCTACCTTTGTTTCGTCGTTGATTTCGCGACGAAACAATTCGTCCCGGCGACGAAACCATTTTCCACCCGTCACGTAACATCCCAGCAACAGGCCTTTGCTAGTCAGGTTGGTTAAGGGCTGACTAACAGGGGATCGTTATGCAAAATCAGTATGTGCTGCGCGACATTGCGTCGCCGCACTTGCGGGCTCCTGCGCAGGAGACGTCCGATGAGGCGCTTATTGGCCTCATCGCCGACGGCGACAAGCGCGCCATGCAAGTGCTCTATGCTCGGCACAATGTCCGGGTCTATCGGTTCATCCTCCGCCTGACCAGCAACCAGTCGCTCGCCGAGGACCTCGTGAGCGAGGTGTTCCTCGACGTCTGGCGGCAAGCCGAGGCGTTCGAATCGAAATCTCAGGTCTCCACCTGGCTGCTCGCGATCGCCCGCTACAAGGCGCTGTCGGCGCTGCGGCGGCGGACGGACGAGCCCTTGGATGACGATATGGCGGCAAGCATTGAGGATACCGCCGATGATCCGGAGACTATGGTCCACAACAAGGATCGCAGCATCATCGTCCAGAAGTGCCTACGGCAGCTCTCGCCCGCGCACCGGGAAGTGATCGATCTCGTGTATTATCACGAAAAGTCGGTCGACGAGGTGGCGCAGATCGTCGGCGTGCCTCCGGCGACGGTGAAGACCCGCATGTTCTATGCCCGGAACAAAATGGCCGACCTCCTCAAGCAGTCGGGAGTGAATGCACTCTGATCGCGGCGTCCGTGTCCCTCGGACGATCTCAACCTCAATGTCCATGATCAGGCCGAGCGGGCTGACACTCCGGTGTCAGCCCGCTCATAATTTTAGCGATAGGTAGCGACCTATCGACGTTCCGCGAGGCGAAGGGACAACGAGCCGTAGATCGGATGAGCGCAGCGAAATCCGGCTATTAAGCGCCGGCGTCACCGCCGCCAAATAAAAATACGAAGCAAACCGACGGCGATGATGATCGCCAGAGCCAAGCCTGCCAACGGCAGCAGGACGACGAACGCACCCAATAACAAGATGAAAAAGAGCGCCGCCAGCGCCGCGATTGCCGCGGCCATCAGCGCGAAACCGACAGGGCCGATCCTCGCCACATAGATGCGCTGCGTGGCGTCGAACGATGTCCGCGAATAGGGGTCACGTGCGCGCACATCGGGCGGAATGATCTCCGGCTCGACCTCGCCTCGATGCCTCTCCGATACGGTTTCTCGCCGGTCCATGTCCGCCTCGCCTGGCTAGCCCTCCTCGACACAATGTAGGCCGCGCCGCAGCGGCTCACAACCGCAGCCTGGAAAGAGTGTTGCGAAATGAGCCGCGGCCGCAACTTCCAAGCCGGCGAAGTCTTGCCCGGCCGCAAGCGCGAGCGCATCATCCGCCATACCCATAGGCAAGGCGCAGCGCGAGCGCTATGCTCACACGCGCTTCGCAGGCGTTTTCAATTCCTTCAGCCGCCGTCCTGCGCCGCGGTAAAGCAATAACAAAATCGATCGGATTCGCGAGAGGATGCTCATGGCAAAGCTCAACATCAATGGAACTGTACGTGACGTGGAGGTGGAGCCCGACACGCCGCTGTTGTGGGTCATCCGCGAGCAGGTCGGCCTGACCGGCACGAAATACGGCTGCGGGATCGCGCAATGCGGCGCCTGCTCCGTGCACATCAACGACGAGGTACAGCGCTCCTGCTCCATTCGCGTCGGCGACGTACAAGCAAGCGACCGTATCGTCACCATCGAGGGGCTCGCTGCCGATGCTTCGCATCCCGTGCAGAAGGCGTGGGCCGCGATCGACGTGCCCCAGTGCGGCTATTGCCAGTCCGGACAGATCATGGCTGCTGCGGCATTGCTCAAGCGCACGCCGAAGCCTACCGACAAAGACATCGACGAGGCGATGACCAACATCTGTCGATGTGGAACCTATCAGCGCATCCGAGCTGCCGTGCACATGGCCGCTAACGGCACGTCGAGAACTTAGGGAGGTTGGCCGTGAAAAAGACGATCCGCGGCAAATCCGCGAAGCTTTCGCGCCGCACGTTCATCGTCGGCTCCGCCGCCGCGAGCGGTGGGCTGGCGCTTGGGTTCAGCTTGCCGGGTTTCGGCGCCGCCGTCGCGCAGACCGCCAGCCAAGGCACCGAGGTCAACGCCTGGGTCCTGGTCAAACCCGACGATACTTGCGTGATCCGGGTCGCGCGCTCGGAGATGGGACAGGGCACGATCACCGGCCTCGTGCAGCTCGTGGCCGAAGAGCTCGAATGCGATTGGAAGAAGGTCAAGGCTGAACAGGTCACTCCCGGTCAAAACCTCGCCCGCAAGCGGGTTTGGGGCGAGATGTCGACCGGCGGCAGCCGCGGCATTCGCACATCGGAGGACTACGTGCGCCGCGGCGGCGCCGTCGCGCGCATGCTGCTGCTGCAAGCGGCGGCACAGGAGTGGAAGGTGCCAGTTGGCGAACTCACGGTGGCCGACGGCGTCGTCACCCACGCCCCGACCGGCCGCTCGCTGAGCTATGGCAAGCTTGCCGCAGCCGCGGCCAAGCTCGAGGCGCCGGATCCCAAAGCCATCAAGCTCAAGGACCCGAAAGATTGGAAAGTCGCCGGCAAGCCGATGAAACGCATCGATACCGCCGACAAGCTCGACGGCAGCAAGATCTATGGAGTCGACATCAAGCTGCCGGGCATGCTGTGCGCCGCGATCAAGGATTGCCCTGTGTTCGGCGGCAAGATCGCGAGCTATGACGAGGCGAAGATCGCGGGACGCCCGGGCGTGCGCAAGGTCGTGAAGGTCAAGGACACGGCCGTCGCGGTCGTTGCCGATACCTGGTGGCGGGCCAAAACCGCCCTAGATGCGCTGCCGATTGTTTGGGACGAAGGACCCAACGCATCGGTATCGAGCGCGAGCATCGCCGAGCAGCTCAAGGAAGGGCTCGGCGCGAGCGTCACTAACGGCGATCGCCAAAACGGCGATGCGCTCAAGGCAATCGAGACCGCGGCCAAAAAGGTCGAGGCCGTGTACAGCACGCCGTTCCTTGCCCACGCGACTATGGAACCCATGAATGCCACTGTGAGGCTCTCCGCCGACAAAGCCGAGGTATGGGTGCCGACTCAGAACGCGGAGGCGTCGCTCGCGGCCTTGTCGGAGGCATCAGGCGTGCCGCTCGCCAAATGCGAGGCCTACCGGACTGATCTCGGCGGCGGCTTCGGACGACGCGGCGGGACACAGGACTACGTGCACCAGGCGGTGGAAATCGCCAAGGAATTCCCCGGCGTTCCGATCAAGCTGATTTGGACCCGCGAGGAAGACCAGGCACACGACTTCTTCCGCCCGATCTCGCAATGTCGGCTCGCCGCCGGTCTCGATGCGAGCGGCAACCTCATCGGGCTGCACGCACGCGTCTCCGGCCAGTCAATCAACGCCACCTTGAACCCAGCGGGCATCGTCAACGGCAAGGACCGGCGTCAGTTGCAAGGGCTTTGGGAAGAGCCCGGCGATGCGCAACTCGGCTACACCGTGCCGAACCTGCTCATCGAATACGTGATGCGCAACACCCACGTCCCGGTCGGCCCGTGGCGCGGCGTCAACACCAACCAGAACGCCGTCTACATGGAATGCTTCATGGACGAGGTGGCGCGCGCGGCCGGCAAGGACCCGGTCGCGTTCCGCCGCTCGCTGATGGCGAATTTGGCCGGGCATCTCGCCTGCCTCAATGCGGTCGCCGAGAAGGCCGAATGGG
>DASSGH010000167.1:0-3416 GCA_035693615.1 Xanthobacteraceae bacterium
GCCGGCGGCGGCTTCTTCCTGGCATGCTCCGGCAGCGGCACCGAATCCAGCATGTGCTTCCAGTCCTCGGCGGCGCGGAAGAACAGATCGAAGGCGTGGGCGAAAATCAACGCATGCTCGTGACGCTTGACGAAGATCGACTCCAGCGTGGTGAAGACGTCGGCGCGGTTGCCGATATCGATGACCCGCAGCGCCTTCAGTGCATCGATCACGGCACCGGGCCCGACCGGAATCCCGGCGGCGCGCAGCGCGCGGGCAAAGCCGATCACGTTGTCGGCGATCAGGCCGGTGGCGGGCGTGGCGGTCGGCGTGGTCATTATCACCTTCGTCATTCCCCGATGTGCAATTGCACATCTGAGGGCGCGCAACTTTGCGCGAACCGGGAATCCAGAGATTGCAGCGCGAGATTCCGGGTTCGCGCGGAGCCTGTCATCGGGCCGCGCATTGCGCGGACCCGTTGGCGCGCCCCGGAATGACAGAGGTTAATCCTCGCTCTCCGCCTCTTTCAAAACCTTCTGCAGCGTGTCGCCCTGCATCCGCGCGATGTCGTCCTGATACTTCAACAGCGCGCCGAGCGTGTCGCCCACCACCTGCGGGGTCAGCGAGCGGGCGTCGAGTTCGGTCAGCGCGGTGGCCCAGTCGATGGTTTCGGCAACGCCCGGCGACTTGTAGAAATCCTGCTGGCGCAGCGCCTGCACGAAGCCGACCACCTGCTGCGACAATTTTGCGGAGATACCGGGCACGCGCGATTTGACGATCGCTAGTTCGCGCTCGGCGCTCGGATAATCCACCCAGTGATAGAGACAGCGGCGTTTCAGCGCGTCGTGAATTTCGCGGGTGCGGTTCGAGGTGATGACGACGATCGGCGGATGCGGCGCCTTGACCGTACCGAGTTCGGGGATCGTCACCTGGAAGTCGCTCAAAATTTCGAGCAGATAGGCCTCGAATGCCTCGTCGGCGCGGTCGAGCTCGTCGATCAGCAATACCGGCGCGCCCGCCACATCCGGCTCCAGCGCCTGCAGCAGCGGCCGCTTGATCAGATAGCGCTCGGCGAAAATGTCCGATGACAACTGGTCGCGATCGGTATCGCCGGCCGCTTCCGCGAGCCGGATCGCAATCATCTGCGCGGCGCTGTTCCACTCGTAGACCGCGGAGGCGACGTCCAGGCCTTCATAGCACTGCAGCCGGATCAGCTTTCGCTTGAGCGCCGCCGACAGCACCTTTGCGATTTCGGTCTTGCCGACGCCGGCCTCGCCTTCCAGAAACAGCGGCCGGCCCATGCGCAGCGACAAATAAGTCACCGTCGCCAGCGAGCGCTCCGCGAGGTAGCCGCGCGAGCCTAGCATTTCGAGCATCGCATCGACAGAACCGGGCAGCGCCGATGCACTCATGGCAAGACCAATCCTGATGCAGCGAGAAGCGGCAATGTCACGCTTTGGCGGTCGCGGCCTCGACGGCGCGTCGCGTCAGCACCGCGATCAGATGCGCGCGATATTCGGCGCTGCCGTGCAGGTCGCTGTTCAGTCCCTCGGCGGGCACGGTCAGACCATCGAGCACCTTGTGCGAGAAACGCTTCTTCAAGGCCTCTTCGAACGTGGTGAGGCGGAATACGCCTTCGGAGCCGGCGCCGGTTACGGCGACGCGCACGTCCGACGGACGCTTGGCGACGAACACCCCGACCAGCGCATAGCGCGAGGCCTGGTTGCGGAATTTGACGTAGGCCGCCTTCTTCGGCACCGGGAACATCACCCTGGTGATGATCTCGTCATTCTCGAGCGCCGTCGTGAACAGTCCCTGGAAGAATTCTTCCGGCTTCAGCCGGCGCTTGTTGGTGACGATGGTGGCGCCGAGCGCCAGGCAGGCCGCGGGATAATCGGCGGTCGGATCGTTGTTGGCGAGCGAGCCGCCGATGGTGCCCTTGTGGCGCACCGCGGGATCGCCGATCATGCCGGCGAGCTCGGCCAGCGCCGGGATCGCCTCGCCGACAACGGCCGAAGCCGCGACATCGGCATGTTTCGCGGTAGCCCCGATCACCAGCGAGCGGCCCTTCATCTCGATCGAGTCGAGGCCCTCGATATGGGAGAGATCGACCAGATGCGGCGGGCTGGCGAGCCGCTGCTTCATCACCGGCAACAGAGTATGGCCGCCGGCGATGACCTTGGCGTCTTCATTCTTGACCAGCAGATTGGCGGCCTGCCGCACGGTCGCCGGACGATGATATTTGAATTCGTACATGAGCTATCCCTAACCGCGGTGCGGTGAATCACTATGCGAGATCGGAGTTCGCCATCGCCTTGGCGCCCGCCGCGATCGATAGAACGATGTTCTGATAACCGGTGCAGCGGCAGAGATTGCCTTCGAGCTCTTCGCGAATGGTGTGCTCAGAGAGATCGTGGCCCTTGCGGTGGACGATATCAACTGCGGTCATGATCATGCCGGGCGTGCAGAAGCCGCATTGCAGGCCGTGGTGCTCGCGGAACGCCTCCTGCATCGGGTGCAGCGGCGCGCCGTCGGGGGCAAGGCCCTCGATGGTCTTGACCTCGTGTCCGTCAGCCATGACCGCGAGCGTGGTGCAGGATTTGACCGCCTTGCCGTCGAGATGCACGACGCAGGCGCCGCATTGCGAGGTGTCGCAGCCGACATGGGTGCCGGTCAGCCGCAGATTCTCGCGCAGAAACTGCACCAGCAGTGTGCGGGGGTCGACATTGGCGTTGACGGGATTGCCGTTCACGATCAGGGAAATCTTGGCCATTCAGCACTCTCTTCATCTGCGCTGCTGCATTGCACAGCCACACAGTCATTAAACTCGTTGCAAAGCCATAATATGGGCCATCCCGGCAATGAGCAACCTCACCTGGGATGTAGCCTGATATGACTGGTTGGACTTGGGTAACGCCCGGCCCCTCAGGGATCAGCCTTGCACCGCCTTGGCGAAATTGGCGAAAAATTCGTCGGCCAGTTTCTTGGCCCACCGTTGATCAAGCGCTGCCCGAGCTGCGCCAGTTTGCCGCCGATCTGCGCCTCGACGTCGTAGGAGAGCAGCGTGCCGCCGTCCTTCTCCGCGAGGTTGACCACGGCGCCGCCCTTGGCGAAGCCGGCCACCCCGCCCTCGCCTTCGCCGGAGATCTTGTAGCCGTTCGGCGGATCGAGATCGGAGAGCGTCACCTTGCCCTTGAAGCGCGCCGACACCGGCCCGACCTTCATCTTCGCTGTGGCGCGGAAGCCGCCGTCGTCGGTCTTCTCCAGCTCCTCGCAGCCGGGGATGCAGGCCTTCAGCACCTCGGGATCGTTGAGCTTGGCCCACACAGCCTCGCGCGGCGCCGCAAGCTGGACTTCGCCGTTCATTGTCATGGCCATGGGTCGCCTCCGGGGTCGGCTTTTCGTTCCCTCAAGTAAAGCACGCAAGCCCCAAAAGG
>DASSGH010000168.1:0-14980 GCA_035693615.1 Xanthobacteraceae bacterium
GAAATGCGCGTTCTGCAGTCGGTACGAGGAGGCGCCGCTGGCGTTCGCCTGCTGGCGGCTCAGCTTCATATTGCCGCCGTTGCAGGGCACCTTGCTGCGGACGACCTTGCCGCCTTCAACCTCGCTTTGCTCCCTTCCGACGCGAACCGTTCCGCCGGTGATGATCTCGTGCTCGCACGACTTGAGATAGCTCAGCACCAGTAGGTCGCTCGGCTCGAGCTTGATCACGTCGCCAGGTCCGACATAATCCATGAATTCGATGCCGGCGGACGCGCTTTTCACCTCCTCGACCAGCGCGGTGGGAACAAGGGGCGCCGCCGCGCGGGCGAATGCCGCCTCGGGTATGGCAAGCGCGGCGGCAATCAAGACGGCCGCACCGAGAGCGTTGTTCGTCATCCGACGATCTCCCGACACTCGTCCCCTCCGGCTTTTCTAGCACGCGTAGGGGAAGATGACATCCGTTGCCGCAGTCGCCGTCCCATGCGGCGGGCTTGTGGTCGGCGATGATGGAGAGAAAATGGCAATGCTCCCCCGCAACCGTCATAGCGCGCGCCTATCGCTCGAGAATAACGGCAGGTGGAAGCGCGTTGGCAAAAGCGCCCCATCATGCGCGTCGAAATGCGCGAATTGTCGGGGGAAATGGCATCTGATAGATTCGCAACGCCGTCGGCTGATCGGCCCAAACCCACGCCGGATAGGGAGAATGTCCAATGATCAGGTCAGCATTCGCCGTCGCTTGCGCTTCGATCATGGCCAGCATCGCATTCCCGGCGCCGGTGTTCGCGCAGGACGAAAGCGACCAGCGATTGGGCACAGTACATTTCGAGACGTCCTGCAATGAGGTTGGGCAGCGGCGTTTTGATCGCGCGATGCGCTACCAGCATTCGTTCTGGTATCGCGAGTCGAAGGAGCTGTTCGAGGAGGTGCTCAAGGCCGACCCGGACTGTGGCATCGCCTATTGGGGCATTGCGCTCAGTCTTCTCAACAATCCGCACGCACCGCCGCCGGTCGGCAACCTTCCGCTCGGCTTGGCGGCGATCGAGAAAGCAAAGGCGGTCGGCGCCAAAACCCAACGCGAACGCGATTTCATTAACGCGATGTCCGCGTTCTACAGCGATTTCGATAAGGTCGATCATCGCACCCGCGTGCTCGCCTACCTCAAGGCCATGGAAGGCGTGGCGCAGGCTTATCCCAACGACGACGAAGCGCAAATTCTCTACGCCATCGAGCTCAATGTCGCGGCCCCGCCGAGCGACAAGACCTATGCGATGCAGCTCAAGGGCGCTGCCATCCTCGAGCCGATCTTCCAGCGCCAACCGCGCCATCCCGGCGTTGCCCATTACCTGATCCATCTCTACGACACGCCGGCCTTGGCGGAGAAAGGGCTCGACGCAGCGAAACGCTATTCGCAAATCGCGCCGGCGGCGCCGCACGCGCAGCACATGCCGTCGCACATCTTCACCCGGATCGGCTATTGGAAGGAGTCGATCGGCTCGAACAGCGAGGCGGCGCGGTCAGCGAAAGCTAGCAATGAAGCCAACGACGAGCTGCACGCGATGGATTATCTCGTCTATGCCTATCTGCAGACCGGGCAGGATGCGAAGGCGAAGGCGGTGATCGACGAGATGCGGGGAATTTCCGGCTTCGCGGAGACTTTCGTCGCCGGGCCCTATGCGTTATCGGTGAGCCCCGCCCGCTACGCGGTCGAGCGCGGCGATTGGAACGCGGCGGCGCAGCTCCCGGTCAGGCCTACTCCGTTGCCCCACGCCGAGGCGATGACCCATTTCGCCCGCGCGCTCGGTGCGGCGCGTACCGGAAATCCCGACGCGGCGAAAGCCGAGATCGCCAAGCTCGCCGAGCTACGCGAGAAGCTGCGCCAAGCCAAGGACGCGTATTGGGCCGAGCAGGTTGATATCCAGTCGCAGATTGCGACCGCCTGGCTGCTCTACGCCGAAGGCAAGTACGACGAGGCGTTGAAGGCCATGAGCGCGGCGGCGGATGCCGAGGACAGGACCGAGAAGCATCCCGTCACGCCCGGCGTGCCCACGCCGGCGCGCGAGCTTTACGGCACGATGCTGCTCGAGCGAGGCATGGCCAAGGAAGCGCTCGCCGCCTTCGAGGCGACCTTGCACAAGGAACCGCACCGGCTCGGCGCCACGCTCGGCGCGGCGGCTGCGGCGGAAAAATCGGGCGACGCCGCCAAGGCGCGCGAGCATTACGCGGCGGCAGTTGCGCTCACCGAGGCGGCCGATCCGGTTCGCCCGCAGATCGCGCAGGCCCGCGAATACATCGCGAAAAGCGGGCGATAGAGGGAATTGCTGCGAGGACGCTGGAGAGAACGCGTGGTCAAGTCCGCGGGATTGGCGCTCGCGCTGACGGCCGGAGTCGCCGCCGCGATTGCTGGGTATTTGGCGTTTGCGGCACCCCGCACCGCGGACAAGGTGACGGGCGACACCTCCGCCGTCCGTGCGGTCTGGACCGAGGTGAATTGGCCGTTCCCCATCGACCAATGGGGAACGGGCCGCGCGTTTGCCTGCAAGGCGGCCGACTGCGGCGCCGAGCTTAAGCTTTATCTGCGTGCCAAGCTCGGCGCCTGCAACTGCACGAGCGGCGTCGCCGACGACGAGGACCTCGATCGGATGAGCGACTTCGATCTCCTCAGCGGCGAGGTCTCGCCCTTCGGCGCCGGCCGGCCGATCACGATCGGCTGGATGAAGGGCCGCAGTCGCGCCTACGCCATCACCGCTCCCCGTCGGCCCGCCAACTCCGCGATATCGATCGTGTTCAACGACCGTTGCGACATGATCGTCGCGACCGCGGTCGCCCCGCACGACCAACCAGCGATGATCGAGCCCAGCGTTATGGCGTTTCTGAACAGCAGGACGGTGTTGCATTGGGCCGAACTGGCGCTGGGGATATGACCTGGCCATTGCCGCAAATGGATCTTCGCGCGCGCTCGCGAAGCCCCCGCGCCGTCCCATGAAACGGTTCGCTATCATTGGCCTTTTCGGCGCCGCAGCCGCCGGGGCGTTCGGCGCCGCGATCGTCGCGAGCGTCGCACCGGTGGCGCTGGCGCAGAGTTATCCCAGCCGGCCGGTCAACGTGATCGTGCCGTTTCCGCCCGGCGGCAACACCGACATCATGGCGCGCGCGCTGCAGAACGAAATGTCCAAGGCGCTGAGCCAGACGATGCTCATCATCAACAAGCCCGGCGCCGCCGGCACGCTCGGCCTGATCGAGCTGAGCCGGGCCGCGCCCGACGGCTACACGCTGGCGCTCACGCCGAACAATCCGCTCACCGCGCAGCCGCACGTACAGAAGCTGCCCTATGCGATGGAGAGCTTCCGCTACATCTGCCTCACCTATTTCGCGCCCTATGTGCTGATCGCCGGACCGCAGGCGCCGTTCAAGACCTTCGGCGAGTTCGTCGCCATCGCCACGGCGAAGCCGGAAAATCTCGTCTATGGCCACGCCGGACTGGCCAGCCAACCGCATCTCGGCATGCTTGCGGTGCTCAAGGCGATCGGCGCCGAGGGCCTCGGCGTGCCGTTCACCGGCGCCGGGCCGATGGCGCAGGCGCTGCTCAGCGGGACCGTGATGGCGATCACGGAGACGCCAGCGGTCGCGGCGGCGAGCAATCTGCCGGTCCTTGCGGCGCTGTCGGACGCGCGCATCCCCGCGCTCGCCGACGTGCCGACGATGACCGAGCTGGGCTATCCCGCCGCATCGTTCACCGCCGGCGGCTTGATCGCTCCGGCGGGGACCGCACCGGCGGCGCTTGGCGCGTTGGAAAACGCATGTGCGCAGGCGACGGCGCGCGGCGAATACAAGACGATTGCCGCGCGGCTCAACGTCGAGGCTCGCTATTTGCCGGGCGACGGGTTCCGCAACCTATTCGCAGCGGATTCGATCGCAAACGCCAATGCGGTCCAACGCGCCGGCCTCGCGATGAGGTGAGTCGTTGAGTTGTCATGCCCGCGCATAGCGCGTCGGAGGACGCGCGTAAACGCGCTTATGGCGCGGGCATCCAAAGCTGATCCTGGGCTAGGCGCGCGGCGGGCGGCGCCGCTCGTGGAACCAGTTGCGGTATTGGATCATTCTTGCACGTTGCGCCGACGGCGCGTGCCGCCGGCACGTTGCGGCCTCGGTGCTACTATCCGGCGCGCCCCAGCGCAGCTCCACGCAATCATTCAAGTTGTACGCCATCTCGAGATCCGCTGCGCGGTCGAGCACGTCCTTGAGCGCCAGCGTCCAGGCCGAGCCGTCGCTACGCGTGTAGGAGAATTTGCGCGCCGCAATTTCCGACGCGAGCACGCTTTCGAGCTCGGCCTTCACCTCGGCGACGGTTTTCGCCTTCGGCATGGCATAGCGCTCGGTCCGGCGGGCGACGCGATCCGGGAAGGTGCGCACCACGTCGATCGCGATCAATAGCCGCAAGTCGCGCGCGGGCGTGGCGAAGTCCTCCCACGCGCCGGTGGTCTCGAAGATCGCCGGGCCATCCGGCATCTCCGCGTCGCGCCCGCTGCTCTGGAACTTGCGCCCGTTCTCGACCGAGGTTACGCGCGCCTTGACCTGCTCTTCGAGCGCCGAAATTGCCTCCTTCATCGCACGCAGCGGATCGAGCGGCGCAGGCGACATCACGTCATCCATGCGGTCGTAGAATGCTTCGATCCCCAGCTGTGCCTGATCGAGGGAGAAATCGCCGTACTGCGGTTCTTTGGCGATTTCGGCGTTGGTCAGCCGTCGCAAGCTGCCGTTCTTGTCGCGCACGATCGGCCGGAAGCGCTTGAAGCCCGGCCCGCCGAGCGCGGGATCCTGCGCGAACAGGAAATTACCACGCCAGAAGCGCTTGCGTGCGACCGTCCCGTCAGGCTGTGCGTCGACGGCAAGCAAGAGGCCCGCCGCGTCGTCCGACTGCGCCAGGCGCTTTGCCAGCACCAGGACATGGCCGTAGGGATCGATGAACACGGTCCCCGGGCGCAGCGTCTCTTCCTTGAGCGGCACGGGATAATAGTCGCTGTTGTCGTCGTTCAGCGCCGTTCGCCCGGTTCCGGAATGCACCCCGTCGGCGACGGAAGAGCGCAAGTACTCGCCGAATCCGGCGGCGAGGCCGAGCCGCTTGAGCGACGCCAGTCTGCTCGGTGAAGGCGCGACCGGCTGCACCACCGCCGCCGGGCGAAACACGTCCATCACGCCCGTGGGCGCGGCGATCCTTTGCTCGGGCGGAGGCTCGGGCGCAGGCGGCGGCTCGAGATTCTGAATGTTCCACCATCCGTGGCACTTCGGCCCTTCGCCGGCGCCGCCGCGCGTGCATTTCGTGTATCCGAACGGCAAGCCCATCTTGAAGGCGAAATAGGCGCGCAAGAAGTAGGGAAGATCGGCGCAGTCGGGACGGACGATCATGCCCATCGAGTCTTCGCGCAGGCCGAGATGGTTGAACAGGAGGTTGCGGGAGCGATCGCGCAGCACCTCATGCAACGCCTTCCATGAGAGCGTGGCGTCGACCGGCGCGTCGAACAGCTTCTCGATCCAGGCCGAGTAGAGGTTTTCGGTTTCGCGATTCCAGCTGTTGCGGATGGGCCAGAGGCTGCCCTCGGTTCCCTGCGGCCGCGGCGGCTCGGCGGCGCGCACCGCGATCTCCCGCGTGATCGTGCTGCATTCAGCGGGGACGCGCTCGCGCACAAGCTTCGCGTGCCAGGTGCCGGCGGCCGGCGCGGCGACCTCGGCGAACCAGAAATAGGGCGGACCGCCGTGGCGCTCAGCCGATTTCGCCGCGACGCTTCCATCGGGCGCGATCAACGAAAGCTCGCCCTCGAGCGGCTTCTCGGCAGCGAAGACGACGCGCAACGGCGCGCCCTTCCACGGCGCGAGCGGCGAGGACAAGATCGCGAGTTCGGCGGCGTCTTCGCAGGTACCGACTTGAGTTTGGGCGCGGACGTGCGCTGCCGAGACGAGGACGGCGAAACATGCGCTTGCGACCGGCAATAATGCCCTCGCAGCAGCAAACCGGCGTGCTGGAACCACGTGATCCCCCTCCCCTGATCGGATGAAGCGATGGTGCGCGGCCGCTTTGGCTGAATGATGGCAAAATCCTCGGTTCCACCATACCCGCTAAGGCTCGGATCAAGCACGAGGTTCCACCTTACCGGCAGGTCGGCAAACGCCATGGGCGGCGCGGGGGAGCCCCGTGAAATTGCCGAATGGCCCAGCGCGGTCCGGTCGCCTACGCGCGGCCGACACGTGCTGATCGTGACGAAAGCGCGCATTGGCTTCCCTCGACGGCGGGCCCATAGTGGCCAGGGCGGGACGGGGCTGCAGGGAGGACCCCCCATGCGCTTCGCCAACACGAAGCTGACGTTCTTCTCGGCGGGCTTGGCACTCTTCGCGCTTGCCCTCCCAAATGTGCTTGCTGCGCCCGCCGACGCGCGCAAAGCAAGCAAACAGCCCCGCGCCTATGCCGGGCAGCGTCTCGCGCCGGCCATGACGGGTGTGTCCCGCAACACACCGGCCTCGCACGTGGTCTGTTGGACGCGATGCGGAGAGCCGAGCTCCATCGTGCTCGGCGTCGATCCTGATCCGTTCATTCGCTCGCAGCTTCTACGCGACGCGAGTCGTTACTTCGGCGGCGGTGATCAATAAGAGCCGCGGCACACGGATTCGACGTGGGGCATGCGACGGCCTCCAACCGCTTTTCCGGCCGTGAGAGATCGCTACGACTCAAAGGGCGGGGAGGGGGCGACGCCATCATCTCTTCATCGTTCATCGGATTGTCAGGTTCGGTTCGCTAGCGTGGAGGCGCAAGACGCAACTCGGCTGCCCGCCATGCCTCACCATGACGATTGATATCGCGATCGCCAAGCCTGCGCGGCAGACGCTGCCTGCGTTGAGCGCCATTCACCTCGCGCTGGCGGCGGCATGCTTTGCGCTGCTGCTCGCTCCAGCATTGTGGAACAGCTATCCGCTTCTGCAATACGACACCGGCGGCTATCTGGCCCGGTGGTACGAAGGATATCTCGTGCCGAGCCGCTCGACGGTGTTCGGGCTGTTTCTGCACCTTGGCGAAGGTCTGCATTTCTGGCCCGACCTTCTTCTGCAAACCGCATGCGCCATCTGGGTCATATCGCTCGTATTGCGGGTGACGGGATTGGCCGCGCGTCCGTGGCACAGGATCGCGGTTGTCACGTGGCTCTCGCTAGGCACGGCCCTGCCGTTCTTGGCGAGCGCGCTTCTCACTGACATTTTCGCCGGCGTCGGCGTACTTGCGCTCTATCTGCTTATCTATCATCGGCCCGATCTCGGGCGCGGCGACCGGATCGGCTTGTTTTTTCTGATCGCCTTTGCCGTGGCCAGCCACAGCGCGACCCTTGCGGTGCTTGCTGCCGTCTTGGGATTTGCTGCGGCTTGCTTGCCGTCGGATCGTCGCCGCATGGCGATGCTTCTTCCCGGAGGTGGGGCACTTGCGACCGGCGCGGCAATGCTGGTCGCGACGAATTTTGCCTTTTCCGGGCAGCTCGCATGGACGCCGGGCGGCTTCGGGATTGCTTTTGGCCGCATGCTGCAGGATGGGATCGTCAAACACTATCTCGACGAGCACTGCCCAAATCCGCGGCTCAAGCTGTGTCCTTATCGCGACAAGTTACCGGCCACTGCCGATGAGTTCCTGTGGAACGGCGGCGTGTTCAATGAGCTCGGCCGATTCGACGGCCTCGGCGAAGAAATGCGCTTCATCGTCCTGCATAGCTTCCAAGAGTATCCGGTGTTGCAATTCGAAACCGCGCTTGCCGCTACCGCAAAACAACTCGGGCAATTCGCAAGCGGCTACGGAATGCATGATCAAATCGAGCACACCTACGGAATCATCCGCCGCTTTATTTCCAAAGAAGTGCCTGCGATGCAGCACGCCCGACAACAGCGGGGTGAGCTCAACTTCAATCTGATCAATCGGATTCACGTTCCGATCGCATTCGGCTCGATGCTCTTTCTGCTCGGGTTACTTGTGCGAGCAATAAGGTCCGGCCGCTTCGATGAACCGGCACGGCTTGCCGTCACTGTGACGGTCGCCATTCTAGCTAATGCCTTCGCCTGTGGAGCGCTGTCGGGACCGCACGATCGGTACGGCGCACGCATGGTCTGGATTGTCGCGTTCACGGCTGCAATCGCGATCCTGCGCGCAATCGAAAACGTGCTGAGCGAACGCAGAGGGCGGCGCTCGGCTGCACTCTGCGGGTTTCGTATCCGCGGCGACCAGGGAACTGCATGATCTTCGATTGACGACCGATTTGAGCGATTCGATTGGTCCCCGATAAAGTTAAGATCTCTCGAGTGGGCCGCGGCTCCTGGCAGCGTGGATACGCCCTGGATTCTGCGTTGCGCTCCAAATCCAACCTTGTCGCGGTCGTTAATGTCCCGCTGGCGATAGCCGTCACCGTGTTGCTTTGGCGTTCGCTGGACTGGCCCCTGATCGGTGACGCGGCAATTTTCCACTTCATCGCCGAGCAGATGCGAATGGGTGCGATCCCTTATCGCGACATTTATGACGTGAACATGCCGCTGATTTACTTCGTCCACGCCGGCATCGTGGCGATCGGCGGCATGAGCGACGTTGCATGGCGCGCATTCGATTTGGGTTGCGCCGCTGCCATGTCGGCTCTGATTCTCATGCTGGTATGGCCCGCCGGACGACCGTTGGCCATCCATGCCGTCCTCATCGCACTGGCAACCCATCTCTTGCTCGGTCCCTATTCTGCCGGGCAGCGAGACTATCTGATGTCGATCGTGGCGCTCGGCGTCACTTTGGTATCGGTCAGGGCCGCGGAAACTCCTGAGTCCAGCCGCATGAACCTTCTCGTCGCAGGCGCCGCTGCCGTGATCGCGGCGTCCATCAAGCCAACCGGTATATTTCTGTTGGCACTGCCCGCGCTCGGAATGGCCCGGCTGCGTTGGTACGATGTGATTTGGACCGCGATCGGCGCAGCCGCGGTGGCACTGCTGATGCTGGGGCTACTGGCCGCGTTCGATGCGCTCTGGGCTTTCCTCGCGATGGTGCAAGGACTGATCCCTGCATATGCGTCGATGGGTTCGCGCCCGCTTTATGATGTGGTCCGCGATACCGCGGTTTGGCTCGCGCCGGTCGGGGGACTCGCGCTTGCCGCCGCGCTGAGCATATCGGCGCCGAAACCGCCGCGGGAACGCGTCTTGATCGGTCTTACGCTGTTCGGCCTCATTCATTTGTTCGCTCAACTCAAGGGGTGGTTCTATCACGTCTATCCCTTGGGTCTTGGACTGACTTGCTGGGGTGCCTGGAGCCTTGCCTCCCTCTCGATGTTGCGCTCGGCTCTGTGCGTGACGGTGACGGCTGCAACACTCGCATGGCTCGTGCCGGCGGCGCTCACCCAGGCACCTTCCTATCCGGCCTTGCGCACGGCTTCGGCGATGCAACTTGCCCTGCAAAGCCGGTTACCGCCTGGCGCGAGGGTTCAAGTGCTCGATTCCGATAATGGCGCCTTCCTGGCCATGGCACGCGCTGGGATGCGTCAGGCGACGCCCCACATTCAGTGGTTCTCACTTCTTCTCGCCGGAGATGGCGTTAGGAAGAATTTTATCACCGCTCTGAACGCCGATCCGCCAGCCGCCGTGCTCCTAACCAACGCTCAGTGGCCCCAGGAGAGCGGCTTTGATGCCGCGGATCGTTGGCCGGCGTTCGCCGCGCTATTGGCTTCACAGTATGACTTGGTCCAAACGGGCGACGACAGTGGAATGGCATGGCGCCTGTACGTGAGGCGAGGCCATGCCGGGTAAATGAATTTCACCCGGCGAACTTCGCCGCCAATGCGGCAAGTTCTCGATGTCCGGTCATTTTGCCTGCCGAAAATCCTGGTTACCGAAGAGCGACCGGTCGGGCTCCTTGATCACGATGAACTCGTGATTGAGCGCGGCATGGCAGGAATTGCAGCCCTCGGTCAACCGCGCGTAAGCGGCGTTGAATTTGCCGAGGTCGCGCGCCTCGATCGCCGCCTCGACGGCTTTGATCGGCTCTCCCGTCGTCGCCTCCATCATGTCCGGCACCGATTGCTCGCGGAAACGCGGCCGCCAGCGGGCGATTTTGGCGAGCGAATCCTTAAGCTCGTGCGCCGCGTAACGTGCGAGTGCCCAGTTTTGCTCGCGGGCGCTCAGCCCCAATTTGGCGTGCCGCGGCTGCACCAGCGTGTTCATGAGATCGCCGAAGCCGGGATTAAACGGCGGCGGCGCCGCTTGCGCCGGGGCGGCGGTTTGCGCCTTGACGCAAGGACCGAATATGCCGGCGGCTACAAAGACAAGGACAAGGACGAGCGCGTGTTTGAGCATCGATTATCCCCATGCAAATGGCGGGGCGAGACGACCCTCGGTCCCTATCGTGCGCGAAGCTCGTGCCGATTCTTCAAGGCAGAGCAACTTAAAGGGTTGCCCCATCGGCGAAGGCGACGCAACATCGCGTCCATGCATTTTGCGCGGCAGGTTCTCCCCGCGGCAGTCATGCTTGCTTCGCTCGTGGAGGCCGCACACGCGGGGCCGGCCGGTTGCGAGCTGAACAAGGTTGCGCCGGCGCGGGTCGTAACGAAAGAGCCGCGCCTTCAATTCGTCGCCGGTGGCGGCGCGCGCACTCCCGGCTGTCCGTCCGCCGCGAGCACCTGCCGGCTTCGAGCCTACGTGATGCCCGGGGACGAGGTGCTGGTCGATTTAACCGACGCCGCCTATGTGTGCGCCTTCTTCAAGTCGCAAGGCGGCACCGAGACGCGCGGTTGGCTGCCGCGCGCGTCGCTCGATCTCGTTGCTCCGGCGCCCGCGCCTGCGCGGCAATGGGACGGCAACTGGCAGCGCGACCGGGAAGCGCGGATCGTCATCAAGTCGCACGGCGACGAGGTCGAGGTTTCCGGCAGCGCGATGTGGGGAAGCTACGATCCCGAGCGCGTACGACGGGGTGGGGTTCACGTCGGCGAGCTCAGCGGCACCGGACGGCCGCGGGGTCAGACGCTGGCCATCGGCTACGACCCCGATCGATCCGGCTTCCCGCCGGCACAGGATCAGGCGCCCGACAGCTGTGTTGCGAAGCTTGAGCTCTTTGGCCGCTATCTCGTGGTCGAAGACAATCGCGGCTGCGGCGGTCTCAACGTGAGCTTCACCGGCACGTATGTGCGGGTGAAGTCTTTCAAGCGCCTGGGCGGGATATGAGGCCGGCGCGGCGCGCTCGTCCTCGGCGCCTGTTCGTATGGTTCGGTGCGGTTTGAAGTGAGAGGCTAGGCGGCGAACGGCGCGTTCAGCATCAAACATAAGCAAATACATTCGCGCGGCGCAGTGAGCGCCGCGCGATGCACCTGCGTGATCCTATCGACGCGTTTACTGAGGCTGACCGCCCTTCGCTCCGCTGCCACCGCTGCTGCCGGACGAGCCGCCGCTGCTGCCGGAGGAGCCGCTGCTGCCGGAGGAGCCGCTGCTGGGGGAGTGGCCGGTTTGGTTGGATCCGCCGCCGGATGATCCGCCGCCGGCATTGCCTTGGCCGCTCGAGCCTCGGCCGCCGCCCGCGCCGGCACCCACGCTTTCACGCCCGCTGGAGCCGCCGCCGACGGTGGTCGAGGAGCCGCCGCGGACCGTGGTGGAGGAGCCACCGCGTACCGTGGTGCCACCTCGCACGGTGGTGCGCGTCGACGTCCCGCCGTCGACTACGACGCCGCTGCGCCGCTTGTGGATGATGACCGAGGAGGGCTCATGATATCCCCGCACGTAGCGCCGCTTCCTGATCACGGTCGTGGAGGGCTCGGCGTAGATGTGACGGCGATATTTGTTGCGCCTGACGATGACGTCTTCCCTCGCGCTGGACCCTACGCCCACCGTGGTGCGGCTGCCGCCGCGGATCGTGGTGCGCGCGCCGCCGGAGCGCTCAGTCACGGTCGTGCGGCTCCCTCCTTGCGTCCGGTTGCCCATGGCCGCGCCGCCGCCGGACGATTCGCGGTTCGCCGCATTGCCGCCGCCGCCCTGGCCGGCGCTGCCCTGTTTGTTCATGCCGGAACTGCCCTGCTGGCTCATCCCGGAACCGCCTTGGCTCTGGCTTGCGCCTGAACTGCCCTGCTGCTTCGCGCCCGAGCCCGACTGCGAGCCGGAGTCCTGCGCTTGCGCCAGCTTCATGCCGCCGCTCGCCGGATCGGCCGTAACGGGGGCGGCAACGGCGAAGGCTGCCGCGGCCCCCAAGACAACTGCGAGTATTCGCATCTTTTTCTCCTGAGAAGGGGCCTCCCCGGGAGACAATCCCCTCGCGAAGCTTCGGTTTCGGCGGCCTAAAAAAATTCTCGATGAACGGATGTTTATCTTTCCCCTACGCACCGCCGCGAGCGCCCTTGCTCGGAGCACATCATGGAGTGCAGTCACGCGCCCTCATTCTGCGAGTGCACGCGAGATCGCTCCGGAAATGCGAACTGGCGTGCGCGCGTCTCGAAGGGTGAGGGCGAGTCGGTCGTTGCGCAACATGCTTCGGCCACGCATTCGAGCTGTGGAGCCCGTGCGTGTCGCGCCGCGAATCTCATCAGCATGAGGGGCGCACGAGAAAAAAGAGCGGCGGAGCGCGCCTCTACCTCCCCGATTTCGTCCCAATTGCGACAGGCGACCGCCAAGCTTTGGCCAATGTGCTGGCGTGCCCTAGGGCTGCGGCATGGGAGGTCAGACGGGGGAAACTAAAATGGCCAAATTGCTTACCGACATTTCGTTGGCGCCGGTCGCGTCGAGTTTTCGGCCCGATCCTTTGGCATTGGCTGAGCGTGATCGCCGCGAAGAGTTGCGCGAGCAGCAAAGCCTGACTGCCGCATTCTTTGGGGATCCGCTGCCAGGCCTGTCGGCGCTCGATCGGCGGCGGCGCAACGAAACGACCGCACTGACGCCCTGACAGCGAGCGTCGCCGTTCCATCTTCCTCGCGGCGGGGCTGATCACCTCGCTCAATTGGTATCGGGCTGCACGCATGGCGTGATGCCGCACGTGGGCGGCCCGCATTCTTGTCATCTGCGAGGCACCGATGCACGACCAACACCCCTGCGGTCGCGCCGCTAGCCGTTGCGTTGCCTAAATCGACCCAAGTGTGATGCCGGTCACAGCGGCGGCGCGCCTGCGCTGGCACGCTCTCCAATGCCGCCTGCGCGATCACGCGCGCATCGGCATTGCAGCGGCGGAAGGCTTTAGCCGATGTCGAACCGAAAAGACGAGCTGAAAGAGACTGCGGCCCAATGCTTGGCGCTGGCGCATTCGACCACCGATCCGCACACGCGCGCGGCGCTGCTCACCATGGCGCAAAAGCTACAAGACGGAGCGAGCAAGCGAGCGGACGATTACGAGGCGGTGCAGCGCGATTTCAACGACCGGCAGATGCTGCCGCAACCGGCGGCGCAGCAACAGCAGCAGATCCAGCCGAAGAAAGACGAGTAGCAGCGCCAACTATCCGCGCCGCCAATATGCGTCCTCCCGCGCAAGCCACTCGCGCAAGAGGCGGACGTTACGGCGGTTGGCGCGCCACAGCACGTCGAAGGCGTCGCCGACGAGCGGCACCGCGCCGACGAACCCATCGACGGCGACATTGGCGAGCATGCGCAGGATGAGATGAGCCGGCGCCCCCAGCTGGCGCGCTTCGTGCACGATATAGAGCGAGATCGCGGTGGTTATCGCGTCACCGATGCCCGGCACGAGGCCGATCAGCGCGTCGAAGCCAAACCGCACACTGGTGCCGGGGAGAATGAACGCCGTGTCGAGCAGCGTCGCCAGCCCATCGAGACGGGCCACGCGCTCCTCGCGCGAGCGCAGGCGCGTGAAATCGAAGCCGTAAGCGAATCCCTCGCGAGCGTAGCTATTGGTCATGGGGCGTCCTCCGTCGCCCAGATAGGAACGCCATCGCGTATTCGCAACCGCGCCTGCGCGAAGTTCCACCACCGCGAGACCGAGCACGGGAGGCCGTTGGGTCGGTGTCCAGGCGGTTTTCCCAAGCCGGTCTTGCCAGCGACGCAGCGATGGGAGAAACCCAGCGCACGGTGACGCTGGAGGAATGACATGCCCGGCGGCTGGATCGCGGTCCTTGTGCTGTGCGCGCTGCTCGTCGCCTCCGGATACCTCGTCTACGAGGGGTGGACCGCCCATTCCGGCGGCGTCGAATTGCCGGATTGGGGCTACGCACTCTTGGGCGTCGGCGTCATCTTCGGTTTGGTGATCGGCTGCGGGCTGATGGCGCTTGCCTTCTACAGCAGCCGCCGTGGCTTCGACGAGCCGACCGTGGCGCGGCAAGACGACGATCGCGAGCGCGACGATCAGCGTTGAATGCGAACTCGGCGTTCGTGCCCGCTTATGTCGCTGGCATCCACGTCTTTTTCCTCTGCCAAACAAGACGTGGGTGGCCGGGCATAGGCGCGTTCACGCGCGTCTTCCGACGCGCTATGCCGGGCAATGACGCAGGTTTCGGGGTCCATATGAACGGTCTGCGATGTCTGCGACCGCGGACTAAACGACAATGCCGGCCCCTTGGGTTTTGCTCTCAGTCGCCGTCCTTCCACTTTGCCAGCGGAAAGATGTCGGGCACCTCGCTCCCTTTGTGCGTCCAGGGATCGACCGTCCACAGCTCGCCGGTCTTGCCGTCCCGGATCACCGCCGTGTTGTGCGGACCCT
The DNA here is from genome assembly GCA_035693615.1 of Xanthobacteraceae bacterium. Taxonomy (GTDB): domain Bacteria; phylum Pseudomonadota; class Alphaproteobacteria; order Rhizobiales; family Xanthobacteraceae; genus VAZQ01. The sequence goes on from DASSGH010000168.1 coordinate 14,669, forward strand.
CGGTGAACAAGAACCGCGATGCCGGCGCGGCGATCGTATGGTGGCGCAGCAGTTTGAGCTGGTCGAGAACGAGCAGCAGCGCATTGGTGTTGTTGGTGGTGTCGATGCAGTCGAATTGGCCGCGGGTGCCGGCGAGCCCGATGAGCGGGCCGGCGCGCGCGACGCGCTGCGCGGTGCCGGTGATGGGGGCGATGCGCCGTTCGAACCACGCCTCGGTGCGGCCGATGGCGGTGCGCTCCGCCTGTGGCGAGGCGGCGCCCGAGGCCATGATCGCGGCCATCTGCGCGTGATCGGCGCTGCCGAGACCGATCT
>DASSGH010000169.1:0-2853 GCA_035693615.1 Xanthobacteraceae bacterium
CAATGAACGAACCCGCTCGCGCGGGAGCGCGCTGCGCGCGAGGGCCAGATGCAGTGTCGCCGATGCGGCAATCCGATAAGTAGGATGCGGTGACGGGCCGGGCGCCTGTCTTGAGGATCGAGGGGTCAACAACCTCCACCTCAGGACGGGAGCACCACGATGAGTGAGAAGCCCATCAGCCCGCTGCGCCGGCGCATGATCGAAGACATGACCGTGCGCAACTTCGTCGAGAAGACGCGTAGCGACTATATCCGGCAGGTCAGCACCTTCACAGCCTTCCTCGGCCGCTCACCGGATACGGCCACGCCTGAGGATCTTCGCCGCTTTCAGCTGCATCAGACGCAGACCGGCGTGCGTCCGCCGAGCATCAACGGTTCGGTTGCGGCGCTGCGCTTCTTCTTCACCGTGACCCTCGACCGACCGGGGATGGCACGATACCTCACCTTCGTGCGTGAGCCGCGCAAGATCCCAGTGGTCTTGAGCTCCGAGGAGGTCGCGCGGTTGTTGGAGGCCGCCCCCGGACCGAAGTACAAGGCCGCGCTGAGCGCCGCCTACAGCGCGGGTCTGCGGGTCTCCGAGGTGGTGGCGCTGAAGGTGTCGGACATCGATTCCGAGCGCCTGCTGCTGCGGATCGAGCAAGGCAAGGGCCGCAAGGATCGCTTTGCGATGCTTTCCCCAAAGCTGTTGGAGTTGCTGCGCGACTGGTATCGCATCGCCCGGCCGACAGTCTGGCTCTTCCCCGGTCGTGATCCAATGCTGCCGATGACGACGCGGCAGTTCAATCGCGCCGTTCACACCGCCGCTGGTATAGCCAAGATCAACAAGCGGGTGACGCCGCACACGCTCAGGCACAGCTTTGCCACGCACCTGCTCGAGCAGAACATCGATGTCCGTTTGATCCAAGTTTTGCTCGGGCATGCCAAGCTCGACACGACCGCGCTCTACACCCAGGTCGCCACCAACGTGATCCGCGCGGTCATGAGCCCGCTCGATCGTCTCACGCCGCTGACCGCCAAGAGGTCCGAGCCGCCGGCCTAAAGCGCGGCCCTCGTGGCCCGTCCCACTCTCGAGGTCGCGGATATCTTCCGCGACCACGGGGCGGCGTGGCGTCAAGCCAACGCCGGCCATGTGAGCCTCGGCCAACTCAAGGTCATGTCGGCCATCGAGCGCTGCCGAACGGCGGCGCTCGGCGGGCATATCGCGCGCTGCGAGGACTGCGCCTACACGACCATCGCCTATAACAGCTGCCGCAATCGGCACTGCCCAAAGTGCCAGGGAGCGGCGGCAAAGCAATGGCTCGCCGAGCGCGAGGCCGGGCTCTTGCCCGTGCCCTACTTCCACGTCGTCTTCACGCTGCCGACGGCCATCGCCGACATCGCCTACCAGAACAAGGCGGTGGTCTACGATCTGCTGTTCAAGGTCTCGGCCGAAACCGTTCTCACGATCGCGGCCGATCCCAAGCATCTGGGTGCCCGCATCGGCATCACTGCCGTCCTCCACACCTGGGGCTCGACGATGATCCACCACCCGCACGTGCACATGATCGTGCCCGGCGGCGGCATCTCGCTCGATGGCTCGCGTTGGGTGTCCTGCCGGCCCCGCTTCTTGCTGCCCGTGGCCGTGCTCTCCAAGCTGTTCCGGCAGCTGATGCTTCAGAAGCTCCTCGCCGCGCACAAAGCCGGCCAACTCAAATTCTTCGGCCATCACGCCCCGCTCGCCGAGCGCAAGGCCTTCGCGGCCCACCTGGCACCGCTGCCCAGGATCAAGTGGTACGTCTACTCAAAGCCCCCGTTCGGCGGACCCGAGGCAGTGCTCGCTTATCTGTCCCGCTACACCCACCGTATCGCCATCTCCAACCGCCGGCTGATCGCCTTCGACGAGAATGGCATCACCTTCAGCTACAAGGATTATCGCGCCGACGGCCGTGCGCGGTACAAGGTCATGACCCTCGCCACGGATGAGTTCATCCGCCGCTTCCTCATCCACGTCCTGCCGAAAGGCTTCCACCGCATCCGCCACTACGGCCTGTTCGCCAAGGCTTCCTGTGCCGACAACATTGCCCGCGCCCGCGAGCTGCTCGCCGTGGCAAAGCCTCAAGGCGAGCCTACCGAGCCTGATGCCACCAATCCCAACGAGCCGCCGACCCTCTCGCATCCTTGTCCGTGCTGCGGTGGCCGCATGATCATCATCGAGACCTTCGCGCCCGGCTCGACGCCGCGTCATCGGCCGACGGGTACAATAATCGCGATCAGGATCGACACGTCATGACCACGATCGCTGGATTGCCACGACGTAGTGCCGATCTCGCCTCTCGCTGGTCCTCGGCCGGTTGCGACGACACTCCGCCAAATGCGCCGTGTCGCCATCAAAGCAAGCTCGCAACGGCCACACTCAACGACCGTCTCAACCATCAACCCAAGCTACTGTTGCCTACCAGTCGCGTCTTTGCTCGTACCAAAGCGCATCGCGCTCCTTCGCACCCACCTTCCGCGTCAGCCAAATCCCCATAGCCGAGTGCGCGGCGCCCTCCGCGCACCATCGCCCGCGGGTTCGTTCCTTGGCGGCTTTCGAACGCCGGCCACCGTGCACCTGGCGCCGTCGTTCATGGCCGGCATCCGAAACCCTGCACACGAAGCGACATATGCGGTGCAGCAAATTGCGGCCTATTCGATCACCTCATCGGCAATGGCGAGTAGCCCTGGCGGAAAGCTGAGGCCGAATGCCCTGGCGGTGTTGAGGTTGATCACGAACTCGAACTTGGTCGACTGCATGACCGGTAGGTCGGCGGGTTTCTCGCCCTTCAAAATCCGTCCGGTGTACACACCGGCTTGGCGATATGCGTCGCTAAGGCTC
>DASSGH010000170.1:0-21057 GCA_035693615.1 Xanthobacteraceae bacterium
GGCCGACGTGATCGTATTGTTGGCAATGTCATAGACCTCGAACGCGCCGGTATTGGCGTTGCGCAAGACGCAGTCGGACCTACCGGCGCCGCTGACCGGGGCCACCCCCGCGACCTGCCAGTCGAGGCCGACCGTGCCCAAGTTGGCGGCTGAGGTAATGGTGTTGTTGACGATGTCGTAGATCTCGAACGCGCCGGTGTTGCCGTTGCGCAAGATCATGTCAGTCGTGTCGCTGCCGAAGAAGCGGCCGAGACCGGCGAACTGCCAGTCGGTCCCGACCTCGGCTAACGAATACGCTGCCAGGGTCGAATTGTTGCCGATGTCGTAGATTTCGTACTGGCCGGCGGAGGGCGAACCGTTCGCGCCACGCAAGATCATGTCGGCGGTGGTGCCACCGGGCGGAGGCGGGTTCGGTACGGGAGTCTCGAGGAATCCGCGGTCGCCGAACTTGTCGAGTCGGACGCCGACGACATGGCCATTCTTGTTGATGCCGAACGCGTAGGTGTCGAACGCTCCGGGATCATCGAGGGTGGTGTAGACACCGCCGTTGTAGAGGAAGCCGCGCTCGTCGCCGTTGCTGTCCGCGTAATATCCAACAATCTCTCCCGCGGCGTTGATACCTTCCGCAAGCGTGCCGCTGGGGCCAAATGGATTGTCAAAGCCGCTGGCGGCAAGGGGATCGTCGAGGGTGGTGTAGGTGGCGCCGTTGGGATTGTAGAGAAACCCGTGCGGGGTGTCGGAGTCCTGGAAGTAAATCCCGACGACCAGTCCCGCGCTGTTGATCCCGTAGGCCTGGGTGTCGTTGTCGGCCAGCGGATCGTCGAGCGTGGTGTAGGTGCCGCCGTTGGGGTTGTAGAGGAATCCGTGCATGCCGGTGTGGTCGATGTACCTGCCGACGACCAGGCCCGCGCCGTTGAGCGCGTACGCGTAGCTGCTGCCCGTACCTAACGGATCGTCAAGGGTGGTGTAGGTGCGGCCGTTGTAAAGAAAACCGTGGTAGTGGCCAGACAAGTTGTCGGCGTCGCGGTAACTCCCGACGACCCAGCCGCGCTCGTTGATGCCGCTTGCAAAGGTACCGCCGGCGCCGAAGGGATCGTCTAGGATGGTGTAGGTGCCGCTGTTGGAATCGAAGATATAGCCGTGGGTGCGGCCGTCCTTGTCAGTGTATGACCCGACGATCTGGTCCAAATCGTTGATGCCGCGGGCCTCGATGTCGCCGACGTGGGTCGAGGGACCGTCGAAGATTGTGGAGGCATAGACGGTCATGATCTGCTCTGCTTCGATGGTCACACCCGGCCGCGAGCGTCGAGCGCGCAGCTAGTCGTCGCAAGCAACCTCGCTCGGCCTGATCGGCATCCCGCGAGCGGCGCGAGAGCAGAAAGCTGGGCGCTGCTCGAGTCGCCGCTCAAGGGAGAAGGTCTGCCGCTACGTCGAGCCTCAGAGCGGCTGCGCGACGATGCGGATGTAGGGCCTCGGCGCCCTCCAACCTTGCGGGTATTGCTTCTTGGCTTCCTCGTCGCTGACCGAGCCGGCGATGATGACATCCTCGCCGGGCTTCCAATTGACCGGCGTCGCCACCTTGTGTTTGGCGGTGAGCTGCAGCGAGTCGATGACGCGCAGAAGCTCGTCGAAGTTGCGGCCGGTGGTCATCGGATAGACCAGGATGAGCCTGATCTTCTTGTCGGGTCCGATCACAAAGACGTTGCGCACGGTCTGATTGTCGACCGCGGTGCGGTTCGATGCGTCGCCGGCCGCGGACGTCGGGAGCATGTCGTAGAGCTTCGCGACCTTGAGTTCGGAATCGCCGATGATCGGGTAGTTCGGCGCATAGCCCTGAGTCTCCTCGATGTCGTTGGCCCATCCGGCATGCTTGTCGACCGGGTCGACGGAAAGCCCGATGATCTTGACGTTGCGCTTGTCGAATTCCGGCTTGATCTTGGCCATGTAGCCGAGTTCGGTCGTGCAAACCGGGGTGAAGTCCTTCGGATGCGAGAACAGCACGCACCAGGAGCCGCCCACCCAGTCATGAAAGCGGATGCGGCCCTGCGTCGTGTCGGCTTCGAAATCCGGCGCGAGATGGTTCAGTCCCAAAGTCATGGCCGATGCTCCTGCGTCGTCTCGGGACTGCGAACGCGGTCTCGGCGCAAATCCCGAGCGTTGACTGAGCCCCAACATGACAGACTCGTGCAGCCGCCGGCCTTGACGGTTCCCTGATTTGCCCCTGAGAAAGTCGCGATTTTCGCCTGGGGAGCGCGGATTTTGGCCGTGCGCCTCTTCGCTGCGGTATATTGTGCCCTGGGTTGGGAGCCCGGGATGGGTTTTCTGTTCGGCGACTACGTCCTCGACCTGGAGCAGCGCGAACTGCGCCGCGGTGGCGACTTAGTCCAGGTCGAACCCCAGGTGTTCGATCTGCTTGCCTATCTCGTCGAGCACCGGGACCGCGTCGTCAGCAAGGATGACCTGCTGGCGGCGGTCTGGCACGGGCGCATCGTCTCCGAATCCACGTTGACTAGCCGGATCACCGCCGCGCGGCATGCGATCGGCGACAGCGGCGAACAACAGCGTTTCATCCGCACGGTGTCCCGCCGCGGCTTCCGGTTCGTCGGCGAGGTGCGCGAGCACGCTCCTGCGCCGTCAGCCGGAAAGCCGGATCGTGGGCCAGCCCAGGAGGTGAGCTTCTGCCGCACGGCGGAAGGGATCAATCTCGCGGTCGCGGTGTGCGGAAACGGCCTGCCAGTGGTCAAGACCGCGAACTGGATGAACCACGTCGAGTTCGATTGGCAAAGTCCGGTATGGTCTCCGCTGCTGCGGCGGCTGGCGGAGCAATTCCGCCTGATCCGTTACGACGAGCGCGGAACGGGCCTTTCCGATTGGGAGGTTGCGGAGATCTCATTCGAGACCTTCGTGCGTGATCTCGAGACCGTGGTCGACGCGCTTCATCTCGACCGTTTCGCGCTTTTCGGCAACGCGCAGGGCGCCGCAGTGGCGATCGTCTATGCGGTGCGCCATCCCGAGCGCGTGACGCGACTCGTGCTCTCCGGAGGTTATGCGCAAGGCTGGCGCGCGCGAGGAAATCCAGCTGAAATCGAGGGCCGCAAGGCCTTGCTCAAGCTGATCGAGGTTGGCTGGGGGCAGGACAATCCAGCCTTCAGGCAGGTCTTCACCTCGCTCATGATCCCCGGCGGGACGCTGGAACAGGCACAGTGGGTGAATGATCTGCAGCGCATGTCCACCTCACCCAAGAATGCGGCGCGTCTGCTCGAGGTGTTTGGCGACGTCGACGTCACCCAATTCTTGTCGCGGGTCACCGCGCCGACGCTCGTGCTGCATAGCCGCGGCGACGCCCCCTGCCCCTTCGAGCAGGGGCTGATGCTCGCGCGCGGAATTCCCAATGCCAGGTTCGTTGCGATCGAAAGCCGCAACAATGTCATCCTGTCGCACGAGCCGGCATGGGGGCGCTGCGCAGACGAGATATGCGCCTTTCTGGATGAGGACAGCGCTGGCTCTCGTGCGGCCGGCAAAGCGGCCGGTTGAGAGACCCAGCCACTCCATTGCTTAGCACAGTGGGCGGCCGGTCCGTTGGGCGTCAGGTGCGCCGCTTCCCGCGCCGCGCCGGCTGCGCTATCCCAGGCGGGAGATAACGGCTCCGCAATGCGAGCCAGACATCGGAGGAGGCCCTGATGCGCGAAATCGGTCATTTCATCGGCGGTAAACGAGTGGGGGGCACATCCGGCCGCAGCGGCGACGTGTTCAACCCCAATACCGGCGAGGTTCAGGCGAAGGTCAGCTTCGCCGACAAGTCGGAAGTGGAAGCGGCGATCGCCAACGCCGAGGCGGCGCAGCCCGCGTGGGCTGCAACCAATCCGCAGCGCCGCGCGCGGGTGTTGTTCAAGTTCCTCGAGCTGGTGCAGCGGGAATTCGACAGCCTCGCAAAGCTGCTCTCCTCGGAGCACGGCAAGACCATCGCCGACTCCAAGGGCGATATCCAGCGCGGACTGGAAGTGGTCGAATTCGCCTGCGGCATCCCGCACCTGCTCAAAGGCGAATTCAGCGAGAGCGCCGGACCCGGCATCGATCTCTACTCGCTGCGCCAGCCGCTCGGGGTCGTTGCCGGCATCACGCCGTTCAACTTCCCGGCCATGATCCCGATGTGGAAGTTCGCGCCCGCGCTTGCCTGCGGCAACGCCTTCATCCTCAAGCCATCGGAGCGCGATCCATCGGTGCCGATGCGGCTTGCCGAACTTCTCGTCGACGCCGGGCTGCCGGCGGGCGTGTTTAATGTCGTCAACGGCGACAAGGAGGCGGTCGATACGCTCCTTACGGATCCGCGCGTGCGCGCGATCGGCTTCGTCGGCTCGTCGGCGATCGCGGAATACATCTACGCCACCGGCTGCGCTCACGGCAAACGCGTGCAGTGCTTCGGCGGCGCCAAGAACCACATGGTGGTGATGCCCGATGCCGATATGGATCAGGCGGTGGATGCGCTGATCGGCGCGGGCTACGGCTCGGCCGGCGAACGCTGCATGGCGGTCTCGGTGGCCGTACCGGTCGGCAAAAAGACCGCCGATATTCTGGTCGACAAGCTCATCCCGCGCGTCGAGAGCTTGAAGGTCGGGCCCTCGAGCGATCCGCAGGCCGACTACGGGCCGATGGTCACGAAGGCGCTTCTCGACAAGGTGAAGAGCTACGTCGACGTCGGCATCAAGGAAGGCGCGAAGCTCAAGGTCGACGGGCGCGGCTTCAAGTTACAAGGCTACGAAGGCGGCTTCTTCATGGGCGGTTGCCTGTTCGACGAGGTGACGCCGGACATGCGCATCTACAAGGAGGAAATCTTCGGGCCGGTGCTCTCGGTCGTGCGCGCCAAAACTTACGAGGAGGCCCTGCAGCTTCCCTCCGAGCACGACTACGGCAACGGCGTTGCCATCTTCACTCGGGACGGCGACACGGCCCGGGACTTCGCAGCTCGGGTGAATGTCGGCATGGTGGGGGTGAACTTCGCGATCCCCGTGCCGCTCTCCTACTATACGTTCGGCGGCTGGAAGCGCTCGGGCTTCGGCGATCTGAACCAGCACGGCCCGGATGCGGTGCGCTTTTACACTAAGACCAAGACGGTAACTTCGCGCTGGCCCTCCGGCATCAAGGAAGGCGCCGAGTTCGTCATTCCGACGATGAAATGAGCGGCCTTGCGCTTCGCGCTCGGTCATCCCTCTCCCCGCCAGGGGAGAGGATGGCGAACCCGCCAAAGCGAGCGAGCCGGGTGAAGAGTTCTCTTTTCCGGCGCAAGACCAAGTAGAAGCCACGAACAAAGGGACGTCATGGCCGAGTACCAGCTCTATTGCTTCGCGCAATCCGGCAACGCTTATCGCTGTGCGCTCATGCTCAACCTGATCCGCGCCGACTGGGAACCCGTGTGGGTCGATTTCTTCGGCAAGGGCGAGCCGCGCACGCCGCAATACCGCAGCAATGTCAACGAAATGGGCGAGGTGCCGGTCCTCGCGCATCAGGGCAAGAAGCTCAGCCAGTCCGGGGTGATCCTGACCTACCTCGCCGACCGGTCGGGACAATTCCGTCCCGAGAGCGAGGATGCGCGGCTCGAGGCGCTGCGCTGGATCATCTTCGACAATCAAAAGGTCAACGGCTTTCTCGGGCCCTATCGCTTCTTGCGGTGTTTCGCCAAGCCGCCGGGCGAGCCTGCCGTGCTCGCATTCCTCAAGGGCCGCATCGACAACAACGTTGCCATCCTCGACAAGCGCCTGGCGAGTGCGCCGTTCATCCTCGGCGCGCGCCCGACCATCGCCGATATCTCACTGGTGGCTTACCTCTACTATCCGGCCGAGGAGTTCGGCTTCGACATCCCCGCCCAGCACAAGAACATCGCGGTTTGGCTCGATCGCATCAAGGCGCTGCCGGGCTGGAAGCACCCTTATGATCTCATGCCGGGGCACCCGCTGCCGGACCGATGAGCGGCTGAACCACGGCTAACACGCGCTCGGTCTGCTGTGGCGCGACCATGGATTGCGGCAACCGCGTGCAAGGTGTGTCACCGGCCGCGTTGCATTGTTGAAAGCCGCGCCGATCGCGATCTCGGGTCAATTGAGCCGGGCGCGGCGATTGGAGTCGGGGGCTTGTCCCCCATGCCCGGGCAACGCCGTGGGCCCCTCGTTGTGCGCATGAGGCTGCGCGGCAGCGCCCGCCGCTGCAGCCCCCGCGGTTGCCGCGTCCTTGCGCTCGTGGCGGCGATAGGACAGGTAGCCGAACGGAAGACTCGCCAAATAACACACGGTGCCGATCGTGAGCACCACCCATGGGTAGGAAATCAGCAGCGCGAAGAACAGCACCACCATGACGAAGACCGGCAGCACCATCTCGGGCGCAATCCGTTTGCCGACGCGCTTGCCGGAGAAGACCGGCAGCCGGGAGACCATCAGCATGGCGATGGCGAAGGTGTAGACGAACGTCAGCGAGGCCGTACCGGGCAGGCGCGGCACGCCGAGGAAATAAACATAGATCGGCAGCAGGACGGTGATGGCGCCAGCCGGCGCCGGCACACCCATGAAGAACTTTGCCGCCCAGGCCGGCTTGTTTGGGTCTTCGACCATGACGTTGAAGCGCGCGAGCCGCAGCCCCGTCGAGATCGCAAACACCAGCCCGGCGATCCAACCGAGATTGCCGAGCTCCCGCAGGCCCCAGAAGTAAAGCATCAGCGCCGGCGCGACGCCGAAATTGACGAAGTCGGCGAGGCTGTCGAGCTCGGCACCGAAGCGCGAGGTGCCCTTGAGCATGCGCGCGACGCGGCCATCGATGCCGTCGAGCAGCGCGGCGAAAACGATGGCAGCGACCGCCCATTCGAGCTTGTCCTCGAGCGCAAGCCGGATCGCGGTCAGTCCCGCGCACAGCGCGAGCAGCGTGATCAGGTTCGGCACCAGCGTGCGTACGGGAATGAGGCGGAAGCGCCCGCGCTGGCGGGGAAACGGGCCACGGTCAAAGGGCGAGAACGGCATGGCGGAAAACATAGCGCAGCGTTTGCGGCTCTGCCAGGGTCGCACGGATTAACTATTGCTGATTAATGGGTTAATCGGCGCGGAAGCCGCGCTGCGCCTCGCCGGCGGCAAGATCGGCAATCACCGTCTCGCCGGCAATCGCCGTCTGGCCCTCGGCGACCAGCGCCCGCGCACCCGCGGGCAGGTAGACGTCGACCCGCGAGCCGAAGCGGATCATGCCGATGCGCTCGCCGGCGGCGACGGTTGCGCCTTCGCGCACGAAAGAGACGATGCGGCGCGCCACCAGGCCCGCAATCTGCACCACGGCGATGCGCCCTGCGTTGCTGGCGATGAGCAGGCTGTTGCGCTCGTTGCTCTCGCTCGCTTTGTCGAGGTCGGCGCTCACGAAGGCGCCGGCGTGATAAATGATGCGCTCGATCTTGCCGGCGAGCGGGCTGCGGTTCACGTGACAATCGAACACGCTCATGAAGACCGACACCCGCGGCAGCGGCCGCTCGCCCAATCCGAGCTCCTTCGGCGGTACCGCGTCGATGACCCGGCTCACCCGCCCGTCGGCGGGGGCGACCACGATGCCTTCGCGCAACGGCGTCACGCGGGCGGGATCGCGGAAGAAATAGACGCACCAGATCGTCGCCACGAGCCCAAGCCAGCCGAGCGGCGGCCAGACCCAGAACGCCAGCAGGGTCACCACGGCGAAGATGCCGATGAAGGGGAGCCCCTCGCGATGCACCGGCGCGAGTTGGGAGCGGATGGAGTCGAGAACCGACATCGTCATTCCGCCGCGTCGGCGCGTTCGATTGGAGGCCCGGAGAACTCCTTGTCGATCGGCAGATCGGGTTCTTCCAGCTCCGGCGGATTGCGGTTGGGCGCGGCGACCTCATCGTCGACCAACGCGAGCTTCTCGCGCGCCGCCGCGGCCTCGCGCTGACGGTTCCACATGCTGGCATAGAGCCCGCCGTTCGCCAGCAGCTGGTGATGGGTACCGCGCTCGATGATCGTCCCTTCATCGAGCACGATGATGTTGTCCGCTTCCACGATGGTCGAGAGCCGATGCGCGATGACGAGCGTGGTGCGGTTCTGCGATACTCGCTCGAGCGCGTCGTGGATGTCCTTCTCGGTGTGACTGTCGAGCGCGGAGGTGGCCTCGTCGAGCACCAGGATCGGCGGCGCTTTGAGGATTGTGCGAGCGATGGCGACGCGCTGCTTTTCGCCGCCGGAGAGCTTCAGGCCGCGCTCGCCCACCTCGGTGTCGTAGCCCTTGGGCGAGAGGCGGATGAAGTCGTCGATTTGCGCGAGTTGCGCCGCCGCCTCGACCTCCGTATCGCTCGCCTGCCAGCGGCCGTAGCGGATGTTGTAGCGGATGGTGTCGTTGAACAGCACCGTATCCTGCGGGACGATGCCGATCGCCGAGCGCAGCGACGTCTGCGTGACGTCGCGGATGTCCTGGCCGTCGATCAGAATGCGGCCGCCGCTGACCTCGTAAAAGCGGAACAGCAGGCGTGACAGGGTCGATTTGCCGGCGCCGGATGGACCGACCACCGCCACCCGATGTCCGGCGGGGACCTCGAAACTCACCCCTTTGAGGATTTGCCGACCGGCCTCGTAGGCGAAGGAGACGTTCTCGAAGCGGATGGCCCCATGCTTGATCGCGAGCGGCTTGGCGCCGGGCTTCTCCTCGATCTCCGGCTCGCGTGCGAGGATTGTGAACATCCGCTCGATATCGATCACCGCCTGCTTGATCTCGCGATAGACCATGCCCATGAAATTGAGCGGCTGGTAGAGCTGGATCATCATGGCGTTGATCATGACGAAGTCGCCGACGGTATTGGTGCCCTGTTTGATGCCGTAGGCGCACATCACCATGACGGCGGCGAGCCCGATCGTGAAAATCGTCGCTTGGCCGGCGTTGAGGACCGAAAGCGACACGTAGGCCTGAACGCTCGCTTCCTCGTAGCGCGCCATCGAACGGTCGTAGCGGGCGGCTTCGCGCTCTTCGGCGACGAAATATTTCACCGTCTCGTAGTTGAGCAGCGAATCGATCGCCTTGACATTGGCGTCGGTGTCGCTGTCGTTCATCCGCCGGCGGATGTTGATGCGCCACTCGGTCGCCTGGTAGGTGAACGCCGTATACAGCGCGACGAGGCCCAGGATGACGACGACGTATCGCCAATCGAACTGATAGAACAGCACGACGAGGATCAGCGCCAGCTCGATGATCGTCGGCACGAGCTGCATGATCACCATGCGCACGATGGTCTCGATGGCGTTGCGGCCGCGTTCCAGCACGCGGGTCAAGCCGCCGGTCTTGCGCTCGAGATGGAAGCGCAAGGAGAGCTGGTGCATGTGCTCGAACGTGCGGTAGGCGAGCCGGCGCACGGCGTTCATCGCGACCTGGGCGAAGATGCCGTCGCGCATCTGCGTGAGCACCGCCATGAGGACGCGCATCCCGCCGTAGGCGATGGTCAGCGTGACCGGAGCGGCGAGGGCCCAGACGAGCCACGCCGAGGGCACGACCGGCGCGCTACCCTCCCCGGCGAGCGCGTCGGTCGCCCATTTGAACGTGAACGGCACGGCGATGGTGGCGAGCTTGGCGACCAGCAACAACACCATCGCCGCGGCGACGCGCAGCTTGAGATCGCGGCGGTCCGCCGGCCAGATATAGGGCCATAGCCCGCGCATGATCGCGAGCAGCGAGGCCTCGCCCTCGGCGGAGACCTCGCGCTTCAATGCCTCGCTCGAACGCGGATAAGAATCCATTCTCGTACACCGGCCGCGGCGACGGGCCGAATGCGCGGCCCCGTCGAACCACTCTCATATAGAGCCTTTTCCCGACCACAAGCACCCCAAAAGGCAAAATCCAGCCCTCCGGGATCAAACCGCCCTTGCGATGCGCAGCGCACGCCTTGACGGCCTGCGCCGGCCGCGCCACATCCTTTGCCCATGAGCACGATCAAATCGATTTGCGTGTACTGCGCCTCGGGACCCGGCAACAATCCTGCATTCATGGATGCGGCGAGAAAGTTCGGCCGCATCCTGGCCGAGAATGGCATCCGCCTGGTTTATGGCGGCGGTTCGGTCGGACTGATGGGAGCGCTCGCCGAGTCGGTCCTCGACCACGGCGGCGCGGTGACCGGGGTCATTCCCGATTTCCTGGTCAACCGCGAGCACATGCTGGTGAGCGTGCAGGAGCGGCTGATCACCCGCGACATGCATGAGCGCAAACGGCTGATGTTCGAGCGCGCGGACGCATTCGTCGCGCTTCCCGGCGGGGTGGGAACACTGGAGGAATTGGTCGAGCAGCTGACATGGGCGCAGCTCGGCCGGCACAAGAAGCCGATCCTCGCTCTCAATGTCGCGCGCTTCTGGGATCCGCTCTGCACCTTGCTCGAGCAGATGGAAAAGCTCGACTTCATCCGCGCGCACCTGCCGGTCATGCTGCTGGTGGCCGAGCGGGTCGAGGATATTTTGCCGAAGCTGCTCGCCGCGGCGCGTTCCGTTGCGGAAGCGGACAAGGAAATGGCGCGAATCCCAGCCGAGCGCATGTAGCGAGGCCAAGCGATCCGCGCCCTCATCCTGAGGAGCGCGCCGAAAAGAGACAAGCCGACAAACCGGACTTGCCCGGCGCGCGAAGGATGAAGGGCGGGCGGCCGAGCGAGCTCCGCCAAAAAATCACTCCTGCGCCTTGAGAAACGTCACGGCCTCGACGCGATTGCCATCGGGATCGCAAATGAAGGCTGCGTAATAGCCTTGGCCGTATTGCGGCCGCAGGCCCGGCGCACCGTCGCAGCGGCCGCCCGCGGCAACCGCTGCGGCGTGAAACGCGTCGACCAATTCACTCGTGCGCACGCGCAGCGCTGCATGCGCGCCGCTATCGGCGCCGATTGGCGCCAAGCTCGCGCGCAGATTGAGCCAGAATTCGGGATAGCTTTTGCCGAAGCCGATGGTGCGCGGGCGAACGACGAGCTTTTGGTAGCCGATGGCGCCCAGCACCGCCTGATAGAAATGCGCTGAGGCGTCAAGATCGCTAACTGCGACGGAGATGTGGTCGATCATGCGCCGGAACGCACGAGCTTATAAACGATCGAGTCCATCAGCGCCTGAAACGAGGCGTCGATGATGTTGGGTGAGACGCCGACGGTGGTCCAGCGTTCGCCAGTCTCGTCTTGGCTCTCGATGAGTACGCGGGTCACCGCCTCGGTGCCGCCGTTGAGAATGCGCACGCGATAATCGGTCAGCTCGAGCCCGCTAATGTAGCTCTGATACTTGCCCAGGTCCTTGCGCAGCGCGAGATCGAGCGCGTTGACCGGGCCGTTGCCTTCCGCCGCCGAAATCAAGTGCTCGCCGTCGACCTTGACCTTCACCACTGCCAAAGACACGGTCACGCGCTGCCCGAGCGCGTTGTCGCGCTGCTCGACTGTGACGTCAAACTTCTCGACGTCGAAATAGCTGGGCACCTTGCCGAGCACGCGCCGGGCCAAGAGCTCGAAGGAGGCGTCCGCCGCCTCGTAGGCATAGCCGATCGCCTCGCGCTCCTTCACCACCTCGAGTAGGCGGGCTATGCGCGGGTCCTCCCGGTCGACTTTCAGCCCAATGCGCTCGAGCTCGGCGAACACGTTCGACTTGCCGGCCTGGTCCGAGACCAGGAGCTTGCGCCGGTTGCCGACCGTCTCGGGCGGCACGTGCTCGTAGGTCGCGGGCTCCTTCATGATGGCGGAGGCGTGAATCCCGGCCTTGGTGGCGAACGCGCTTTCGCCGACATAGGCGGCGTGCCGGTTGGGTGCGCGGTTGAGCATCTCGTCCAGCGTGCGCGAGGCATGCGCAAGGGTCTTGAGCTGCGCGTCCGACACGCCGATCTCGAAGCGCTCGGCGAATTCGCCCTTTAGCTTCAGCGTCGGAATGATCGACACGAGATTGGCGTTGCCGCAGCGTTCGCCGAGCCCGTTGAGGGTGCCTTGGATCTGGCGCGCACCGGCGCGCACCGCGGCGAGCGAATTGGCCACCGCCTGCTCGGTATCGTTGTGGGCATGGATGGCGACGCGGCTTCCGGGAATGACCTTGACCACCTCGCCGACGACCCGCTCGACCTCGTGCGGCAGCGCACCGCCGTTGGTATCGCAGAGCACCACCCAGCGCGCGCCTTCATCGTAGGCGGCCTTGGCACAGGCGAGGGCGAAGCGGGCATCCGCCTTGTATCCGTCGAAGAAATGCTCGCAGTCGAGCAGCACCTCGCGGTTCTTGCGCACGGCCGCGCGCACGCTGTCGCGGATCGAAGCGAGATTCTCCTCCGCGCTCGTCTCGAGCGCAACCCGCACGTGGTAATCCCAGGACTTCGCCACGAAGCAGATGGCGTCCGCCTTGGCGTCGAGCAGCGCCGCGAGGCCGGGGTCGTTCGAGGTGGAGCGGCCAGGGCGGCGCGTCATGCCGAAGGCGGTGAAGGTCGCGCGCAATCCGCGCTCCTCGGCGAACAATTGCGTGTCGGTCGGGTTCGCGCCGGGATAGCCGGCCTCGATATAGTCCATGCCGAGCTCGTCCAGCATCCGCGCGATGGCGAGCTTGTCGTTGAGCGTGAAATCGACGCCATTGGTCTGCGCACCGTCGCGCAGCGTCGTGTCGAAGAGGTAGAGGCGTTCGCGGGCCATGACTTATTACGATATGGCTTACTACGATATGGCTCACCACAGATAATAGTTCAGCACCAGCGCGACCGCGACGACGATGGCGACAATCGCGATCACGACATGGTGGCGCTGGAAGCCTGCGAGTGGCGGTTGGGGCCGGTTCATTGCGGGCGCTCCTTGGCGGCAAGCCGCTTTTCCATGGTCGTATTGGCCAACCATTCGCTGCCGAGTTCAATCGTGTTGCGCTGCGTCGGCACAAAACCCCGGCGGCGGAAGAAATCCTGCGCGCTGTCACTCACGTCGGCGGTCAAACGCCGCGCGCCGCGGGCGGTAGCGAGCTTCTCCAGCGCATCGATGAGCATCGTGCCTACGCCTTGGCGCGCGGCGGCGGGATGGACGTAAAGCATGTCGACGCGCTCCGTTTCGGCGAGAGAAGCAAATCCCACCGGCGAGCCGTCGATCGTGCCGAGCAAGGTGAGCGCGCCGGCGAGGCGCGCGACGAAGGCCCCCGCATCGTCCACGGTCGCCGCCCAGGCCTCCTGCTGCGTTTCGCTATAGTCGTCGCCGGTGAGCTCGGCGATGCTGGCGCGAAAGATTTCCGCAAGCAGCGGCGCGTCCGCCGGCAGGAACGGCCGCAGCCCCGGTTTCGGCTTTGCGCGTGCGGTCATCGCTTCACCTTCCATGTCGTGCTGCCGTCCTTGTGATCCTCGAGATCGATGCCCATCGCCTTGAGCTCGTCGCGGATGCGATCCGACTTGTTGAAGTCCTTAGATCTACGCGCCTGTAGTCTCTCCTCCACTCTTCTGTTTAACTCCTCGATCCCCATCTCTTTTATGATTAATTCGAAGTCGTCCTTCGATATGAATGCCGGGCCATATTTTTTCCAGGGATCCAATTGTTTAACAAAAACGGAATCAAAGACGGTAGAGGAGATGGTGGCGGTAACACTGCTCGAAGAATCTAGACTTGAGATGATCCAACGGATTTTCTGTTCGGTACTTAGATCTTTCCCTAGTTCAGCTCGTTGGCTGGCCCGGTCTGCATCAGCTCGTCTATCGGCAAACACCTCCAAGAAAACGAGATTAGCATAGAGCTCGTTTGCAGCCGATCTACTTGTACCTGCCGCCTTAGCTAGCTCATGAAGATGAAAGATCGCATCCGGTGTATTCAAATCATCGAGAAGCGCGCTCGCTAAGGGTTCGCTTGGTTTAATTTCGATGACGTCATGATCGACGTTTGCTGTGATCTGTTCCCAATGCGAGATCACGCGTTGAGTTTCCTCTAAACCTTGCAAAGTCCAATCAAGGGGTTGTCGATATTGGGTTGAAAGCATTAGGAGCCGGATTTCCTGGCGGCGCCAACGCTTCCCTTTCCAGCCGTCAAACAATTCACGTATCGTGATGAAGTTGCCCTCGGACTTCGCCATCTTGCGGCCTTCGACCTGCAGAAAGCCGTTGTGCATCCAGAAATTTGCCATCGCCGGCGTGTGGAAGGCGCAACGCGTCTGCGCGATCTCGTTCTCGTGGTGCGGAAACACGAGATCGATGCCGCCGCCGTGGATGTCAAACTGATGCGGATGAGCGAGGCCGCCTTCCGACAGGCGTGAACGCGCGTCGGTCCAAAGCCATCGGTCCGCCATCGCCGAGCACTCGATGTGCCAGCCCGGACGGCCGGGGGTCGCGATCCCGCACGGCGAGGGCCAGGCCGGTTCGCCCGGCTTCGAGGGCTTCCACAGCACGAAGTCCATCGCATCGCGCTTATACGGCGCGACCTCGACGCGGGCTCCCGCGATCATCTCGTCGAGCGAGCGTTTGGAGAGCTTGCCATAGTCCGCCATCGCGGCGACGCCAAACAGCACATGCTCGTCGGCAACATAGGCGCAGCCTTGGGCAACGAGGCGCTCGATCACCGCCTTCATGTCTTCGATATGCTCGGTCGCGCGTGGCTCCGCCGTCGGCGGCAAGCAGCCGAGCGCGGCGACGTCCGCGTGAAACTGCTTGTCGGTCTTCTCCGTCACCCGGCGGATCGCCTCGTTCAGCGGCAGACCCGGATATTCCTCCGCGGCGCGCGCGTTGATCTTGTCGTCGACGTCGGTGATGTTGCGCACATAGGTGACGTGGTCGGCGCCGTAGAGGTGGCGCAGCAGGCGGAACAAGATGTCGAAGACGATGACCGGGCGCGCGTTGCCGATATGCGCGAAGTCATAGACCGTCGGCCCGCACACATAGATGCGCACCTGCGCCGGATCGAGCGGCGTGAAAACCCGCTTCTCCCGCGTCAGCGTATCGTAGAGGGCAAGCGCCATCGCATCACAATCTCGTCCCCAAGCCTGCGGCGAAGCAAAATGGCCGTCGCGGCCTCGCTGGCCGGGCGTCCCAACATCTCGGGTGAGGAGAAAAGACGGCCGCAGCCAGCGTAGCTCGCTAGCGGATAATCTCCCGGCAAATGCCGTAGATGGGATTAAGGCCGTTCATCGCGGCGGAGCATGGGCAAGCGCACCGGGCGCGTCAAGGCCCCGCCGGTCTGTCCGCGGCCAGGCCAACGCCGCTAAGTCTCACGTCCTGAAAGCTTTTCCGGCCGCCCCAAGATCGCCGGGAAGTGTGGCTTTCATGTCATAGCAACCACGGGGCAACGCAGCTACATCAGTCGCAACCGCGTGGAAGGGCTCAGGTTAGGGACGCCTTAGGCTTTTCCACGCAGGATCGGGGTCCCCGGACAACCGGGGAAATGGGGGTATCGGGGATGCGGTATGTGTTCACCGCGCTCGTGCTCGCGGTTGGCGTCTTCGCCACCGCGGCACAGGCAGAAAAGCGTACGTTCATCATCGCCAACAATTCCGACGGCTATGGCGTCGATCGCTGTCTCGCCACCGGCGCGACATGCGGCACAGCCGTTGCGACCGCCTACTGCCAATCCCGCGACTACATGCAGGTCGCGTCGTTTCGCAGGATCGAGCGGGCGGAGATCGCCGAGGGGGAGCCGGCGACCACCGGCACCTCGGCGCGGCAGGAGTTCGTCGTCATCGAGTGCCTGCGCTAGGCCGCCGCATCGGCGCCGACATGCGTCTCCAGCCGACAACCGTTGGCGCCGCATTTTCCTGTTGACTCGTGTAACGAGAATCTTTGAGGAAAGAGCATTCGCCGAAATCTCGCCAGCCCGGGTAGCGGCCCGGGCTTTTCGTTGCGTCCGCCAGCTCCAGCACGCGCACGTCCCCGCAGGGCGAGCCGAAAGCGCCAGCGACGCCTGGGTCGGCCCTCGACCAACCTCTGGCTGTAGAAAAAGGTCGCCCGCGCGACGCCCCTGTTTCCGGCCTGTTCTTTACAGGGAGCCGCACAAGCTTAACGTGTACCGCCTCGACACCTGGCCTGCCTTGCGTTGCGCGGACAGCGATCTTCCGCCAATGTTCGGGGCGGGATCAGGCCTTAAGCCGACCGCCGCATACGGGCGCGGGTGATGACGAACTCCGGTCCAGTGCGAGACAACGCGGCGCATGTCGATGCGGCGCAGGGCGAGGTACCGCTGCTCAAGCTTGAGGATTTTCTGCCGCATCGGCTCAACGTGCTGTCCAGCCTGGTGTCCCAGGCGCTCACGCGTGTTTACGGCCGTCACGGTATTGGAATACCTGAGTGGCGCGTCCTCGTCACGCTCGGCGAGAACGGCGTCATGACCGGCAAGGCCGTCGGCGCCCAGACCCACATGCACAAGACCAAGGTCTCGCGCGCCGTGGCGCAGCTCGAGCAACGCAAATTTCTCAGCCGGCGCGCCAATCGCGCGGACTTGCGGGAGTCTTTTTTGTCGCTGACGCCGGCCGGCCGCGCGGTTTACGAGCAACTCGCCCCCAGCGCGCTCGCATTCATGGACCGTCTCGCCGAAGTGGTCGCGCCCGGCGACCGCCCCGCCTTCGATCGCGCCATGAAGCAGCTGACCACGCGCTCGGCCGAGCTCGTCGCCGAAATCGAAAGCGGTGAGAACGGCGGCAAGGTTTGACCTCGCGTCAGGCACCCGAAACATCGCCCTGATAAGGAGAAGACGTGCAGCTCTACACCTATTTTCGTTCATCGGCAGCTTACCGGGTGCGCATCGCGCTCAACCTCAAAGATTTGCCGGCCGAGATGGTGCCAATCCACCTGCAAAAGGAAGGCGGGCTCAACAGGAAACCGGAGTACCGCGCGGTCAATCCGCAGATGCGGGTGCCGGCGTTGCGGCTCGATGCCGGTGACGTGCTCACCCAGTCGCTCGCGATCATCGAATATCTCGAGGAGGTGGTTCCTGAGCCGCCGCTGTTGCCGCGCGATCCGGTCGAGCGGGCGAAGGTGCGCGCGCTGGCACAGCTCATCGCCTGTGACATCCACCCGCTCAACAACACGTCGGCGCTGCGTTACCTAAAGAACGCACTCGGGCAGGACCAAGCCAAAATCGACGAGTGGTACCATCATTGGATTCTCGAGGGCTTCGCCGCGCTGGAGACCATGGTACGTCCCGCACCTTATGCCTACGGCGACGCAGTGACACTGGCGGATACTTGCCTGGTGCCACAGGTCTATAACGCGCGGCGGCTGAAGGTGCCGCTCGATCGGTTTCCCAAGCTTGTCGCGATCGATGCAGCCTGCGCAAAACTTGCCGCTTTTGAGCGGGCGCGGCCAGAGAACCAACCCGACGCGGAGTGATCCATTCACGCCGCGCACGCCGTAGCATTCCCTTGGCAACGTCTCATGCCGATAATGGCCGCCGCTGACTTATCCACGGCCTCATGGCCCGCCTCGTCGCTGCAAGTCGCCTTTACCCGATTTGCGGCACGTGATGGCGCGGAATAGTCCGGACTGCCGGTTCAGCCGTGGCTCCCAAAAATCTCGTTCGCGTCGTCCTTTGGATGACTGGCGCACTGGTATCGTTCTCGGCCATGGCGGTGTCGGTGCGAATGCTCGGCACCACGCTGGGAGTGATGGAGATTCTCGCCTTGCGTGCAGGTCTCGGCCTCCTCGTCATGGCCACGCTGGCCGCACTGCGCGCCGAGCTACGCGCAACGATCAACTGCCGCCACATTCGGCTGCACCTCTTTCGCAATACCGTCCACGTCGGATCGTCATATCTGTGGGCGATGAGCCTCCTGCTCATCCCGTTGGCGATGACGTTTGCGCTCGAGTTCACCACGCCGGCGTGGACGCTGCTGCTCGCGTCCCCGATCCTAGGCGAGCGGCTAACCGCCAGTCGGATCGGCGCCGTCGTGTTAGGGCTTTTCGGCGTACTGGTCATTCTGCGGCCCGGTCTGGCGACGTTTCAGCCGGGAGCACTGCTCGCCCTCATGGCGGCGTTTGGATTGGCGGTCACGCTGATCGCCACGAAGAAGCTCACGCGCACGGACAGCACCTTCGCAATCCTTTTCTGGATGATGCTTATCCAGCTGCCGATTGCGCTTCTCGCCTCCGAGCCACTGTTCGTAACCAAGCTCACGCAAGCGCAGGCGCCAGCCGTGATCGGCATCGGCGTCTCCGGCCTCGTCTCGCACTACTGCCTAACCAATGCCTTCCGGGCGGGCGACGCTGGCGTGGTGGTGCCGCTCGATTTCATGCGTATCCCGCTGATCGCAGTGGTCGGCTGGTGGCTCTACGGCGAGTCGTTGGACATCTTCGTATTTCTCGGCGCGGGCCTGATCGTCACCGGGATTCTGTGGAACTTGCGCAGCGAGGCGGTGCGAGTGACCAAGCCTTAGCTCTAGGTCTTTGTGCCGATGAGATCGATTTCCACCAGCGTATCCGCCACCAACAGGCCCGTGCAGCCGATCGTGGTGCGGGGCGGCGGCTGCTTGAAGTAGCGTTTCCACACCGTATCGAAGCCATGGAAGTTGTTGAGGTCGGTGAGAAACACCTGCGCCTTGACCACCTGATCGAGCGAGGAGCCCGCCGCCTCGAAGGTCTTTTTCAGATTGTCGAGGACGTATGCGGTCTGCAGTTCGATATCCGAGCCATAGAACGGAAAGCCCTTCTGCTTTCGCGCCTCCGGCGGCACGCCGGTGCGATAATCGCTCGCGATCTGGCCGGCGGCGAAAACATGGCTGCCGAACGTGAAGCCCTCGCTGTAGTGCGCGAGCGGACGCGGAGCTGCCGATTTTACGACCTCGTGCTTGCGGCCGGACGCTGAGCGATAACCGATCAGGTCGATTTCCACAAGCGTATCTGCAACCAGTAGCCCCGTGCAGCCGATGGTGGTGCGCGGCGGCGGCACCTTGAAATAACGTTTCCACACCGTGTCGAAGCCGTGGAAGTGATCGAGGTCGGTGAGAAACACCTGCGCCTTGAGCACTTGGTCGAGAGAGGAGCCGGCGGCCTCGAACGTCTTTTTCAGATTCTCGAGGATGTACGCGGTCTGCAGCTCGATGTCCGAGCCGTAGAAGGGAAAACCGCTCCCCTTGCGCGCTTGCGGCGGAACGCCGGTCTTGAAATCGCTGGCGAGCTGGCCGGCGGTAAACACCAGATCGCCAACCGTGAAGGCCTCATTGTAATTGGCGAGCGGGCGCGGAATGGACGAGGTGACGACGTCGTGCTTGAGCCCGCTGCGCGGCACGTAGCCGATGAGGTCGATCTCGACCAGCGTACCCGCTACCAGCAGTCCCGTGCAGCCGATGGTGGTGCGCGGCGGCGGGACCTTGAAGTAGCGCTTCCACACCGTATCGAAGCCGTGGAAGTTGGCGAGGTCGGTGAGAAACACCTGCGCCTTGACTACATGCTCGAGCGAGCTGCCCGCCGCCTCGAACGTCCTTTTCAGATTTTCCAGGACGTAGGCCGTCTGCATCTCGATGTCGGAGCCGTAAAACGGAAACCCCTCCTGCTTGCGCGCTTCCGGCGGTATGCCGGTCTTGAAGTCGCTCGCCAGTTGACCGGCGGCGAACACGAGATCGCCGACGACGAACGCCTCGTTATAGTTGGCGAGCGGGCGCGGAGCGCCCGATTTGACCACCGTGATCGTCACGTTTGCCCCCGTCAGTTGCGCGCGTCGGTCTCTTTGACGTCGACAATCCGCACCATGTGGGTGACCAGGGTCGGATCGCCTTTCTGATCGAATTTGAACGGCCCGCGCACGCTCTGATAATCGGTCTGGCGCATTGCATTGCGCACCGCGGTGCGGTCGTCGCTTTTGGCACGCTCGATCGCCGCAAGGGCAATATTGATGGCGTCAAACGCCTGGGCGTGAACGTAGTCCGGGGGCTTGTTGTAGGTCTTGCGCACCAACGCGATGAAAGCTTGCGCGGCCGGTAGGTTCGCGGACGTCGCCGGACTGAAGTGCGTGGGATAAATCACGCCGTTGGCCGCCTCCTTGGCGAGATCGAGGAACGCAGGTGCTGCGATGCCGTCGGAGCCGAACCGTGGCAGCTCCCAGCCCATCTGCTTGATCTGGCGATGGATGAGCGCACCCTCGGTATAGCGCGACCACTCCACGATCGCATCGGGATTGGTCGAGCGAATTCGGGTCAACTGTCCGATGAAATCGAGGTCGCCACGCGAATATCGCTCCTCCGCGGTGACGCTCATGCCGAACTTCTTGCCCGCTTCGGTGAAAGCGTCGAAACCGCCCTTGCCGAAGTCGTCGTTGACGTAAAGGAACCCGAAACGCTTCAGGTTCGGCATTTTCTCGTTGATGAAATCGACCATGTCGCCGACGAGCTTGCGGTCCGGCACCGCCGAGCGAAACACCCACTCGTTCCCTTGCGTGGTGATGCGCTGCGCGGTCCCGCTCACCACGATCTGCGGCACCTCCTCCTCGCGAAAGACCTGCGCAGCGGCAAGGCTCGCCGGGCTGCTCACGCTGCCGATGGCAAGCGACACCTCATCGCGGGTCGCAAAGCGACGCGCGATCACGGCGGCCTCTTCCGGCTTGCCGGCGTCGTCGCCGTAGACGACCTCGACCTTCTTGCCGCGGATGCCGCCGGCGTCGTTCTTCTCCTTGACTGCAAGGTCGACCGCCTCCTTCTCGCTCGATCCCATGGCGGCCGCGTCGCCGGTGAGCGGGCCGAACACGCCGACCTTGATGGTCTGGGCGGACGCGGGCGGCACGGCGGCCGCCGTGAGCAGTGCGGCTATGCATAGGGATGCTAAACTCAGCGCACGCATCGTCGGATCTCCTGTGGTTGGGGTTGCGGGGATTCAAGGCGCCGCCGGGTGAGCGGCCGGCGGATTCGTTGTTGAAGGCGTTTCGAACTCCCAATCCTCCTGGCCGAGATAGCTCGCCCAGACTTGCGGATTCTGCAGCAGGCGCGCGCTCGAATCGGCGAGCACGATGTTGCCGGTCTCGATCACGTAGCCACGCGTCGCGAGCGTCAGCGCCAGCTCGGCGTTCTGCTCCACCAAGAGCACCGTCACGCCGTCGGCGCGAAAATGCTCGATCGCCTTTGCCACTTCTTCGATGACGATCGGCGCCAAGCCGAGCGACGGCTCGTCGAGCAG
>DASSGH010000171.1:0-6219 GCA_035693615.1 Xanthobacteraceae bacterium
TAGCCTTCTTTTTTTTGCGGACGGCCAGAACTTTAGCGACTGCGTCGAGGCTTCTTTGTATCGACCTGACGTGTCGGGATAATCTAAGCGTAGAAGACATAAGCGCCTCCAAAATGAGTAACAACCGACCTTAGCGGATGAGGACTCCCCTCATCGTTCGGGTGGTCGCTTTTGTCGTTTTGCACTACTTCGATTTGCGCTTCTTCTTTTTTGCGGACTTTTTCTTGGCGAGATCGAGTTCTCTGGCAATCTTCTTCAGTTTGGGTTTCGCCAAGTCGATCGTTCGGATGACCTTGTTTAGGGTCCTAGACATCGCACCCTCCAGCCATTGGCATCAAACAACGGTACAATAAATGAACCGGGTTTCGGAGCAAGCGGATTTGCGGGTGGTGATCCGAGGTTGGGTCGACACGACGCGCAGCCGTTTCGTATTCGTTAATAGACGTCTTCATCGCTGCGCGATGGGTCGCATGTCCACGGCTTGTGAAGCTAGGCTTTCGTTACTACAAAGAGGCTCATCCGCCGTCGGAAAGGGGGGGATCGTATGATCTGCCCGCGTTGCGGCGCCACCGTCCTGGAGAGCAGACGAACCTGCGGCGAGTGCGGATCGCCGATGCCTTGGCAGTGCAGTGCATGCGGAAGCGAGAACCCGCACGATAGACGGCTTTGCCGTAGCTGTGGCGCTGCAGTTGGGACGACCAATGCACCGCCGGCCGCGCCCCCCTCCGGAATGCTGCCGGAGCGCCGGCTGCTGACCGTTATGTTCGTCGACCTAGTGGAGTCGACAGCCCTCGGCGCGCGGCTCGATCCGGAAGACCTGCGAGATGTCATTGCCGCTTATCATGGCTGTGTCACGAGTCTGGTGGGTCGGTTCGAAGGGTTTATCGCTCGATACATGGGCGATGGCGTTCTGGCCTACTTCGGTTATCCGCAGGCGCACGAAGCGGACGCTGAGCAGGCGGTCCGTGCCGGCTTGAGCATCGTGGATGCTGTGAGCCGACTTGACACGATCGCCGGACCGCCCGGCACGCTCCGCACTCGCGTTGGGATCGCCAGCGGCGTCGTGGTCATAGGCGATCTCACCAGATCCGGTTCGTCGTTTAAGGCGACGGCGGTGGGAGACACCCCCAGTCGTGCGGCCCGCCTGCAGGCAGCAGCCGAGCCCGGGGCGGTCGTGATTTCCGAGTCCACACGGCTGCTCACCGGCGATCTTTTCGAGCACCGCGAACTCGCTTTCTCCGATCCGAAGGGATCACCAGAACGCGCGTGGACCGTCGTAGGTGAAAGCACGATCGACAGCCGCTTCGAGGCGCTGCGCGGGGGGCGGCTCTCGCTCGTGGGCCGCGCGGAAGAACTCGAATTGCTGCTGCGCCGATGGGAGACGGCCAAGACCGGCGAAGGCCGCGTCGTGTTGCTCGCGGGTGAGCCCGGCATGGGCAAATCCCACTTGCTCGCGGCGCTGGAGCAAAAGGTCGACGCGTCGCCGAATCAACGCCTTCGTTTCATTTGCTCGCCGCATCACCTTGATACGCCGCTGCATCCGATCATCCGGCTAGCCGAACGCGCTGCCGGATTCGAGCGTGGTGATTCGCCGACCATCAGATGGGAAAAGCTCACAAGATTGCTCGGGGCGAACGCTTCCGCGGAAGACATCGCAGTCTTCGCGGACCTGCTTTCCATCCGCAATCCCGCCGCTCAACTGCCGAAAACGATATCGCCACAGCAGCTGAAGCTAATGACCTTCACCGCGATCATCAGGCAGATAGAGGGGCTCGCGGCAGACACGACAATTCTCGCCATACTTGAAGACATGCACTGGGCCGATGCCACGACCCTCGATCTGCTCGACAGGTTGATCCAGAGGGTGCCGGGGCTACCGATGCTTCTTGTCGTGACGGCTCGTCCGGAGGTGCAGCCTGCTTGGGCCGCGCGACCGCATGTCAGCGTGCAGCTACTAAGTGGACTGGATCGTCCAATGGCAGCTTCCCTCATCAGCCAGGTCGCTGGAGGGCAGGAACTGCCGCAAGAGATCGTCGATCGGATCGTGGCGCACGCGGACGGAATTCCGCTATTCATCGAGGAGCTGACAAAAACGGTTTTGGACAACGGCTCTACGTACGGCGGCGAGCGCGCCTCGCCTGCGAACTCGCTTTCGGCCGACGTGGTTCCGACGTCATTGCACGCCTCGCTGATGGCGCGGCTCGATCGGCTTCCTGCCGGCAAGGAGGTCGCGCAGACCGGCGCGGTGATCGGCCGCGAGTTTTCCTTCGAAACGCTGCAGGCCGTCTCGCTGTTGCCAGAAACGCGGCTCGAGCAGGCAATAGGCGAATTGGTGCAGGCCGGGGTCATTGTCGGCCATGGTCGGCCCCCGTTCGCCACGTATGCCTTCAAACACGCGCTGGTACAGGATGCCGCCTATGCTTCGCTGCTGCGCGACCGCCGCCGGGAGACGCACCTGCGCCTTGCCGAGAGGCTCGAGCAGGAGGTGGGCGGGGCTGCCGCGGAGCCCCAGCTCATCGCTTGGCATTTTGCCGAGGCTAGCGCACCCGACAAGTCGATCGCTTATTACTCGAAAGCGGCGGACCATGCGACAGGTCGTTTTGCACTGGCTGAAATGGTCAGTCATCTTCGCAATGCACTCCGGCAGGTCGCGTATCTTCCGGACTCGAGCGAAAAACTGCGGCGCGAACTGACATTGCAGATAGCGCTCGGGCGCGCGTTGATCGACCATCAGGGCTCGGGCAGCGAGGACGTCCGGGTGACGTTCGAGCGTGCGCGTGAGCTATGCTTTATCCTTGATGAAGTGCACCGATTGCCTGGTGTCTACGACGGTCTGATGTTGAATTATCATTTCACTCATTCTCAACCGCAAAAGATGCTTCAGTACGCCGGCGAGATGACGGCAGTACACGAGCGAACCGGCGACGCTCAGGCGCTGCTCATGGCACGCCGAGCGGGGGGCTTGGCAAATATGTTGCTGGGTCGCTTGAAGGAAGCGCGCGAGGAGATGCAGCTCGTGCTCGACTTATATGATGTTGAACGCGATCGTCCGTACCAAGGCATGAGCACGCGAGATCCAAAAGCGTCAATTTGCACCGTGCTCGGCGCCTGTCTCACATTGCTCGGTTATGCCGACTCTGGTGCGGCAATGAGTTTGGCCGGCGTCAAGCATGCTGAGACCTTGAACCACCCGATCAGTCTGATCCTGGGATTGCGACGGGCTTGTATGCAAGGCATGTTGGAAAGAAACACTGATCGCGTGAGCGAACTTTCCGAACGGCTTGTCGCGGTTCGCAGTTCGTATGAAACATTCAAGGGCAATCGGGAGGGCGCGATTTATCACAGCTGGGCGCAACTTCGTTCGCGGCCAGACTTGGCCGCTTTTGAACGCATGGAAGAGTCTCTGCGCCAGCTCGACTCCGGAAAAAATTGGGCGCTGCTGCCGTTCTTCCTTGGCTGCGCCGCCGAACTGCGGGGTGACTACGGGTATGCGCCGGCCGCCGTTGCTTTGCTCGACCGAGCAACTGAACTCGTCGGCATCACCGGTGAGCGGTGGTGCGAGGCGGAGATCATGCGTCTTCGGGCTCGGTTCGGCGGGAGCGAGCAGGCGGTGCCCCTGCTGGAGGCTAGCCTTGCAACGGCGAGGGAGCAGGGCGCCAAGCTGTGGGAATTGCGGACGGCAACTACTCTAGCCGGCGTATTGCGCGACCAGGGGCACAGCGCCGAGGCGGAGGAGGTGTTGGCGCCGATCTACGCTTCGTTTACGGAAGGATGGGCAACGGCAGACCTCGTCACCGCTCGAGAACTGCTCGATGAGGTCGGGGGGCAAGCCGGTCGCTCACGATCTCGCTTCTCCAGCTAGTCTTGCGTTTATGCCAGCGCATGTTGGTATGGTTCGTCGCCGCCGGCTAGAGTAGTCGGCGTCAGCAATGGCCCGACCAGCTCTCCACTCATCCGCCCCAATATTCCGAGCCACCACGGAGCCCACCCATGCTGAAACTGCCCGGCCATAGCCGATACGCCTATTCGCCCATCGTCGAGCGGAAAGACTACACTTGGCCGGAAGGCAAGCGGCTCGCCTTCTACGTTGCGCTCAACATCGAGCATTTCGCGTTCGGCGCCGGGCTCGGGATGGACCCGGTCCGCAGCAACCAGCAGACCACGCGCAACTTCGCCTGGCGCGACTACGGCAACCGGATCGGCAACTGGCGGCTGTTCGAGATCCTCGACGAGCTCAAGCTGCCCGCCACCATCTTGTTGAACAGCAGCGTCTGCTACCACTACCCGCAGATCGTGGAGAAGATCAAAGCCCGCGGCGACGATGTGCTCGGCCACGGCCGCACCAATGCCGAGCTGCTGCGCGGAATGTGGGAGCACGACGAGGCGCGCGCCATCCAGGAATGCACTGAGGTGATCGCAAAACACGTCGGCGTGCGTCCCACCGGGTGGATGGGCCCCGGCGCGCTCGAATCCAACGTCACGCCGGATCTGCTCAAAGAGGCCGGCTACACGCATTTGCTCGATTGGCCGGTCGATGATCAGCCGATCTGGATGCAAACGCGCGCCGGACCGCTTCTGTCGGTCCCCTATCCGATGGAGCTGAACGACGCCGGGGCGCAGGCGCATCGCGATCACACTGGCCGCGAATTCGGCGAGATGATCGTCGATCAGTTCGAGGAGATGCTGGAGCAGTCGCAGCGTCATCCGCTCGTCTACGCGCTGTCGCTGCACGGCTTCATCGTCGGGCAGCCGTTCCGCCTGCGTCCGGTGCGCCAAGCCATCAAGCACTGCGTCGAACACAAGTACAAGGATCGCGTCTGGTACACGCGCGCCGGCGACATCGCGAAATATTGCCTCTCGCTGCCGAAGGGTCTCATTCCGGGCAGCGAGTGAGGAGCCGAGAATGGCGATAGAGGTTGCAAAGGTCGAGCTCAAGACCGTTCAGGATGCGTCCGGGCTCGAGGCCTGCATCGCCCGCGGGCAGTTCGCCGCGGACGAGGTGATCGCCGTCATCGGCAAGACCGAAGGGAACGGCGGGGTGAACGACTTCACGCGCATCCTGGCCGATCAGGCCTTTCGCCGGGCGCTGCAAAAACACGGCAAGCGCAGCGAGGCGGAGATCGCCGCCATTCCGATGGTCTGGTCGGGCGGTTGCGACGGCGTCATCACCCCGCACGCGACCATCTTTGCCCGCAACGCCAAACGCGGCCCGGCATCTAAGTTACGCCTGGCGATCGGAACCGCGATGAGCGCCGAGCTCTTGCCCGAGGACATCGGCCGGCCGGCGATGGTGGAGAAGGTCGCTGCCGCCGTGAAAGCGGCGATGCGGGCCGCCGGGATCGACGATCCGAGCGACGTACATTACGTGCAGACCAAGACGCCGTTGCTCACCATCGAGTCTGTCCGCGAGGCGCAATCGCGCGGCCACGAGGTGGCGTGCGAGGTTCACGATTCCATGGGCGTCTCCAACGGCACGGCCGCGCTCGGCATCGCGCTCGCGCTCGGCGAGATCAAGCTGCCGCGCGCCGAGCAGATCTGCAGAGATCTCGATCTTTACTCTTCCGTCGCATCGTGCTCCTCCGGCGTCGAACTCACCCAGGCGCAAGTCGTGCTGCTCGGCAACAATGCCGGCGCCGGCGGCCGTTATCGCATCGGCCATGGGGTGATGCGCGATGCGCTCGATATGGACGGCATTTACGATGCCGTCCGCAATGCCGGCCTCGATCTTCCGGCGCGTCCGCGCGCGGAGGATCTCGAGGGCCGACTGGTGAACTGCTTCATCAAATGCGAAGCCGATCGCCGCGGCACGCTGCGCGGACGTCGCCAGATCATGCTCGACGACTCCGATGTGCATCATCACCGCCATGCGAAAGCCGCGGTCGGTGGCGTGGCGGCGGCGGCCATCGGAGATCCGGCGGTGTTCGTATCGGTCGATGCCATGCATCAGGGCCCGCAAGGCGGGGGACCGGTCATTGCCATCGTCGACGCGGGAGAGTAGGGCCCGCAGCGCGCCCGTGGGGCCGGCAAGGCGCTTGCTTGCTGGCAGGCACCCAAGCATGGAGACGGCAGGATGAGCAAATATGGACACCCATCGACGTCTCGGTCGAGACCGGCACGCTCAGCCAGAAGGTTGACGTGACCCAATATCTGCAGATGTCCTGAGGACCATCGCCGTGCGTGGGAAGAGCCCGGCGGCGCGGGCAAAGGAGGATCGGGCGC